>JAENYF010000062.1 GCA_016841905.1 Desulfoscipio geothermicus | reverse complement strand
CTCCCCGGAGGTAAAACTGCCTGGCTCGCCGGCTGGCTGGCCAGCGTCGGCGAGGTGGCGGCGGTACAGCCAAGTGCGCCTGCCCAGAACAGTAGTTCCAGCAACACCGGCATTAATAATACTCCAAATGACGGCGGCTTGGATAGCAATGACAACAGTACAGTACATCTTGTCATCAATAATAATGATGTTTATGTCCGGGGTGGACCTGGCATGGAGCACAATGTCGTCGGTAAGGTGAGCCGTGGTGAACGCTTAGGTGTGCTGGAGCAAACCGGCAACTGGTATAAGGTCAGTATGGAAGGCGGTGTAATTGGTTGGGTAGCCGGTTGGCCGGGTAATATAGAAAAGGCCGAAGCCTCACCGGCGCAGGGGGATCCACCGGTAGAAACCGAGGACACTGACCAGAGTAATGCAAACAGTCAAGTAGAGGCTATTAATCTGGAAAAAATTGAAGTGCGTCAGGAAAACACCCATACCCTGGTCACCATCAAAGCCGCCGGAGAACTGAACTATAACATGTTTATGCTTGGCAATCCCCAAAGGCTGGTTATCGACCTGAAAAATACGAACATAGGTGATTTACCGGAAGAGTCTGAGGTTAACTCCCAAGCTGTCACGAAGATGCGTATCGGGTTACTTGAAAATGAAAAAACACCGGTTGTGCGAGTGGTATTTGATTTAAACGACGTGGTGGTCAGCGTGGACAAGCTTTCCGATGACCGCCGACAGTTGAAGCTGGATATATACATACCTGAATTGGGTGAATTTTTAGGAGGGCATATTATCGCTCTTGATCCCGGGCACGGCGGCCGTGACCCGGGCGCTATCGGGCCAACTGGATTGCAGGAAAAGGATGTCACCCTGGATATTGCTACCAAGCTGGCACACTTGCTTACAGCAAACGGTGCCCGGGTGGTGTTGACTAGGGACAGCGACGAGTTTGTAGATTTATACCAGCGCACGGCCATTGCTAAACAGGAGGGTGCCGAAGTATTTTTAAGCATCCATATTAATGCCAATGTCAGCCGGGACTTTAATGGTACCAGTACCTATTATCGCCGAGATTCCGGGGAGTTCCCTGCAAGTGTGAACCAGGCTGATAACCAACGTCTGGCTGGGCTCGTTCAATCCGAATTGGTTAAAAAGCTGGGCAGGCGCAGCCTGGGTGTGCTGCAGGCTAACTTTGTGGTACTGCGCACTTCCCCCGTACCGGCGGTGCTAGCCGAGGTAGCCTTTATATCCAACTACGAGGAGGAACAATTGCTCAGGCAGGAATCGACACGTGTCAAAGTGGCCGAAGCTCTTGCCCTGGCACTTAATAATTACTTTGGACAAACAAATTAGCATGATATCAGAAGGTGTTTCCTAACCAGGGAACATCTTCTTCTTTTATAACAGAATTCATGTCGAATGACTTGCATTTGAACCTAACCGCTTCGAATGCGAGTCATCGAATCCACAAAAAATAATGCTTAAAAACCGGTGGAAAAGTGGTACAATATGGTGGGTCTGAGTTCCACCACTCGTGCTTTTGCTGTATTACAAAATTATGCTATGGGAAAGAATATGTATTAAACGTATGGAGATGAATTGCATGCAGTTAACTGTTCTGGGTTGCTGGGCGCCTTATCCCCGTCCGGGAGAAGCCTGTTCAGGCTACTTGGTGAAAAACGAATCTACCGTAATGATGTTGGAAGCCGGTCACGGCAGTTTCGCCCGGTTAACCAAGCATATTGATTACAGGCAACTGGACGGGGTAGTAATTACCCACTACCACCCGGACCATTATGCCGACATCCACTGCCTGCGTCACGCTATTGAAGGGGCCAGGCGTGACGGCCGCATGGAGAATAAGATTAAACTGTTTATACCACCGAAACCATCAGAAATCTACAGGGAGCTGGCGGGATTTACTAAAGCTTTTGATGTGGTTAATATAGCAGAATTGCCCACCAGCGAGCTGCCCGCTGCTCTGCCTGGTGAACTGACTCCCGGCAGTTCGAGCAGTGTGTCGGCTAAAACAGCACAGCTTAATGAGCTTACCCTATACTTCATACCCATACTGCACATCCTGCCAGGTTATGCAGTGCGGATCAGCCAAGGCAAGCAATTATCGCTCTTTTTCTCCAGTGACACCGCACCCACACCGGAAATAAGCAGAGTTGCCAGCAATGTTGATCTACTGCTTTGCGAGGCCAGCGGACTAAATAAAGATGCCGACAAGATGGCCGGTCTTCATATGACGTCTCGTCAGGCCGGTGAACTGGCCCGCCAGGTCAGAGCAGCACGGCTGATACTGACCCACTTCTGGCCCGAATACAATGTAGATGATTTACTGGCGGAGGCCGGGGAAGCCTTTGGGAGTGCAGTTTCTGCCGCGGAACAGGACAAGATTTATACCTTACCTTAATAATATATAACATATCGGAGGTCAAAAATGGAAAGAGCGGACGGAAGAAAAAATAATCAATTGAGACCGGTGAAAATAACCAGGAATGTGAACAAACATGCCGAAGGATCGGTTTTAATTGAGGTGGGAGATACTAAAGTTGTTTGTACTGCTACAGTTGAAGAGCGCCTGCCCGGCTGGCGTAAGGTGGAGGGTAAGGGGGGCTGGCTTACTGCCGAATATGGTATGTTACCTAGAAGTACGGGTCGGCGCATGATGCGGGACGCCGTGCGGGGGAAACAAAACGGTCGCGCTTTGGAAATACAGCGTCTCATTGGCCGGGCACTGCGGTCAGTTACTGACTTGCAGGCATTGGGTGAGTACACCATTACCCTTGACTGTGATGTTATCCAGGCAGATGGCGGTACCCGTACGGCTTCCATAACCGGAGCTTTTGTAGCACTGGCAGATGCCCTATATTATCTTGTGTTAAAGGGTAAGCTGGATAAAATGCCGTTGCAGGATTTTATTGCCGCCACTAGTGTGGGGAGGGTCGACGGTGAGCTGGTGCTGGACCTTTGCTATATAGAGGATTCCGCTGCTGAAGTTGATATGAATATAGTGATGACCGGCGGCGGCCACTTTGTGGAAATTCAGGGTACTGGAGAAGAAGCCTCGTTTAGTAGAAATGAAACTAACCAGCTACTGGATCTAGCCGAGACAGGCATTAGGAAGTTGATAGAATACCAGAAAAGCGTTTTAGGTACGGTAGCCGACTATATCGGCAACTAAAGGTAAGTCACTTGCTGCACGAAATTGATAAAGGATGAATAAACTGTGAGCATGGATATATCTGAATATCAAGATATTATACTTAGTTTAAGAAAGTTAAAGCCTGACCCCATTGTTTTAGCTACCCGCAATGAGGGCAAGGTGAGGGAATTGCAGCAGTTGTTATTGGGTACTGATTTTAAAATAACATCTATGGCAAGTTTCCCTGGGGTGCCTGAAGTGGTAGAGGATGGCGATACCTTTGAAGCCAATGCAATAAAAAAAGCTCAGGTGGTAGCAGCTACTATGGGCAGAACTACCCTGGCGGACGACTCCGGGCTGGTAGTAGATTATCTATCCGGTGCTCCCGGGGTGCATTCGGCTCGCTTTGCAGGACCGGGCCATGATGACACCGCCAATAACCAAAAGCTTTTGCAGCTGCTAAGCGGTGTACCGCAAGAAAAACGTACAGCGCGTTTTTGCTGTGTGGTGGCCATAGCTACCCCCGACGGAAAGGTGGCTACCACCCGGGGTACCTGTGAAGGTATCATTATTGAGAAGCTTAAGGGGAAAAACGGGTTCGGTTATGACCCCTTATTTCTCATACCTCGATACGGCAAAACATTTGCCGAGTTAGACAGTGCTACAAAAAATACGATCAGCCACCGGGGACAAGCGCTGCAAAAGGCCAGAGTTATTTTAGCTGCAGCAGCGGATAAAGGTAATAGCTAAGGCTTACGCTGCAATATCTCGAACTCCTCCTGCAAGTTAGCTTTAAACCGGTCAAGCGATCAGTACTTGTTCCGGGCGGGTTTTGGAGCTAAAGCTGTTGTTAACCTGGCCAAGGAAAATGTACTTGGAAAGGGGAAATGTCGTGCGCGTTGGTGTTATTAGCGATACGCATGGTTCAATTAGCATTGCTGTAAAGGCAATTAAGCAAATGGGGAAAATAGATGCATTAATCCATGCCGGTGACTACTATAGCGATGCACTGCGTATCGGCCCAATGCTAGGAGTGCCTGTTTATGCTGTGCCCGGCAACTGTGATGCACTATGCCAGGAGCAGGATGAGTTAGTCCTTAAGCTGGGCGGATGCAAAATCTTGGTCACCCACGGCCATTTCTACCAGGTCAAGCACACATTTCAGTCTCTAAATTACCGGGCGCAAGAATTAGAAGTACAAGTGGCGGTTTTTGGGCATACCCATGTGCCGGCAAATATATGTGAAAATAACGTGCGTTTATTCAACCCGGGCAGCACTTCACGCCCTCCGGCTGGTTTAGCTGCCAGCTATGGTATATTGAAAATTG
The DNA here is from genome assembly GCA_016841905.1 of Desulfoscipio geothermicus. Classification (GTDB taxonomy): domain Bacteria; phylum Bacillota; class Desulfotomaculia; order Desulfotomaculales; family Desulfallaceae; genus Sporotomaculum; species Sporotomaculum geothermicum_C. Next base: position 12,189 of record JAENYF010000062.1, on the reverse strand, counting down.
GACCAGCTTGTACTAAAGGAGAAATTTATGCGTTACCCGACTAATTGACAAATAAATATAAATTTATGTCTGTTAAAATTTAAAATTGGCTTATGCCTGCCGCCTACTATAAGGGCGGCTATTTTAATGTGATGGATCAGGTAGTCATGTGAGTTGGCGGGTGAAGGGATGACTTTATCCGACTCACGTCCGTGATGACGCGAGACAGCTTAGAGGAAGCAGGATTTTCCGAAGGCGACAAAGTAAATGCTTTAGTCAAAGCAATTAACGTTGTTTTTGTTAAGCACTAACATGATAGCCATTAACCATATAACTGTGGCTAATGGCTTTTTAAATTAAACCTTGAAAATTTTCCTCTTGAAGCATTCCTGCATTACCAGACCGGCTAGAAAACCAATACCCATGTTCCAAATGGAAAATCCGGCTGTAACCAGCAGGGTATAAAAGTCGTTTTTTTCCGGACCGACATCCCTGGCTGAAACAGCAAGTTCCAATCCGGCAAAAAATAAGATTACGCCAAGCACACTAGTGGGGAATATTTTAAAAAGTGTGAGCACCGAGTCACTAAAGCAAAGCGCCACGACCAATAAAAGGCATCCTAAAATAATAGTAGATCCGCCGGTGCGGGCGCCAAATCGAACATGGCCTGCCATGCCTCCTGCCCCGTGACATAAGGGAATACCGCCAAACAACGGTGAAAATAAATTTAACAATCCCTGGGATATTGCAATCTTCTTTTCAGTAACGGGATGCTGAGGAAACAACCGGTTATTTTCTGCCGTTACAGCGATTACAGCATTGCCCAGTGTCAAAGGAATTTGGGGAATGCCAAGGAGAAGAGTCCCCTTAACAAAGTCGCTCCAGGTCATCTCGCTTAAAGCCATCCGGGGTAACTGCAAACCAAATTCGATATCGGCCAATTCATGCACCAAGCCGGGGTTTTTAACCAGAGCAACCGCAACACCAAAAACAATTAAAGCAAACATGGCCGGAATTCGCTTGCTACTGAGCAGGATAAAGGTCATCACCAGTGCAATGACAGCTACAGCGAAATCAGTTTTCATCATCCTGGTTCCTTCCATCATAAAGGAAAGACCGAGGCCAAGTACAATTCCTCTAATAACTGGTTTCGAAGTAATTTTAGAGATGAGGTTAAGCGCTCCGGTTGCTCCCATGATTAACCAAAATAAACCGGTAAATATGCCCGCTCCCCATACCATTCCCGAAGTTATAGCAGTTTGAGTTATGGCTGCACCGCCGATGGCCTTCATGGGTTGTATCGGGATAGGCGTTTTATAATAAGCTCCGGCGATAATTAACAGTATACCTAACGTAAACAGAACACCCAGGGGGTTCATATTCATTACAGTAATATAACCAATTACAAAGGGTATCAAAGTGCCCAGGTCTCCGAAAGCACCTGCCCATTCAGATTGATCAAAACGGTTTTTTAAAAGTGGTTTGGCATCATACGTTTCTAACCACTCCTTCCACGACAATCACATATACAATTGTACTCTTTGCCACAGCTTTAAGGCAAGACCATCGGCCGGCAAAGACAGCCTCATAAGCTTTCATCGTGGGAAAATACGCAAAGTTTTCATAGTTTTCAATTGTATTTGCGTTGACGCGGGGGGTTGTTTGAAGTACCCTTATTAGTGTACTAGAAGAATAAGAATTTGAAACGTTTTGTATGCGTTGCAGGGGGTGTAATAACGTGGGTGGATTTTTTGGGGTTGCCTCAAGAGAAAATTGCGTAATGGATGTATACTTTGGTACAGATTACCACTCACACCTGGGCACCAATACAGGTGGCATGGTGGTATGGAACGGTAACAGTTTTACTAGATCAATACACAACATCAAAAATACGCAATTTAGAGCAAAATTCGAACCTGAGCTAACCAAGTTATCAGGTAATTTGGGTATTGGATGTATCAGCGATACAGAGCCTCAGCCTTTAACTGTGCGTTCACGCCTTGGTCAATACGCCATCAGTACCGTGGGAATCATCAATAATTTATATGATATAGTCGACATAGCGTTTACTAACCAACATGTTCATTTTTTGGAAACTAACAAAGGGGCTATTTACCCTACCGAGCTTGTTTCTGTAATTATTGATCAAGAAAATTCCTTCAAGGACGGCTTATTGAGGGCGCAGGAGTTAATCGAGGGTTCCTGTTCGATATTGCTTTTAACGCCACAAGGAATATATGCTTCAAGGGATAAACTCGGCCGAACGCCTTTAATAGTTGGGGAGAAAGAAGGTTCTTACTGCGTTTCTTTTGAATCAAGTACTTTTAATAACCTCGGATACAAGTTCAAATATGAACTCGGCCCGGGAGAAATTATTCTTCTAACTCCTGAAGGCATTGAGAAAATTGCACCCCCCAGAGATAAAATGAAAATATGCGCTTTTCTGTGGATCTATTATGGCTACCCTTCCTCAACCTACGAGGGTATGAACGTTGAGGTCGTGCGATATAGGAATGGCGCTGCAATGGCTAAAAAAGACAATGTTGAAATTGATATGGTGGCCGGAATACCTGATTCGGGTGTTGGACATGCTATTGGTTATTCGAACGAATCAAAATTCCCTTATGGACGTCCTTTTATAAAATATACACCAACTTGGGCCAGGAGTTTTATGCCGCAGGATCAGCAAATTAGGAACCTGGTGGCAAGAATGAAACTGATGCCTATTCCTGATCTAATCACTGATAAACGCCTGCTTTTCTGCGATGATTCAATTGTTCGCGGTACTCAGTTGCGAGAAACTGTGGATTTGCTCTATCAATGCAACGCCCGTGAAGTGCACATTCGCTCGGCCTGTCCACCGCTTGTATTTGGCTGCAAATACTTAAACTTCTCCACCTCACGGTCGGAACTGGATCTGGTAGCCAGACAAGCTATCATAGAATTAGAAGGAGAAGAACCAGAATCTTTCGAGGCCTATTGTGATCCAACTAATGATAAGTACAATGAAATGGTTAATTGCATTAGAAAAATACTCAACTTTTCCACGTTAAAATACCAAAACCTGCCTGACATGCTTGACGCCATCGGAATCGGAGAGGATAAAATCTGCACTTATTGCTGGAACGGAAAGGAATAACAAGGGTGTAGGAAAAATTTATGAAAGCAATGTAGACCGCTATACATTGAAGGTAAAAAACAAATTATATAGAAATATATAGCTATTGATTTTATAAATGGAGGTATGACAGTTGAAAGTTGTTGCTTTTAATGGAAGTCCAAATAAGGAAGGCAATACCTATCAAGCAATTAAATTAGTCGTTGATGAACTGGAAAAGGAAGGTATCGAAACCGAGATAGTTCATGTAGGAGGCAAGTCAATTAGAGGGTGCATTGCGTGTGGTAAATGTATAGCTAATAAAAATGAGGAATGCGTTCTTCCTGGTGATGAGGTTAATGAGTGGATTCAAAAAATGAAAAATGCCGACGGCATAATTTTTGGGGCACCTGTGCACTATTCATCAATTGGAGCTACAATGAAAGCTTTTTTAGATCGAGCATTTTATGTTACAGGTATTAATAATAACATGTTAAGGCACAAAGTTGCTGTAGGAGTTGTTGCCGTAAGACGTACAGGAGGGATTGAGGCCATTTCTCAATTGAACAATTACATAAGTTATTCTGAAATGATTATGCCAACGTCCAATTACTGGAATGTAATTTATGGCACTAAACCAGGTGACGCATTGCAGGATCAAGAGGGAATACAAATTATGAGGATTCTTGGTAAAAACATGGCCTGGCTGATGAAGATAATTGAACACGGAAAAGAAATGATTAAAGCACCGGAAAGCGAAAGAAAAATATTTATGAATTTTATTCGTTAACTGCTCAGCCCCTTGCAGGAATATGAGTTCCGCAGGGGGCTAATTTTTAGATGGGTGGATTATAATTGTTAAAATACTAGAATATAGATGGCATGTATCATAAATGTCACAGCTAAAGCAGCTATAAATACCAGTGCTATTATCTTCAAGGCAATTTTGGCTCCTAATTCTTTCAACATGGTAAAAAATGAAGCTATACAGGGCGTGTAAAGAACTAAGAAGATACTTCCAATTATGAATTGATGCGCTGTTAAATGCAACGGCGCCAGCAGGGCAATGGACACATCTTTTCTGAGAAAACCCATCAACATGATCGGGGCGATTTCAGGCGGTAATCCCATAACTAATTCTACCGGTTTTTTAAGGATGTTGGTAGCGAATTCGATTACCTTCAAATAGTCCAGGATGTTCATAATCAACACGCCTAAAGTGATCATGGGCAGGATCTCAGAAAAGTATTCCACAATTCTGACCCGTAGTTTGACGGCCATCAAGCTTGGCGAAGGCATTCTATAGGACGGCAGCTCAGTGAAAAACTCTTCGGATTTGCCCGGTAGTTTTTTGTTGATTAAAATGTTGATGCCCAAAGCTAGAATTAAAAGGATTACAAATATGAAAAGTACTGTTGTTACTCCATAATGCATTCCTAATGAAACAATCATTGCCGTTTGCGGCAGACAAGGTGCGCTCATCATAATTAACGCAATGGTCAATATCTTTTCTCGCTGACTGTTTAACACACGCGTGGATAATAAGGCCGGCACCTTACAGCCCAGGCCCAGCATTATGGGAATTGATGAGTAACCATGCAGCCCAAACCTGTGGAAAAAGTTGTCAACTACAACGGCTAGACGGGGTAGATATCCCAAATCTTCAAGAAAGCCAAATACAAAATAAAAAGAAATAAAATAAGGAAATACCTGTACTAGTGCGATATAAATACCGCTGGTAAGAATGCCGAAGGACTCAAGCGGGTCGGTACTATGACCCACGAGAAGACCTTGGATAAATTCCGAGGGAAGGTGACCAACAAGATCCATGATCAAGGGGGCATAAATATTCGTGTAGAAGGGGTCTAAAAGATTGTTAATCATACCTTCTCCGATGAAACGTACGATCACTAGGGTAGTCAGCAACACCCCCAGGGCAGTTATAATACCACCAATCGGGTGCAGGGTGAAATCGCTTAAGCGCTCCAAAACAGTATGATGCCGGTGCTCAAGCTTCTGGACCGTGTTGACTATGTTACCAATTTGGTTCCAGTGTTCTTCGGCATCATAGGTTAGGTTACTAATTCTTGCTTTTGGTACCGCTTCAAGCAGTTTGGCTATCCCTTCATTGCGCAAAGCGCTAACTGTTGCCACCGGTACATCCAAGATTTGTTGCAGAGCAGGAACATCTATAGAAATGCCATTATGCTCTGTATCATCCCAAAAGTTAAGGCATACCAACATAGGCTTGCGAGCCTGCAAAAGCTGTAGGGTTAGATTCAAATTTCTTTCTAAATTGGTCGCATCAACAACGTTAATAATAATGTCACTATCCGTTACTAACTTTAGAGCTATCTCATCGGCCTCAGAAAATTGTTCAAGGGAATAAATGCCCGGGGCATCAATTAATTCATATTTTCTACCTCCATAATTGAACTTCCCGGTCACCAAATCAATGGTTGTTCCTGCATAATTAGCCGTAACCACACCGGTACCTGTGATCCGAGAGAAGAGCAAGGTTTTACCTACATTTGGATTGCCAAGTAGTACAATTTTTTTTACCGGACTATGTCCGGCTGCACCATCCCAAGCTAATGGCTCGATAATAATTTTCTCAGCCATTGGATAACCTATGGCAAATTGCATGCCGGCTTTTTCAATGACAATAGGGCCTTTCATTATTGAGGCACTTTTTTTCACCACAGTTGCCCCAGGTACTATCCCCATAGCCTCAAGCTTGCCAACTATTTTATGCCCTCCCTGTATTTCAATGACTTTTGCCGACCGATTATTTTCAAGCCGAGTTAAATTTATAAGGGATGAATACCGATGGTCCGACTCATCTGTTTGTTTACCATCGTGGTCATTTAAAGGCTCAGCCGGTACATCTTTTTTTATCATAAACGCCAACACTCTCCACACATTCTCAATTACCAATATCATTATACAAGCATTGTCAAATAATGCGGTAGTAATATAAGCTATTTATCGCACTATTCGTTATTTCTTCTTTATGATAATGATTCCCTTTTTCTCATGCACTGAGTCTTAGAAAGAAACAAACTGAATCTTAAAACAACCTATAATGGGAGACTTTAACTTAGGTAGGAAGAGGTAGGCAGCTTAAAACATTGAAATTTGGGCGCTGGGTGGCTAGATGGCCGGGAAAAGGTATGTATCCCTGAGGTACTGAACTTAGTTGAAACTGGTAAAGCAAGATTGCTAAGTTTAATTAGGTAAACCCCTAGGTATAAGGAATGATAGCAGAAAGAAGCGGTCTCAAATAAAATAAAAAGAGGATATTATAAAAATACCCTGTTCCGGAAGCAAAATAAGTTGTACCACTGGATGGGTAGAGTGCAGTGCAAATAAACTCACGCTCGGTTATGGGAGGGAGTATCTGGAAAAGTATTGTTTGCTCGCAGGGGGTACTGCAGTTAGGCGATATAATTCTGTGTGAGAGGCCGGGATAAATTTTACCCGACCCTTCTTTCTAAAACTGCTTCTGTGGTAGTATCCATCACCAATGTACCTTCTTGATTGGTTATGGTAATGCGAATTTCTACTATGCCGTTATAAGGATTCCTTGCTGTTAATTTATTAATCGTTGCTTTACCTTTGAGAACATCATCAGCAAATACAGGCGAAAACCAATCAACCCTAAAGCTCAAGGCAGCAATAAATTGTTGAGTAATAATGTTACTCTCCACAAATTTAGCCCACACGGACATAAAACTCATTATGCCAGGGGCGATAACTACCCCAAATTTGGACTTCTTGGCAAAATCTTCATTCAAATGAATAGGTTGCGGATCATAATCCTGAGCAAACTTCAGCATTTTTTCTTTATTGATTGTTATGCTTTCTATCTTGAATTCTTGTCCAACTGTAAAATCATCAAAATACATCCACATCTTCCTCTTTTATGAATTTTCTTAAAAATATAATATTACACGTCTATATAATTATCAATAAGAAAATGAGTAGATTTTACCGCGGGATTCGCCTTTTGGTAACTCTGCAAGTTTTGGTTCGAGTTGCCAACCCGCCCTCTCTATTACCTCCTCAATCCGCATACCAATTTCAACTCTTTCGCAGGGAGTAAACCATAGATACCATTACGGGCTATATTCCAATCTCTCGATGCCATTGTTAACTGGGACGAAGTCTCACAGGCAGTCACAGCTACAAAGGCACGGACGACAGTAAGGCTGCAGGTTGGTTCCAGCACGGCCTACATTAACGGGCAGGCGGTAACCCTTCAGGTACCGGGCAAAAGTCCCGCTCCGCTTTGTTTCTGAAGCTTTGGACGCAAACGTTAAATGGGACGGAGTTGCTCAAACCATCACTAGACAAGACAAATATACAAAAAGTTTGGTTTTGGAAGGATAAGCAGTTTGCTATAGTTAGGGGTGAAGAAAGGTTATACTTTAAGGAACCAGATCATCGTGATTGGAGTTCAAAAGTATATGTAGATAATATTTATTTAAGTGCCAATAATGCACAATTTTATATTTACGGTGTGGCACTAACACCTGAAAAAATGTATATGTCATTACTTTATGAAAATGAAAATAAATTACTTGTTAGTAATGACGGCATTAGATGGGTTAGTGATGGTTTAAACCCTCCTTCAGATTATTACCGGTATTGGATAACCGCGCCTAATAATAAGACGTTGTTAGCTAACTTTAGAGGTATGCTTAAACAATCATTAGATGGTGGTAATAGCTGGAATTACGATATAACTTCTAGGTGTGTACCGTGGGATAAAATACCACTATGATTTATGAACAGCCGACAGAGAATTAGCGGATAAATATATCCCCATTAGCTGATCTTTCGCTGCAAATAATAAAGCCAGTACCCGCAAACCTTGCGAATACTGGCTTTCTTGGCCTCCCGGGAGGGATTCGAACCCGCGACCTACGGATTAGAAGTCCGTTGCTCTATCCAGCTGAGCTACCGGGAGATTATTTGGAGCGGGTGATGGGAATCGGACCCACGTAACTGGCTTGGAAGGCCAGCGCTCTACCATTGAGCTACACCCGCCCATCTGAAGCGAACAATATTATTATATAGAAAAATTTTTCTTGAGTCAAAGTAAAATTTTTAGTATAAAGGAATTTTTAAAGTTTTAACAAAATAATCTATTAAGCATACTCTTATCATTGAAAGCTGGTGCTTTATATGATAACGTTTATTAATCAAATTGTCAATTTAATCAATGACCTGCATGATCAAATCTGGGGATATAGCGAACAGTTAGGACTGCCTTTTACAGATAAGGATTTGCACTTTTGGATAATCGGCTTGCTGGGCGTAATTTTTTTTATCTTTACAGATTTTTTCTTTAGATGGCTGGCTACAATTAATATTTCCCTGATTTCTTTTTTCTTTACCTCAGCAATTATATCCATCCTGGTTTTAGTCTTGGAGGTTGAACAAAAGCTGACGGGGCGCGGCGGCATGGAACTTGATGATATTTTGGCAGGTTTATTAGGATTTCTGGTGTTGCTGGCTGTTTACCAATCATGCAGGTTTTTACTGGGGCGTTTAATTAGTCTAATAAGAAAGTGAAATCCTCACAGCGCGAAGTTTAATTAGTGATTAGTAGGTTCGATAAGCTTGTGTAGTTTGTTTAATAATCATTGTTCCGTAAAATTAATACTACACAGGCCACCCAATGGCAACCTGTGTAGGTAGATATTACGACATTTTATAAATACTGTCGGCACTAATTTGGTCAGAATTTTTATGAACAAATGTTTTACAACAAGTAGACATGCAGGAATTGGCTGATGTTGGAGTCAATTGTTTAGCCATTGTGGCATCTATGCTGTCCTGCTGTTTTGAGGCAAAGCTATCATCGGCTACCAAGATTTCATTAGCCACACACTTGTTACCATTTGCCCAGTAATGGCAATTATTAATAATGCAGTGGATATGTTGATTCACCTGTTTACCACTCCTTTTTTTATGATTAGATTCCGCTGTTATTATCCCCGAAGCTAGTTAATTTATCATCATCTGGTCCTTGTAATTTCGAGTAAAAAATGTTATATTAGTATTCGCGCTTAAGGTAATATTATTGCGGGCGTGGCGGAACGGCAGACGCGCTGGACTTAGGATCCAGTGGGGCAACTCGTGGAGGTTCAAATCCTCTCGCCCGCACCATAGATTTATCAAGCCTTCCAGGTTTTTGGAGGGATTTTTTTACTCACATGCTTTTTAGTCGTTCACAAAATCTCTTATATCCAATTAAGAATATTGATAAAGGATGGTTCTTCCTTCTGTCGAATATAAGAAACAGGAGGAGATGTAATGAGCATCATAGATACTATTGTTAATTCTTATCATGGTATCGTTTGGAAGCTTCTTTTTTTTATAATATTACCTGTAATAATAATTGATTTTGTTGTTCATAAGTTGCCTTTGCTTTCAAAAGCGATTAAAAAACTAATTGTTTGGCTGATTTTTTTAGGATGGCTTATGTTTGTCATACAAAACGATTTCCTAAAATTTAGTTAACTTAGAATCCTCATTTTGTTACGATAACTCCAAATGGTAATTATTACATAGCAAATAAATTAATAAGCTTTGGAGATAATAAATAAAGATCTTACCACAAATTGAGGAGGAATATAAATGAATCAACAACATGTCCATTGTCTTATTAATAATTGCCATTACTGGGCAAATGGCAACAAGTGCGAGGCCAATGAAATTTTGGTAACACCCGACACTTTTGCGGCCAATCAGCAGGACAGCATAGATGCCACAATGGCTAAACAGTTAACCCCTGCATCAGCGGAATCCTGTATGTCCACTTGCTGTAAAACCTTTGTTCAAAAAAATTCTGATAAAATTAATGCTGACCACATCAATAAAATGTTTTAAGATACACGCACACAGGTTGTAAAAGGCAACCTGTGTGCTGTTTATTTTCACTTTATAGTTTTAGCGTTTGTTATTTATACATTTTTAGTCATGATTCGACAGTATATAACATATGGCCCCTTCAATATTTTATATAAGTTTTTGTCATTCTATTTTGGTTTATGGCACTCTGCCAGCTTACATTATGTTGTAAATATTTCTATATTTTCCTTTTTTTAGTTTTAAGTATACCGGCAAAAAAATAAGATAGTCCTTTTCTTTTAATAGGAATTATCATATAATCTAGTTGCGGACAAACCGTTTTTTTATGTTTTTTTGAACATGTAATAGCCTATATCCAAATCAATTGAATATAAAATTAATTGTCGTAAAATGTTATATATTGTAATAATTAATGAACATTAATTTATTTAGGAAGGGGGATTCAATTGAGTTTCATTGATGCAGATAAGAGAAAATTTTTCAATGAAGTTAAGGAAAAAAGTGGACAGCCCATTGAGCTTTGCTACCAATGTCAAAAGTGCGCGTCTGGTTGCATAGCTACTGGTTTCGCCGATTATTACCCTAATGAAATTATCCGCTTGGTACAACTAGGCCAAAAAGAACGTGTATTAAGCAGTTCCAGCATATGGATTTGCTCTAGCTGCGAAACCTGCGGAGTGCGATGCCCCAACGGCATTAATACTGCCGAGGTAATGGATACGCTGAAGGAAATGGCCATTGCGGCCGGTATGGTGAAGGAGAAAAACATTAATTTATTCCACAATACATTTTTGAACTCGGTACGGTCTTATGGCCGAGTGTATGAAATGGGTATGATGGTTACTTATAAGATTAAGAGCGGCGATATGTTCTCCGACATACCTGTCGGGATGGAAATGTTTAGAAAAGGGAAAATGCCGGTATTACCGCACCGTATCAAGGCCATAGGCAAAATTAAAGATATATTTAACAATACCACCCGTTGATTCACCACAAACAGCAAGCTATTATTTAGTTATTCAAGGAAAGGGGTTACATAAATTGAAACTTTCCTATTACCCCGGATGTTCTTTAAAGGCCACTGCTAAAGAATATGACATGTCCGCCCAGGACGCCTGTCAGGCTCTAGGTATTGAGCTAGTCGAGCTCAAGGACTGGGTTTGTTGCGGAGCTACTTCGGCCCACAGTACCAATCATCTGTTATCTGTCGCGCTGCCATCGCGCAATGTGGCTCTGGCCCAGGAGGCGGGTATGGACTTAGCCATACCTTGCTCGGCTTGTTACAGCCGAGTTAAAAAGGCCGACTATGTTTTACGCAACAATGATGACATGCGCCAGGAAATTGAGAAAATTGTTGATTTTAAGTATAATGGCAGCAGCAATGTCGTTTCACTACTAGAAGTGGTTAGCCAACTAGACATAAAGGCCATCAAAGAGAAAGTCCAAAAGCCGCTTAAGGGACTAAAGGTGGTTTGTTTTTACGGGTGCCTGTTGGTCAGGCCTCCCCAAATTACTCGCTTTGATAATACTGAAAACCCCATGTCAATGGATAAAATAGTTCAAGCTCTAGGCGCCGAAACCATCCAATGGTCATATAAAACAGATTGCTGCGGGGCAAATCTTGGTTTAACTTCCACCAATGTAGTACAGGGCATGGTTAAGCGTTTAATAGACGCGGCTAAAGAAGTGGAGGCAATGGCTATTGTCACTGCTTGCCCGTTATGCCAGTCCAACCTGGAAATGCGCCGTGAAGAGAGAGGCACCGATTTGCCGACTTTTTACTTCACGGAACTGATCGGCCTGGCGCTAGATTTACCCGCTACAAAAAAATGGTTTAACTTGCATTTAGTAAACCCTAACCCGCTGCTGCAATCATTGTCACTGGCGGACTAAATTTTTAATGGAGGTCTAGATGATTGTGAGTAATAACATGGTAGGTTCCGTTCTGGTTGTCGGCGCGGGCATCAGCGGCATGCAGTCCGCCCTGGATCTGGCGGAGGTGGGGTACAAGGTTTATATTGTGGAAAAAACGCCTGGTATTGGCGGACGCATGCCCATGCTGGACAAAACATTTCCCACCAACGACTGTTCAATGTGTATTCTATCCCCTAAATTGGTGGAATGCGGACGGCACCACAATATCGATATATTAACCTGCGCAGAAGTAATCGGACTGTCCGGAGAAGTCGGAAACTACACTATCCAAGTAAAAAAACATCCCCGTTACGTGG
>JAENYF010000061.1 GCA_016841905.1 Desulfoscipio geothermicus | reverse complement strand
TGTGGGTCAATTTCTGCCCGACGTTATGGGTCAATTATACCCCGGCGGTGACAATGTCAATATATTTTCTATCTTGCGTGCGATTATCGTGTGATAATGTTGTCAACATCGTTAGTATCCCAGATTTTTATCAGCAAGAAGAGAAATTATATACGGGGGAAATAAACAGGTAAAATATTAATAATTTTATTGATATTAATGAGATTTTATATTAATATTCAATATATAGATGGTCATCTATATATTGAGATGATACTATGAATGAATTCATGCCAAAACTGTATGTAAAAGCAAACTTCTAGAAAGGGGGCAAATTCAGATTGAAGATTGTGAGGACAAAACCAGAACTTTGCATTGGTTGCAAAGCATGTGAGGAAACATGCTCTAAAGTACTTCACAAAGACACCGACAGTGAAAAATCCGCAATATTAGTTACAGAAAAGGAAAACACCGAATTCGACATCAATGTTTGCGACCAGTGCGATGAATGTATCTCTATCTGTCCTGTGGAAGCAATATACAGGGCAAAAAACGGTACTGTAATGATCAATAAGAACAAATGCGTACAATGTTACGCCTGTGTGGGGTTCTGCCCAAACCTTTCCATGCGGTATCAAAAGGATGTAACAGGCCCATTCAAATGCATTTCCTGCGGTGCATGTACAAGGGAATGCCCGACAGGCGCCATCTCTATGGAAGAAGTTCAAGGGTACAAGGAGGGATTAATATGAGCAGCGAAAAATTGGACGACATGAGTGTAAAAGAGCTTAGGGCATCTCATAAAAAAATTGCTGAATTCAGCTTTGAGCCTAAAGAGGTCTTCAGAGGATATGCTGACAGGACTTTATACATCAATCTGTCAAGCAATGAAGTAAAAATAAAGCCGGTGTCGGAAGATATGAAAGATAAGTTCATCGGCGGCAGAGGTTATGGAATCAAATACCTCTGGGACGCAGCCAAACCCGGCACAAAATGGAACGACCCGGAAAACGAAATAATCATTGCCCAGGGTCCCATCGGTGGAATAACCCAGTACCCTGGAGCAGGCAAGTCCTACGTTGTCGCAATTTCACCACTGACAGATATAGCTATAGACTGCAACGTTGGCGGCTACTTTGGCCCCTTATGCAAATTCAGCGGATTTGATGCCCTTGAAATCCAGGGTAAAGCCAAAAATGACGTAGCTGTACTTTAGCCTGTGCCCATGCTGTAGAGAACTTCGAATTGAAAACGGGCCCGTACAAAGGCCAGAAGGTTTTGGTCGATGGACCGGAATATGAGACCCTTGCAGCCTGTGGCTCTAACAGCGGCATATTTGATCCCAAAGCTGTACTTGAAACCAACTTCTACTGTGATACTTACGGTGTGGACACAATTTCTTTCGGAACCATATCGGCCTTTGTTATGGAACGCTATGAAAACGGTGTAATCAACAAAGATATAACCGGAGGGCTTGAACTCAACTTTGGAAATTGGGAAGCACAGATTGAAATGCTCCACCAGATGGCCAGAGGAGAAGGGTTCGGTATGACGGCCGGACAGGGTGTACACAGAATGAAGAAACTGTTTGTCGAGAAATACGGTGCTGACGAGAAATTTCTACAGGATATCGGTATGGAGACCAAAGGACTTGAGTATTCAGCGTATGTATCCAAGGAATCCCTTGCTCAGCAGGGCGGATACGGTATTACAAACAAGGGCCCGCAGCATGATGAAAACTGGCTGATATTCCTTGACATGATAAGGAACCTTATGCCCACCTTCGAGGACAAGGCGGAGGCATTGTATTACTTCCCGCTGTTCAGGACATGGTTCAGTATTGTAGGCCTATGTAAGTTGCCGTGGAATGACATTGAACCGGAGGATAACCATAAACAGGCTGAACCGGCAAAGGTTCCAGAACACGTTCAGAACTACGTTGAACTATATACTGCCGTAACAGGAAAGTCCTTCTCCAAGGAAGAACTGCTGCGTCAATCCGAAAGAGTATACAATCTGCAAAAAGTACTCAGCCTGAAGCTTGGAAAGGGAACTAGAAAATTTGACGCAATTCCATACAGGTCTGCAGGTCCTGTAACCGTTGATGAATATGCATCGCGACAGGAACGGTATGATAAGCAGCTTAAAGAACTTGTGGGTATCAATCCGGAGGGAATGTCTACTAAAGAAAAAATAGCTTCCCTTAGAAAATACAGGGAAGACAGATATGAGACCCTGCTGGATACGGTTTATAAACGTCGTGGATGGACTCAAAACGGTGTACCCACAATTGAGAAGCTGGAAGAGCTAAGCATAGCTTACCCGGATGTTGTAGAAGAGGTTAAGAAACATCTATAAAATCGAGTAGCGAGGGGTCCCTTAACCCCCGTCCTCCTCAGTCGAGTAGCCGTAAGATTCTCACCTGCAGGCCCTCATATAACCGTACGTGTCGTCTGGTATACGATGATTAGAATAAAAATTAATGGACTAATGGATATCTTCCGGATGCTGACTTTAGTCCTGAATTTTTAAGATATTCTTGGCTGTACAGACGGTAATTCATTTATCTCAGTGGTCTTCAACCTTTTAAGTTCAGCAGATGCAAAGGTTCGTATCAATCCAGCCAGAGAATCAATAGACAAAAGGGCTGTTGGGCTTAAACGCCGTAAAAATGCCTTGTCTACTTCTCCGGATTCCGCACTGGCAATGTTAAAGCAAGCCGTTGCAGCGGGTATAAAGGCAAAGTATGTTCTGTTCGATAACTGGTTTTCCTTTCCCGTTACTATTATCAAGGTTTGTAAAATGAACCTTAGACAGAAATAATCAGGATTTATGGCAAACGTTGGACCATTGAAGTTTTCTTCAAAATGTGCAAATCATACATCAAGCTGGCGAAGGAATTTCAAGGCCGTTCGTACGATATGACGGTTGCCCATACTACTATTCTTTTTTCAAGGTACATTATGTTAGCGGTTGAGAACCGCAATAACACTGATTTACGCACCATTGGTGCTTTATTCTACTACTGCTGTGATGAGCTTGAAGATATTAAATTTCTTGAAGCTCTGCAGCTTATAATAGAGGCTTTAAAAACTGCTTTGCAGGAAAAACTGTTCCTGACAAAAGAGACGATTAATGAATTTCTGGACTACAAGGCTTTTTCTTCATCCAGTCCATAATAGACGTTTATGACCGTTCCATAGCCGGCTCTCATATTGGTCTCAGGTGTGAAGGCAAGGATGCAGTCCGGGTATTGGAACAGCCTTTATGGAACAGGAAGCTTCTAGCCAGCGAAAACAGGCCGGTAATCCGTCTTTCAGGGATTTCATTTTCTTTTCCCATTTTACAACCCCCTGATTGATGTGTTTATTCTACATCAATCAGGGGGTCTACATAAGCTATGGGATATTCTCGTTTAAGACGTTTTTCCCCTTTCAAACATAAACCTTTGCTTTCTCCTGTCCTTTTAAAACTCGTAACACCCCCTGTGCCAGAGCCAGCATTTCAGATTCACCCGGAAAAACCATAACCTTGGCAATAAAGCTAACCCGCTCTTTAATCCAGCCGACGAAAAGATTGTCATAGGCCAGACCACCTGTTAGAAGAATTGCATCAACATCGCCTTTAAGAACAGCGGCCCCCGCTCCTATCTCCTTTGCGACCTGATAGGCCATAGCCTCATATATTAGTCGGGCCTTTTCATCTCCGGCTTCGATCCGTTTTGCGACTTCCCTACCGTCGTTTGTACCCAGATAGGCCATCAGCCCGCCGCCACCAACGATTTTCTTCCTCATTTCTTCTTTTGTATACATGCCTGAATAACAAAGGTCGATCAGGGAGCCAACCGGAAGTCCACCCGCTCTTTCGGGCGAAAATGGACCATCACCGTCCAGGCAGTTATTCACATCAATAATTTTTCCTTTTTTATGCACACCTACAGATATACCACCGCCCATATGAGCAATCAAAAAGTTGAATTGATTGTAATCTCCCCCTAAATCGGCAGCTGCTCTCCTGGCTATCGCTTTCTGATTCAGCGGGTGGTCTTTTGGTTTTCTTTGTATCTCCGGCATACCCGAAATCCTGGCCAGTTCTTCAAATTCATCCACTACAACAGGGTCAACGATAAAGGAAGGTATCCCTAAGGGGGACGCAATTTCATAAGCGATGATTCCTCCCAGGTTGGAAGCGTGCTGACCCATAACTCCCACTTTCAAATCTTCGAGCATGGCATGGTTAACCTGATAGGTTCCACCAACAACGGGTTTCATGTTTCCACCCCGTCCAACCACGGCACTGATAGTTGTCAAATCTATTTTTCTCTCTTCTAAGGTCTTTAAAACTACTTCCTTGCGAAAATCAAACTGCTCGAATATGGTCTTGTATTTTTCTATCTCTGTTATGGGATGTCTCAATATTTCGGTAAAAAATTCTTCTGTTTCATCAAAAACTGATATCTTGGTAGAGGTTGAACCGGGATTTATCAGAAGAATTCTATGTTTTTTCTCCATAAACTTGTCTCCTGCTTTCTATTTTTGTGTCACTAATACACCCAAGGCAATGGAATTAAGTTTAGACTCTATTGAACTGGCCCTTGATGTAAGTATAATAGGAACTTTTGCTCCCATAATTATTCCCGCCTTCTGGGCATTACCAAAATACTCCATAGACTTGTTCAGTATATTTCCAGCTTCGATATTCGATGTAATCAGTACATCGGCATTACCCGCAACAGGATGGTGTATACCTTTATGTCGGGCAGCCTCTACTGACACCGCATTGTCTAAAGCCAGGGGGCCTTTTACCAGACACCCTGTGATTTCTCCACGTTCATTCATTTTAGTCAGCTCTTCCGCATCTGTGGTTGCCGGCATTTTAGGATTGACTTTTTCAACGGCGCACAATACTGCTACTCTGGGTATTTCTATCCCTAATGCCTGAGCAACGACAACAGCATTGTATATTATTTCTGCTTTTTCAATTAGTGTGGGAGCAATTGTCATGGCGGAATCACTGATCACAAACATACGGTTGAAACCAGTTACACTTAAGACCCCGACATGGCTAAGCAATCTTCCTGTTTTAAGCCCCATATCTTTGTTTAAGACAGCCTTTAGGATGATGGATGTATCTACAAACCCTTTCATGGGCAAAGACGCCTGACCTTTATGAACAAGTTCAACAGCTTTTAGACAGGCTTTTTCTTTCTCAACAATATCTTCTATCTGAAAGTTTGTTAGATCTATATTATTTTGGTTTGCTGTTTTCTCTATCTCCGTTTTGTCTCCAACCAGAATAGCACCTCTGATGATCCCGCATTCATATGCACTGCTAACTGCGGTTAATACTTCTTTATCCTGTGCCACAGCTACACTAATTGTTTTAGGTTCCTTTGTTTTGACTGTTTCAATGAGTTCTGTAAATGTACTGATCATTTTTCCCGCCTCCAACTCTTTCAATCTCTTCCATTAACGCTGGCTTTGTTTTACATTGCTCTGATTGACCATATCCGGTCTTTTTGGAAGTATGAGGCTGAACATAAAGGTGCAGATTGCTGCCACAAGAACAGCCGCGTATGTTTCTGTAAAGCCGGGGTTAATTGGAAAATGTCCTGCTATGGCTTTATATGATACCCAGAATATACCCACTGCCCCGGTACAGACCATAGCCCATATGGCTCCCTTGGAAGAAGTCTTTCTCCAATATATGCCAAAAAGTAGGACTACAAAGAGTGAGCCGCGAATTGAGTAGGCGAAATATACTATGTCTAAAACCCGGGCGCTACCATACATGAGCAAGGCTAACATCATGCACAGAATACCTGCCGCCGCGGTTGTAATCCGTGACATTTTTAAGACCTGTGCATCCGTTGCCGACGGTTTTAGGACTCTTTGATAGATATCTTTGGTAACCATTGTCCCGGAAGCAAGAATAATGGGAGATACTGTTGACAATACCGCTGCCATGATGGATGCCAGGACGATGCCTCCAGCAAAAGGCTGTAAACTCATCATCAGGGTGGGAAGTGCCAGTTTGGCATTGACAAGTTCGGGAAATCTCACCTTTGCCGCCATGCCCAGAAGGGCCGTGAGTATTCCAAAAGGTGCTACTACGAATGCAGTAACAAAAGCAGCTTTTCTGGCCACTTTTACATCTTTTGCCGCAAGGATAGGCTGGATTCCTGCCTGTGCAGTACAGGCTCCCAGGATAGAGGCAATGACCCAGGACGACACTTTGGTCGGACCTATACTAAACCAGTTGGTATAGCTTGCGGGCAGGCCTCCTATTATTGCACCTATACCGCCAATATCTCTGGTCACCAGAAACAGGGCTAAGAGTATACCGCCGTACATAGAAAACAGGTGCAAGGTATTGGTATAAACTACAGCGGTCATTCCGCCCGCTAATGTATAAATGATAAAACCTATTCCAAAAATTATTACGGAAGTATCAAAGCTTAATCCCAGTACGCTGACCCCAAGGGTCCCGGCCGCAATCATCTGGGAAGTACCGACTGCAATCATTACGAAGGTCAGAAGGACACTGGCAACAATGCGGGCATCCACGCCGATAAAAGATTCGATAATACCCGGCACGGTAACAGTATCCAGACTCCGGTACAGTTTGGCAAAGAAAATGGCCAGGACAATGATCCCAATCCCATTGGCTACGGTATACCATGCTCCGGAAAATCCATATAGAAAACCGTATTCGGAAACTCCTGTCGTTGAAGTTCCGCCTAGCCATTCTCCAGTTCCGGCCGCAACACACATCAAGACTCCCAGGCCCGCTCCATGAAAGGATGATGCCGTTTTTGCTTTTTTTTGTGCATGTATGCCTATAGCTATGGTTAAGGCAAAATATACAAGTATTACTACCAGCTGTGTAGACATATTTTGGTCTCCTTCTTTTGTTTTTTTTTAATATTACGGCCATCAATCTGACACCAACAGTATGATGACCGTATGTCTTTTGGAGTTGCTTGTATGTTTTGAATCTGGACTATACGAGTTCAACCACATCCGCCAAGCCTAACCCGCCTGCAACACACAAAGTTGCCAGACCATATCTGACCCTGCGACGTTTCATTTCATAAAGCAGGGTAGTCATAATTCGGGCTCCTGTGCATCCCAGCGGATGTCCCAGGGCAATAGCTCCCCCGTTTACATTCAACAGGGAGGTATTAAGATCCAGTTCTTTTATAACTGCCAGAGATTGAGCAGCAAAAGCCTCATTCAGTTCAACAAGGTCAATCTGTGAAAGCTTGAGCCCAGCAAGCTCCAAGGCCTTTTTGGTGGCGTTAACCGGACCAATCCCCATATAGCGGGGATCCACTCCAACCGCAGCCTGGCTGCGTAAAACAGCCAGAGGTTTCAATCCTTCTCTTTGCGCTCTTTTTGCTGACATCAATAACAGCATACTGGCCCCATCGTTTCGCCCTGAGGAGTTCCCCGCTGTAACGGTCCCGTTTTCTTTGAAAACGGCCGGCAGTTTAGCCAGCTTTTCAAGGGTCGTCTGCCGCGGGTGTTCATCTGTGTGAAAATATTCTGTGTCACCCTTTTTGTTTTTGAGCGGAACCGGGACAATTTCTTCTTTGAACCGGCCTTCCCGGATAGCTGTTTGTGCTTTATTCTGACTTTCAAAAGCAAATATATCTTGTTCCTCCCGGGTAATTCTGTATTTCTCAGCCAGGTTTTCTGCTGTCATGCCCATGTTAAAAACTCCAAACATATCTTGTGGCTGGGACCTGAACTGGCTTTCCGTATTAGAATCGACCAGGACCCCATTACCGGCCTTATAACCATATCGTGCTTGGCGCAAGTAGAACACGGCATTGCTCATACTTTCGGTCCCGCCCGCAATTATTACTTCCGCTTGCTTGCATTGAATAGCCTGAGCTCCGCAGTTGACTGCCTGCATACCGGACCCGCACTGGCATGACACTGTATAAGCTGGCACTTCAATTGGCACTCCCGCTCTCAGTGCTGCGGTACGAGCGATATTTGGCGCATCAGCACTAATCTTTGTTTGTCCCAGGATTATTTCATCAATGGCAGCGGCATCCAGCTGCTTGTTGCGCTGTAACAGTTCTTTGATTATCAGACTGGCCAGATCTTCGGCAGAAACATCCTTTAATGTGCCGCCCATTTTCCCGACCGGCGTCCGTATCGCATCGACAATCACTACTTCCTCACGCATTTCGAACTCTCCTCTTGATTAAAATTTCTCCAGTTGCATGTTGATCTCGACCCGGGGGTATATGTCATAATATAATCTCTCAGGTCTTATAGCTTAACATTTCTGTCTTTCATAAACAGGATTCTTGGCTTCAGGTGGGGTTTTAACCCCACCTGAAGCTTTAGAGTCCGTTATCCAGTGGCGTAGCACCGCTTATCTTCAGCCGGGGGACATTCCGACGGGGACATTCCGACGGGGACATTCCGATGGGGACATTCCGATGGGGACATTCCGATGGGGACATTCCTGTCCACAGAGGAATACCGAGACTTCAGCAGGTGTGTCCCCTGACCTCTGACAGGACGGGAGTATTAGCGACGGTAGCCATCGGATAAAATAAATATTCTAAAATATATTCATCTTAATCACTGTAAGACTTGATGCTGTCCATGTTCGACAAATCAATTCCATCAGCTGAATTTCTTAACCCCCAGAATAGCTCTGGCTTCATCAGGCGTACAGGGCTCAAGATTCAGCTCCCGGGCAATCCGCACCGTCCGCGCAACCAATTCAGCATTATTTTTTGCCAAACGGCCTTTGGCATAGAAAATATTGTCTTCAATACCTACCCGGGCATTACCTCCTACAATCATAGCCATAGTAGTAATTGGCAATTGGGCAGCTCCAACAGCCGTTACATTGAACATCGCTTCCTGAGGCATTAATTGCTTCATGGACATCAGGTATTCAGGCGTGGCATCCACTGCTCCCTGATACTTCATGCCCATAACGAAGTTTAGCAAATAGGGTGGCTGCAGCAGATCCTTCTTGATAAGATTTTGTACTTCCCTGAACATGGCCTGGGAATAGCACTCCATTTCAGGCTTGATGCCCAATTCTTTCATTTTTGCCGCCCAGGCCTCAATATCTTCCGGTTTGTTGATCCAGGGTGTTCCAGCCCCGGAGCCTGCTGTCCGCAGCATGGTACCCATGTTTAATGATGCCATTTCCGGCATGGCTTCCAAGCATTTAATCCGCTCTTCAATGGATAAATTCGCCCCTCCGCCTGTTGTGGCATTAGTAATAATATCGCACTTCTTTCGAATCAGTTCGAATGTTCTGGCAAAATAATCTTTAGATCCGGTTGGCTTGCCATCCGCCTCCCGGCCATGAATATGAACAATGGCAGCCCCTTCGCAATAGCATTCATAGGCATCCTTTGCCACTTCTTCCGCGGTGTATGGTACTGCCGGGGTCATATCTCTGGTAACAAACGCTCCATTTACTGCTACTGTTATAATTACTTTTCCTTTTGGCATATCCATATTCTTTCTCTCCAATCAATTTCAAATTAGTTTGTTTCATTTAACCCAAACGGAAAGATAACAATCGTACAGCATTTTCCCCTATGACAGGGTTTGCACAAATGCATATATAGGTGCCTGCATGCAGTGTCCTGGTATGGACAACTATCCTCTTTACAGAAGCGTCCCGGGTATTCGGCATGCTCAGATATCAAATCCTGGCACGATCCAGGAAAATACTAAAATAATGTACCAGCACCATAAGGGTAAATCATTATTTAACACAAGCCCTTAGAATCTTAGAATGTATTCTACACTCTTTCATAAATAAATTTCTTGGTACTCCTCAGTACTTGGAGCAACATTTTGTCACGCTTCTTCAGAACTTCTTCGATAGGCCTGTTACTGTAATCATAAAAACCCTTTCCTGTTTTTACTCCGTAGTGTCCTGCTTCCACAAGATCGTACAAACACTTGGGATGCTTATTCAGTGGCGGATCGATAGTTTCCTTGTTTTCCAGGTTTTTTACGGATAAATCCAGACCCGTGAAATCATACCGCTGCGCCAGCCCCAGAACCATTCCCCGGGGCATTAAGCTTGCCTTTACAGCCAGGTCCAGTTGTTCGGGAGTTATGTATCCGTTGTCCAACAGGAAATAAGTTTCCCATCCAATGATGCGCTGAATCCTGTTAATGACAAAACCCGGCACAAATTTCTCCATAACTACGGGAACTTTGTCAACTTTTTTCATTAATTCAACGACCAGGTCAACTGTCTCCTTAGCGGTCTTTTCTCCTCTGACCACTTCCACCAGTGGTATGATATGAGGAGGAGCAAACCAGTGGGCAATTATTGTACAGGGTTTTCTCCTTTCGGGCACTATATCATAAATGTTTAGAAATGAAGTATTGCTTGTAATAATAACATCAGAGGCACATAACCTATCCAGTTCATCAAAAAGTCCCTTTTTTGCATCCTTTTTCTCAACGATAGTCTCTACAATATAATCTGCCTCTTTGACGGCCTCAGGAATAGAACGGGTCCATTGGATCCGGTCCATGATTTCCTCCATTTGATCTGCCGTAATCAAATTTTCTTCGATAAAAGTTTGCAGGTTTGCTTTGATAACTCTTTGGGCCTTTTTCATGGTATCTTCCGAACGGGTATACATACTGGCGTTATATCCGTTCATGGCAAAAGTCTGAACAATCCCGGGCCCCATAGTCCCTGCTCCCATGACTGCCACTTTTTTGATATTTTTAATATTCATAATCAAATTCCTTTCTACCAAATCTTCAGCAAACGATTCTATATAACAATTCCTGTATCTGCATAAATTAACCATAGTATTTTGCCGGGGCATCAGACAATCATTACCAATTCTATTTCTTGAAGCAAGTTCTTAATTCCGAGGACGTTTCAACTCTTTCGGAGCATTAAAACTGTAAATACATGATTTAGTTGGCGTAAGTCTATTGCTTAAAAATATGATAAATTTACTAGTCAGATCAATACATCAATGATCTGTGCCCCGGCAGAACTATAACATTACTATAGGATCATCAGGGTCATCATCCCTTTGAAATTGACTACTGAACATTGTCTGTAAAATTATGATGTTCTGTAGCTCTTACTTGGTTAATCCCATCGCTTTTAAGTTTTCTGCAGCTTCATTATAACCATCAACGCATATCTGACCAAACTCATCACCGGAAATATAATTAGCCGGAATGTTGGTTTTTTTCATAACATCCTGGAATGTCGGGTCATTAAAGGCTTTAGCAAACGCATCCCGCAAAATTTGCAATCTGTCGGCAGGAACATCTTTATGAACACCAAGCCCCATATAGGAATTAATCGCAATATCATAACCCAGTTCTTTAAGGGTCGGAACGTCAGGGGCAATCTCCATGCGTTCGGAACTCACAGATGCCAGGATACGCATTTCACCCGATTTAACAAAGGGCATTAAATCGGACATAACAGCAACAGCCGATTCAACATGTCCGCCCAAAACTGCCGTATTGGTTTCGCTGCCGGATTGTGTAGGTACATAAGTAAAATTCACATCTTCAATTTCACTTAATTTTTGATAAACAAATGGCTGCGGATACCCTGAAGCTGCGAAAGGTAATCCCTCTTCTCTCTTTGCAGCAGCATTGATAAGGTCTTCAACCGTCTTATACGGCGAATCACTCTTAACAGCTAATCCATAACGATATATTCCATAAGATAAAATAAATTTAAAATCATCAGGTGTATAAGGAACTTCCATTTGATGGGGGACTATTGCTACCGGTGCATAGGTTACCACTCCCACCGTATAACCGTCCGGCTTTTTGTTTAGCATTTCAATGATGCCAGCAGTTCCAGCTCCACCTGACTTGTTTATTACTGTAACAGGAACACCTAAATACTGCTCAGCTGCTTTAGCCAGAGCCCTAGCCGTAATGTCAGTTCCGCCGCCGCCGCCATAATTAACAATCAGAGTTATCGGTTTATCCGGGAATGCAGCTTCTTTCTTTTCTGAACATCCTGTTGTTACAGTTACTAAAAGACATACACAAAGTGCGACTGCCAAAAACAACCGTAATTTCATTTTTCTCATCCGATTTTCCTCCCTCAAAAAAATTTAATTAACAGACCGCCTTCTTCCACTTGTTTAAAAATATATACACCCCTCTCTTTATTTAAATTAACTGGTTACTCCTTTTTTTGCTTTTTACAATTGCAAATATGGAATACACAGTGATTGCCCAAAAAAGCCAAGTAATTGGTGTTGAAAAGAATATCAAAGGATTATTTCCGGATATCAGCAAAGCCTGACGTAGATTCACTTCAAATAGTGGAGACAGTATAAAACCTATCATCATTGTTGCCGGTGAATAGTCAAATTTCACCATAACATATCCTAATACAGCAAAGAAAAGCATAATCCACATGTCAGTTATACTTTGGTTTAAGGCATATACGCCAATAATGCAGAAAATAA
Organism: Desulfoscipio geothermicus; assembly: GCA_016841905.1. Taxonomy (GTDB): domain Bacteria; phylum Bacillota; class Desulfotomaculia; order Desulfotomaculales; family Desulfallaceae; genus Sporotomaculum; species Sporotomaculum geothermicum_C. The sequence continues at coordinate 4,487 of JAENYF010000061.1, read as the reverse complement.
ATACCACTGGAAAGATTATTGTTGTTTCGAGCCTGGCCACTTTGGTAAACATTCTGAAAGACACGCTCACAAAAATCAAAAGTAGAATATTAGATAAAATCAATCCTGCATACAATCCGGCAACAACATGGGGTGCTTCTCGGAAAATCAGCGGGCCGGGCGTCAGCCCCTGAACCATAAATGCGCCGATCATTATTGCAGCCATGGTATCGCCGGGAACCCCCAGCGCCAGTAAAGGAATAAGGTTTGCCCCACATACTGCGTTGTTTGCTGATTCCGCCGCAGCTACTCCTTCGAGCGCACCTTTACCAAATAGTTCTGGATTCCTGGAGTTTCTTTTAGCCATATCATAGCCTATATAAGACGCGAGGGTTGGACCAAGCCCGGGTAATGCCCCTATTCCACACCCAATGGCAGCTGAACGAGTAATGGTTTTTATGTTTGATAAATACTCTTTAAAAGACAACTTATCATCATCAGGGCAACTGGGTGGCGGCAAATGCGCATCAATTTTCCCTCTTGCCACAGACTCTACTTGAATAAATATTTCCGAAAGAGCCAGCGAACCGATAAGCATAACAATTAAATCTATTCCGCTGGCTAAATCGATTGATCCAAAAGTAAAACGGGGGACCGAAGCAATCCGGTCAAGTCCTACCATCCCAAACAATAAACCCAGAGCACCGCCAATCATACCTTTTGTTATCGATTTGCCGGCTGCTGAACCGATAATTGTCAGCGAAAACACCATTAAAACAGTGTATTCCGCTGGTCCAAACTTAAGAGCATACCTGGCAACAGGTTCCGCCACCATCATCAACACGATACAACTGAACAGGCAGCCGGAAACCGAGGCCCTTAAGGCCATCTTTATTGCTTTACCTGCTTTACCTTGTAACGCAAGCTTAAATCCATCGGCTACCGTTGCCGCTGCTGCCGGCGTCCCTGGCGCCCCAAGAAGTATTGCTGACATGCTTCCCCCGAATGTACCACCGTTATAGGCACCCATAAGCATGATCAATGATTGAACAGGATCCATATAATATGTGAGTGGTACAACCAGAGCAATTGCCATGGTTGCAGTTAACCCGGGGATAGCTCCCAGAATTACCCCAAGTATAACTCCACCAATCAAAGCCAATAAAGTTGAAGGCGTAAAAAGCACATTTATAAAACCGTTTAGCAGTAATTCGAACATTTACTCACCCCTAGTTTGTAATATTAATTATGGCAAAACCATCTGCAACGCTTTGGTAAAAAATAGATAGATTACAATTGGTAATCCTACGGAAATTGTTATGAGCAGCCTGGTTTTTCTCTGGCCATACATATACATAAACATTGCTAATGCAGCTATCGTCGGAATCATATACCCAAACAGGTTGAATGCAATTATATAACAAGCAAAAAGTATCACGCTTTTCATAATCAACTTTAGCTCCTTTGGGTTGATAGCATAAATCTTTTGCTTTTCCTGCCGTTTCTTTCTATAACCGCTAACAAAAAGGCAAATCGCTAAAAACAGAAGAAATAATGCCATCGTCTTTGGAAAGAATCTGGGAGATACACCAAATTTCTGGACATCTACCACTTCTGCAGGAATAATTACAAAATATAAAAGCAGCGAAAATACCCCTAATATAATCCCTCCAACCTGATCCACCTTGGATTCCGTAAAATTCATCATATCACCCTCGTATATCATATTTATATAGCCTCTTTCCCTTTAATCTGTTAATATCGGCCTATTTCTCAGAAGAAACGTTATGGGAAAAATATGTCTGTCTTATGGGGTCAACTATGTCATGAAACCACTCCCATCCTGCCTTATTTTACTCTTAATCCTGTTAGCCAGTTCGTTAGTAATTTTTATCTTGTATTTTGCAATATGCATGCCAAAATTACAGATGTTATTGCAAATCCCGCTGTCTCTCAGGAATTCAGCTTTTTTATTCTCTTAAAAATAAAAATTTATTTAATACGGTTTTTTTGTTTAGGGGTTTAATTAGGTGCCATTATTGGTGTATAATTAGGATATAACGCAACCCAATAAAACTGGTTTTGGAACATTATTTCTGATTATACTAAACATAAAAATTGGAGATGAATTGCAATATGCCTGAAAACTATGAGAGGACCATCCTAATTGTTTCCATGAGAAAAATGCCTGCCCAGAACCTAGAAAAAACATTAAGAGATATATTAGGCGACACAGTGCAAATCAGTACTCATTCATATTTAGAGGATGGCGAACTTACGCTCTCTGCTTTACCGAAAATTATATTGGCATCTGGCGAAAACTCATATAAAGAACTGCTTAAAAAATATCCTAAAGAAAAAATTACATTTGCCAAAAGAGATATTGCCTTACCAGTATATTTTGAACGTGTCTTTCTATTGCCAAAAGGGAAAAAAGTACTGGTAATTAACGAAACACGGGATGGAACACTGGATACCATACAGAACCTCGTTAATATTGGCATTGATTATTTAGACTTTAAGCCGTATTGGCAAGATTGTGGAATCAAAATAGATGATGATATTGATACAGCTATTTCGCCGGGGATGCTTCATATTTGCCCGGAGCATATAAAAACAAAAATAGATATAGGAATGAGACAGTTATCTATCTCTGTCTTTTTAAAAATATTAAAAGATTTGCATTTGGATTTGAGTTATACAGAAAAGTTTATATCATATAATAAAGCGGTATTGGTCAATGCTTATAAAAGATTAAGCGAACAATATACACGCGCAGACGAACTGCGCTTATCCCTCGAGTCAATACTGGACAACATAAACGAAGCAATCATTTCAGTAGACAATGCGCATATATATGAATGCAATCCTGCTGCGGAAAAATTATTAGGTTTTTCTAAAAATGAAGTATTGCATAAAAATATAAATCTTATAATGGGGGACAATTTTTGGTCATCATATGTCGATGGTAACGAGACCAATGATAATGTATTACTGTTCAATAACAAAAAATTATATGTTGCATATATACCCTTAAAAACAGCCTCCGAAAAAAAAGGAATTTTCACCTTTAAAGAGACCTCTGAAATTGAAAAATTGGAAGAACAGGTGAGAAAAATACTGTATAAAAAGGATAGCAACTATACCGCTAAATACACTTTCAGCGATATCATTGCCAAAAACGAAAATATAAAAAAATTGATAGCTACCGCCAATTCTGTAGCAAAATTTGATTCTACCATTTTAATAACAGGCGAAAGCGGAACAGGTAAAGAACTTTTTGCCCAGTCAATACATAATGCTTCATCCAGAAAGAATTGTCCATTTGTAGCTGTAAACTTTGGCGCAATTCCTGATAATCTGGTTGAGAGTGAATTGTTCGGATATGAGGAAGGTGCATTTACAGGTGCGAAAAGGTCCGGGAAAAAAGGATTATTTGAATTGGCGCATAACGGAACCATCTTTTTAGATGAAATAGGCAATTCTTCAACCTGGATACAGTCTAGACTTCTAAGGGTTTTAGAGGAAAAAGAATTAATGCGTTTAGGTGATACTAAAATAATCCCCATTAATGTCCGGGTAATTGTTGCGACAAATAAAGACCTCAAAGAATTAATAGATAAGCAGCTTTTCAGAGAAGATTTATATTATCGGCTAAATGTCTTTCCTATAAAAATTCCCCCTTTGCGAGAGAGAAAAGAGTGCATATTCCCTCTTATCAACCATTTCTTATCAAAATATAATATACATAAGAGTTTTTCTAAAGAAGCCTATGATTGTATAATGAATTACAACTGGCCAGGTAATATTAGAGAGCTAAAAAATATGGTAAATTACATTATTATCAAAACTAATAACACCACTGTTAATTTAGAAGATTTACCATATGATATGTATTCTACCGCGTCAACAAACAATTCATTTTCATATAATAACATTGAAACCATTTTAAGACAATTAAATATGTGTTTTGATCTTGATGTAATAAAAAGAATACTGTATATATTTAAACAGAATGTAACGGCAATAAATAAGATTGGCAGAAACAGGATACTGACAGATTTAGCATGTCAAGGCATTACCTTAAGCGAGGGGAAAATCCGCACGATTATGGATCATCTGGAAGCACATGATTTAATTATAAAAGGCAAAACAAAGCAAGGAACAATCATTAGCAATAAAGGCGAGCTGTTGTTACAAGCCATAGATGATAGTCTCTCTCAATAATACATCAACCGTCTATATAGATTTTAATTTTACACAAACCTGCAGTCTTTCTCCGTTCAATATGGTGACTGCTTTCCCAGACTGCCCCAGGTGGCTTTTTTTACCGTCTCACCGATTATTTCCAGGGTTCTTCCTTTACAAACTCACTATACGGGATTCCGTTCGTATGTTTATCAATCCTGTTTATGCAGATGGATTTGTACAGTGTTATATTTCGCTGCAGTACTAGTACTACTCCGTCAAAGTGCTAATATGTGTAAGTAATTAAGGCCGAGGGCGTC
>JAENYF010000060.1 GCA_016841905.1 Desulfoscipio geothermicus | reverse complement strand
TTCCAGGAATAATTCACTGGATTCCTTTAAGTTTTGGGCGCTTGAAATCAGGGTTTCCATAAAAATATCTTTCTTTTTAAACAGCATATATGTAGTCCTCCTGCTAGATAAACCCACTTTTCTACTTTAACATCATATATCAACACAGGAAACAAGTAAATAGCAGAAGCTTTGAAGGAGATCGTCTTATGTCCTATTTTCTGAAAGTTTCCCTTATTAAGCAGAATTATGTATAATGGGAGTTAGGCAGTTACACAGTAAGTGGTTAATTATGGGATTTAAAGGAATGGATTCTTTTTACTCACATACTTTCATATTTTTCTACTAATGATAAGTTTATATCGGAAAATCTACACTACTGTCATGCGAAATATATAATATCAACCTAAAGGAGGATAATATGAAAGCCACTGGTATTGTCAGAAGGATAGATGACTTAGGCCGGGTTGTAATTCCCAAAGAAATCAGGCGCACGATGAGGATTAAAGACGGTGAGCCACTGGAAATCTATGTAGACAGGGAAGGGGAGGTAATATTAAAAAAATACTCACCTATTACCGATTTGGGTCAGTATGCCAAGGAATATGCCGATTCTCTGCACGAGGCCATTGGCTATATTGTTTGTATTGCCGATCGTGATGAAATTATTGCTGTTTCCGGCGGTTTTAAAAAGGATTTACTAAAGAAGCCAATCGGGACCGTACTGGAAGATATTATCCAAAGCGCTCAAGCGAAGACCTTGCAGGAGGAACACAGTTTAACAGAAGACGAGCGAGTGATTTTTAAAAGCAGTGTGATTGCTCCCATTGTGACTAATGACCATGCTATTGGTGCCGTTATTATTACCACCAATGATGATGTGCAAATGGGCAATCTGGAAAATAAGCTGGCCGAAACCGCAGCGGTTTTCCTTGCCAAGCAAATGAAGGATTGAAGGATATTTCTATGCGAGATGCGATTCTGCTAAGCCGGGTTGTCATAACCCGGCTTTTTTATGGTTTTTTTGGTGTCTGCTGGAGGCGTGTTTTTCCGACAAGGAAGAGCTGCCTGGCGAAAGGATTTTGAGTGTCAATGTGGAACATTAATATGGGTATCTCTTTGTAGCATAGCAGCACCATTATCGTACCGGGCTGGCTGCTAAGTGATATGCTTAAAGTTAAATGAATGTTTTAATTAGAGCGCTGCTCTATAGATTACATACGGCGTTATAAGAAAGGGAGTGGGTAAAATGGGCCAGAATATGACCAGAAAAATTATTGCATCTCACCTGGTGGAGGGTGAGATGATACCGGGGCAGGAAATTGCGTTGAAGATAGACCAGACCCTCACCCAGGATGCTACGGGAACTATGGCTTATCTTGAATTTGAGGCTATCGGTATCTCTGCTGTGCGGACCGAGCTTTCCGTCAGCTATGTGGATCATAATACTTTACAGGTGGGTTATGAGAACGCGGATGACCACAGATTTTTGCAAAGCGCCGCTGCTAAATTCGGGGTCAAATTCTCCCGTATGGGCAATGGTATATGCCACCAAGTACACCTGGAGCGCTTTGGGGTGCCGGGCAAAACCTTACTGGGTTCGGACAGCCATACTCCCACCAGCGGCGGTCTGGGTATGCTGGCCATCGGGGCCGGCGGGTTGGATGTGGCCACGGCTATGGCCGGTTACCCTTTTTATGTAAATATGCCCCAGGTGGTCAATATCTACCTGCATGGTAAGCCGGCTCCCTGGGTGACCGCCAAGGATATTATTCTGGAAGTGCTCCGACTGCTCACCGTTAAAGGTGGGGTGGGTAAGGTAATGGAGTACACTGGGGAGGGGGTGTCATATCTTAGCGTGCCTGACCGGGCCACGATTACCAATATGGGCGCGGAGCTAGGGGCGACTTCGTCCATCTTCCCCAGTGATGAGGTTACCGCTAGGTTCCTGGCCGCCCAGGAGCGGGCTGGTGATTTTGTGGCCCTGGGTCCAGACCCGGATGCCGAGTATGATGAAGTGCTGGAAATTAACCTGAGTGAGCTGGAGCCGCTGATTGCACTGCCGCATATGCCGGATAATGTAGTTGAAATTACTGATGTTGCAGGCCGGAAAGTGAACCAGGTGTTTATCGGCAGTTGCACCAACTCTTCTTATACCGATTTAATGCGCGTGGCAGCTATTCTCAAAGGGAAAACAGTGCATCCCGAGGTGAGCCTGGTGATTGCGCCTGGCTCGCGGCAGGTGCTGGTCAGTTTAGCGGCCAATGGTGCACTGACCGACCTGGTGGCTGCGGGAGCGAGGATGCTTGAGTGTGCCTGTGGACCGTGCGTTGGTGTGGGTCAATCTCCCTGTTCTGCGGGCGTGTCCCTGCGCACCTGCAACCGTAATTTTGAAGGGCGCAGCGGTACCGTGGACGCCAAAATCTACCTGGTGAGCTGTGAAGCGGCAGCCGCAGCAGCCCTGGCCGGTGTCATCATAGACCCCCGTGACCTGGGCGAGCCGATTGAAGTTGAGATGCCGGAAAAATTTCCGGTGGATGACCGGATGATAATTGTGCCGCCGGCTAACCGGGAAGATCTGCTCATAGTACGTGGGCACAACATCCAGCCGTTGCCTGTGGCTAGTTCATTGCCCGGGAAAATAAAGGGCGAGGTGCTGCTGAAAGTAGGGGACAACATCACTACTGATCATATCATGCCTGCCGGTGCCAGTATTATGGCGTTGCGCTCCAACATCCCGGCTATTTCCATGCACGCCTTCGAACGGGTAGATGCTACTTTTGCCGAGCGGGCACTGGCCGCCGGAGGTGGTATAATCGTGGGCGGTTTAAACTACGGGCAGGGCTCCAGCCGGGAGCATGCTGCGCTGGCACCGCTGTACCTGGGTATTAAGACGGTGCTGGTTAAATCCTTTGCCCGGATTCATATGCAAAATCTGGTGAACTTTGGCCTGCTGCCCCTTACCTTTGTCAATGATGAGGATTATGACACTATTGAACCCGGTGATGTGCTGCTGCTCGAGAATGCCCGGCAGGGTCTGGTCACCAATACGCTTGCAGTACGGAACCTCACCAGGGACAAGGTTTATCCGGTAAAACACAGCCTTTCCGAGCGGCAAATCGAGATTATGCTGGCTGGTGGACTGCTGAAATACGTTAAGGAGCAGGTATAAAGCGCAAAAAAAATGCCCCGAAGGGCGCGTGAGGAAAAATTTAAGTTGGCTTTATCTGTCATTATTTTAAATTATTGATAAGATATAGTCAATAAGCAGCTTTTATTAAAATTGTGCTTTTTTCTAATAGCAGCTGCCAATGCTCCCGCTATTTGTAGCAGGAGCAAGCAGGGCTTGAGCTCCTGGATATCAAATCCTCAGCTGCGCAAGTGTTAACTGAACCAGGTTTTTGGGTTTATTGAGTTAAATTGGAGCTTTGAAAGCTGGGGGCTTGCGGGTTGCTTACGCTGAAGTGGTTAACTCCCGGCGAGGACAAGTCAAAGTACAGCCGGGCATCCTCATCTACGCCCCAGTCCCTATTTGAACCAGTGGACTGGATTTTTTGAAAGGCCTGCCGGAACATGGTATTATGGGCTTCCTCGCGGTTTAACAAGAAGTCAATCATTTGCCGCACATTCTTATCGTTGATTTGCCGGTGTAAGTATTCGTAAACCACCTTGGCCCTCTGTTCGGCGGCTATATTGGACAAAATGTCGGCTGGTAAATCGCCAGTTACATTAACATAAGCAGCGCTGAAGGGAACCCCTGAGCCATTGGTTAAATAAGGCGCTAGGCCGGTTAAGACATTGGCTTCGATGTTTCCGGCCGGCTGGGTTCCACCGGCGTCAATATCGTGACCGTTTAACAGGTTTACGGAGGTAGCCACCATTTCCATGTGACTTAGTTCCTCACTGGCGATATCCAGGAATAAATCCTTGATTTCCGGGTCTTTAATGCGGAAGCTTTGTGAGATGTACTGCATGGCAGCTTTTAATTCACCGTTGGAACCGCCTAGCTGTTCCTGCAGCATGGTGGCATACTGCGGGTTAGGTTGCTCTACCCGTACCATTTCTAGTAGGTTTTTATCGTGTTTAAACATTGCAATCACCTCTCTATAATGATTAGTTTAGTATGCCAAAACCGGACGAGGGCTATGCATTTGGCTACCTGGCTGATGTGGGAGAAATGTTGATTACGTATACAACGTAAACATCGTAGACATTTTTTAAGTAGTTAATTACCTTTGTATAAATAGTATTTTCTATAATATATTAACTACGTTGACACTTTGACTGACTAGCTCGGTAGGTTAGCGGAATGCTGAACGAGTAGTTGCTTGGTATAATATTTGCAATTAAAATGAAAGATTTGTGCAATTAAGGCGCCATTTTTAGCAGCGTCCATCTTAAAGTGAACGTTGCCATTAAATAGGAGATCTAGAATAATCACAATTATTGGGGAGGGTATTTAATGTCATTTGTGGATCAGTACAAGAACAAATTGATTTCTGCTGCTGACGCGGCGAAAATGGTTAAATCCGGTGACTGGGTAGACTATGGTTGGTGTGTAGGCCATTCTTATGCTGTTGATAAGGCTATTGCTGAAAGAGCAGATGAGCTGACCGATGTTAAGTTCAGAGGCGGAGTAACCTTGTGGATGCCGGCTGTCTGCCAGGTAGAAAATGCGGCAGAGCATTTTACCTGGAACACATGGCATTGCACTGGAATAGACCGTAAGGCCATTGATCTGGGCTGCGGTTACTATTCACCCATGCGCTATTCTGAATTGCCAAGATTTTACCGGGAAAATGTTGAACCTATTGCTGTAGCTATTTGTCAGGTGACACCCATGGATAAGCATGGTTATTTTAACTTCGGTCCTCAGGCATCACACCAGATGGCTACCTTTGATGTGGCCAAGATCAAGATTGTTGAGGTTAACGAGAATATGCCACGCTGTCTAGGCGGCACTGAAACAGATATTCATGTATCTCAGGTTGACTTTATAGTTGAGGGTCTGAATCCGCCTCTTGGACAAATTGGTTCCGTAGAAGCTAATGATGTAGATAAGAGAGTAGCCGAACTGATTGTAGAAGAAATCCCCAATGGTGCTTGTCTGCAGCTGGGAATCGGAGGTATGCCTAATGCAATCGGTTCGATGATCGCAGATTCTGACCTCAAAGATCTAGGTGTTCATACTGAAATGTATGTTGATGGTTTTGTTGACATTGCTGCGAAAGGTAAGATCAATGGTTCTAAAAAGACTATAGACCGCTACCGTCAGGCTTATGCTTTCGGTGCCGGCACTCAAAAGCTCTATGATTATATTAATGATAATCCTGAGTTAATGAGCGCCACCGTTGACTACACTAATGATCCTCGTGTAATAGGACAGATTGATAACTTTATGTCAATTAATAATGCTGTAGAAATAGATCTGTTTGGTCAGGTCAGCTCTGAATCTTCTGGATTTAGACAAATAAGCGGAACCGGTGGACAGCTTGATTTCGTAATGGGAGCATACTACTCCAAAGGCGGTAAGAGTTTTATTTGTTTATCTTCGTCTTTTGGTAAGGAAGGGAATATACAATCCCGCATTGTTCCTACAATGGCTCCGGGAACTATTGCTACCGACCCCCGTACTACTACCCACTGGGTGGTAACTGAGTACGGTAAGGTCTGCCTGAAGGGTATGAATACTTGGCAGAGAGCCGAAGCCTTGATATCAGTAGCCCATCCCGACTTCCGTGAACAGCTGATTAAAGATGCTGAAGAGATGAAGATCTGGCGGAGAAGCAATAAAAGATAGTTTAATCAACAGCCTTATATAATTCGGTGGATGTTTGTCCACCGAATTTTTTTGCCCCTGTGGAAAGTAGCCTTTGCGAATATTAGAGCTTTTTTGGTAAATATATCTATGGGGTATAGATAAACGGCAGTCATAGAAAAATATATACTAATAACTAAGCAGCAGATGAGTTGAAAATACATTTGCTATTTAGCATAACTATATAAAAGGATGGCAAACATGCCTGACAATAACAGCTTGCTGAAGAATATGTTAGTCAAGGCTGCCTTGGCATTTATCGGCTATCATGGGGCAGTTTGGGTGGGCAGAAATACTGTCAACAAAGCGGCAGACAGTTTCGTGCACCGGCTGATGGTGGATGCTTATTCGGAAAATTTATGGGAATTTGTCTCGGCAACTCGAAAAACCGGTCTGCAGAAGATACTTGAAACTAATGTCAGAACCCAGGCAGGGAAAATGATCAAGCGCCCTTTAGGCAGCCCTAAAAAACTGCCTAATTTTGATGGTATAATGTTTAACTTTGCCCAGTTGCACCGGCTGCCCACCGATGAGGGACTTCCCATCGATACAAGGGTGATCATAGGGCCTTGTGCCAAGAAACCTTTGCAAATCGAACTGCCCATTATGATTTCCGGGATGGCCTATGCTCTGGCCCTGTCGGCCAAGGCTAAAATAGCCCTGGCTAAAGGCAGTAAAATGGCTGGAACGGCTACCAACACCGGCGAGGGACCTTTTTTGCAGGCCGAAAGAGACACGGCCGGTAAGCTGATTATCCAATATAACCGGGGCAAATGGAATAAGTCTGAGGCGATACTAAAACAGGCGGATGCGATTGAAATTCATATTGGCCAGGGAGCAGCCGGCGGGGTAGGGCACTACATAGAAGATCAAGAAATCGACTGGAAAATAAGGCGACTTATAGGCCTTAGCTGGGGAGAAAAAGCAGTGGTCCATGCCACCTATCCAGGCATGGGGAAAGAGACTGACAAATTCGGGGAACTAGTTGCTAACTTAAGGGAGATTACCGGTGGGGTGCCCATTGGGGTAAAACTGGCAGGAGGCAAATATTTGGAAGCTGATCTAAGCATTGCACTGGCTGCGGGGGTGGATTTCTTAACCGTGGACGGCAGCAATGCCGGTTCCAAAGGTACCACACCCATTCTGCAGGATGATTTTGGCTTGCCAACGCTATTTGCCTTAGTAAGGACGGCAAATTTTATTCACAAGCATGATCTGGGTCAGCAAGTCAGCTTAATCGTGTCGGGCGGGTTAGCCACCCCGGGTGATTTTCTTAAAGCCCTAGCCTTGGGGGCAGATGCCGTTTATATTGGCAGCGTGGCTTTATTTGCAATGAGTCATACCCAGTCCCTGAAGCCGATGCCTTGGGAGCCTCCTCCGGAGATAGTCTGGTACAAGGGCAAGTATCAAAATAAACTGGATGTGCATAAGGGAGCCGAAAGCCTGGCTAAATTTTTGCGGTCCTGCAATGAGGAAATCCAAGATGCGGTGCGTGCCCTGGGCAAAAAAAGCATACATGAGGTTGATAAAAGCGATTTATTTGCCCTTGATGATTTTACTGCACGGGTGGTTGGCATACCGGTAGGTTATCGGGAAATAGATTATCAACCTCATTATGAATCCAGGCACAGTGCACTAGTTGGCAGGCAGCTTAGTGAGCAACGTAGAAATAAAAAGCCTCGTGGTATTTAAATAAACCATGAGGCTTAGCTAAAATCGAAGCAAATTCAATAACGGATCATTAATTCTGGAATTTTTTTAATACAGTCACTACAAGAATTAGAACTCCCAGAGAGGTCATGGTCATTGTCAAGCCCACAACCGTGAGCAACCAACCAAAAGTCATGTTATCAATAACTTCCATTAATTATCACCTACTTAATTAATAGTTAAATCCACACCCATAGTTTGTAAGGCGCCGATAATCGCAATCATCACGCTTGCAGTCAGCACTGAACCGATCTGACCACTGGTGTTTACGCCCATGGCGTGCATTAGCAGGTAGTTCTGCGGGTTGGCTTCATTACCCACTTTCTGCGCTACACGAGCTGACATCGGGAAAGCTGAGATACCGGATGCGCCAATTAGCGGGTTGATCTTATGCTTTGAGAACAGGTTCATAAGCTTGGCGCCGAAGACACCAAAGGCAGTATCGCCGCAGATGGCAATGAAACCAAGGGCGAAGATACCAAGTGTTTTAGCAGTTAAGAACACCTCACCAGTCATGGTGGCACCTACGGTTAGACCGAGGAATAACGTGGTGATATTGGCTATTTCATTTTCTGCCGCCTGTACTAAACGACCGACCGCACCGCACTCTCTCAAGAAGTTACCAAACATCAAGGTACCCATCAAAGCTCCGCCAGACGGAGCAATCAGCAGGGTAACAATGGTGACCACGATCGGGAATAAGATCTTGGTTCTTTGGGTAACCGGGGTAAGCATTTCGTAAGACATGACAAATTCCCGCTCATTTTTTGTCGTGCACAGTTTCATGACCGGCGGCTGGATAAGAGGTACCAGCGACATATAGGAATACGCAGCCACTGAAATCGGGCCAAGCAGCGCCGGGTTAAACATAGAGGTTATAAAAATGGAGGTAGGACCATCGCAGGCTCCTATAATTGCGATGCAAATGGCCTCCAGTTTATCATAACCGATAGCCAACGCCAGCATCAGGGTTAAGAAGATACCAAACTGGCCTGCGCCGCCCAGCAGCATGACGCGGGGATTTTGCAGCAGCGGGCCGAAGTCGGTCATGGCGCCGATGCCGATGAACAGCAGGCAGGGGAACAGTTCGTTGGCAATACCTGCGTTGTAGAGCACGTCCAAAATACCTTCATTGACAACCCGCGCGCCTTCCACGAAGGGCATCAAGCCTGCTTCGCCTAACGCTTCTTGGATGCTATGGTTAAATACATAACCATCACGCGGTACATGGATTAACTCAGTTAAGGGCAGGTTGGCCAAAATACAGCCGAAACCAATGGGAACCAGCAACAGCGGCTCGTAATCCTTAGCGGCGCCAAGGTAAATTAATGTGCAACCAATTAGGATCATTACCGCAGATTGCCAGGTGAAATGGGTAAACCCGCCAAATACGTTATATAAAAAGTCATTGTTTGTTATAACTGCCATAATTGCTTCCATTTCGTTATTACCACTCCCCTCATCCAACATAAAAATTTGAATGACCACCAGCCAGTTGCCATACTGGTGGTCATTGTAATCTGCGAAAAACACGAATAAACTTATCGAATCACGTTTACCAGCGTAAAATATTATTGCATTTCACGAATTTAGAAAATATATAAAAGTTCAGGCAATATGCTGGCATTATTTATTTAATACAAAAGTTAATTCATTAATTATTATTTATACGTGATGACCTTCCATTTCCGCAGAGGCTCTTTTGCTTCTGACCCGCCAGCCCCAGACTAAGACGAGTACTACGATGGCAGCGGGAATCACCCATTCCAAACTTGGCGGCACGTTTAACACTGATTGGGCATTAGGATTGGCGCCAAGCTCAACTAATTCTTCATGATTGAAGTTATAAATCATTGGGGCAATTTTTTTGTCCCCGTTAATCATCTCGCCGGCAGTGTAAGCAATCAAGCCTGCGCCAATATAGACGATGGCCGGAAACTTATTCATTAACCATACAAGTAGTTGGCTGCCGCCGATAATTATGGGGATACTGATAGCAAGACCGATGATCAGTAACAACATACTATCCTTAGCGACTGCAGCTACCGCTAGCACATTGTCCAAGCTCATGATTAAATCGGCGATAACAATGGTTTTAATGGCCGTCATCATGTTGCTGGACGCTTCCAGATCTTCTTCCTCTTCTTCGTCAGTCAGAAGCTTGATTCCGATATAGATCAGCAGCAGGCCACCGATGGCCTGCAAGAAAGGAATTTGCAAAAGATATACCGCAACCACTGTTAGGACTATACGTAAGATAATCGCAGCCCCACTGCCCCAAAAAATAGCCAATCTTCTTTGTTTAGGCGGCAAGTTGCGACTCGCTAGGGCAATAACGACGGCGTTGTCCCCGCTTAAAATGAGGTTAATTAGACAAATTGCCAATAGCCCGGCCATAAATTCTTGTGCAGACATGAGACACCTCCCCTGGGTTCTAATTTTAAAAAAAATGTTGACGGCCGTCGCGCAGGTGTTAGATAAGGAAGGGCTCCCGCGGAGACGGCCGGAACATTTTTTTCTTTACTCCGGCCGTAAAAAAAACAAATAATTACTCCAGAGTCATGATTACTACTGAAGGGTCAATGTTGGCACCAGCTTCAGCTTTAATTTCTGCTACTTTTCCATCAGCCGGTGCAAATACTTTAATTTGCATTTTCATGGCCTCCAGAGTAGCTACGGGATCATTTTTCTTAACGGTATCTCCAACTTTTACATCAACGGAGAGTAATTTTCCAGCCATCGGGGCGTTAACGTTTGCCATTATAAAACTCCTCCTTTCCTCTAATATTTAAAAAATTTGAAAAATCTTACCTGGTAGGGACAAATGCATGTCTCCTACTATTATTATGTCGGGAAATCCCCTTCCTTATCGCAAATAATAAAACACACCTGACTGATATATTACTTAGCAACATCCATGCCAGTAGTTTAAAACCAGGTTTTAAACAATAAAGTTGCTGAATCGCAAAATATCTTAATGCATTATTGCACAGTTATATGCATTTTTGCATATAACAATCTGCAGTTTAGCAACAGTATGTATCTAGCCTGTTATACAAGCAGTGTTATTATAACAGGCTGGCTTGGTCTTGGGTAGTCAGTTATATTGTGGGTATATCCTGCAGTTTCTACCCGTAATTCAAACCGGTTTTTGAATAATAATTTTTTTAACAGGATTTTCATGCGCTGTACCGAATTAAAAGCCATTATATTATAATTTGAGGTGAGCTTAGTGGATGTTAAAGGAAACATACTATTTGAGACCACACACCCGCCTTTTTCAGTAGATCTGAAAAGAATACTGATTGTAGGTACATCACTGAATCTACTCTTTGCAATTTTTTATCAATGGTCCTGGACCAGGTTTATTAGCGTGTTCGTATTATTTGCCCTGATGGATCTAATTACTTTTTATCTTCCCGCAGTAGCAAGAAAATATATTATTACCGAGCACTGTTTATATGTTAAAAGCTTGTCCGGTGTAAAGGAAATACCCTTCAATGAGGTTGGCGGCATTACGGCCGCTAAAGGGAAAATCCTAGTTGCTTCCTATAAAGGCCGTACACTCACCAAAATTAATGAAATCTTAATTAATCCAGCGGATCGGGCAACATTCAAGGATATTTTATTTGAACAAATGGATAAAAGCAAATAAGCTCAAACCCAATTATAATTTTACCCGAAAGTGACCAGGCTCAAACCTGGCTTCTAAACACAAAGCCCCTTTTTGCCGCAAAAGGCTTTTTCGTATGTCCATAGGTACGGCAACAAACGGAGTGAGGATAAATGATCAATATCAGCGATGCAGAGTTTGTCCTGCCCGGCTACTTGCTCACTCATTAAAAATTTGCACATAAGTACGAGCGGCCTATTATTGATAATCAAGATGAAGCGGCGTTGCAGGTGTTGCAAAAACAAATAACCTCCTTTATTTTAAGAATGGTGAAGACAAAAGTTTTGTAGGAACTGCTGCCTAAGATAGAAAGCAAGGTGCTGGCTGAGTTAGTAACCGAGCAAAAGGTGCTCTATCTGGCGTATTTGCATCAGGCCAGGGCAGAGGTAAATGCAGTGCTGGTCGGTGCTGGTTTTGAGTGCAGTCATTTTTGCTTTGATGACTAGGCTGCGACAGACTTTCTGCCACCTGGCCTTTTTTTAGAGCATTACCAGGGCGGTAACGGCAAACTTTTTTTACAGGAATTTTTACAAGACGCGCTCGTCAGCGGGCACCGGGCTTTGCTTTTATCCCAGTTTGTTGATATGCTGCAAATTATCCGCTAATGCTGGAGAAGAAGCATAAGGGTAAGAAAAAATATACGAGTTACAGCAAAAGAAAAAGGCTATGATCGATTCAGTTATTAAACTTGGAGAGACTATGCTGGCTAAGCTGAGGGAGCAAGAGGTGCGGGAACTGTTTGAATTGTCTAAAGCTTGGGTTTTCGAGGGTGGACCTCCTATTCTGGGAAGCGTGAGGATTGACTGCAGTTGGCTAGCGGTTAAAAACGGGTTTTAAATCATAACTATGATAAAAAACCCGTTTTTAAAAGACTTATTTTTGCCGGAAGACTTTATTTAATTCTTCGCCTTGTGGTGCGGTGATACTACCTTTTTCCAGGGCTACCTTAATGGTGTATTGTCCCAGGATGCTGTATAGCTCCTGCAACTGGGGATCATGTTCCTGCAGGGCTTTGATGTGTCCGGAAATTGTGGGGGAGTCACCCCTGGCTACCGGCCCGGTCAGCGCTTGGGATGGACCTACCTTAGTGATATTGGCTACCGTCCCTTGCACCAAGGGATATAAAGCTGCAAATGCTTCTCGGGGACCTAGCCCGAATTTTGCGTATAATCCGGTAGCAAAGTGCATCAGCGATACTAGATAATTGGAGGCAATGCAGGCCGCAGCGTGGTAAATGGGTTTGTCGGTGGCGGATATAGTGAACCATTTGCCGTTCAGGTCTTCAACCACCTGCCTGGCCAGGGGCAAGGCCTTTTCATCACCTTCCAGGGCAAAGTACGAACCGGGCAAGTTCTCCATCGCGGCCCGGACTTCGGCAAAGGACTGCAGCGGGTGAATGCTCACCGCCAGTGCACCTGTCTCCCGGACACCAGTTAGTTCACCTGCCGAGTGCGCCCCGCTGGTGTGCGCCACAATTTGGCTTGGTCGTAGAACGCCTGCCCCGGCAATTTCCGCGGCTACGGAAGCGATATTGCGGTCGGGGGTGGTGATAAAAACTAGCTCAGCCCGGGCTGCCGCCTCCTGGTTGCTCAACACAGGGCAATTCAACTGGCTGGCCAGCTGCTCAGCCGATGACCGGTTTAAGCTGGCTACGGCGGTAACGGGGTAACCTTTGGCATGCAATAAAATACTTAGGGCCGAGCCTACCTTGCCAGTACCGATAAAGGCAATGGATGGTTTTGTCATTGTTGATGCTCCTTTATTCCGATCTGGGGGAATTTTATCACATAACCATACAGGGGGCAAGATTTGGCAAATTTCAGGTCAACAATCGGTTGTCTAATTAAAGTGCACTTAAATCTAAAGAGATGTGAATAGACCGTGGCAGCCAGCTTAATAATTAGAACGTACTTCTGGTAGTGTTAGGGCAAATCAAGGCGGAAATAGGGCTGAATAAGGCAAAATTTCTGTTTGCTATACTGGAGGCAGGTTTTTCTGCTGTGTCTGGCGAATGTGAATAATGTCTACTTTTTATTACACAGAAAAGGTTTGGTGTAAACATTGGGAACTGCAAAGCTCAAACTTGAAGACATTATTGACTCATCAAGCAATGCGGTGCTGGCTGTGAACATTGAAGGCTTAATTATTTATGGCAACCACCAGGTGGAAAAATTCTTTGGACTACCGGTTCGGCTGCTAAAAGGGCAGCCGGTACATAAATATTTACCGAAAACCGGTTTGTTAGAAGTACTGTTAGATGGTCAACCTCAGTTGGGACGCCAGTTTGTGCTTAATAGCAGCACGTACCTCTCTAACTGCAGCCCTGTGTTCAACAAGGGCCGAATGGCTGGGGCGGTAACGGTAATTCAGGATATTACCGTTACCTCAAATGTGGAAAACACACCTGGACTTAAAGAAACTCTAGCCAATATTTTGGAGTTATCCAACGATGGTATCATTGCTATTGATAGGAATTATATTATTACCATGGTTAACCAGCCTTTTGCCAGCCTCTTTGGTAAAAAGATGCAGGATATAGTAGGGCAACACGTACAGAAGATTTATCAAGGTGTCCCAATATTTAGCCGGTCAATAGAGGATGGTGAAACCGAGCATGGCTATGTTACAACCTTAAATGGTTACAAGATTACAGCTAACCGGATGCCAATCAAAAAGGACGGGCATATTATTGGTGCGCTAGGTATTGTTGCTCTTAAAACTGCTGATAATGATCAGGTTTTGGTGACCAAAACGCAGAAACAGCGTAGCCTGCAAGAATGCCGCCGGGAGGAAATTTCCTATAGGCAGCGGGTACCATCCATTTGCGACCGCATTATTGGCCAAAGTCCCGGGTTTATTGCCCTCAAAGAAACTGTTAAAAGGGTAGCCCTAAGCAATTCTACTGTGCTGCTCAGGGGGGAAAGCGGCACAGGGAAGGAACTCTTTGCCCGGGCTATTCATAGCGAAAGCGGCCGTAGCCAGGGCCCGTTTGTCCGGGTAAACTGCGCTGCGATTCCGGAAGCCCTGCTTGAATCAGAACTGTTTGGTTATAACGAAGGCGCTTTCACCGGCGCTCAAAAGGGCGGGCATATGGGTAAATTTGAGTTTGCCGACAAAGGAGTAATTTTTCTTGACGAGATCGGGGATATGCCCCTGATGATGCAGGCTAAACTGCTGCGCGTGCTTCAGGAAAAAGAGATTGAGCGCCTAGGGGATACCAGAACTCGTAGGGTGGACGTGCGGGTTATTGCCGCTACCAACCGCAACCTGGAGGAAATGATTATTAACGGTGAATTCCGTGAGGACCTGTACTATCGGATTAATGTGGTCACCCTAAATATCCCGCCCCTGCGCAGCCGGGTTGAAGACATCGAACTGCTGCTTAATTACTTTATCAAACGGTTTAATGAAGATTTCGGCCTACAGGTTACCGGGGTGGATAAAGAAGTCATTGAAATTTTCAAAAACCAGCGGTGGCCGGGAAATCTCCGGGAGCTCGAAAATGTGATTGAAAGGGCCTTTAATATTATCGATGGTAATATCATTCATAAGGAACATTTGCCCCTTTATATGCAAAATAGTCGAAGGCTGAAGGGGAAACACCATAAAGGCGGGCTGTCCAAGCTGGTGGAAGATATTGAGCGGGAAGCTATTTTAGATGCTTTGGAAGCCTGTGCGGGTAATAAAAACCGGACCGCCGCTATGCTGGGCATATCCCGGGCCGGCCTGTATAAAAAGTTAAACCGATATAAAATCTAGCAGTAAAATAGCCAAGAAATCGCTGGTTAGGTTCTTGCCAGCGATTTCTTGCGTAGTATCCTATGGAATAAGTATTTGCCATGTTATTGTGTAAATTTCCCAAATAATTATATTTTTTATAGTAAAATATATATAATATACTAATTGTGTTTATTAACCTTGCTAATTACTCTACAAAAGTTGGAGGGGATTTTTGTGGAAAATTGTATTTACCAAGACAGGATTAATGCCGGGGCGGTGCTGGCTGGTATTTTAAAAGAAAAGGATATTGCTGATGGCGTGATTATGGCTATTCCAAGGGGAGGAGTAGTGACAGCTGCTCAAGTTGCGGAAGAGCTAAGGTTGCCGCTGGATATCATTATCCCCAGAAAAATTGGCGCGCCCTTTAATCCGGAAGTTGCCATTGGGGCAGTAACTCAGGACGGCACAGTTTTATTAACTGAAAATAAACAGCTGTTGCTGTTTACCGGTAAAGGAGCCATTAGTGATATTGTCAAGCAAGAAATTAAAGAAATCAAAAGAAGAATGCTCGAATACCGTGGTAATACTGAATACCCTGATTATACAGGTAAAACGGTGATTATTGTTGACGATGGCATCGCCACAGGCTTTACCACCCGGGCTGCCATCATGTCCATAAAAAAAATGTTCGAACCAGATAAGATAATTTTGGCTGTACCGGTGGCGCCGGCGGAGGTAATTGATTTGCTCAGTGCAGAGGTGGATGAGGCGGTCTGCCCCCTGGTGCCGGAGCCTTTTTATGCAGTTGGGCAGTTTTATGCCAACTTTGACCAGGTTACTGATGAAGAAGTTAAGCAAATTATGTATCAAAGAAGTTGAAATGATAACCGAATAGCTTCCATAACCAGTCAGCCTGGCAGCTTAGATGCTCCGGGTTGTTTTTGGTTGCCAAAGCATTGGTGTATGAAGGATTTAACAGCAGCCCGGCTATTTTCAAGGTATCCTCAAACCTGTTTTGCTTGATAAATAAAAAGTAGCGATGATCGCTATCCTTTGCTGCCACAGATTGCTGGAGTTAGCTAACTGGTACAAGATATCTTAAGGGGATTTGCTTATAATACTTTTTAGCTACTTTCCTCTGATTAGGCACAGTAACCTCAATAAAGCTGTCCCCGGCACCATAACCACCGGGATAAACCTTAAAGAACCTTGGCAAGTATTCTGCTTTCTTGGGGTCAACATAATGCTGCAATTCATCTTTTATTATTTGAGTATAGTCCATGTGTACCCCCCTGTAAAAACCACTCAATAAGACGCCCGGCAATTGTTTTGTTGTCCGGGATATTTCCCGGCAGTTGGGTGCGTGCAAACCAGTCCGCCGTAGCTAGCTCTGTATTATCTACGGCAATTTCACCGCCGGCATATTCGGCAGTGAAGCCGATCATCAGGGAGTCTGGAAATGGCCAGGGCTGGCTACCGAAATAAGTAATATTTTTAACTTCAATACCAACTTCCTCTTTAATCTCTCTTTGCACACATGCCTCTAAAGTCTCTCCAGGTTCAACGAAGCCGGCCAGCACGCTGTAGAAACTAGTCGGGAAGTTTATATTGCTTGCCATTAATAGCTGCTCATCTTTAACTACAGCAACGATTACGGCAGGAGATATGCGCGGGTAACTTGTTATGCCGCAGCTGGGGCATTTTCTGGCCAGTTCACCAGCTTTATTTTCCATTAAACTGCTGCATTTACCGCAGTACTGGTGGGTTCGTACCCAGTGTATAATTTGATAGGCGCGCCCGGCAATGCCAAAAACCTCCTCATCGGTTTTAAAAAATAGTTTTCTTAAACTCATGTATGCAAAATCATTTGGCAGCGCTTCCGGAGCCTGACTGAATTCCGCCGCATAACAAGGGAAGTTCTCCAAACCGCCGATCAGGATTCCTCTCTCTACCTGAATTGCCAGTCCCTTTATATCTTCCTGGTTGGGGATAAACACTTGATTATTATTCAACTTGATCAACATTTTGTTATTATCGAACAAAAACCATAACATACATTAATCACCTATTATATTTTAACACATAGTTGCTGGATAAAGGGGATAGCGATGAAATATAACCTATTGAGCATAATTTTTATGCTGCAAGTTAAGGGGTAAGGTTTATATTAAGAAGCTGGGCAATATGAATTAATACAAAGGGTGGTTGCTGCTTGTCTCCAACCCTAGGATAAGTTTTACTGAGCCCACACTCAAGACTGTTTAGGTAAGTGTAACAAAACATATCTTTAATTCCTTCAGAATTTACAATATTATCAATATACTATAAAATATCTAACTCAACTTTCGCAGTTCAAAAATCAGTTTAAAGCCTATAAAATAAGAGTTTA
>JAENYF010000059.1 GCA_016841905.1 Desulfoscipio geothermicus | reverse complement strand
AAAACGGGCTGCATGCTTCCCTGGCCTGGAAGAAAATATCCGGGTTCTGGTTGGAGCCCCTGATAACCGGGCGGTCAGGATTTAAGCTATTATCTCTGAATGCTTTGACTGCATCCATGTCAACTAGTTTAGCAAAATCATCGTAATCAATCGTTTCTATTTTCTGTTGTTCATGAGAAGTTCTAAAACCATCATAAAAATGCTGGAAAGGTACCCTGGATTTAATTGCTGCTAAGTGTGCTACACCAGCTAAATCCATAACTTCCTGAACACTGTTAGAGCACAGCTGTGCCCAACCTGTTTGAGAGGTAGCCATTACATCAGAATGGTCTCCAAAAATATTCAAGGCATGAGTAGCCAGGCTGCGCGCGGTTACATGCATAACACCGGGCAGAAGCTCGCCGGCAATTTTGTACATATTCGGGATCATTAACAGTAAACCTTGCGATGCAGTATAGGTGGCTGACAAAGCACCGGCACTCAGCGCACCGTGCAGCGCTCCGGCAGCGCCGGCTTCAGACTGCATTTCAGTTACGTCAACTGTTTGTCCAAAAATGTTTTTCTTTCCCTGAGCGCTCCATTCATCAACATACTCTGCCATAGGAGAGGATGGAGTAATTGGGAAAATGCAGGCACATTCGGTAAAAGCATAAGAAACGTATGCTGCTGCCTTAGTCCCATCCATCGTTTTCATCTTACCTTTTTCCATTAACTAGTTAACCTCCTCTTATTTAAAGAAACTTCTTTCTATCTAACGCTCAGGCAATTTCAAGCCTATGCGATTTCCGGCTTAATATAAGCCTCCAACATTTAACTTACATAAACTAATACAGGTAAAATGCGTCACAAAGCTAACCACTGTTATTTACTGCTTTTAATTCTTGAATAGTCGCCTTACTTTTAATACTAGCATGCTCGTTAACATTGCTTATTTATGAATGGTATTTAGGTGAACCTCTTGTTAGTATATAACACAGTTAATTTATGAGTCAACATTAATCCTATATATGAGGTATAATTATTGATTTTTTGCCAAATATTACTCACATTGAACTAAAAGTACTGATCTATTTGTTTTTTTAACCTTAATCAGCTTCATTAGCGTTGCATAATGAGAATGGTTTAACGTCAAGTTGTTAAAAGGCTTCTAAACAGCTAAAATTGGTCATATTCAACCAAATCGCAGATAAAACTTATCCTTGTGAAAAAATCCTTATACTAGAGATATAGGTTGTCCTTGCCAAATCCCTAGTATAAAAGATTTCAATTGTAGGACAAAGGATACAACCGGGGAGCACCAAACAACTGGTTACTTATCATCATGCCAAATGGTATGGTGGGTTGCAGAATAATAATATTAGTCTCAACAAAACTAATTTAGTTAGCCAGGTAATCAATCTAAACTCTTTTAGTCTTCACAGATATCCGCAGATAAAGAGATTTATCCTTAAAGTGGCCAACAACTTCGACTGAATCAGATTAGTTTTTTTTAATGGTTGTACCTTCACAATTATTTCATCCATTACAATAAATTGTAATCGAAATAAGCAGTTTATTAAGACCCCTTTATAATGATGCATATACCTGTGCGGCGAAGCCGCACTTTCTGGTGAATGGTGGTTCTGACTCATAGGAACAGTGTAGCAGTGATCCGGAATACTCATAATGTACTATAATTTGCTAATCAAAAACACCTTTCTATGGTTTCCTTAGAAAGCTTGAATGCTCACGTGTTTCATTTAACGCTCTAATCAAGCCAGTAAATAAAGAAGCCCCCGAAAGGCACCTCTTTATCATGCACACTCATTCAAACACTCATTATCATAATATAATGATTAGTATAAGATTAACCAAGTATTTTATTTCTGATTGGTAACGTCTTTTAGTAAAGCTAACAAACTAAATGGGTAATTACATTATTAAGCCACAGGGATAAGATATCTGTTTATGGAAAAATAAAAATAGATCACTTCGGAAGTTAAAAAGTAGAGCATAAAGCTGGAAAAAACCATTGTCAGCACCCCTGAAAAACCTTACCCTTTAGTTGTCGAAGCTAAAGGGGGTAAGAAAGGATGTTGGCAATGGCTCAGATCCAGGATATCAGATTTCTTCAGAAATTTAAAGGATTGTCTTTAAGAGCAGTCTCCAAGGAAACCGGCCACCATTTTGAAACTGTTCAAAAGTACGTAGAAAAAGAGGATTTTAATCTATCACTCCGTGAAAAACAAACTAGAAAGAGTAAACTTGACCCATTTAAGGATCTAATTGATCAATGGTTAAACGATGATCGGTATTCTAAGTCCAAGCAAAGACATACTGCCCAAAGAATTTATGACCGACTAAAAGAACTTTATGGTAATGCTTTCAATGTGTCCGACCGTTCCATTAGGGCCTATGTTACCAAAAAACGTCCGGAAATTTTAGACCCATGCCAATGCTCTCTTCCACTGGACCATTCTTCAGGTGAAGCCCAGGCGGACTTCGGCTCAGCCCAGTTTATTGAACGTGGAACTCTGTACGATGGATACTATCTGGTACTTTCCTGCCCTTACAGTAATGGTGGATACCTGCAGTTGTTCAAATCTCAAAATCAAGAATGTCTCCTAGAGGGATTAAAAGCCATTTTTGAGCACATGAATGGCTCACCCAGAGAAATCTGGTTTGATAATGAATTCCACCATAGTCGATGCCATACGTAAGGATGGGGACCGGGATATTAACAAGGGCTTTGAGAGGTTTATGCTTCATTACAACTTCGACAGTAACTTCTGCAATCCCAACAAGGGCAATGAGAAGGGCCACGTCGAAAACAAGGTTGGTTATACCAGGAGAAACCTCTTAGTACCGATACCCGTGTTTGATGATATCCGGGAATTTAACCGGCAACTGTTGATAAAGTGTGATGCGGATATGCACCGCCAACACTATAAAAAGCCACAAACTATTGCGGAACTATTTATGGAGGATAAACAAGCTCTCCATCCATTGCCAGTTAACCCCTTTGAAGTATACCGGTTGAAATTTGCTAAGGCGGATAACTACGGCAAGGTAAGATATGATAACCGGAGATACTCCAGCACACCGGCATTTGCTGGTAAACAGCTGTTGTTAAAGGTTGGGGCCTTTGACATAACATTGATGGATGATAACTACAAGCAAGTTATCGAACACACCCGGTTATATGGCCAGCAAACAGAGTCTATGCAATGGACACCTTACCTGGAGTTAATGGCCAGGCGGCCTAGAGCCATGAAATATACAGGTTTATTTAAAGAACTTTCCACAGAGCTGCAGGATTATTTACTAAAATGTGATCAGGCCGCACAAAAGTCAGCTTTGCAGGTACTTTGTAAGATGGTTAAAAATAGCGACCTCTCTACGGCCACCGCAGCATTAACAGATACAATTAGACGGGGGCTAACAGATCCGGACAGTATTTGGAGTAATTATATCAGGTTAACTTCCGGAATTATCACCTTATCAAGTGGACACAACCATTTATGATTCCCTGCTGAAGGGGGAATCTAAATGGAAGCAGTGATTGAGCAGTACTGTAAAAAACTCAAGATTGGCAAGGTATTTTACCAGGACTACAAGAAAATTAAGGCAGATAGCCATGAAGCCTTTTTGTTGGAACTTTTGAAACGTGAATACGAAAACCGAGAAATAGTAAGAAAGAATAGGTTGCTCCGGTCGGCTGCTTTTGATGTAATTAAAACCTTTGAAAACTACACGTATGATAAAGTCCATATACCAGCCGACATAACGGTGGAAGAAATCACTTCCGCAACACTGGTGGGTAAAAAGGAAAATCTAATTCTTTATGGCCCGACCGGTACCGGGAAAAGCCACATGGCAACAGCTATCGGTGTAGAAGCGTGTAAACAAGGCAAGAAAGTTCGCTTTTTTAGGACGGCTGCTTTGGTTAACCAGTTAACAGATGCCAAAGCCCGTGGGGAGTTGAGGCGGTTTTTAAAGCAGTTAGAAAAGATAGATCTTCTTATTTGTGATGAATGGGGCTACATCCCCTTTGAAAAAGATGGCGCTCAACTGCTCTTCCAGGTAATCTCAGAATGCTATGAAAAACGGAGTGTTATTGTTACTACTAACATTGAGTTCAGCCGTTGGAACGGTATCTTCTATGACGAAAAGATGATTGCGGCCATTATCGATCGCTTAATTCACCACAGTCACTTACTAGTGTTTGAAGGACCAAGTCGCAGGTTAACAGATTCACCTATAAATTCCCAATAATGTATGCAGGGGTGCTACAAAAATTAACTTCCGTTTGCTACATTTTTATATTGCCAAACACAGATATCCGAACTTTTTAATCGGAATATGTAGGTATCTATCTTTTGTTTAACATGTCGGGGTTCTGTAGTACTGCTCTACAGAACACTAACATCTTCACAGGTTAAAAACCTCAAGCATTGGTTATCTCCAAATAAATATTTCTCATTGATATCGTTGGCTGCATTGTACTCCATTAAGCAACACCTCCAATGATAGTCTTAAGCGAGCGCTAATTTTGAGAGCTGTTTTAGGTTTAATACTAGCACATTAGTACAAATGGCAAATAGTATAACATTTATCAATGTAATTAGAATACATCCCCCAAACTCCTGTACTCTCTTTCTAAAACAGATTTACTGTTGGAAATAACCATATATTTAAATTATTTCAACTTTTTCCATTAAAGATTGCAAGGCTTATCGCCCCAATAACAAAATAAAAATATCCCACTCTGAAATGTTGTATAATAACATGACATTAGAATTTTGGTTACTAGAATAAAGCCATGTTATACTAACCAAACATAGAAAAAAGAAAGAAACTACAAATATTTTGTTGTTTCCTTCTTTTTTTATTGTTACACATAAAAATGTTTTATTGTAATACCACAGTCTTATCAATTTTAGTACGTTGAAGATTAATGTAAATACTTACTGGATTCGCTGGATAGGTTCTCTAGCTCAAAACCTGGTAACTTGCCCCGTGGCGTGTAGTACGTATGTAATAGCTCCTTGGCCCGGTCGCTTAAGGGGTGACCTAAGTATTCCTCGTACATCTTTTTCACTGCCGGGTTTTCATGGGCCCGGCGGAGTTCCTTGGAATAATCAATACGGTCCAGAGCATCTGCCCGGTTGTGCCGGTAGTTTAGGGAAATTTCCTTGTGATCCCTGGTACCAAAGATAGGCTGGCCACCGCCCCCTACACAGCCGCCGGGGCAGGCCATGATTTCCGCATAGTGGAATTTTTCCCCGGCTCTTAGACGATCCAGCAGTCTTCTAGCATTACCGGTGCCGTGGGCAATGGCCACCTTGATAGTCTGCCCCTTCAGCTTTACTTCCATTTCCTTAAGGCCGCTGATGCCGCGGAATTCATAGTAATCTAGTAAATCCATTTCCTTACCGGTGGTCAGGTAATAGGCTGTGCGTACGGCCGCTTCAATAACTCCCCCTGTGGAACCGAAAATAGCCCCGGCTCCGCTGGAGATACCCAATGGCGTGTCATAGTCCTCATCTGGAAGATCATGGAATTTGATCCCGGCCTGGCGGATCATCCTGGCCAGTTCCCGGGTGGTCAGCACCCAATCTACATCTTTAAATCGCTTAGTGCCGAATTCCGGTCGGGCAGCTTCAAATTTTTTAGCAGTGCAGGGCATGATGGCAACCACAACGATTTTCTCTGGGTCCAACCCTTCTTTTCCCGCAAAATAGGTCTTAGTCAGTGCTCCAAACATCTCATGTGGGGATTTACACGAGGATAAATTTTCAATAAATTCCGGGTAAAAGTGTTCACAGAATTTTACCCAGCCCGGGCTGCAAGAGGACAATAAGGGTAACTTACCGTGCCCATCCAGCCGTTCCAGCAGCTCATGGGCCTCTTCCATGATGGTTAAATCAGCGCTGAAGTCAGTGGCAAAGACCCTGTCAAAGCCCAGCCGGCGCAGGGCTGCCACTAATTTACCGGTCACAATGGTACCCACCGGGTAGCCGAAGGACTCACCCAGGGTGACCTGAATAGATGGAGCTGTTTGTACCACTACATATTTATCTTTATCCTCCAGGGCTTCCCATACCGATTCGATAAATTCCTTTTCCACCAGGGAGCCGGTGGGACAGGCAATAACACATTGGCCGCAGGTAATGCAGGCCACTTCGGACAGATCCTGCATAAAGGCCGGTGCCACCTTCATTTCAAAGCCCCGTCCGAGGCCGGAATAAACATTAACTTCTTGTACCTTGCTGCAGATAGCCTCGCAGCGGCGGCACTTGATGCACTTGTTATAATCCCGCATGATAAAGGGATTGTCATTAAAGATAGGAACGTAGTTCATTTCACCGGTATATTTGATATTTCTAATACCAAGGTCATCAGCTATGTTCTGAAGCTCACAGTTTAAATTGCGTACACAGGTGGTACACTCCCGGTGGTGGTCCGACAGCAGCAATTCCACCATAGTACGTCTTACCCTTCTAGCCCGGGGAGAGTTAGTATATACTGTTAGTCCTTCAGATACCGGGTAGACACAGGAGGCCTGAAGGGTCCTGGCCCCTTTAATCTCCACTTCCACCAAGCAAACCCGGCAGGAGCCTATTTCGTTAATGCCTTTCAAATAGCACAAGCTTGGAATTTCTATACCTACCGACCGGGCTGCCTCTAGTATGCATGTACCTTCGGGTGCCTTGACCTCCCGCCCGTCAATGGTTAGTTTTACTGTTTTCATTTCTATTTCATCATGTTCAAATAGATTGCCAGGCTCTTTAATTTCAGGCGTTGGTGTAAATTCCGGCACTTTGGGCATGCTTTGTCACCCCTTCCTGTACTGCAGCGGCAGCAGCGGTTACCCGCAGTCCGCCTCTAATAATTGCTTCTTTGGGACACTTGGCCAGGCAGGCACCACAGCGAACACATTTTTCCTGGTCAATTTTATAGGGCGGCTTTTTCTTTTCCCCGCTAATAGCACCTACACCACAGGCTTTGGCACAGATGCCGCAAGCTATACATTTTTCCTCCACCACCTGGTAATACAGCAGTTCCTTACATACTCCTGCCGGGCAGTGCTTGTCTCTGATGTGGGCCAGATATTCTTCCCGAAAATAGCGTAGGGTAGACAGAACCGGGTTGGGTGCAGTCTGCCCCAGGCCACATAGAGATGCGTCCCGGATATCATAGGATAGCTCCTCCAGTAGTTCCAAATCTTCCATTTCTGCCTCGCCCTTGGTGATGCGCTGTAATATTTCCAAAAGTCTCTTAGTACCTATACGACAGGGTGTACAACGACCGCAGGACTCTTCCTGAGCAAATTCCACGTAAAAGCGTGCTATATCCACCATGCAGTCCCGGTCGTCCATTACAATGAGCCCTCCGGAACCCATCATGGATCCAATTTCTTTAAGGGAGTCATAATCCACCTGTCTATCTAAGTTTTCTTCCGTGATACCCCCCCCTGAATGGCCGCCGGTTTGCACTGCCTTAAAGCGATGCCCGCCCTGTCTTCCGCCTCCGATCTCGAATATGATGGTGCGCAGGCTGGTTCCCATTGGCACTTCAATAAGCCCGGTATTGTTAATTTTACCGGCCAGGGAAAATACCTTGGTCCCAGTGCTGGTAGCAACGCCCTGCCCCGTATACCATTCCCAACCCTTTCTAAAAATTAGGGGGACATTAGCCAAGGTCTCTACATTATTAATAATAGTCGGTTTGCCCCAGAGGCCCTCTTGGGCAGGGTAGGGCGGTCGTGGTCGCGGCTCTCCCCGGGCACCCATAGCTGAGTGCAGTAGAGCGGTCTCTTCACCGCATACAAAAGCTCCTGCTCCAAGCTTGATACCTATATCAAAGGAAAAATTTGTACCCAAGATTTTTTTACCCAGTAATCCAACTTCCTGGGCCTGCCGGATAGCCACCTCCAGCCTATCTACCGCAATAGGATATTCGGCTCGTACATAGACATAACCCTGTGAGGCGCCTACAGCGTAAGCGGCAATAGCCATGCCTTCTAATACAGCATGGGGGTCTCCCTCTAGGATGCTGCGATCCATAAAGGCTCCGGGATCTCCCTCATCAGCGTTACATACTACATATTTTGGAGTAATCTCTTGGTGAGAGGCAATTTCCCACTTCCTACCGGCAGGAAATCCACCACCACCACGACCGCGTAAACCTGACTTGAGGGCTTGATCAATTACATCTGCCGGTCGCTGGTTTAGAACGCCGGCCAAGGCAAAATAACCGTCCCGGGCGATATACTCGTTTATATCTTCTGGATTAATCAGTCCGCAGTTTTTCAGCAATACCCGCTGCTGGTTGTGAAAAAAGCGAATATCTTCCATTTTTTGTTGCCGCTCTCCCGTATCTGGTTCCTGAAACAGCAACTCTTCTACTACTTGCCCTCCCATAAGGTGTTTTTCTACTAGCTTATTGACATCATTTCTTTCAACCTGGCAATAAAAAACATTATCTGGCTGGACCAGAACAATGGGACCCCTTTGGCAAAATCCAAAACAGCCAGTTTTAATTACTTTCACCTGTTTTTCAAGGTTATGCTTTTGCAATTGGTGTAACAGTTCTTCTCGGACTGCCTGACTGGCTGATGAAGTGCAAGCGGTACCGGAACAGACCAACACATGAGTTTCGGACTTTTTATTAGCTTCGCCCAGCCTAGGTTGAATAGAGGGCAGGTATTTTTCTCTAACGGCCTCCAGGTCTTTAATTGACTTTATCATGCTCTTCACCTGCATCCTGTTCCTGGTATTTTTTTAATATGCCGGCTAAATCAGCTGGGTTTAATCTGCCGTGTACCTCTTCGTCTACAGTCATTACCGGAGCCATGCCACAGGCACCAATACAACGGGTGCTTCTTACCGTAAGCAGGCCATCAGTACTGGTTTCCTGTGCATCCAGCTTTAATTCCTCTTTAAGCTTCTCCATAATCTCACCGGCACCCTTAACATAACAGGCGGTTCCCATGCAGACATTTACAGTATGCTTACCCTTAGGTTCAGTGACAAAGAGGGTGTAAAAAGTAACCACCCCGTTAACTTCACTAACCGGGATATCCATTTTCAAAGCTACGTATGCCTGTACTTCCTGGGGCAGGTAGCCAAATATTTTTTGGGCACTGTGCAATACCCGGATTAACTCACCCTTTTCGCCCCGGTAACTATCAAGTACCTTGTCAAGTTCAATATATTTGTGGTCTTTGGTTTTTTCTGTACTCCTCATCTTCTGCTTTGTTTCGGTTTCAGGCATCGGAGGAATTATTATCTGTTCGGCGTGGAATTGTTCTTGTTTGGTTGTCCCTTCCATATAGTCACCTCCGGGAAAATACATATTTGATACATTATTACATGATAAGGTAACGCTCATCATGTATGTAATACAAAGATTATTATATGTAAATCAGACCTTAATATCCCGTTGGGCTTGAAACCCAAAAAAAGGGCTATAAGTAACTTATGATTTTATTGCGCTCGAAATTGCAGAAAAAACCAAATACTGGAAATAAGATACACATTCTAGATTGGTTCAAGAAGGGGGTAAATTGTTTATGACAAAGTCTATATCAATACTAAAAGGTCTTTCGGGAAACCGGTGGGCTTGTTGGATAATGGTCAGACGATAGATAGAAAAAAATGATGGCCATATCATAAGATTTATTTGCCTCTACTAGGTCTTTAGGTTCTGTGGTCCTGCGCCACAGAACCTAATTTCATCTATAAACATTGTGTTTAATAATCATATGTTAAATTTTTTTGCGGTTTATGTCTAATTAGACTTGAGCAATAGTAGCACATGTTCTGCTAGTTGGACCCTAAACTTTTGCGTTATGATTAAGCCAAAAAATAGTACGTACACGTTCAAATGGGTGCATCTTAGACTCTTTTATTAAAATGGATTTGCCATTAATTATAATTATTTATATAGCCCGATCTCCCAGTAAATAGCGAATGTATACTTTTACGCCCTGGTCCAAAACTCTATTAATCTAAAACTTTATAAACCAATTGTTTTTTATTATGGTCCATCTTTAGGGGTCCCCCCTGCCAAACGGTAATGTCAAACCTGGACAATCCTCCATAATACCTCCCAGTTCACCAGGTATCACCAAACCCCGGGATTGTTTCAGCAATCCTTGATTGCTCTCAGGTATCACCACCCCTTCACGGTATATCAAGGGCCATAAGCTTTGGTCACCACCAGGTAGATATTTCTCGCTGATATAATCATAAACACTGTATTCCATACCTAAGCACCCCCAGTGATTATTCGTTTAAATGCGCGCGCTAAATTTAAAGCTTATTTTAGATTTAATACTAGCACAGTGGTGCAAATGTTAAATATTGCCATAATAGTTCATCTCTTTAAACCATGGCTTCATATCTCTTTATAACATCGTTTTAAATAGCTTACCTGGTAATTGTAACCAAATTAATGTCGGATGAAGTTTCTGTATCAAGTCATCAACTCAAAACCTGCCATTGTTAAAATAATGGCTATCTGTTTTAGCAAAAGGCAACTCGTACAAACTTAACTATTTTAATGAGCAAACAGGGTCCCGAATAAGCACATAGTTTATATTCCGCTGCCGCAGAGGCATTAAGCGTCATGGTCATTACGTATCTCATGGATGTTCCCAGTAACTGAAGCTCACCTACCGGGTTTTTGACACAAAAAAACCAAGAAGTTATTGACTAAATAACTCCTTGGTTTCATGATTATGTGGCGGAGAGACAGGGATTCGAACCCTGGAGACCGCTCATCACAGCCTACTCGATTTCGAGTCGAGCGCCTTCGACCAGCTCAGCCATCTCTCCATTATTAAAGAATTAATTTTTATTTTTCCTCATTTCCCTAAAAAAACGCTTAAGTATTTCCCGGCACTCATCCTCAAGCACACCGGAAATCACCGCTACCTGGTGGTTAAAACGCGGTTCTCTTACTACATCCATTATAGAATCCACAGCACCAGCTTTAGGGTCCTGAGCACCATATACTAAAGTTTGCACCCGGAATTGAATCATTGCCCCGGCACACATGGGACATGGTTCCAGTGTAACATAGAGTACTGCCCCGTTTAGCCGCCAATCCCCTATATGACGGGCTGCCTGCCTCATCGCCATTATCTCAGCATGAGCAGTACTGTCCACTAATGTTTCTCGTAAATTATGACCCCGGCCTATAATTTTATTACCCAGTACCACCACCGCACCAATGGGTACTTCACCTAATGCATAGGCTTTCTCAGCTTCCTCTAGGGCTTCGCGCA
Organism: Desulfoscipio geothermicus; assembly: GCA_016841905.1. Taxonomy (GTDB): domain Bacteria; phylum Bacillota; class Desulfotomaculia; order Desulfotomaculales; family Desulfallaceae; genus Sporotomaculum; species Sporotomaculum geothermicum_C. The sequence continues at coordinate 6,286 of JAENYF010000059.1, read as the reverse complement.
TGTATATGGCCTGGTTCAACAAAGGTTCCCCTCAAATATAATGGTGCGCCTGGAGGGACTCGAACCCCCGGCACGCGGTTTAGGAAACCGCTGCTCTATCCTCTGAGCTACAGGCGCTGAATAGTTACTTGCGGTATATAGGTTATTAATAAAATGCAGCGACACAACTAGTACATAGTTTTGTGTCGCCGTAAAAAATTATGGCGTGCCTGGAGGGACTCGAACCCCCAACCTTCTGATCCGTAGTCAGATGCTCTATCCAATTGAGCCACAGGCACATATTATTTTCTTCCTCAACATCGCAGATTTAATTTTAACAAAATCAGTCCTAAAAGTCAACTGACAATAATATCTCATATATTTTAATCATGATATTACGTACCATTAGAAAACCACGGATATTAATCCGTGGTTTTCTAAACTGGCGGAGAGACAGGGATTCGAACCCTGGATACGAGTTTTAGCTCGTATAATCGCTTAGCAGGCGACCGCCTTCGACCTACTCGGCCATCTCTCCAAGCTGTATCAAGTAATTAAAATGGCGGAGGAGGTGGGATTCGAACCCACGGAACCCGTGAAGGTTCAACGGTTTTCAAGACCGCCTCCTTAAACCGCTCGGACACCCCTCCAGTCAATTTCAATCAACCAGAGACAATAATAAGTATAACATAGTAAAAGTACCGTGTCAATAAATCCATGCCCCATTACTAGTGTTAATCTATCTCTTTTATGCCACCCATATATGGCTGTAATACCACCGGTATTTTTACAGTACCGGTATCAGTCTGATAGTTTTCCAATATGGCTGCCACCGTCCGGCCAACGGCTAGGCCTGAACCGTTTAAAGTGTGTACAAATCGCGGTTTGGCTTTACCTTCCCGATACCTAATATTTGCCCGCCGGGCTTGAAAATCTAAAAAATTACTGCAGGAGGAAATCTCTTTGTAACTGTTGTAGCTGGGTAGCCAGACCTCTAGATCATATGTTTTGGACGAGCTAAAACCCAGGTCACCTGTACTAAGGGTAACTACCCTGTAGGGAAGCCCTAACAACTGCAATATTTTCTCGGCATTTAGCGTTAATTTCTCCAGTTCCTCAAATGAATCCTCAGGTCGAACAAATTTAACCAGTTCCACTTTATTAAACTGGTGTTGTCTGATCAGGCCACGAGTGTCACGACCAGCCGCCCCCGCTTCGGCCCTAAAACAAGCACTGAAGGCACAATGATAAATGGGCAGTTTATCACCATCCAATATTTCATTATTATAAAGATTAGTTACCGGCACTTCAGCTGTGGGTATTAGATAATAATCTGTATTCTCAACCTTAAACATATCTTCGGCAAATTTGGGTAGTTGGCCTGTACCGAGCATGCTGTTACTGTTAACCATATAAGGAGGTATTATCTCCACATAACCATGTTCCCGCGTATGTATATCCAACATGAAATTATATACAGCACGTTCCAGAGCTGCACCGGCACCCTTATAAAAGGTAAATCTAGCACCGGTTACCTTGCCTCCCCTTTCAAAATCCAATATGTCCAGCATCTCTCCAATATCCCAGTGTGCTCTTGGGTTAAAATTAAATTGCCTGGGTTCACCCCAATGCCGCAATTCCTCATTATCACTTTCATCAATTCCAATAGGTACACTTTCATCAGGAATATTGGGAATAGCAAGCAATGTTTGCTGCAGTTGTTGATCTAAAGTGCGAATTTCATCATCTAAATCTTTGATGGCATCTGAAACTTGACGCATTTCCAATACCATATCCTCAGCCAGCTGGCCCGCTTTTTTCAACCGCCCGATTTCCTCTGAAACAACATTACGCTTGTTTTTAAGTTTTTCTACCTCGACCAGCTTTTCCCTCCGGCGCTCATCAAGCTCCAAAAATAGATCCAGTGAAATACTAGCTCCCCTTTTATGCAACGCCGTTTTAACAATATCCAGATTGTTCCGCACAAATTTTAAATCAAGCATTTTCAGAAAGCCTCCACAAAGCAGTAACAGTTTACATGCTATTAAGTTCATTTACTATAAATATTATAAATAAAAAATCAAGTTGATTAATATTTATCATAAACTAATGAAAAGCTTTATTACTATTATAACTGTTTAATGTTTAGATAAAACAAAATGCCGGCTTACGCCGACATAATTGTACCATATTCATGCATACAAGTAAAACTATAGGCTTATAAACTTAACATCCAATACACCATCTATCTGGGCAATAGCGTTTAAAGTTTCTTCAGGTACCGTGCAATCAACAGAAAGCATCATCACGGCTTTGCCTCCGATTTCTTTACGTCCCACCTGCATACCAGCAATATTAATATTATGTTCGCCAATTAAATTACCTACCGGACCAATAATCCGGGGTTTATCGATATGAGGTACATAAAGCATATTCCCTTCGGGAACCGCATCAATTCTGTAACCATCCACCATAACTATGCGGGGGTCATTTTCCCGGAATAAGGTTCCGCTTACCGTCTTTTCGCCTTGATCCGATACGACCTTAAGGGTTATCAAGCTGGCATAGTCTTCGGCCTGTCCACTAACGGTTTGTTCAACAGTGATACCGCGATTTTTAGCAAGCAAAGGTGCATTAACAAAGTTTACTGATTCTTGCAAAATGGGATCCAGGAAGCCTTTCAACGTCGCGGTAGTAACAGGCTTAACATCTTCCTGAGCCAAATCACCATTATATATAATTTCTAATTTATTAACCCGGCCCTCCACCAACTGAGCCTGGAACTTGCCAAGCTTTTCAGCTAGTTTTAAGTAGGGCTGAATCTTGGACATTACCTCAGGTTTAACTGACGGAACATTTACTGTATTGCGAACAGTATTGCCATGGAGGCAATTCACTATCTCCACGGATACATCTATAGCCACATTAAGCTGGGCTTCTTCAGTGGAAGCACCTAAATGAGGAGTAGCGATAAAATTATTCAATTCAAATAAGGGGCTTTCAGTGGTTGGTTCTTTGTCAAAAACGTCTAGCGCGGCACCGGCCACTTTACCAGATTGCATGTTTTTATAAAGGTCTTCCTCATTAACAATACCGCCACGAGCACAGTTAATGATCCGCACTCCATCCTTCATGGCAGCAAAAGCTTTATCGTTAAGCATATTAGTGGTTTCTTTGGTTTTCGGCATATGCACGGTAATAAAATCAGCTACCGGGAATAGCTCGTCCAATGTAACCAGCTCTATTCCTAAATCCGCTGCCTTTTCTGCGGAAATGTAAGGGTCATAGGCTATGATATTCATTTCTAAGGCCTGGGCACGCTGGGCAACTGCCGTGCCAATTCTGCCCAAACCAATAACCCCCAGTGTTTTACCCCGTAGCTCAACACCTACGAAAGAATTCTTATCCCACACACCATTTTTCAATTTAGTGGCTGCCTGGGGAATATTCCTGGCCAGGGCTAGCATCAAAGCAACAGTTTGTTCAGTGGCAGCGATGGTATTACCGTCCGGTGCGTTAACCACCAGCACACCGTGTTGTGTAGAGGCATCAAGATTAATATTATCTACGCCAACACCAGCCCGGCCCACTATTTTTAATTTTGATGCATTTTCCAACACCTTAGGTGTCACCTTGGTAGCACTGCGAACAATCATGGCGTCATATTCGCCGATTACAGCTGCCAATTCATCTTCAGTCATTTTAGTGCCAATAACCACTTCGATATCTGATTCTTTGTATAGTGGTTCTAAACCTTCTGGCGCAACATCATCCATCGCTAAGACTTTCAATTTTGCCATTTATTACACCTCCAACAAAACTTCTGGGCAGCTTTAACACCTGCACCAAATTCAACAGACTACTCAATTTTATGCAAAGTTATTTCAACTTACAGTCGAGATAATGATATCCATTTTAGCTACAAACCCATATAAATAATCTAAAATATTACATTCCCCTCGACCACATCATATCCAGAGAAGCGATTTAAGCTTCAATACTTTCTTATCAGTTTTAACTTGAATGCCACCTGAACCAATTACACCATCCGCAACAAACAAGGCAGTAGTATGACTTACTACTTCACAATGCTTTCGCTCTCATTACTTACTGCTAACATTCCTGAAAACCTTCACTTAGGCGTCCAATCATGAGGATTGTAATACTACTACAACTGCCGGCAATAGATACAGAAGTCGGCCCAGTAATCACTAATAAGTTTGTTCTGCTTATATCTCCTCCTTTAATGAAGTATTAATAATATCAGGTATATTGAATAAGCTTATGATAACCAATAATTATATAAAAAATAAACCCCCCATCCCTATAATATTAAATCAAAGGGACGAGAGGTTATTCTCCCGCGGTACCACCCATATTGATTTGTTTAATATGTAATAACATACTAAACAAATCCTCTTCGTTCAAATAACGGAACTATCCGTGCCCGCCTACTGCTTTTTTCAGCGAACCCCCTGCGGGGAGCCTTTTCACCAAATACAACACCGGTTTACACCTAACACCGGCTCTCTGTAGAATGCAGTTGGTTACTTTACCCCTTCATTGGGTTTATTTAAATATATAAGTTAATGGTAATTTTACTATAATCAACTTTTTTTTGCAATAGGTTATATAATTTATTTAGCAATATTTTCGATAAAATAACTGTGCATGCGTAGATCATTTGTTAATTCTGGGTGAAAAGCTGCTACCAAAAAACGGTCTTGACTTACACATACTATTTTATTGGCGCAACGTGCCAGGACATTAACACCTTTAGAAATCTCTGTTATATAAGGTGCCCTAATAAATATCGCTCGGTATGGCTTGTCACCTAAAACATGTATGTCTAAATCCGTTTCAAAACTGTCCACCTGTCTCCCATAGGCATTACGTTCTACCTCTATATCCATTAAGGCTATTGTTTCTTGCTGAGAATTTCTTATATGTTTAGCTAGCATAATCAAGCCAGCACAAGTACCAAAGATTGGCATCCCCTGGTTGGCTAAATCCTTTATTGGATTCATTAAATTAAAAATATTTATTAATTTACTCATGGTAGTGCTCTCACCACCTGGAATTACCAAAGCGTCAATACCGCCAAGTTCAGACGGTTTCCTTATCTGACGAGTTGAAACGCCACATTTATCCAGCAAATACTGGTGTTCTCGAAAGGCGCCTTGTAAGGCAAGTACTCCTATTAACATAGCTTATCTCCCTATTACCAGCCTCTATCTTGCATACGCTGTTCTGGGATAATAGTAGAGATTTCCAGACCAGGCATAGCTTCACCTAAGTCACGGGAAATCTCAGCTAATATTTTAGCATCATTGTAATGAGTAGTGGCAGCAACAATAGCCTTAGCCCTAGCTTGCGGGTCCTTAGATTTAAATATCCCCGAGCCAACAAAAATACCATCGCAGCCTAACTGCATCATTAAAGCAGCATCTGCTGGTGTTGCAATACCACCGGCAGCAAAATTAACTACCGGTAATTTGCCATTATTGGCTACCCCTAAAAGTAATTCATAGGGTGCACCTATATTTTTAGCTGCACTAATCAATTCTTCCTGAGGTAAATTTTGCATCCGACGTATTTCACTCATCACAATACGCATATGGCGAACAGCTTCCACCACATTGCCTGTGCCAGGTTCACCCTTAGTACGAATCATAGCCGCACCTTCGGCAATACGCCTGAGAGCTTCACCAAGATTGCGAGCGCCACATACAAAAGGCACTTTAAAGGAATCTTTATTTATATGATACTGATCATCAGCCGGAGTAAGCACTTCACTTTCATCTATATAATCAACGCCTAAAGCTTCTAATATTTGCGCCTCTACAAAATGACCAATTCTTGCTTTTGCCATTACCGGTATGGTCACCGCATCCATAATGCGCATAATAATAGTAGGTTCAGCCATCCTTGCTACTCCACCAGCTGCACGTATATCAGCAGGCACCCTTTCCAATGCCATTACTGCACAGGCACCTGCGTCTTCAGCTATTTTAGCTTGTTCAGGGGTAGTAACATCCATAATTACTCCACCCTTAAGCATTTCCGCTAAACCCTTCTTTACTGTCCATGTCCCCTTTTCAGCCACGGCTTCAGCCATATAATTCTCCTCCAATCAATACAATCACTAAATATTTTACAGTATTCCTATAGCAAATACAAGTTAGTTTATAATTAGCATGAAATAACGTATTGATAAAATAAAACGCCACAGTTTACAAATGTGGCGTTTTATTTAAAATTAATTCCGGCAACGACCTACTCTCCCAGGGACAAGCCCAAGTACCAT
>JAENYF010000058.1 GCA_016841905.1 Desulfoscipio geothermicus | reverse complement strand
GCATCCGGCTGTTAACCGGAGGGTTGCTGGTTCGAATCCAGCTCGGGGAGCCAATAAAAAGGGACTCCAGATTATATAATCTGGAGTCCCTTTTAGCGTATCTTGTTGGCATGAGTGATTAACTGCTAAAATACTCGTTATTCTTAAGTAATACGTGATGGGTTTGGTATGCGATGATACCGACAATATAGCCTGTAATTAGAGCTGAAACCAGTAAAACCGGCAGGTAAACATAAATGCGAAAATCGTGCACCATTAAGCTGGCTACAAATAATTGTCCGATATTATGCCCTACCGCTCCCATCAAGCTAATGGCTACGATGCTAATCTGCTTGCCAAAAAACCTCCACATTAGAACCATAATAAATGTGCTTAACAAACCCCCAGTGATGCTGAATAAAAAGCCAATTGGGTTGCCGCCGTACAGAGCAGCTAGCAGGCAGCGCAGGGAGACAATTAACAAAGCGTCTTTCCACCCCAGTACTAATATAGCCAGTAGGGTAATTACATTGGCAAGTCCCAGCTTAACACCTGGCACGGTAACAGGTAATGTTATAAATCCTTCCACAATACTAAGTGTGGTTGCTTGGGCGATAAACAAGGCTATTATAACCAGCCGCTTTGTATTGTGCATTTACTTGCTCTCCACAAAGTTCATATTAGAAACCAATATAACCATACAGTTGGGCACCATTCTAATAATATAGTGAAAAAATAATAATGTCTATTTGTTCTGTAACTTAGGTTAATTTCAGTCCTGTTCATTGTAATGGGGCGGGCGCATTGTGTCTGCCGTTTTATAATAAATTGCCCACATAGATGGTTATTGTTTGCTTAAATACGCACAGCCAAAAAGTTCTGTGCCAATAAGCAGACTAATATTTATTTCACAAAAAACTAGTATAGGCCTTAAAACAATAATTTTAGAAAAACAATAATATATTAAGAAAAAAAAAGATATACTGACGTTAATATACTTTCCGGCCATTTTTGATTGTTGAAAATTTATCATGGTTTAGTGGTATACTATAGTTAAGGTAAGTTAAAGTCAAAATCAAGATCAAAGTTGGTCGTCATGGTGTTTGAAATGGGGTGCTATAGTTTAAGTTTATCTTTGGGATAACTAGGAGGTAAATTGTATATGTCCAGCCTGTCTAACATAATTGAGCAATATTTAAACAAACTGATCCAGCAGAGCGGTGAAAAATTAGTAGAAATACAGCGCAACGAGCTGGCGGAAAAATTTGATTGCGCCCCTTCGCAAATTAATTATGTATTATCCACCAGGTTTACTATTGAAAAGGGTTATGTTGTAGAAAGCCGCCGGGGTGGCGGGGGCTTTGTGCGGATCGTCAAGGTACCGCTGGATGCCGGGGAACTAGATATGGTAAGCGAAGTAATTAACCTGGTGGGTGAGCGTATCTCCGAGCGTGGTGCGGATGCAATTTTATCTCGTCTACTGGAAGAGGACATCATTACTCCGCGGGAAGCTGCTATTATCAGAGCATGTCTTGCCCGCAATGTATTACGTATTGGTCTGCCGGCCAGAGATCAGCTGCGCTCAAATATCCTAAAAGCTGTATTAATGGTCATATTTAAGTATTATAAATAATATTCGGGGGGGTTACTGAATGCTCTGTGAAAAATGTCATGAAAGGCCAGCCACCGTGCACTATACTGAAATCGCCAATGGTCATAAATCCATTACACATTTATGTGAAGTTTGTGCCGGTCAGGTGCAGGCTGGGGAATTTAGTTTTATACCCCAAATAAATCTGCCAAAAATTCTAGCTAGTTTACTAAGCCAGTCACCGTCCACGCAATCATTCGTCACCCAAACCCGGCAGGAAGCAAGTTGTCCTAAATGTGGCACTACGGAAAGTTTATTTACCCAAAAGGGATTATTAGGATGCGGTGACTGCTACCGGCATTTTGAGGAACGTTTGGGACCTCTGATGCGAAGAATTCATGGTTCCAGCAGTCATGCTGGCAAAGTGCCCGAACGTACCGGCGGGCGGGCCAAGGTGTTTAAACAAATAAGAGAAATGAAAGAAAATCTCAAGCAAGCTGTGGCGCGAGAGGAATTTGAACAGGCAGCTCAGTTGCGTGATGAAATCCGCCAATTGGAACAGCGGCTGTCCGGAGGAGAGAACAATGAGCATTAAGGAAACGGTTAACAGTGCTAAAAGCGGTTGGATGGCCGGTGGCGGACCTGAGGGAGATATACTGATGAGCAGTAGGGTCAGGGTAGCCCGCAACTTAAAAGGATATGCTTTTCCCCATCTGCTAAAGTTAGAAAAGGCCGAACAAGTTATATATGCGGTGCAATTGGCCTTGGAGAACCAGGTGAGCAAAGGCCAGACTGACGAGCTGGAAATAACCCGGATGTCTGAATTGAGCCCTGTAGAGAGACAGATACTAGTGGAGAAACATTTAATTAGCCCGAACCTTTTGGCGGAATATCAGAAAAAGGCTCTAGCTCTCCGAGATGACGAAGTAATTAGTATTATGATCAATGAAGAAGATCATTTGCGTATACAATGTTTGCTGCCGGGATTGCAGTTGGAGAAGGCCTGGGAATTGGTAAATCAAATTGACGATACTTTGGAACATACACTTGATTATGCCTTTTCCGAAGATTTTGGTTATCTAACCGCTTGTCCCACCAATGTAGGTACGGGCATGCGGGCATCAGTGATGTTACATCTGCCTGGATTGGTCATGGTTGACCAGGTTGGTGCTGTCCTGGCGACTATTTCCAAGCTGGGATTTACAGTACGGGGATTATACGGTGAGGGCACCGAGGCGTTGGGCAATTTGTTCCAGCTTAGTAATCAGGTAACTATGGGACATTCCGAGGAAGAAATTATTAACAGTTTAAACTCGGTCACCCGCCAGATCCTGACGCAGGAGCGGCAAGCTCGGAAGGCTTTACTGCACCAGCGTAAGGATCAGCTTGAGGATAAAGTGGGACGTTCCTATGGCCTGTTGAAATATGCCCATATGCTATCGTCCGAGGAAGCCATGCGCCGGTTATCTGATGTGCGGCTGGGGGTTGATTTGCAGCTAATTACCGGCCCAACGTCAGAGCAACTGACGGAATTAATGGTCATGACCCGTTCGTCGTATCTTATGCATCAGCGGGAGAGTAAATTGAATTCAATGCAGTTGGACGTTTTAAGAGCCCAGACTATTAGCAATAAGTTAAATCAGGGAGGTTGAGCAAATGTCATTTGGGAAATTTACACAGAGGTCGCAGAAAGTGCTTATACTAGCCCAGGAAGAGGCAAAACGGTTTAGACGTCCATATGTGGGCACAGAGCATATATTATTAGGGTTAATCGGTGAAGGTGAAGGGGTGGCGGCTAAAACTTTGGCTATTTTAGGCATTCAGTTTGAGCAGGTGCGTGCTTTGGTAGAACAGGCTATGGGTAAGGGGGAAGAGGTGCCCAGGGAGTTGGCGCTTACCTCCCGGGTAAAAAGAGTACTGGAACTTTCCTCTGAAGAGGCCCGTCGCATGGGTACCAATTACGTGGGTACCGAGCACCTGCTGTTGGGTCTGATACAGGAAGAAGAAGGTGTAGCTGCGCAGGTGCTGGCTGCTTTGGGTGTGAACCAGGACAGGGTTCGGCAGGTTGTAATGCAATTGTTGAATGGTGCCGGGGGAGGAGGTCCCCAGAAGCAGCAGCCTCAACCCGGTTGTGCAGGGGGGAGCTGCGGCACTAAAACAGCTACTTTGGATCAGTTTGGACGTGACTTAACAGGCATGTCCCGCGAAGACAAACTGGATCCCGTGGTTGGTCGGGACAACGAAATAGAGCGGGTAATTCAGATTCTAAGCCGCCGTACTAAAAACAACCCTGTACTCATCGGCGACCCGGGAGTGGGCAAAACAGCTATTGTTGAAGGCTTAGCCCAACGCATTGTGGCTGGAAATGTTCCTGAGATACTGCTGCAAAAGCGCCTGGTAACCTTGGACCTGGCTTCACTGGTGGCTGGTACTAAGTACCGGGGAGAGTTTGAGGACCGGCTGAAAAAAGTGGTAGACGAAATTACCCGGGAAAAGGATGTAATAGTATTTATTGATGAGTTGCATACGATCATTGGTGCTGGCGCGGCTGAGGGCGCTATTGACGCGGCAAATATATTAAAACCAGCTCTGGCCAGAGGTGAACTGCAGTGCGTTGGTGCTACAACATTAGATGAATACCGCAAACATATTGAGCAAGATTCTGCCCTGGAACGCCGTTTCCAACCCATTATGGTTGAGGAACCCAGTGTTGAGGAAACGGTACAGATTTTAGCGGGGCTGCGGGATAAATACGAGGCACACCACCGGGTGCGGATCAGTGATGAGGCCTTAAAGGCGGCAGCCAGGCTAAGCGATCGCTATATTACCGACCGTTTTTTACCCGATAAGGCTATTGATTTAATGGATGAGGCAGGCTCCCGGGTGCGCTTGCAGGCTCTTACCACACCTCCGGAGGTAAAAGAGCTGGAACAGCGCATAGAGGAGGCGCGCAAGGAAAAGGAAGCTGCCGTAAACAATCAGGAATTTGAAAAAGCGGCCCAATTACGGGATGAGGAAAGCAAACTAAAAGAGGAATTGGCTAGCAAGCGCAGTAGTTGGCAAAAGCAAAAGGGTGGTAAGGAGCTAGAAGTGACTGAGGAGGACATTGCTCAGATTGTGGCCAGTTGGACTGGTATACCAGTTCGCAAATTGGCAGAGGAGGAATCTGAGCGGTTGCTGCATATGGAAGAGATACTACACCGGCGGGTTATTGGCCAGGACGAAGCTGTTATTGCTGTGTCTAGGGCTATCCGCCGGGCTCAGGCTGGGCTTAAGGATCCTAAACGACCAATTGGCTCATTTATCTTTCTGGGGCCCACTGGAGTAGGTAAAACTGAGTTGGCGCGGGCGCTGGCTGAAGCTATGTTCGGTGATGAAGATGCAATGGTGCGGATAGACATGAGTGAGTATATGGAAAAGTTCGCCGTAAGCAGGCTAGTCGGTGCTCCTCCCGGCTATGTGGGTTACGACGAGGGCGGGCAGCTTACTGATGCGGTACGTCGTAAGCCTTATTCTGTGGTGTTGCTGGATGAGATTGAAAAGGCTCATCCGGATGTGTTTAATTTATTACTGCAAGTTCTTGAGGACGGGCGTCTCACAGATGCCAAGGGACGTACAGTAGATTTCCGTAACGCTGTAATCATTATGACCTCTAATGTAGGGGTCGGCCTGATTAAACGGGAAACTATTCTGGGCTTTAAAACAGATGAGGGGACAACAAAAATAAGCTATGAGAATATGAAGAAAAAGGTCATAGATGATTTGCGTCGTGCCTTTAGGCCGGAATTTTTAAATCGGATAGATGACGTCATTGTCTTTCATGCGTTAGCTCAGGAGCATATTAAAGAAATTGTTGGTTTAATGGTACAGGAAGTAGCTAAGCGGTTGGCTGAAAATGAAATTGAAATTGAAGTCACTGAGTCGGCTGGGGAATATCTGGCTCGAGAAGGATTTAATGAGGAATATGGCGCCAGACCGCTGCGTCGGGCTATTCAAAAGGAAATTGAAGACCGCCTGTCGGAGGAATTGCTGCAAAGCACCATTAAGCGTGGAGATCGAGTGCTTGTTGACCGAGAATCTGACGGTGGGTTGGTTATAGCCAAAAGGTAATGGCTTTTGCCGCATAATAGATAAGCAGAGGGGTAAAAGGATGTTCACAATTCTTTTACCCCTTTTTCACAAACAACTACACTAACCGGTCTTGTTGTACTTACAATGTTCGCTATATATGGTATAATAACTAAATAATTTTTTAGGAGAATGGCTGTGTCTACCAAAAAAACCGGTTATTATTGTCAAGAGTGCGGTCATTTTACTCCACGCTGGCTGGGTCGCTGTACTGGTTGCGGGGGCTGGAATACTTACGTTGAGGAGCTTATTGCGCCCGTGCGTAACCGCCAGGTGATAGAGCACCAGGTAGCGCCTAGACCCCTGATTGAGGTTATGTCGGTAGACTGTGATCGCCGCTCTACTGGTTTGGCTGAATTAAATCGTGTGCTGGGTGGCGGTGTAGTACCTGGTTCACTAATTTTATTGGGCGGCGATCCTGGTATAGGCAAATCTACCTTGCTTTTACAGGTAGCCGGTGCGATTAGCTCGGATGGGCAGCGGGTGCTCTATGTATCGGGGGAAGAGTCACCTCACCAGATAAAACTTAGGGCTGACCGGCTTGGGATAAGCAATAAAGATTTATACATATACCCCCAAACCAATCTGGAGGTAGTGGAAGAGCAGATAGCAAAGGTAAATCCTATGCTGGTAGTGGTGGATTCAATTCAGACTATGTATTTTCCCGATATTGAATCCGCCCCTGGCAGTGTGAGTCAAGTGCGTGGATGTACGGCCAGGCTAATGCAGTTAGCCAAAAAACAATCAGTCTCCATTTTTGTTGTGGGCCATGTGACCAAGGAGGGCTCTATTGCAGGTCCCCGGGTTATGGAGCACATGGTGGACGTGGTATTATACTTCGAAGGCGAGCGTCATCAAACCTTTAGAATACTGCGCGGAGTTAAAAATCGCTTTGGTTCTACCAATGAAATCGGTATATTTGAAATGTCTAGTTGTGGCTTGCAGGAGGTGGCCAATCCATCTGCCTTTTTTTTAATGGATCATGCCTACAGAAACGTGGCGGGGACAGTGGTTGTACCGACGCTGGAAGGAACTCGCCCGCTGCTGGTAGAGATCCAGGCCTTGGTTTGTCCGACCTCCTTTGGAACCCCTAGACGCATGACTGCTGGTGTTGACCATAACCGGGTGGCCCTAATTATGGCGGTGCTTGAAAAACGCTTGGGTCTAATGTTAGGGAACTGTGATGCTTATGTTAACGTAGTGGGTGGTGTGCGCATAGATGAACCAGCAGCTGATTTAGGTATTGCCATGGCGCTGGCGTCAAGTTTTCGGGAACGGCCCCTTGATGTGCACATGGCAGTAATTGGTGAACTGGGGTTAACCGGTGAAATTAGATCCGTTACAGCGCTGGATAAAAGAATTCGTGAAGCTACTCAGCTGGGTTTTGAGCGTTGCATAGTGCCCCGGCAAAAGGGGTTGCCTGAAACAGGTGAGCTGGAGCTAGAACAAGCGGCTACTCTGGCCGATGCATTTGACTTAGTGTTTTAATGTAAGTAAAATTTTAAATAAACCGGGGCTTTAGAGGGGGAGAAAATTGGAAGATACTTTACTCAAAGTGCTGCGGATGGTAGCGCCGGGTACGCCGCTGCGAGATGGCATGGAAAATATTTTACGGGCTGAGACCGGGGGGTTGCTGGTTATTAGTGATAGCCCTGAGATAATGGAATTAGCGGAGGATGGTTTTGCGATTAATGCTAACTTCACGCCGGCTAATCTCTATGAATTGGCTAAAATGGACGGGGCTATCATTATAAGTGAAGATGTAAAAAAAATTATTGCGGCTAACACCCAATTAATCCCCAATCTAAGTATCCCATCCAGCGAGACAGGTATACGTCACCGTACAGCGGAGCGGGTGGCTAAACAAACAGGTGCCCTAGTGATTTCTATTTCCCAGCGGCGCAGTGTAATTACGATTTACAAGGGTAGTATCAAATATGTTTTGCGGGAATCGGGAGTTATCATTAACAAAGCCAATCAGGCTTTGCAGACTCTAGAAAAATACCGTCACGTATTAAACCGGGTTGTGGTTAATCTAAGCATGCTGGAATTTGAAGAGGCTGTCACATTGTTTGATGTTGCTAAGGCTATTCAAAGAACAGAAATGGTTTTACGGGTGGATAAAGAAATAAAACGTTATATTAGTGAGCTAGGTACTGAGGGACGCTTGATTACCATGCAACTCGAGGAACTGATCGCCAATGTTGAAGATGAAGGGCGTTTAATTATTCAAGATTATGCTACTTTAAGTGGGGAAAAATCGCCGGAAAGCGTGCTGGAGATGATTGGTAGTTGGCCTTCTGAGGATTTACTAGACCTGACCTTAGTGGCTCGTGCATTGGGTCACCCGGGTAGTGCCAGCATACTGGACCAAAGTGTAGTCCCTCGTGGTTATCGCATTTTAGAAAAAATTCCCCGGTTGCCTCTGCAGGTGGTAGAAAACCTGGTTCGGGAATTTGGCTCGTTGCGGAAAGTGCTTAGAGCTACCATTGAAGAACTAGATGCCGTGGAGGGAATTGGTGAGGTAAGGGCCCGTTCCATCAAGGAAGGGTTACTGAGGTATCGAGATCAGCTTACCCAAGAGCGTTATGTATAAAGACATTATTGAAGGCGTGGCTCAAGGTCATGCCTTCAATGTTATGCCGGCAAATGGTTAGGGTGTTTAGGCTAAATTGAACAATCCTAGTGCTTTGAGCTTTTTTTGTTCCTTGATTAAAATATCATACATATTCAAATCAAGCAAATTGCATAGAGCTGCTAGGTAAAAGAGGGTTTGCCCCATCTCTAATTCTAGCGTTTCCCGACAGCTATTACATAGCTTGCCTTCAAGATGTGATTCCAGTAAACTTTTTAATTCCTCCAATGATGTTTCAGGTGGTATTTTCTTTTTAGCAGCGTGAATTTTAAGGCACCCACAACTAGTTACTGATTTAATAATGGTGCGGTTCATTCTGGCATTGGTTTCTTGCGATTTGGCCAGCAAGTCCAAAATGCTCCGGTTGCAGAGCAGTATTTCAGAAACCGTATGTTGAAATTCATCATATATTATATCCTTGAGCAAACGGTTTCACCCCTTCATTATTTTAAAACCATGCAGTAATTATAACGGTGAGCTGCTTATCATGTCAAACCAGTGAATCTAAAAAAATATTGTTGACACAATGTTGGTGCTGTGCTAAAATATTATATTTCCTTGACAATATCTTATTTTTGTGGTATATTATTTTATGAATATGGTAAGGAGGTCCGGGAATTTGTTTAAAATTGGTGATAAAGTTGTTTATCCTATGCACGGTGCCGGGATTATTGAAGCCATCGAAGAGAAGGAAGTTCTCGGGGAAACAAGACAATACTATATCCTAAGGTTACCGGTTGGTGATATGAAGGTAATGATACCCATTTCCAACTGTCAGGATGTGGGCTTGCGCCAAGTAATTGACGATGACGGGGTGCAGAGGGTATTTCACATTTTACGCGAACAATCTACTAGTATGTCAGACAATTGGAACAGGCGTTATCGAGCCAACTTGGAGAAAATAAAGAGTGGGAATATTTATGAGGTTGCGGAAGTAGTTAGAAACCTGGTAAAACGGGATAAAGAAAAAGGCCTCTCTTCAGGTGAACGAAAGATGCTGGAAAATGCCCGGCAAATACTGATTAGTGAATTGGTGTTGGCTACTGAATTAGGTGAGGATAAGACGAAGTCCATGCTTGAGGGAGTTTTTGCATAATACGTCAGGCAACTGGCGTATTTTTATTTAACGGAAAAAATCTCCAAAAAGGTTGAAACGAAACTTTAAATCATCCATAATAGTATATAATACCGGTGTAAATAATATTTAACCAGTAGGGAGGTGATATAAGCATGGTCAGAAAGTTTGTATTTACACTAGTGGTGCTATTGTTCTCCGCTAGTGGTAGTTATTTAGGGCGGTACCTAGCGGAGTTGGATTTATTGCCCCTTACTGATGCTATGAAGTTTGGCGTTATAGGGTTGGGTGCTCTGATTGGTCTGGTGTTAGGTATTTTATTAACGCCCTGGCTGATCCGGTTTTCACTATGGCTGACGGCATTGCTGGAGCAAATGCTTAGCAAAACGCCGGTGCAGGACTTGGTCATGGGTTCAGTTGGACTTATTATTGGACTTATAATAGCTAATTTATTAGGTTCTATTTTTACATTTATGGGATTTCCTGGTGAGATCATCTGGATAGCGATAACTTTATTACTTGGTTATCTTGGGATGACGATAAGTGTTAAAAAGCGTGAAGAAATTATGAGTTTTTTTAGTAATATACCCCGCTTAGGCGGAAGTAAGGAAAAAGCTGCTACGGAAGCCAAGCAGGCTGAGATGCAAAAGATTCTTGATACCAGCGTAATTATTGATGGTCGGATAGCCGATTTATCAGCCAGCGGTTTTATTGAAGGGACCTTAGTGGTGCCTGGTTTTGTGTTGGAGGAGTTGCGTCATATAGCTGATTCATCAGATTTGCTTAAGCGTAACCGGGGACGCCGGGGGTTGGATATTTTAAATGAATTGCGCAAGGATGCAGCTGTTAAAGTTGTGATTTATGATAACACCAAAGGTATTGACGATGCCCTGGAAGTAGACACAAAACTGGTTAAGTTGGCCCAAAAAATGGGGGCCAAGATAATGACCAATGATTTTAATTTAAATAAGGTGGCAGAGCTACATGGCGTTAAGGTATTAAATATAAATGAGTTGGCAAACGCTGTCAAGCCTGTTGTGCTGCCAGGCGAGGAAATGGTGGTGCAAGTTGTTAAAGAAGGTAAGGAGTCAGGGCAGGGTGTAGCTTACCTGGATGACGGCACGATGATTGTAGTGGACGGCGGTAAATTGTATATGCACCAAACTATTACGGTATTGGTCACTAGTGTACTGCAAACAGCGGCTGGACGCATGATATTTGCCAAGCTTAAAGCAGACCGGCGGGGTGATACCAAGCAGGAAGTCCATAATTATGAAGAGGTGAAAATGCTTGGGTAGCATTTACGCGCTGGTGGCTGCTGCTGGCCGGAGTACCCGTATGGGCGTTGGCGTGAATAAACAATTGCTGGAGCTTGCTGGGCGGCCGTTGGTGGTTCATGCGTTACAGGCTTTGCTAGCAGTACCGGTGGACGGGATTATTCTTGTAGTAGCGCCGGGCGAAGAAGAAAATTTCCACCAAGTTTTGAGTAATTTTATGCAAGGCATGCCAATAAAAGTCATTCCAGGCGGGGTCAGTCGCAGTGATTCGGTTATGCTTGGTTTGCGGGCTTTGCCTTCCAAAGCCGAGCTAGTAGTGGTGCATGATGGCGCGCGTCCGTTAATTAAGCCTGAAAGAATTCGGGAAACGATTCGCCAGGCCATGTATTGGGGGGCTGCTACGCTGGCGGTGCCAGCTAAAGATACCATAAAGGTAGCAGGGGAAGAAGGCCTAGTAAGGGAAACCCTGCTGCGGGACAAATTGTGGCAGGTGCAAACGCCCCAAGTATTTAAGTACCAACTGCTGGTCGAAGCACACCGGCTAGCTGATGTTGACGGTTATTCTGGCACTGATGATGCTTCTTTGGTGGAGAGATTGGAACATTCTGTCAAGCTGGTGCGAGGCGATTACACAAACATAAAAATTACTACCCCTGAGGATATGGTGTTAGCCAGGGCCTTGTTGCGGGAAGCCTGACCCCATAGGAGGTTGCAAAATGAGGGTGGGTATTGGATATGATGTGCATACTCTGGTTGTGGGAAGACCATTGATATTGGGCGGGGTAGAAGTACCTTATCATATGGGGTTGCTAGGGCATTCAGATGCTGATGTGCTGGTGCACGCTGTGATGGACGCTGTGCTGGGTGCTGCCGGCTGTGGGGATATCGGCAAGCATTTTCCCGATAATGACCCGCAATACCGTGGTGTTTCTAGTCTGTTGCTATTGAAGCAGGTGAGTGCTTATCTTAGCAGCAGGTTATGGCGGTTAGGAAATTTAGATGCTGTGGTTATCGCCCAGGCGCCTAAGATTGCCCCTTATATAGAACAAATGCGTATGAATATTGCCCGGGAAATGGGCGTGACTCCAGAATTAATTAACATTAAGGCGACCACTACGGAAGGGTTGGGGTTTGCTGGGCGGGGTGAGGGTATTGCTGCCCAGGCGGTCGTCTGTATTTATCAAGACAATTGTTGTGAATGAAGCCATAAACCGTATCTCGGTCATTTAAGGGGGTACGGTTTAATTATTTGCCCAAACTTGGCAAATTAGTGCAATAAGTTGCTAGTAAATGCTACGCAGTGCTATAATTAGGTGTCGAAAAAGCATACAAAAAATGGGGTATACATCATTAAGCTAAGCTAAAGTTTGTTTGTATACCGTTAGACATTTAAGAAAGGAACGGTAATTATTGAATTATGCGTATTTATAATACCCTGACTAGAAAGAAGGATGAATTTATTCCACGGGAGCAGGGCAAAGTGGCCATATATGTTTGTGGACCAACAACCTATAATTACATCCATCTGGGTAATGCCCGGCCTTTAGTGTTTTTTGATACGGTACGCCGATATTTTAAATATCGAGGGTTCAATGTTTTATATGTGCAAAACTTTACAGATATTGATGACAAAATAATTAACCGGGCCAGGGAAGAAGGGTATGATCCTCTTGTTTTGGCTGAACGTTATATTGGCGAATATTATAAGGATGCCGATGCTTTAAATGTATTGCGGGCAGACGTTCATCCCAAAGTCTCTGGTCATATCACAGAGATCATTGAGTTAGTTAAAACATTGCTGGACAATGGTTATGCTTATGCGGTGGACGGTGACGTTTACTTTAATGTACGCCACTTTACAGGTTACGGCAAATTGTCCGGTCGAACTTTGGAGGATATGCAGGCTGGAGCCCGGGTTGAGGTTGATGTGCGCAAAATCGACCCAATGGACTTTGCGCTGTGGAAATCCGCCAAGCCTGACGAGCCGGCTTGGGAAAGCCCCTGGGGTAAGGGCAGGCCCGGCTGGCATATTGAATGCTCTGCCATGGCGCTCAAATATTTGGGCTTTAACTTTGATATACACGGCGGAGGATTTGACTTAATTTTCCCCCACCATGAAAATGAGATTGCTCAGACCGAAGCGGCCACCGGTCAGTCCTTTGCCCGCTACTGGATGCATAATGGATTTATTACTGTTAACCAGGAAAAAATGAGCAAATCGCTGGGCAACTTTTTTTTAGTGCGTGATATCTTGAGCAAGTTTGCGCCGGAGGTGGTGCGCTTTTACCTGTTAGGGACACATTATCGCAGCCCTTTGGATTTTGACGATGAAAAACTAACATCTGCCCAAAGGGGGCTTGAGCGCATAAAAACCAGCCTGCGTTTGCTAGATGAGGCTTTAGCAGGCCGTGAAGCAGACGACGAGGCAAGACCTGATCCTCTGCTGGTTACCCGTTTGGAGGAGATACACATCGAGTTTGATAAGGCTATGGAGGATGATTTTAATACTGCTCTGGCCATAGGACTGATGTTTGATTTGGCCCGTGAAGTGAACAGTTACTTGCAAAGGAACGATTATCCTAACCTGGCGGAAAGAATGGCGGCATTGCAGAAAGCCCGGCAGATGTTTGCTCAGTATAACTGCGTGCTGGGGATATTTAAAACCAGTGCTACCGGAGATATTTTGTTGGAGAACCAAGAAACAGGTAATGAGGGTCTGGTGGAGGATTTGCTTGATTTGATTATCGAAATCAGACAAAAAGCGCGCCTAAAAAAAGACTGGTCTACTGCTGACCACCTGCGTGACCGGTTGAAGAAGTTGGGCATAGCGCTGGAGGATACTCCTGACGGTGTGCGTTGGAAAAGACTGGGTTAGGTTATGTTTGGAGAAAATTTCATCAAAACTAACCCCCGGGAGGTTTCCTCTCTAGTTTTAGCCTATATTGGTGATGCGGTCTACGAATTGGCGGTGCGGGAGTATCTGGTAGACCAGGGTATCACTAATGTTAATAAATTACACCTAGAGGCGGTGCGGCATGTGCGTGCATCTACCCAGGCCAAGATTTTCCGTGCCCTAGATGGTTATCTTAACAAAGAGGAGGAAGCTGTGGCCCGTCGCGGTCGTAATGCTAAACCCGCCCATGCACCGAGAGGGGATAGTGTTATTGAATACCGGCATAGCACCGGTTTTGAAAGCTTAATCGGTTACCTGTATTTACAGCGGGATTGGCCTCGGTTGGAAGAAATATTAAGCTTGGCCCGGGGCGTTATTAAACAGGAATTGGACCCGGGTATGGAAGGTTAACCTGGCATGCAAATCTAAAATTAGAAAATAAATTTCGGGGGAACAATGTTATGGGGAGAACGGAGTTGCGGGTGGAATTGCTGCACCATACCTATAATCCTGAACAGTTGGTGGCTTTGGCTGCTAAGCTTTGTTATTCATCCGCAGATATAGTGGAACTGAAAAAAGGTGTAACCGAACGTGATCAATCGCATTTTGTACGCAAATTGGCTGATATGGGACACCTAACGCCTGTTGAGCATGCTAGCTTTACCTTTGGTGTTGAGGGCATATCCAGAAGTTTATTAGCACAGATAACCAGGCACCGCATTGCTAGCTTTAGTGTCAAGTCCCAGCGGTATGTCAGTGAGGACAGTGTCGCCAAAGCAGATGGCGTGTTTAATTATATTATACCTCCGCGCATAGCTGACTTAGGTGCTGCTGAGGTGCAAGAATATGCCCGGCAGATGGCTCAAATTCAACAGTGGTATAATTGCTGGCTGGAAAAACTGGCCGACTACGGTGATGCAGCTCGGGAAGATGCCCGATTCATTTTGCCCAATGCAGCTGAAACTAAGCTGGTGGTCACTATGAACGCCAGGGAATTGATGCATTTTTTTGCCCTGCGCTGTTGTAACCGGGCACAATGGGAAATTCGTGCACTGGCCACCGAAATGCTTCGCCTGGTGCGACGGGAGTCCCCGGAGTTATTTCGGAATGCCGGCCCGGCCTGTCTAACAAGATCATGTCCAGAAGGTGCGATGTGCTGTGGCGAACAGGTTAAGGTGCGCGAAAGGTTTCGGAAACTATAGTCACTGGGTGGGAAAAGTCTGAAATGGGAAGTTAGGTCTAGCTGCAGAGAAAAGGGCATAACAAAACAAGCCATCGGTTGATGACTTAAAAAAGATATGAGTCGGCAATAAATCAAGATGCCGCCATAATACGATAGCCTTGAGATGTAGCAAATAAAATAGCTTGTTCTACCGTGATTTCACGGTTTACTGGAAGAACATCGGATTTTTTATACAATTCAGTATTATACGGTTCTTTCTTTTTAAAATATTGTAAATAGCGGTAAGGAGCATTCTTGCAATGGCAATGATTGCCCTTTTATGACCACGACGCTATTTAAGCCTTAAATAGCGGTTTCAGATTTCAGGATGCTTTTTGCTTTTGACTACAGCGGTGGCACACTGTACCAGAAGCGGCTTTATGTAACAACCAGCTCTTGAAATCCTTACTGACTTTTTCTTTCCGGCACTTTCGTTATTCGTAGGTGTAAGCCCTGCCCAGGAGCAAAGATGCTTAACTGTCGGGAACACGTTTATGTTGACACCTATTTCAGAGATCACTGCTATGGGTGAAAAGATGTTCTTAAAGGACGGAACAGTTAAGATCAGATTAATTTCTTCAGCGTAGGGCTCGGAAAGTGAAAGAATAATTTTTTTAAGATCAGCTTTGCGTGACATAAGGTCTTCTTCTTGCCACGGATAGCTTTGACATATTTGGGATGTGCTAGAGTGATATTGCAGGAATCTTCAAGTACATTAAAGACGGGAATCCAGTATTTTCCCGTAGATTCCATGCAAACATCTTTGCAGTTATTCCCACAAAGCCACTGTGACAGCTCTTTTAGACCTTTTGTAAAAGTTGAAAAGCGATGGCTTTTGTAGGTGGTAACTCCTTTCAGAGAATTACAGGGATAAACAGCATTGACTGATTGCCTGGCAATAAACGAGTAATGTTTGTACAAAGATAAGTCTGCGTGCTCTTACGTCACACTTATTTGTGCTTGGAAAGGCAATCTACACATATAACTAATGCGGTCACTCCAATATTGGAGCAGCCCACTCACCACCCCGTGATTTGTAGTTAACTGTTATCCCTATGGCTGTAGGATAGTAAGAAATCAGATTAAAAGTAACACATTTCATCACGTTTTGTGCCTTGAGCGAAGCGAAAGGAATGTTTATAACTATGGAACAAATTGTTGTTGGACGCAATCCGGTACGTGAAGCGCTACGGGCAGATCGGAGCATTAATAAAATATACTTGGCCAGGGGCATGAAAATAGCCGCCACCTCAGATATAATCAAACTGGCCAGGGATAAACAGGTTCCCGTGCAAAATGTGGATAGACAATTCTTAGACCACATGGCACCCGGTTCAGTGCACCAGGGCGTGATTGCCCAGGTAGCACCTTATGCCTATGTTGAGCTTGAGGATATGCTTGATGCCATAAAAGATGAAGACCCCTTGCTTGTGTTGTTGGATGAGGTAACGGATCCCCATAATTTAGGGGCGGTCATACGCTCTGCTGATGCGGCGGGAGCTCACGGGGTGATTATACCCAAACGCCGAGCTGCAGCCGTTACCCCGGTGGTGGTTAAGTCTTCAGCCGGAGCTGTGGAGTTCGTGCCCGTAACCCGGGTAGGTAATTTGGTCCGTACCATTGAATTACTTAAAGAACGTGGTATATGGGTGGTGGGTGCGCATCCTGATGCTGCACAATTGGTTTGGGATGCTCCTTTGTTAGGTCCGCTGGCTATAGTAATCGGTGGGGAAGATAAGGGATTGGGAAGGCTGGTACGGGAAAAATGCGATTTGTTGATTAAGCTCCCAATGGCGGGCCGGGTCAATTCACTCAACGCCTCAGTGGCCGCTGCCTTAGTGTTGTTTGATGCGGTACGCCAGAGAAGTAGGGGTTAAGATGAATGAATACATAGTGGTGGATGGTTATAATGTTGTCCATGCTTGGCCTGAATTGAGCGTATTGGCGAACGAAAACCTGGAACATGCTCGAGACAAGTTGGTGGATATCTTAGCCAATTATGCCGGGTTTAGTGGCGACAGGGTGGTGTTGGTTTTCGACGCCCATAGTGTTAAGGGTAATGTGGAAAGGTATGAGGAAGTAAATGGTGTGCAAATTTTTTATACCCGTGAAGAGGAGACCGCCGATTCTATGATTGAAAGGTTAGTCGGCGATATTGCAAATGACGGCAACATACGAGTGGTTACTTCTGATTGGGAGGAGCAAAGGGTTATTTTCGGGCGAGGTGCTTACCGCATGACACCAGGGGAGCTTTTGACCCGGGTGCGTGATATGGGAAAAGAAAGTCAACAGAGGTTAACGCGTAATGATTATACAGATAGTTACTTGGAAAACCGTTTAGCGGGGCATATTCGTCAAATCTTAGAACAGTGGAGAAGAAAAAAAGAATAGGGTTAATATCGGTAGACAGGGAGCTTTTTTGCTTGACGAGCCCTGCGTGGATGGTTATAATAAAATCTATAAATATGTGTACTAGCTAGTTGATTAAAATATTTATATTAGTTTATTACCCATGCTATTCTGGGATTAATAGCACCTGGATTTTAATTGTCTTAAGAAAGCGTGTGGGTTGTTTTTTTCTTTGTGGGCTTCGTTGGGGAGATTATGGCGGGAGGGATATTGTTGAATTTACACGCCCAAATAGATACTTCCAGCGATTTTCAATTAATGATCGACGAAGACATTGTTGAGTTTGCTCGTGATGGTGACGAAGCAGCTCTTGAGTATTTGATCAATAAGTATAAAAATTTTGTGCGAGCCAAAGCTCGATCTTATTTTTTGATCGGTGCGGACCGGGAGGATATTATCCAGGAGGGTATGATCGGTCTATATAAGGCGATTCGTGATTTTAGGATGGACAAGTTGTCGTCTTTTCGTGCTTTTGCCGAGCTGTGTATTACACGTCAAATTATAACCGCAATTAAAACTGCTACCAGGCAAAAACATATTCCACTAAATTCGTATGTTTCTCTGAATAAACCTATTTACGACGAGGACTCTGACCGTACCTTGCTGGATGTTATATCTGGTTCAAAAATATCCGACCCTGAAGAGCTAATTATTAGCCGGGAAGAATTCGACGACATCGAAGAAAAAATGGGCGAGATATTGAGCTCATTGGAGTGGAAGGTGTTAATGTCTTATTTGGAGGGCAAATCCTACCAAGAAATTGCCGAAGATCTGAAAAGGCATGTTAAGTCAATTGACAATGCTTTGCAAAGAGTTAAACGTAAACTAGAGCGTTACCTGGAAAAACGCGAAGCCTAGATGATTATTGCATGTTAAGAAAGCCAGATGCTTGTCGGAGCGCTGGCTTTCTCTATTGCTTTATATTTTCACTATTTTAATAACATCAATCTGTTGACAAAGATACATCCTTCGCTTATAATAATTTCTGTCGCTAGTGCCGGCGTAGCTCAATTGGTAGAGCAGCTGA
>JAENYF010000057.1 GCA_016841905.1 Desulfoscipio geothermicus | reverse complement strand
CAGCACTCCACGTCAGGCATACCTGTTTATTGCCGGCAGTGGCACGCAGGTTTTGTCCGGCAGTCGCCCCTTCTTTCGATTTGCTTACACTCGATTTGCTTGCACTCCAATTATATGAACCGGCACCGTTTTGTGTAAATTTACCTTTTATAGTAGCATTACCGTTAGCGTCTACGCTTAAGGTGCCTGTATAATCCTGACGCAAGCCTCGCCCATCCCACATTCTTGTAAAGGTAACGGTGTCTCCGGTAATCCGTCCGCTAATCATCTTTTCCGTACTGCCGGAGTCAATATGCACCGTTCCGCTGAATTCGTTTCCCGACTGATTAGTTATATTAATAGTCCCTCCCGCACTGTTGGCAACAATATCCCATTTCCCGCTCAGATCATAAAGATGCCCGCCTACGGTTGAAGTGGCTGCCAGAGCTTTTTCCGTTGCAAGGCCATTTGGCGTCAACAAGACTACTGTAAAAATTAGGGTGCAAATTAAAACATACATACTTTTTTTGAACATTTGTTATTCCCTCCTGACATTTTTGTCAATTATAGAATTTTCCGCTCCAGGTGTCTTCACCCAAACCGGGTAGTCTTTGTCAAAAAGCCCCCACCCTTTTTCGGGTAGGGACTTAAAAATCCTTTGTTTATGCGCCCTGCGACTACTTTATCTAGCGGTGTCCTCGTCCGTCGTCAAAATGATGTCGATCAGCTCAGCTCGGCTCCGGACATTAAATTTGGCATAAATATTTTTCACATAATATTTTACCGTGTTTTCGCTGATAAAAAGCTCTGCTGCAATTGATTTATACGTTTTTTTCTGGAGGAGCAAAGCGGTGACCTGACTTTCCCGCTCTGAAAGGTTGGCAAATTGTACAAACCGGTCGGTTATTTTGCTTTGTTCCTCCAACACCATTCCGGAAACCACCGTCAGATAGGCATGCTCTTTCAGCAGGGAGAAGAGTTGACTGTGCAATAACGGCAGGAGAGCAAGGGTTACGCAAACTACGGCCAGTGCCAGTAGTGTTAAGTTGTAAATATGCGTTCCTTCGGTATAAATGGCGCTGCCGATCAGCCCGCCAAGCAACACGCCCAGCACATTGGCCGACATACCTATACCGAACAACTTAGCCGGATTTTTGTGCAGATCCAGCATCTCGCCCAGAATGCTCCACCAAAACAAATCGTAAATACCGCAAGCGCCCAGTATCAGCGTGTCGACAACAAGATAAGTGAGCGCTGAATGGTCAAGGGTTACAAAGGCAATAAAGGAAAAGCCGATCATGGCGAGGGCCACATAGAGGATGTAGGTGCGGTTTGTTTTGGGGGGCAGGTTTCTCATGATGAACAGAGCAACGATATAAGGAATGGCCCAGTACCAGCTGGTCAGCCACTGCAGATGAGCAAAGGAGGGATTAATCACCTGATACATCAGCCCTGAATTAATGGTGATTACCACAATAAAGAGGCATAAAAAAACAAGGGGCCACGTGATGCTTTCAGCGCTTTCCTTTCGGCCGGAGGACGTGGGAGAAGCATCATTATCATCGGTGGAAAGACGCATCGCAAAAAAGAACGCAGCCATAAGCATGAGCATGGAAAGTGCCAGCCCGATACGCGGCGTTAGATGGATGGCCGCCATGTTCAGAAAAATCATCAGGACATTGGAACAGATGAGCACATCGGCAGCTGTCTTGATGCGCTCGTTTTTCGGCGTACCACTTTTAAAATAGAAACTCCATGCCGCCACGCAGCCTCCTGCTAAAAACGCGCTAGTGATTATTCCCAAGGTCCAGAAGATTGAGGGCGGAAAGAAAAATACAACAGAGACTGTAAGGAAGTAAAGATATGAACACAAAAACAGCCGCTTCGCCGCCCTTTTTGTTTTAACGAAAAAACCGCATAATAATAATCCGGAAAAAAGAGCGACAATCCCTCCAAAGATCATCACACCTGTGGTCAGGTCAAAAGTATCAGCCAGGGCATACAATATTTGCCCTTCAAAAAGGAAGGACAGCATCCAGGAGGAAAACAAGGCAAGAACAATGATGGATAGCTTTCTTTCATCGATGTTGATATTGTCATTAGTCATTTCTCCACCCCGGGTAGCGTGTTTTAACAATTATACCATAGCCGCAACATCAGATACGGTATAATTATTAAAACTACCCAATCATTGAGCAGCTAGCCTACCCGGAGAGACACAAGGGTCGAGTAGATACGGGCCTCTTAAACTTTAGGAGACGCTTTGTTTTCCCGGTTTCTCCCCGTTTCCTCTGGGAGTGTCACAATATCTTCCTGGGTATTTCTTTACGCCCATTTTTTCTCAAATTCTACCGTGTTTTTCGTCTTGGCACGAAAGAACCGTCCCCTTGTGTCTGAAGGAATGGATAAATAAAACACTACCCTCAGCTACTTGTTGACAGAAGATTTTTTTGATAAAACTTTATATAAAAATACTATAATAAAAAGTGTTATTACAGCAACAAAAGGCAGAACAGTAAAAACAGAAGATTTACTCTCGTTGTCAAGGGTTTTTGTCTCTTGGTTAACATATTCCCTTATTTTATCAATGGCTTCTGCCGGCACTGCTTTTTCCCATTGTTCTAATTCACCTTCCACGCTGAATTTTGTTAATTGAGACAACCCTTCTTTATTTGCAGAAATTGTTTCACCCGGCAAAACAGACTTAACCTCGCCTGTTGAAATTGATTTGAAACTTATTTCACCCTCTAAAACCTTGACAGTTGATATACCGTCTTCTTCAATAAAAACAGCGGTTGTGCCTTTACGGCCGGCGACTGCCTGATTCATTGTTACATCTAAACTACCCTCTTTTATCATTTGAGCAATATTTTTTTTGATATTTATTAAAACCTGACCCTTTTGTGTGTCAAAAAATCCATGCTCGGGCTTTTTGATTTTGAGTGTAGAGTTTGGCCCTAAAACGAAGTCTGCACTATCGCCAAAATTCACCACCACATAACTGTCCTTTCCTGTTTTTATAGTGGAACCGGGCGGTATCACCTTTCTGTTTTTCTCATTACTGCCAATGTAAAAATCCGCTCCAAAGTCCTCCTCACCGTCTTCATACTCCACTATTACTTCTCCACTTAAATCTGTAAATGCATAGGCATATTCCTCTTCAATAGATAAATCTCGGTTTTCTGCAAGCTTTTCAAACCCCTTAAAAACATCGGGATCGCTGATGTCAAGCCTTACATTTATAGCGCCGGAAAATTGAACATAGTACAAGCCTGTGCTTTCATCTTTTTGGACCTCACCGCGAATAGGTTCACCCGAAGAATGCTGTTTAACACCACCTAATTCATAAAAGACGCCATTAGGACCTCCGGTATAACCAAGGGTATAAACTTGTTCAGGAACGTAATAAGGGGGTAAAATATCGTTTGGATTTGCAGGCTCGCTTTTCCAGCCTGAGTATTCTCTTGCACCTGCAGCGTTTTCAGTGTAATTTACGTCTTTAAGAATTTGGCCTGCAGATAAGTATTTTAAAAATCCTTCAAGCTTGGCTGTTTTTGAATTTTCTCCTCCACTTTCTCCAATATTCCAAAATGTAAGCTTCCATCCTTGCACATATTCTACACCAACGCGGTCACCTACCTCGGGATATACTTGGCTGCCGGAATCAGTAACATGAATACGTGGTAAGCTTCCGTCACTTTTAACTAATGTATTTGCACCACTTTTTTCTTCTTCATGACCAATAGCAACATACTCTTTTTCGATGGCCGAAAGGGGATAATCAATAGCTAAACAATTACTAAATGAAAAAAATACCATAACTATAACAGCTGCAAAAACATAGCACATTTTACACCTTAAAAATTTAGAGAACATAATTTCACCCTTCCAACTATACTTTGATTTAGCATGACTTTACAAATAAACTGTACCACAATACAATAACACACCTTTTTCGTAAGTGTTAATTTTCAAAGGCATAATTATGATTAATTATATAAAAGAATCAAGTAAATGTAAACATCTAACAATAAATGGTTTTAACCCCTATGTTGGAGAATATACTCTCAAAACTTAGACTTATACTGCACATGCACGTGGCATTCGAGCGCAATCGCGACACCGTTACCGGCTGCACTGGAGAAGGGGTAAGCATCTGGCACATTGGCGAGGGGGGACACAAAAGGACGGTTCGAACCGTCCCCTTGTGCTTTCTTGTGTTTCCAGTTAAGTGCCCGGCACCGGTTTAAAATGGATAAAAAAGGTGGAGCCACTAGGGCTGGTTTCTACCTGTATCGTAGCGTTGTGCCTATCAGCGATGTTATAGCATATCGCAAGCCCCAAACCGGTTCCGTTATCTTTTGTTGTAAAAAAAGGCGTGCCCAATTTTTGCAAGACATCGGAACTAATGCCTTTGCCTTCATCACGTACCGCTAAGACCACTTCATTATTGTCTGTATATGTACTGATTGTCAAAGTTCCTTTTGAAGACATTTCATCCAACCCGTTACGTACTAAATTTAAAATTAACTGGCGAATTTCCTCTTCATCTAAATACAAATCAGGAATATTATTTAATTCCAAAGCAATATATTTGTCGGAAACCGTCGCGTCTGCTTGTAATAGTGGATAAATTGACTCAATTATTGAATTAAGACTATGTATTTTTAAATTTTTTGCCTTATCTTTAGCTAAGGATAAATATGAAGATATGATATTGTTTGCCCTATCCAACTCTTCAATCATCAGATTATAATAATCAACATACTTAATACATTCCTTCTTCCCCTTTAATATTTGTAAAAACCCGCGCACAGTGGTCATGGGATTTCTAACCTCATGACCAATACCGGCGGCCATATTGCCAATTAGGTTTAACTTTGCAAGACGGGCCATCTCCTGCTCGGTTTTTAATTTCTGAGTAACATCCCTTATATACAGAATCATACCCTCAATTTGATATGTCTTTTGATATACAAAGGGAAAGCTATATATTTCTTGCCAAGCAATAATTTCACCGTCGATATCCTTGCGGGGAAGGACTGCACAACCGGATTTACCTGTAATGAGAGTATTATGAGCAGGGCATTCTTCACAGATTTTAGTTCTACCCATAAGAACTTCGTAACATTTTTTACCTATATGTGGTATGCCTTCAGAATACCAACGTTCTACGGTTGTATTAACCCGCATTATATTAAAGTCCTGATCAATAACACATAAACCATCCTGTATACTTTCGATTACGCTGGTAAGAAAGCTTTCTCTTTCACGAAGCGTTGCTTCTACTTGTTTACGCCTGGCAATCTCTTTTTCCAACTCGTTGGTTTTTTGATTTAGCTGACTAAGATACTTATTACTATAGATGGCGATAGTTATCATCGCACTTATTTGCTTAAGTGCTTTTAATTCTTCTTGCAGGGTTTCCCTTAACCGAGTATCATATAAAACATATGTCCCAAAAGCAATGCCCTTGCTAATCAGCGGTACCCATATAATGGTTTTAATGTTGTATTGGCCAAAAATACCGTACCAGTATGCTAGGCGCGGCTCAAGTAAAGGATTATTAACTACAACAATGCGACCTGTTGAAATGGCTTCCCCTGAAGGGCTTGAGAGAACCGGCGCTTGCAGGTTCACATCCTGTGGGTAATTGTCGGGTAGGTTATGTGAGGCAATCATCCATCCTATCCCTTGTTCGTCCACTTCAATGACGGAACTAAAGGAGTAGCCGAAAATGTCACAAAGGGCTTTTAGTAATTTTTCAATATATAGATTGGGCGGAAGAAGAATGTCTATATTTGCTATTGAGGCGTATAACCTATCCATTATTCAATCTCTTTTGGCCTTTGATAGTCAGGGTTTACAGAACAATACATTTGCGCTTCGCCCGTCGTCCAGAAGGTGCATTTATTACACTTGATACATTTTCTTATGTCTGATTCTTGGCCAAGCAATGATTTGTTTACAATTGCAGGGTCTGCAACTTGCGCCCGCCCCATGGCGATCAGTTCTGCTTTCCCGGAAGCTATTACTTCTTCCGCTAACCCAATGGAGAAAATGGATCCTACTGCGCATATGGGTACAGTTGAAAATTGTTTTAATTCCGAGGCTATATTGACATGGGGGGCATCGCCCAATGTTGCAGGGGGAACAATGCGCTCCATAGACTCATAAACACCTGCAGAAACGTTTAACATATCTATGCCCTTGTTTTCAAACAGATTAATTAAATTCTTAAAATCATTGGGCTTAAGCCCGCCTTCAACGAATTCGTTGCCACTAACCCGCAAGCTTATTGCCACACGGTTACCAAGCTTGTTTTTTACTCCCTCAATTACTTCTAAAATGAGACGCGCGCGATTTATTATATTACCGCCGTAATCATCAGTTCTGTGATTAGAATAGGGTGATAAAAATTGATTTAGTAAATAACCATGCGCAGCATGGATTTCAATTACCTTGGCCCCCGCTTCTGCGGCACGCACAGCCGCAGCAATGAAATCATTACAAACTCGGTAGATATCAGCTATAGTCATTTCACGTATTTTATAATTTGGTTCAAACTGGGACATTACCGGGCATGGGATGGGGCTTGGCGCAATAAGTTCATACCCTGTTACAGAAGTTAAAGCCTGGCGTCCATAATGAATTAACTGTATTGCAGGTACACTGCCCCGGCTTTCTATTTCATGAAAAAGTTTTCGTAATCCCGGTAAATAGATGTCACTATCTATTCTCATCACACGGTCAAAGGCGACTGTATCGTACGATACCACAGCACAACCTGTAAAAATTAGCCCGCATCCCCCGTCTGCCAACGCGTTATAAAAATTTAATAATTTATCGGATACTGTCCCATCGGTATTAGCATAATTTACCTGCCACGTCGGAAAAGAGATGCGATTCTTAAGCCTTACCGGACCAATATTGATTGGACTAAAGACCAGTGGATACTTGTTCTCATGGTTTGGTATAACTCTTTCTTTTATTCTCAAAACAAGGCCCCCTTTTGAGCTAACAAAGATATTATAATAAAGAAAACTAATGAGATGCGCAATAACTCCCCTTTCCACTAATAGCAACATTTTAAGCTAAAATGAATAAAATGAATATATGATATGGATTCTTTCCCAGACTTACATAATCCTGCTAATGTCAGCTCGAAAAAGAATATTTTCGAACAGACATTTGTGTCTTTAGACCTCCTGTTTTTGTATAAAAAAGTTGGCATCCCCTCATATTAACCTTAGAAAGGATGACAACTATGAATGAAGATACTATTAATCTTTTAAGGGAATGCAATGCAGGTTGTAAATCGGGTACAAATAGTATGGAGCAGGTGCAGCCATATATTAAAAACGAGAAGCTTAAGTCTATTATTGATAAATACAATGATAAGCATATTAAGATTGGTGATGAATGCCATCAAATGTTAAATAAATACCATGAGGAAGAGAAGGACCCGCAAATTAGTGCGAAGGCTTTTTCATGGATTAGTACGGAAATGAAATTGATGACATAATGATTGATGGCTGTAACATGGGAATTAAATCAGTTAGTAAGTATATCAATAAATATAAGACCGCATCTAAAGAAAGTATGGATTTAGCAAAAAAGCTTGTTAAGGTAGAACAGGAATTTATGAATGAGCTACTTGGATATTTGTAGGAAGTATAAATAATTTCGTGTAAATGGTTATTACTATCAATAAGGAGATGACCATTTACACGAAATTAGATACATTCTCAGTCCCGTAAACTTGAAGCGGATAGCCAAGATGGTATCCGCTTGCCACATTCCTGTCTAACTATCACCTATAATTACTTTGCGCAATGGCATAGCGTTTCTGGCCTGCATCGTACCTGATTAATCCATGATTTGCTGAACTTATCAGGTGTCTTGAAATTTCAGACGGGTTGAGATTTAAATTACTGGCCAGATCACCCGGGGAAAAGGCTTTTTCTCTCAGGAGCTGTATAATTTCGCTTAAGGTTATTTTGTCGGCAATTAGTTCACGGAATAACCTGTTACACTCCTCACTGGCATAGTATTCCTTATATTCTTCCTCCGTAGACTTGCGCACCTGCAACCGCTCATTTTGTACCACTCTTAAATAAGGAATTAACCTGTTAACTGCTTCGAGTTTTAATTGCAATAAACTATTTTCTATGCCTTCACTTTTTCCCAGGGGTCCTAACTTAGTGATCTGCTCAGCAAATTCATTCATAATACTAGCGAAACGGATGCCTTCACCGGCAGATACCCATTCCAGTCTTAATCTTGCCGGGTTAACACCGATATTAGCCAGTATTTTTTTCGTCATCTCCACCATGTTTATGGCATCGTGATTACCTTGCGTAACGTAATGGCAATCACCTAGATGACAACCACCGACAAACACCCCGTCCGTACCATTTTGGAAAGCCCTGATAATAAAGGACATGTCGACTCTGCCGGAACACATTACTCTGATTAGCCTTATATATGGGGGATATTGAAAACGAGAAACGCCGGCTAGGTCCGCGCCTCCGTAGCAACACCAGTTGCATACAATACCTAACATTTTTGGTTTAAATTCTGTAGCCATGCTTATGTCACTCCTTAATTCATTAATAGCTCTCTCAAACCCATCTTAGGAGGATCTGAGCAGATATGCCATGTCGCCTCAGCGGATACAACGCATATATGAAAATGCAGGATATACTTTGTTGCCTGGCAAATCCAAACAAGTCAGCAATATCTCAAGCTCACCAATTACGGACAATGCCTTTTGTTAGCATGGCTTAGCTCACCTCCTGACATAGGTACAAAGCTTTTTTCGTAGCGGGCAATTTATTGGAACAGTTATAAGCGACACTTATATTGGGCATGGCTGCTCAATCCTATATATATGTTCAGCTTTTAGTAAGTTTCAAGAAAAACGATATAAACCCTTTATTATTGCTATAATTATATTTTATGACATATTAGAATTAGATAAATGTTATTTGTTGACCCCTGGTTTTTCCTTGTGGGCAAATCGCCACACATAAGCCACAGACACACCGTTCAATCTCAATACCCCAGTCTTTTTTCCGTTTTTCCATAAAATCATAACATTTATTTCGATCTATTAGATAATCGTCTGCTGCGCCGCTAATAAATTCCCGGCCTTTAATGGCTCCGGCAGGGCAAGCCCGGGTACATATTTCACAGGTCCCGCAGGCCGGCTCTATTGGTTTGCCCGTTCTTAGCGGTGCATCGGTGAGAATAGTGCAAAGGCGGACACGGGGCCCATCCTCCGGTGTTATTAATAGCCCGTTTTTCCCAATCCACCCCAAACCGGCTAACCCGGCCACCAATTTATGTGATACCAGTCCCGCCATGCGGTTTTGATATACACTATATGAGGCCGGCACTGGATAGGCCTGCCAACCACTGCGCTCGATCATATGGGCAATTTTAACCGCACCGTTATTTTGCAGATAATCCACCGCATAGTAACAATAGTTATGGAAAGATAGTATTTTGTCTTGCTCCTGCCCTGCTATAGCATCAACAACCGCATCGGAAAGGCGCATCGCAAGTGAAACCGCCCTGGGAAAACGGCGAATAAATGCTCCACAAAATCCTTCCATGTAACCATGATGTTCCGTCAGGTCGGCAAAGCCACAATAATCCCAGCCCTGTTCAAAAGCCATTTCTCTAATTAGCCTTTCTAAATGCACGATATCCCCCATCTCTATTATGAGCTTAATACAAAAAAGAGCCGGCTGTACCCTATCCAGCCGACTCTTTTTATATCGCATTGTTAATGCCAGTTTTGGTACTCCTGAATATTTTCTTTGGTTACTACTTCCAACGGGCTGTTGACCTGAGGAACTTCCATGTCCTGAATAGTCTTTAAACAGAGGATTATGCCTGCTTTGGCATAAGCGTCCATAGAATAAGCGATACTGCCATCAAGTTTGCCGGTACCAATGGCTTCTTTAGCTTCATCAATAAAGTCTACCCCAAAGATAATGCGCCCTTCTCTCTTGCCGGCTGCTGTCAGAGCGTCTGCCGCCGCTAATGCCATGACATCATTACAACAGAATATGCCTTTGATATCCGGGTGAGCCTGCAACAAATTGGTCGTGATATTATAAGCAGTGTTGCGATCCCAGTTACCGGGCTGTACAGAAACTAATTCAATGCCGGTGGTGTTCTCAAATACTTTTCTAGCACCTGCCGTTCTGCCTTCACTTTGACCGGCACCAGGTATGCCTTGAATGATAGCCACCTTGCCGCCATCCTTGCCGATCTTGTCTACAATGTATTCTGCTGCCCGTTGACCCTGTTCTTCAAAATTAACCGTGATCCGCCCGTCAATTTTGCCACCTGCTTCTTTAACCGCGTTTACATCGATGCCGGGTCCCAGATTGACTACCTTGATGTCTTTTTTATTGGCGGCCACAACGCCGGGCACCAGGTTAAAAGGTTCGACTGGCGACAGGATCAGGCCTTGATAATCCTTGGCGGTCATGGCCATCAGAGTTTCTAATTGTGATTTGGTATCCCCTTCGGTAGGAGCAGCCATCACTTCCACATTCACGCCCAGCTCGTCGGCCGCGCTTTCGTAGGATTCCTTTAAAGTTGCCCAGTAAGGGTTGGCCAGGGTAATGACCAAAATGCCGATTTTTTCACCCTGATTAAATTCGGGCAGCGGCTGCAGCTGGTCCATTAATATTTTCTCCGCAGCTGCTACTTTATCGTCTGCAACCTGTTCAACAGGCGGCTGGGCTTGGTCGGACTCTTTGCTTTCATTGTTGTTGCCGCTGCAACCAACCAGAGTAAAAATAAAAATGACCGACAAAAAAAGGGCTAAAAACTTCTTCTGCATAATTGCACCTCCATATTATTATAAGTCTGCCTTGCCTTCAGCAATGCCTATCAATCATTTTCCCATGCATTCTTTAGCCGCAGCTCGGAAACTATTATGGCTACCAAGATAATAATGCCAATGGTTAACTGCTGGTAATAAGAGGGTATGCTCAAAATAGTCAGGCCATTGCGCAATATTCCCAACAGCAGACAAGCCATCACCGTTCCGATTATGCTTCCCCGACCTCCTTTCATGTCAGTCCCGCCCAAAACAACTGCAGCAATAGCATCAAGTTCGAACATCGAACCGGCCAGTGGCTCAGCAGTATTTAAACGAGCTGTGACAACCAAACCGCCAATAGCGGCAGTAATACCGCAAATTACGTAAATAATCAGCTTATAGGTTTGGTGAGCTACACCCGTACGCCTTAAGGCCTCCTCATTACCGCCCAGTGCCAGGGCATAATAGCCTAACTTGGTCTGATTGAGTACCAGAGCGCCCAGTAAGGTTATCAAGATAGCCAGCAAAATTGGCGGGTTCAGCGCTCCGATATGCCCACTGCCCCACCAAATAAAGGCGGCAGGGAAACCATAAATCGGTATCCCCTTGGTGATGATTAAGGCTACCCCCCGGGCTACAGCCATCGTGCCCAGAGTAACAATAAAGGGGTTAAGATTGAGCCGGGAAATCAATAAGCCATTGCTTGTGCCGACTAACGCTCCGGCAGCTAGCCCCAGTAAAATAGCCGTTGCCACTGCCATACCTGCATGCATAGCTACCGCCATACACACCCCGCTTAAGGCTGCTACCGAGCCGACTGATAAATCGATGGCTCCGGTAACGATGACGAAGGTCATCCCAATTGCTATGATGACCAGCAGGGCACTTTGATCGAGAATATTGCGCCAATTGTCCCAGGTCATAAAAAATGGTGAGGCAATGCTTAATAGGAGCACCGTGATGCATAAAACCAGACCCAGTAAAAGTTGCGCTATGTTTGGCTTCATAAAAATCATACTCCTGCCGCAGCACCCATGATTAGTCCCACGATTTCTTTCGGGGAGCTGTACTTAGTTTCACAAATAGCTGCAACCTGACCATGACGCATCACACAGATGCGGTCGGAGATCTTGAAGACCTGGTGCAGATTATGACTGATTACCACTACGGCCAGACCTCCTTCGCGCAGTTTTAGCAATAACTTAATAACCTTGGCGGATTCTTGGAGTCCCATCGCAGCAGTAGGTTCATCAAAAATAATTACCTTACCCCCTTGGAAAACAGCTCTGGCCACCGCCACGCCCTGTCGCTGCCCGCCGGAAAGCAAGCCTACCGGCGTGTGCAACGAGGGAATATTAATTTGCAAATCCTGTAAAACTTGAGCGGCTTCTTTTTGCATCCTGCGCTTGTCCACTAAGAAACCGGCATAAACCGGTTCCCTGCCTAAAAAGATATTGCTGACCACATCCCGGCAATCAACCAGGGCTAGATCTTGATATACCGTCGATATGCCCAGACTGATTGCTTTCCCCGGTGTCATTGAGCTGTAACTTTTATCCCCCACCATGATTTGGCCATTATCCGGAGTTAATGCTCCCGACAGAAGCTTGCTCAGAGTACTTTTCCCGGCACCGTTGTCACCAACAATGGCCAATATTTCTCCAGCATAAATCTCCAAGCTAACATTAAGTAAAGCCTCAATGTTGCCGAAGGATTTGCTCAGATGGGTAATTTTTATAACGGGCTCGGGCTCGGAGTTTGCAGTTTGCTGTTTTTGAGCCACCTGGCTGCCTCCTTTTGCTTTTCGTTGCCGGCAGTTACTCGGCCGGCTCGATTTGGCGGAGCAGTGCCTTAAACACAGGAAAGCCTGAAATGAGAGCACGATTGGTATAATCCGTCAATACATTGGCATTAGCTTCCCGCCAGGCCTCAACCTGGGCCGGGTTGCCTCCCCCCAGATTTACCTCTACCTGCCCCGGGCAGAACCTTGTCCGTTACCCTAGCGTAATTGCTTATCTGATACATTAAACGATAAAGCAAAAATTCCTTTATGCACATTATAATATTATTTTATCGATGTTTTTTATGTGATTAATAATTCAAATAAAGCCATGTTAAGACATACTGGCCCCTTAGATGTCCGCAAAATCAACCTGCTTCAAAAATTGCTGCAAATTATGATTACCCACCTCGATTTTACCTTTATTCAAAAAAACAATTCTGGTAGAACGGATATATTATATTTGTTTTTTACAATCAGCTATCATTGCCTCAACCTTATCCGGCTGCACGGGATACCCTACGTCGCGCACGGTATCCATCATGGCTTGTATATTTTCAAAGGGCGATTCAACCGGCAAACTGCAGCCGCT
This sequence comes from Desulfoscipio geothermicus, assembly GCA_016841905.1. GTDB lineage: Bacteria > Bacillota > Desulfotomaculia > Desulfotomaculales > Desulfallaceae > Sporotomaculum > Sporotomaculum geothermicum_C. Next base: position 5,132 of record JAENYF010000057.1, on the reverse strand, counting down.
CATTGGCGTATAACCCTTGGGCGAATCATAGCAGTCAGCAATGCCTTCCAAGACTTTTAGACGAACGTCTAACGGAGTACCGCTGTAAATAATACCGCCCGGGTCAACATTGCCGAGAATGCGCACTTGATCACCAATAGCGTTTTTGCAGTCTTTTAGACTGGCAACGTTATCAATGCTAAAGCCATTAACACCCATGTCGGCAATATCCTGCCAGATGTGGCTGGTTTTTCCGCAAATGTGCATGATCACACCTTTGCCCTTGCCTTTGATAAAATCAACCAGTTCCTGCAAATAGGGTGCGGAAAACGAGCCTCTGTCAATGCTGTAAAACGCCCGATCAAAGCCAGAGCAGTTACCATTAAAAGTAGCAACCACAATAAAATCATCACTTGCTCTATCATGGACATTTGCATTTTCACGTTGGACACCACTTTATTTGTTTGCACAATTGCTATATTAAAATCGGTTGCTTCAATATTGGCCACCACATCGGCAACACTGTAGCCCTCTTCAACCTTGATCAGAATCGCGGAATACAATGCTTGCAAATCAACATCACCCAAAACATCTTGCAGATTTTCATTGGTTGCTGCCAGGCGTTTGGCAGTTTTAAGGCAATACAGATATTTTCACCTGCTGTCATCCATGGAAATAAACCATAATCCTGGAATACCATGGGCCTGTCCAGGCTTGGACCGGAAACAGGCTTGCCGCCAACCAGTAGTTGCTTGGGATCTGACTTTTCCAAACCGCCAATCAATCTCAAAAGCGTGCTCTTACCACAACCTGAAAGTCCTAAAAAGCAAACAAATTTACCGGCTTTGGCTTGATAATCAACGCCACTCAAAACCAATTCCTTGTCATAGGCAAATTGCAAGTTGTTCATCGATACATCCAGCATATTTATCCTCCAAAATTATTTTCACTCTACACATCCCTGGTAGTCGCGAAATATGTCATAATAAAAATTTTAATTGATCATATTTAGCTAACTTCAAATAAAAATCCTTTATTTTTACTATTGTATATTTTTATGGTTAATTGCAACAAATAATATTTTTTTATTTATGATAGACATATCGATGGTGTTCTTGATTCAGCAAGGAAAATAATAGTAAATATCGCAGTACACAATACCGCTGGTCTCCCAATGAATAGAGTTTTTAACGATTTGTAATTTCCATGGATTTACTTTCCCAACTGCACAAAGCTCGCCAAGGAGTTATCCCTGACGAGCTTTATCAATTGGCAGCCTTTGACAACCCTTATTTTTCTCTGGGATCGCCTATTTGCTTTCTGGTCAGACATTACTGCGCCAAAGCCAGCGAACGGGCATCAGCTTTTTCCTGCCTTCAAGTCCAGCCCGGCAGAGAGTGACCGGGAGCACCGTAAAACATACTAATAGGCATCCTGTCAACCGGTTCCTTTTTCCCCAGAGCTTTCGCCCTTTCTATCGGGGTCATTAAATCATCTTTATGCATGTACCCAACCTCAATCCTTAAAATTCTATTGCCTTAACAAATACGGCATCAAAACCTGCCAAATGGGATAATTCGATATAATTAATCTGGCTGGTTAGCTGTTCCACAGACTCTCTTTCTTCAGTGGAAAGCAGACAAAGATAGGCACCTGATTTAGAAGTATTGCCCACATAAGTTATCACATTTTCCAACTCCCGGGGAATCAGACCGGCACCCGTTAAGCTTGCCGCCTTTAAATGAGCCCCAAACTGGCCTGCCACCAGCACCCGGTCAATTTCCGCAAAATCCACACCGGCTGCTTGCAGCATGGTTTGGATGCCGGAAAGAATCGCCCCTTTAGCCAGTTGCACCTGCCTTATATCCTGCTGGGTCAAATAGATTTCATTTTCACGATCGATGATAAAGCGTTTTTTCCCGGCCACTTTTTCTACTAGCGGGTGTTCTAGCAGCCGGCCACTTTTATGTAAAATGCCTGTTCTGACCAATTCAGCCACGGCAGCCAGCAAACCGCTTCCGCATAGTCCGGTTGGCCTAACCTCGCCAATCACGGCAACCTCCACCAGCATATCTGCACCGGAACCTATTAGCCTCACATCCTCAATAGCACCTCTGGCGGCCCTGACTCCGCAGCTGATGTTCATACCCTCTAAAGCAGGCCCGGCCGCACAGGAACAAGCAGTAAGCCGGCCATTTCCGGACAGTACCATTTCGCCATTGGTACCGATATCAATGAAAAGAATATTCCTGGCATCCTGGTGAATGCCGCAAGCCAGAATCCCTGCCGAAATATCCCCACCCACAAAAGCAGACACCGCGGGCAGACAATAAACGCGACAAAGGTCCGATACGGGCAATTGCCAATCACTGGCACCCTTGGCAACCAAAGCGCCTTTAAAGGCCGGTAAATATGGGGACATACCCATAGAAGAAGGGTCTATGCCGGCCAGCAGATGAATCATGGTGTTGTTCCCGCCCACTGTAATTTCATAAATATCTTTAAAGGTAATAGCATAATCCCGGCCGCACTGGGCAAAAATGCCTTTTATTAATTTTCTTAAATCCTGCAAAATAGTTTTCTGCTGAATTAGTGTGCCGTTTGTATTGGTCATGGCATAATTAATTCTAGTTATCACATCCTGGCCAAAAGTCTTCTGCCCGTTCAAACAGGATACACTGGCCAGTTCCTGGCCACTGGACAGGTCTATCAAGCCGGCCACTACAGTAGTTGTGCCAATATCGACCGCCAGGCCATAAAGCCTGTCCCTCGTATCACCTTTCTCGATGCCGATAATCTCCTGACCGGCCATAACCATGGTATCACCATTTTGAGCCAGTCTTTTTGCAAAATAAGGTTTTGGGGCAAAATCTCTTAAATAGCCCTGACTGATAATCTCACTGACCACCTCTTCAGTCGGTAAGACCACGGTAATATCCTCGCTCACGGAATGTTGGCAGGCCAAACGCCAGCCTGCGGCCAACTCCTGCCCGGTAAAAACCGCTGTTTCCTCCTCTTGCCAGGCAGTACGCGGCTGCATAATCTTAACTTTGCATTTGCCGCAACCGCCGGCACCGCCGCAAGGAGCGTCAATTAAATTTAATCCAGCTAAAAATTGATAGAGGTTAATCTCCTGAGCAATTTCATAAGTAGTTGTTGTGCCATTGTCATGCTTGATCGTAACCTTAGCCATTTTTTCTCCTGACCGTTAATTAACTGCATGTTTGCCCTGTTGCGTTGTTGTAACCATAGTTTGTACATTAATTAAAGGTGTAGTGGTAGCCAGCCCGCAAGCCGGGGCCACAATATCTACACCCTTAGACATGGCGGATTTAACCAGGCCGGCCACCTTCTCGGGCGGCATGGTCCTTTGGGAAGTTCCTCCTGCTCAACGTTGCTGCCTGAAGGCAGGTTAATGTATAACCCACCAGGTACATCGAGATTGCCGGTGATGGCGAATAAAATATATACCTGATATATTAAATGATAAAGCAAAAATTCCTTTATGACTATTATAATGTTATTTTATTAAGGTATTTTAAGTGATTAATAATTCAAATAAAGCTACGATAAGACATACTGGCCACACCGTATCCCTTCTACCAGGTTCTTAGATGTCCGCAAAATCAACCTGCTTCAAAAATTGCTGCAAATTATGATTGTCCGACTGATGGAAAATATAATCAGGCGTGCCTTCTACCTCAATTTTACCTTTATTTAAAAAAACAATTCTGGTAGCAAAACGGCGAATAGCATTGATTTGATGGGTGACAATCAACATAGTTTGACCTTCTTTGGCTAAATCACTAATCGTTTCAAAAACTTCGTGGGCCAGCTCGGGATCAAGAGAGGATGTAGGTTCATCAAAAATAATGATTTCCGGTTCCATTGCCAAAGCTCTGGCGATAGCCAACCTTTGTTTTTGCCCGCCTGATAAACTATTGGGATACTGCTCAAACTTATCTAAAATATGTACTTTATCCAGCAATATTTTGGCTTTTTCGGCAGCAATATCACCCTTCATCTTCAAAATTGTTTGCAAAGGCTTACTTATATTTTCCCCCACAGTGAAATGAGGAAATAAGTTAAAGTTTTGAAAGACCATGCCAACTTTGCCATAGGTACTTGCGGTATTTACTACCGCCTCACCATCCAATAAAATTTCACCACCGCTGACCGACTCCAACCCGGCAATACAACGCACCAGGGTGCTTTTACCGCTGCCGCTGGAACCGATGATAGCCACTATTTCACCCGAGTTGACTTGCATGTCCAAGGACTGCAAGACCGTTGTATCAGCAAAGCTTTTGGATAAATTACTTATTCTAATTAGTTCACCCACACCGAGAGTCTCCTTTCCAACCACTTTGCCAAAAAGGTTACGGAATAAGTCATCACAAAATAAATGATTGCCATGGTGATATAAATTTCAAAGGGGTGGTAGGTTTTAGCATAAATTTGATTGCCCAACTTGGTTAGCTCTATTACCGGTAAAACCGAAATCAAAGAAGTTTCTTTGATGATCGATGAAAAGCCGTTCATGAAAGTCGGAACAGCAATCCGTAAAGCTTGTGGCAAAATAATCTGGCTGATGGTTTGCATAGAGTTATAGCCCAACATGGCCGCTGCCTCATACTGTCCTCGATCAACAGACAGAATGGATGCGCGCACCACCTCGGACAAATATGCACCACTGTTTAAGCCCATCGTTACAATCGCAGCGATCATTGGTTCTATCCTGATGCCAAAGGACGGCAGCCCGTAATATACCACAAAAAGCTGGACTAATAAAGGCGTGCCCCGAAAGAATTCCACATATGCCGTAAGGACCAAATGCACCACCCAATTAAGCTTGCGGGTTCGCAAACTGCCCACCACAATAGCTAAAACTATCGCCAAAATAAAGCCGCCGAGCCCTACCTGCAACGTGATGGCAATAGCGGCCGGCAAAAGATTGATATAGGGCAAAAGCGTAGTAAAGTCCAAATTTGTCATCGTTTAAACCACCCAAATAAACATCAAGCCAACTGCATTAATCACAGTTGGCTCGCCGCAATAATTTATCCTTGGCTGTATTTAATCAGCAGCTAACCATTGTACTGCGATCTCATCATAGGTACCGTTAGCTTTTAATTTGGTCACCGTTTCGTTGA
>JAENYF010000056.1 GCA_016841905.1 Desulfoscipio geothermicus | reverse complement strand
TTGGGCTTGTCCCTGGGAGAGTAGGTCGTTGCCGGAATTAATTTTAAGCAACCCCTCGATTTTGTATCGGAGGGTTGTTGTTTTATGTGATTGTTAAACATCTCTGGGCTAGACCTGCTAGATACAGATAAAATATTGTTAGGATAAATATTAGTTGTTAAATGTTTGAGGTGTTTTAATGAGTAATATAAGAAAAACAAGCAATGATGGAACTGACTACAACTTGGGGCAAGGCGAAAAGGCTAATGATGACAATATTGATGATGAATACTTTGCTGAGGACTATGACGATTATATCGATTATATAGATGACGCTTTTTCAGGTGATAATTATGATGATAATGAAAATAGCGATGACGATGAACACGAAGATATACAAATGCCTAACCAGACCCCTTTGCCTCTGCGCATGATAGCTTTTGTTACAGCACTGGCGTTTTTAGGACTAGTGGCGGTTACATCTTGGCCAGCTTTGCAAGCTCCTATGGGGGATTTGGTAGCACAGTCGTTGCAATTAGAGAAAGACATTGATATTCAGCGGCTACAGGCTGCAGTGGTTCAGATCAATGTATTGTCACGCAAGCCAGGGGCATTGGCTTCAGCAGAACAGAAATCAGGCACTGGTTTTAATATTGATACACACGGGATAATCGTGACTAACCATCATGTCATCAAAGATGCACTGAATATGGTTATCAGATTTCCGGATGGAACAGTATATAAAGCGGTTAAATGGGTTAGCAAGCCGGAATTTGATTTGGCCGTGATTACTCTACAGGCTGACAAGTTGCCGGTTGTGCCGTTAAATATCGAGGAACAACCAACTCATGGTGATAAAGTTAGGGTGGTGGGTAATCCGTTGGGAATGAACAATGTTGTAGCCGAGGGGCAAGTAGAGCAGTATTTGCTGGTTGGTGATAAGCCTGCTCAAGTATTTAGCATCAGTGCTCCTATATACCCGGGAAATAGCGGCAGTCCTGTCTTCGATAACAATGGTCGGGTGGTTGGTGTGGTGTTTGGGAATTTACAAAGTCGGGTAGACGGGGTGGATAAGGTTACAGGTTTGGCTATTCCTATCCAAGAGGTACTCGATTTACTTAAATAACATTTAATTATAATAAAGATCAAAAATAACATAGAATGATTCCAGTGTTGTTTTACTGTCTTAAAAAAAGACAAATTGGGTAAATTGAAATATACCAGCCTGAGAAACACTGAAACAATTTGATGTACCAGGAGAATATAATAAAAATAAAATAATGCAAAAAACTCAACCTATTTTAAGTGAAGGTCGAGCTCTTTTAATTTTTACCGAGTTTTATGTATATTATAAAGCATAACGTTGTACTGTACAGTATTTGATTCGTATTATATAATGGTTACTAGGGGGGATAATCTTGGGGAGTTGAAACATTATAAAATCGGTGACATCGCACAATTAGCGGGAGTAAGCAGACGAACTATCGACTATTATACCAAGCTGGGATTGCTCCAACCTATTCGCTCAGAGAATAATTACCGTTACTATACCAAGCATACTCTAGCAAGGCTTAAAATAATCGAAACTCTTAAAGCACAGCGGTTTACCCTCAATGAAATTAGGGAACAAATAACCCTACTGGTTCAAGAGCAAGCTATGCATTCGGATAGCCAGATTAACATTGAACATATTCGTGAGCAATTGAAGCAGTTGGAAGAACAGCTCATTCGGCTGCAACCAACAGCAACATCAAGCCTTGATTCCGGCCAGGTAGCGGTGTTATCCAAGCAAGTAATGGTAAGGGGAATGGCAATTATGAACGCGCTGATTATCTATGTTAGTGAAATAAATGGACTTGTATAACAAAGCCCCGACATATATCCAGATACCCATCTTCTCCCGTCATATAGACGGAGAAATTAAATTTAACGGAGGGATGCGAATGAATACCTTAAAGGTCTCGTTATTAATGGGTGCGCTTACTATTATATTAGTGTTGATGGGTAATGCCTTATTTGGCCAGTCCGGCGCGATGATGTTTTTCTTAATTGCAATGGCTATGAACTTTTTCAGCTATTTTTACAGCGATTCAATTGCTATAAAAATGACCCGCTCCTACCCAGTTTCCCAGAGCGAGGCACCAGAGCTATATGAATTAGTAGCCAGATTATCCCAGCGGGCTGGTCTTCCCATGCCTAAATTGTATGTAACTCCATCGGAACAACCCAATGCCTTTGCTACCGGGCGTAATCCATCCCATGCGGCCGTGGCGGTTACCGAAGGCTTAATGCGTATGTTGAACCGTTCTGAAGTGGAGGGCGTGCTAGCCCATGAGCTGGCGCATGTTAAGAATAGAGATGTACTGTTGGGTACAATTGCGGCTGCACTGGCCGGCGCAATTACGATGATGGCCAACGCGTTTCAGTGGGCGGCCATATTCGGAATGGGTCGGAGTGAGGATGATGAAAGCGGAGCCGGTTTGATTGGTGGGTTGGTTATGGCAATTTTGGCACCCATTGCAGCCGCTATTGTTCAAATGGCTATTTCTCGCTCCAGAGAGTTTTCTGCGGATGCTACAGGGGCCCGCATTGCCGGTTCACCAGACGGGTTGGCTAACGCCTTGCTAAAATTGGAATCAGCTGCGCAACATATTCCCATGCAGGCTAACCCGGTGACTTCCCACTTGTTCATTGTTAACCCATTCTCCGGGGCTAACTTGGCCAGACTGTTTAGTACTCACCCATCCACCCAAGACAGGGTAGCCAGATTAAAGGCGATGCGTTAATTTAATAAATGGGCCGTTAAGTTGAGACGGTGCAATAACTTATTTATTAATCTGAGGTACCGGCTTTATCAATAAGGCTGTGTACCTTTTTTGTTGTCTTTACGAATATAATTGATAGAATGGATGGGTATAATTGCTCTTTCGATCAATTATCGCTTAAATCATCTGGACTGTTAGGAGGTAAATGTGGACTATAAAAGTATAGCTTTGGAACTCGTGGATCTCTATGGTTACTGGGCGCTTTTTTTAACCATGTTTATTGATACCCTAGGTATCCCCATGCCTTCAAAGACAATGCTTACCTTGTCCGGATATTTTTCACATATGGGAATTTTTAATTCTACTCAGATGTTTGTAGTGGCTATGACCGGTACACTGGGTGGGTTTGCCTCAGGGTACACTATTGGCCGAAAAATAGGAAAACCTTTTTTAGTAAAATTCGGCCCTTATGTACGTATCACACCCGAAAAAATCGCTGGACTGGAAAAATGGTTTGCTAAAAAAGGCATCTATGCTATCTTTGTCGCTTATTTTTTACCGGTGGCTCGCAGTGTTGTGCCTTACCTTGCCGGTATTAGTAAAATGGCTTTTCTACCAGCGATGGGCATGGCAGCGGTAGGAGCAGCTTGCTGGATAATTACGCTGATAACATTTGGTTTGCTTATTGGGCAGAATTTGACTAAATTAGAAGCTCTGCTGATTGATTATTATCCATACTTAATCGCTGGGGTAGTAATACTAGCCGGGGTAGCTTTCTTCAGAAAACGAAACAATAAAAAGACAAGTAAGCGAGTTTAATGAAGTTTAAGGTTAAGGTTGTTGATTCGACTATTTAAAAACTTCAAATATGTCCAGGGGCTTTGGCCAAGAGATTATGATATAGTTTTGGGTGGGAAGTCTCCATTTATTGGGGATGGAACTGGACATTATCACTACAGGATTATTGCTTAGCTGGGGATCGTTGTGCATGGTCTCCACAATTTCTCGCCCGCTGACAAGAGTCATGCGCAGGTTCACAAAACAATTTCTAGTAGGGGGTTTATTTTAATTATTCTATGCCGGACAAACCTTGTTTTATCGATGTGAAGCTAGAGTAATTTATTACTAGTACGAGAAACAGGAGAATTTAATACTTAGTATAGTAAAAAAGGGTTTGAGTGAAGTTTATATTTCACTCAAACCCTTGAAATATCATAATTAATGGTGCCGAAGGCGGGAGTCGAACCCGCATGGGATAACCCGCACGATTTTGAGTCGTGTGCGTCTGCCAGTTCCGCCACTTCGGCATATTTTTACTTGGCTGAAAGAATTCAGTGGATACCTTTTTCACTGACCTGCAAAAAAAATTATAACATAGTCTAGTTGACCTTGTCAACAGTATTGTATTGCAAACTAATACCGCATCTAACGTATTTGATAGCGAATCGTAGTGGACCTGGCTTGAACAAAGGTTACCTTTCCTCAAGCAGGTAACCATCTTTAAATACGGCAGGAAGTATGTTTAACGGTGTCGAAGAATAGAAAAGGAGGCGTATGCCCTGGTTTTTTTTGTTGGACAGGAGTGAATTTAAGTGCATCTTACCGATGAGGTGCTGGTCCAGAAAACTAAAAATGGTGACCTGGATGCATTTGATGAACTGGTGCGCCGCTATGAAGGTAAGATATATGGTTTAGCTTACCGCTTTATGGGTAACCACGCTGATGCCAGTGACTTGGCCCAGGATACTTTTATACGTGTTTATCAGGCACTAACCGGGTTTCGTGGAGATGCCGCTTTTTCTACCTGGCTGTATCGCATTGCCACTAATGTTTGCCGAGATGAGCTCAGGAAACGCCACCGGAGGCGCAGTGTTTCTATGGACGAAATGATTGACTTATCACCAGCTAATATGCCTGCCGCTGATGGCAGCTATTCTCCTGAGGAGATTGTACAGCGGCGCGAAATGCAGCGCCAGGTGCAGCTGTGTTTAAATGAGCTTTCGGATGACCACCGGTTGATTTTGATTATGCGTGAAATACAGGGATTGAGCTACGAGGAAATCGCTACTGCATTGCAGTGTTCTATGGGTACGGTGAAATCACGTATCAGCCGGGCTAGAAGTACACTCAAGGATAGGATGAGTAAGCAAGGGGAACTTTTAGCGGTCACCGAGCGTCTTAACACCGAAAGGGGGAAGAACAATGCAATGTCGAGACATCTGTGAAATGTTGTCACCTTACATTGATGGCATGCTGGAATCTTCCCAGGTTGTTCAGGTGGAGGAACACATTGCTGGCTGTGCGTCGTGCCGGCTGGAATATGAAAAGTTACGTGCCGCTGTGGAAATGGTCAGGGGGTTGCCGGAAGTGCTACCGCCTGTGGAGTTTCACGATAATTTACGTAGAAAACTGCAATCGTTGCCCAAACCTTCTGTTGCTGGTAGACAAACCAGTTTGATATGCCGACTGGCCTGGGGAAAATGGTCGAAGACACTGGCTGTCGCAGCGGTACTGTTTCTTTCCGTGTGTATAACAACTCTTTGGTATGATACACATAATGGTTTGTTACCTGATGTTGCGCAACAATACGGTAGCAGTCAAAGCGTAGCTGACCGGGGGGAACCCGGTGATGACAAAGCAGTAGTCAACGAACAGGCCCAAGAGACTGCTCGAGAACAAAATATGCTAGAAGTTAAGCCAAACGAGTTATCAAACTCGTCGAATAAGGCTGCCCAAGAGACCGGCCAGAAGGTTTTGAGTACTCCCAGTGTACCTACACCTGAGAAACAACTTGCTCTAAGAGGGGCAGGGGATGCACCTGCATTTGTTGTGGGTGACAGTAATCTAGGCTCCGCTGCTGGAGGAGAAAAACAGATGTCTGGTGATTATGTCCAACCAGAGGGACAGTCAACTGGTGGCGGTGAATCCTTTTTTACTATGATGGCAGCACCTCGTGAAGATTTACAGGATACCGCCAGTCAGGTAGAGAATAACGATGTGCAGACCAATAAGGGTTTTTCTCAGGATAGCGATTATACCGCTACGCTAATGTTAAGCCCACAGACCAATACAATAGCTGATTGGAGTGCGACAGCAGGCAGGTACGGCGGCTTTGTCGAAGCTGAGCCGCAGCAAACCGGAGGATACTGGATGCTGCGTATCCCAACAGGCAGCGTAGACGGCTTTTTAGTGGAATTAACTAATTTAGGGCAGGCGGAGATCCAATCAAACACCAGGGGTGTAGCTGTGGATTTGCAGCAGGCTGAAGAACAATTAAACCTACTACGGGAACAGGAAAATGCGTTGGTTGCGCAGCAGAGAAATGAGCAAGTAGTTAGCGAGACAGCCGTTGATGGTGAGTTGGCTGCATTGCGCCAGCAAATAACCTTGCTAGAGCGGGCAGTTGCGGATCTGCAGATGAATATTACTTTTGCCAAGATAAATCTTTATATAAAATAAGGTTATAACGATGTAATAAATAAAAAAACAGTCGAGATTTGCTGGAATTAATAGTTTTACTATTGCAAGAGTGCTAAATAACAGTTAAAATATAAATGGTTTATTTTTGAACGGTTAATAATAGTACTTCTTTATTGTTATAATAGTTTTAGAAGGGAGGTTGAAACAGTGCGTGAACAAGTACAATCTGCTCTAGATAAAGTGCGTCCCATGTTGCAACGTGACGGCGGCGATGTTGAGTTGGTCGATGTTACACCTGATGGTGTGGTTCAAGTAAAACTCAAAGGTTCTTGCGGCGGGTGAGCAATGTCCACTTACACCCTTAAAATGGGTATTGAGCGGTCGCTCAAGCAAGATATTCCCGAGGTTAAGGAAGTAATAGAGGTTAAGTAATTACTAATTGCGATTATCTCATATGATTTTATATGGTTTTAACGTTTATAATTGGCCACTTTTTGCCTTGATGTACTTGGTAAGAAGTGGTTTTATGTATTTACCATGATTAACCTGTCGTTGGCAACTCCGGCTTACCAGTATATATTTCGTAGTTGCTACCGGCGCATTGTTGAGGCCGGAGATCTTGGTTATATATAGTAATTAACAAAACAGTCTAAATGGGAGGTGGTTGTATAAATGGATAAATGCCAGCTAGCCGTTTGCCAAATCAATGTCACCAGTGATAAAAGGTTTAATATTAGTAATGCAAGGGATATCGTGCGCCAGGCAGCAAGCCAAGGTGCGCAGGTAGTGTTGTTGCCGGAAATGTTTAACTGCCCTTACGATACAAATGTATTCCCCGAGTATGCCGAGTCTTACCCGGACGGGGAAACTGTGCAAATGTTATCCCGGGTGGCCGCCGAGTTAGGGATTGTGTTGGTTGGCGGGTCGATACCTGAAAGGGATGGGGATATTGTTTACAACACTTGCTTTATTTTTGGCCAACACGGTGACTTATTAGGGCGGCACCGCAAGATGCACCTGTTTGATGTGGATTTGCCCAACTTAAATGTGCAGGAGTCCAATACCCTGGGACCGGGCAGAGATTTCACCGTTATCAATGCAGGTATATGTAAAATTGGTGTGATGATTTGCTTTGACGTGCGCTTCCCCGAATTGGCCCGCTTGCTAGCATTGGCTGGCGTTGATATGCTTTTAATACCGGCAGCCTTTAATATGGTTACCGGTCCTGCCCACTGGCATTTGACCATGCGGATGCGGGCGGTGGATAACCAGGTTTACGTAGCGGCAGCTTCCCCGGCCCGTGATGAGCAGGCTGAATATATGACCTATGGCCATTCAATGGTGGTGGACCCGTGGGGTGCTGTGGTGGCTCAGGCAGGTACTGGCGAAGAAATTATTATGACCGAAGTTAGCCTGAAAACAATTCGCGAGGTGCGCAAACGCCTACCTTTATTAGCGCAGCGGCGCACAGATCTATATGATTTATGTAAAAAATAGGCAATTTCAGTATCACCTGGTTAGCGGCAGGAGGCTGCCGCTTTTTGCATGTCCAAGGCCTGATGATTGAGGTGCGGTCTGTGAGCTGGAGTACTTGTATATGTTGGTGCAAAAAGGTAAAATTAAACGAAATATTATTCAGCTATTCAAGGAAAGGAACGGGAGCTACATATGTTAACTTGTGGTATTATCGGTTTGCCGATGGTTGGTAAAACCACTCTTTTTAACCTGGTAACACACTCGGAACTTGAAACCTCCAATTATTTAACGGGTAAAACTGAAATCAATGTGGCTATGGCCGAAGTACCCGATACAAGACTTGATTTTTTGATTAATCTGTATAAGCCCAAAAAGACCGCTTATGCGCAAATCCAATTTAGTGACGTGCCGGGGTTGGTGCGCGGGGCCAGCGAGGGTAAGGGTGTGGGTAACCGCTTTTTGGATGGCATCCGCAATGCGGATTTACTGGTGCATGTGGTGCGTGCCTTTAGCAACAAGGATGTTCCCCATGTGGATGGGGATATCGATCCTATACGGGATATCGAAACCGTTAACTTGGAATTGTTGCTAGCCGACATGGATCTGGTGGAAAAAAGGATCCTTCGCATTGAGGAAGGGAAAAAGATAAAAAAAGAACAGCTTGAGGAGCTTGAAGTGCTGCGCAAGTGCCTGGCGGCTCTGGAAAATGAAGTGACCATGCACAAGCTGGAGCTTTGCGAGGCCGAGCGCGATTTGCTGGTGAATTACAGTTTCTTAACTGATAAACCCATGCTGCTGGTGGTTAATATCGATGAAGAGCAGCTGCGGAGCGGCAGTTACCCCGGGCAGGAGAAGGTACGTGCCTTCACCGCTGAGAAGGATATTATTTTATTGGAAGTCAGCAGTCTGATTGAAATGGAAATCAGCGAGCTGCCTGATGAAGACCGGCTAGAGTTCATGGAAGACCTGGAGTTACAACAATCAGGCATTGATAGGCTGACCCGGGCCGCTTACGATACCCTAGGGCTTATTTCTTTCTTTACCGTGGGCGAAGACGAGGTAAAGGCCTGGACTATTTCAGCCGGGCTGAATGCTAGAAGCGCAGCCGGCAAGATTCACTCGGATTTAGAACGCGGGTTTATCAGGGCAGAGGTGGTGGCCTACCACGATATGCACGAACTGGGCAGCATAAACAAAGTCAAGGAAAAAGGCTTTGCCCGGCTCGAAGGTAAGGATTACATAGTAAAAGACGGGGATATATTAAATATCCGATTTAATGTGTAATTAATATGTATTTAGAGGCAACAAACCCCACCGGTTACTGATTATTAAGCGTGCCGGTGGGGTTTCCCTTACCATTGTTTACTGGTTCAAGTGGTGTTAGCAACAGTGTCTCAATTGAATTTCTTCAACACGCTAGGTAACGCTGCTGTATTAACCAGGTTCTGTTGTTTCAGAACAACCTTAGGCCTAAAGGTTACCTGCCGCTGGCCGGCATCCCAGCTGACCTGCCACGCTGGCAGTGTTTTTTGCCAAAAGGACAGTGGAGCGTGGGTGGTACCCTGTACTAGCTTAAGCTCAAGACAGGAAAATGTAATTTGCCCTGCTGTTACCTGACCGCTGGCGGTTGCAACGGTGATTTGCTCTGTTCCTTTGGTGACCAAGAGGCTGTGGTTAGTGTCACTCCAACTGATGGTATAGCCCAGTGTTTCAAATATCATCCGCAGTGGTAACAGTGGTGCTCCGTCCCGGCTAGTGCCTGCCGGTTCCTTGACCTCGATATTATATGGGCTTAGCAGCACTTTCACCGGTAAAAGCTTAGGCTGCGGTTTGGGCTGCGCTGGCACCTGAGCTAAGCTGCTTCTGAGAATTTCTACTGGTGTACCCACCGGTGTATGGTCGTATAGCCAGCTAGCGTCCTGATTATACATGCGTATGCAGCCTGCTGAGGCGTAGGTGCCTATAGAAGATGGGTTATTGGTGCCGTGTATGCCGTACAGACCACCACCACCAATGTTCAAGCCCATCCAGCGAGCGCCCAGAGGGTTTAGCGGACTGCCCCCTGGAATCCCGCCTTTACGACTGTAGTAAGGGTTAACCACTTTCCGTACTATGGTAAAGTTACCTTCCGGAGTTAACGATATACTTTTCCCTGTGGCGACTGGGAAGATCTTCTGCAATATTTCGTCTTTGTAGTACTGCAGCTGGTTAGTTGACTTATCAATAACGATCCGTACCCCTGCCAGAGCCATTCCAGTTTGGAGTAAACAAAAACAAAGAGCCATCAAAAACAAAAAGAGCTTTTTAATCATTGGTTATTCCCCTCCCAAAATTGTGCTTATATATATTACGGGGGAAGATTATTATTGTTCACTCATAAATAAATCCTATTAAATTATATACATGGAACAAACTGTTTATCAATACTTCATACTTTTGCCAGTTATTAATCTGCATAAATTTACAGGAGGGACAAACAATAGCATAATGATTAATTCATTCCAAGGAGGTGAATTTTATGCATATGGGTAAACTTACTGAAATGGAAAGGCTGGCCATCGAGGAACAGCTGTGGTCCGAGGATATTTGTAGCAGGAAGGTACAATTGTATATGAGTATCACGCGTGACCCGGCGGTTCAAGCAATCTTACAGCAGATAACCGAAAAAGGGCAGTGTCATTGTAGCATATTAAACGGTATGCTGCAGGAGGCAGGTATTGTTTCCGGTTTGACCCAAACACTAAAGGAGGAGGGACCATATAATGCAATTCGGTGACAGGGAAATAATGGCTGATGTATTTGTTAATATTAAATATGTATCCGCCAATTACCACAGGGCAGTTTTGGAGTCTGCCAATGGCCGGATTCGCGATACCTTGATACAACTTAATAACGAAGAGATCAATTTACAAAAACAAATTTTTAATTTAATGCACGATCGCAACTGGTGTGAGGTACGCCCGGCTAATTCATCATCAGCCTCATGGCAAGCTCAGGGACAGGGCAGAGGTCCCGACGCTATGCACTACCAAATGCCGTATTAATGGGGTTGGGGTAAGCACGGAAAGTTTTGGAAAGGTCTTCATGCCTTGAGGCGCTTTCCGTGCTCTCAGATGTATACTTAAAATAAAGCTTTTTCGGCCAGAGTGGCATCCGTGAACCGGTTGGGTGAAAATGGTGTTGGGTCTAAAGGCGGTTGCTTTCCCAGTACCAGGCAGGCTGTGATCAAACCGATGGCCGGGGCGTGCATAAAACCATTGCCGCCAAAGCCGCCAACACAATAGAGACTTTTTATTTTGGTTTCCCCCAGGATGCCCAATCCATCAGGGGTCAGGGAGCGAATGCCGGTATATATGCGGGTGATTTGGGCATCTTCCAGAGCCGGCACCCGTTTGATGGCCGTGGCAATGAAATCCGTCAGTCGACCCCTATCGACCACTGTTTCAAGACCAGGAGCGATATCGCGATCGGTACCGCCTAGCAGCAGTACGCCGTTTTTTTCAACATGCAAGTAAAAGCCTGTGTCAAGGTCCACAAGTAGGGGAACCTGTGCGGGGATAATTGGCATGGGGGAGCATACATAAACCTGCCGTCGGTATGGGGCTACGGGCAGTTCGAGACCGGCCATTCGAGCCAGCAAATGCAGGTGGGGTCCGGCGGTATTGATTACCACTGTGGCGTTAATTTCATTGGGCTCAGTGGTTGGGCTGATTGGCCGATTTGTTGGCTTGTAAAGCACGCTGGTGACATGATTATTTTTAACGTTTATATCTGTCACTTCAGCGTTGCATAATACCTGTACGCCCAGTTTGCGGCATTGACGATAGTAACCTTCCATTACTCCGTAAGGGTCTGCATAGGCATCTAGGGCACAATAGCTACCTCCTAGTAGATCACTGGTTGAAATAAAGGGATAAACGGTGTGGATTTCTTCCCGGTTAAATAGTTGTGAAGGTACCTTGAATGCATCTAACTGGTTATGTATTTCATGCAATTCATGCCAGCGCTCCTGACTGGTGGTTACAAAAAGGTAACCTCGCCGGCGAAAATAAATCGGGTAATGCATATCAGCGACAAAACGCAGAAAGTAAGGGTAGCTTATTTGCGTTAACTGAATATTTATCGGGTTAGTAAACTGGTACCGGATACCTCCGGTGCACTGGGCTGTGGAGCCTGCACCGTGAAATTTTTCTTTTTCCAGGATGATGATGCGCTGTTTACTATTTTGGAGAGCTAGGTGATAAGCAGTACTTAGTCCAATTACTCCTGCTCCGATAATAATTATATCTGTTTGCATGTTAACTAATCCCCCTGTTTATGCCGCATAAAGGCATAGCGGCTCAGTTTACTGTTTATTGAGCTATATCAAGTCATAGGTTGAGTGAAAAAGTAAAAAAGTTTTAACATTAACAGTGAAAAAATATTTATTTGCAGGTATTGTACATCTAACTTTATCGTAATGACAAGGGGGATTTGCCTGCACATATACTCAACTGATGGAGAACAAATGAAATATATGCTGGTAGGGGCAGTCAACCTTCTGGCTTTAAATAAATCTACGATTGATGCGCTAAATGTGTTTCCTGTACCTGATGGCGATACTGGCACCAACATGTACCTAACCTTGCTGGCCGGAGTTAAGCAAGCACGGCAGGTGGAGAGCGGCAAAATAAGTGATGTTACCGCGGCAGTTGCTCAGGGCTGCTTGATGGGGGCTCGAGGCAACTCCGGGGTAATCTTATCCCAGGTTTTCAGCGGTTTTGCTCAGGCACTGGAGGGCTATAGCAGTGCCGGTGCGGCAGATATAGCCAGAGCCTTTGCCTGTGGTGCTGGGAAGGCCTATCGGGCGGTGGGCACCGAACTGCGGACATTGAATTCACTTATTGCACTGAATTTATACTGATGCGCCATAATCTACCGATGGATACCTTGCGTCAGGAACTGACCTCCTATGGTGATTGTCTGCTGGTTGTGGGAGATGACCAGGCTGCTAAAGCTCATATTCACGCTAACCATCCCGGACTGGTGCTGGAATGCGGATGAAGTACGGTGCTATGCAGTCTGTACAAATTAGTAGTATGGAGGAACAATACCACCGCAGTACTGGGACTACTAAAGTTAAACCGTTGAGTGTGGTAGCTGTGGGGGTTGGTGAAGGCATTGCTACTATATTACAAAGCATGGGCGTGGATATAGTTATTGAAGGAGGTCAGACCATGAACCCCTCAGGAGAACAACTGTTGGCTGCGGTTAATAGTGTTAACGCCCCGGCTGTTCTCCTGCTGCCGAACAACAAAAACATACTGCTATCCGCTAGGCAGGTAGAGAATTTGACTGATAAAGAAGTACACGTAGTACCCGCGTCTTACCATTCCCCAGGCTATAAAGACGCTGCTGGCTTATAATCCTTACGCAGCAGCAGCGGAAAATGCGGCTAAAATGGAGGGCGTTTTGGGGGAAGTCAAGACAGGCGAGGTGACTACGGCTGTGAGGGATGCTGTTATAGAGGGAAAAAAGGTGATTATATCGGCATAGAGAACGACCAGCTGGTGTCGTAGTGCAGGAGATAACCGGTAAGCTGAAAGAAGAATTTAAGGGGCTTTACTTTGAGCTGCATTATGGTGGCTAGCCCTTATATCAGTTCATTATTTCTGTGGAATAAACTTTCATCTAATTGTGTTATGAAGAAGGTGTTTTGTGATGGCTAAAGTCCGCATCGTAACTGATAGTATGGCGGATTTGCCGCAAGAATTGGTCGATAAGTATAATATAACGGTAGTGCCTCTGAAGGTATTTTTTGGTGTGCAGTGTTTTAATGACGGAGTGGCTGAACAGTACAGATATGCCGGTCCGCTGTTCTGCTTTATTGCCCACGGCGACGATCCCGAGGGGATGCAATTTCTGGACGGTGTAGTGCGGGAAAAGCTTGACTGTCGGGAGATTTTATCCAGTCAAATGGGTTCGGTAGTGGGTACTCACGCTGGGCCGGGTATTCTGGGCATAGTGGTTTGCCCATATAAATATATGCAGGTGTAAGCAAGGAGCATGCCGTGCAGGTGGTGCGCAGTCTGGTAAACGGTCACGTCAGCCTGGTTCTCTGGGGTGATGTGCTCTGGCTGGCGGTGGCTGCTGCTCTAGTTCTGGTGCCTCTAGCACTGCGCTTGATGCACAGGCTGTTGGTTAAATAGAAAGAGTAAAAAAAAAGTAGGTTCCCTCTTGCTATAAGAGGGAACCTACTAATTCTGGTTGCGGGAGAAGGATTTGAACCTTCGACCTTCGGGTTATGAGCCCGACGAGCTGCCAGCTGCTCCATCCCGCGATAACTTACTTAGTATATCACAAATATGAGATTTGTCAAAGGTATAAGTTAACCGCCATTGGATTTTCTTAGTTAACCAAAAAATAGTTAATCTTAAGCTAACAAATTTATTTGACCTTGACGCAGCGTTAAGGTGTATGTTTATCTTGTCGGGGGATGATGACTATGGAGTACACCGTGCAAAGATTAGCCCAATTAGCGGGAGTTAGCGCCAGGACTTTGAGGTATTATGATGAAATCGGACTCTTAAAACCGGCCAGGATTAACTCATCAGGTTACCGTATTTATGCTCAAAAGGAAATTGAACGGTTACAGCAGATCCTGTTTTATCGAGAGATGGGAGTTGGTTTGGAAAAAATTAGTGACATTGTTGGCTCTCCAGATTTTAGTCAGGTTAAAGCATTGCGAGAGCATCGTGAACAACTGCTCAAGAAGAGGAAACAATTAGATGTGTTAATTGCTAATGTTGATAAAACACTTGCTTGGACAAAAGGGGGTATTTCCATGACAGACAAAGAAAAATTCGAGGGCTTTAAACAACAAATGCTTGATGATAACGAAGAAAAATATGGCCAGGAAATTAGAACGAAGTATGGTGATGAACAGGTTAATAAATCTTATCAAAAAATTAAAAACATGACTGAGGAGCAGTTTGCTGAGGTGGAAAAACTAGGTGCCAGAGTGCTGGCTACACTTGAAGCAGCATTCGCTACCGGTGACCCGGCCGGTGAGCTTGCTCAGCAAACTGCTGATTTTCATCGGCAGTGGCTGAGTTATTATTGGGATAGTTATACTAAAGAAGCACACGCCGGTGTTGCTCAGATGTATGTGGATGATGAAAGATTTACAGCGTATTATGATAAAATACAGCCAGGTGCAGCAGCATTTCTGAGGGACGCTGTATTTATTTACACCGGGGTGAATAAGTAAGGCGAACGGCCACCAGCGAGTGCTATACTTTTAAGAAAATAGGCAGGCGATTGTCCTGCCTATTTTATGTTCATGATGTAACTGGACATCAACCAGAAATGGCTGAAGCTTCCGGCTAAAATAAACACATGAAAAATCTCATGAAAGCCAAACCAGCCTGGGATAATGTTGGGCGGCCACTTGGTACCGTAAAAAATCGCCCCGATAGTGTAAAAAAGGCCACCCAGTGCCAGCCAGGCAATCCCGCCCAGCGAAACAGCTTGGAGTAATGGCCAAAAGGCAAAGACAATGAGCCAGCCCATGAAAACGTACAATAATGTTGAGAACCATCGTGGAGCGTCCATCCAGAAGATTTTGATTAAAATGCCTGCCATGGCTAGCACCCAAACGCCGATTAAAAAAGAATAGCCCCAGATCCCCCGCAGGGCGATTAAACAAACAGGTGTATAAGTACCAGCAATTAAAACAAAGATCATCATATGGTCTATGCGCCGCAAAAAGAACACAC
Source organism: Desulfoscipio geothermicus (assembly GCA_016841905.1). Taxonomy (GTDB): domain Bacteria; phylum Bacillota; class Desulfotomaculia; order Desulfotomaculales; family Desulfallaceae; genus Sporotomaculum; species Sporotomaculum geothermicum_C. The sequence continues at coordinate 2,996 of JAENYF010000056.1, read as the reverse complement.
CCTTTTCAGATAAAGGGAGCAGGTGGTATAAAGCGCTGGTGGTATATAGCAGGACCAAACTGGCACCAAATATAGAAAATGCAACAACATGCGATATATCGTCTTGTAATACAGATTTATAGACTAGTGCCACCAGTGCTACAACTGATAAAATTGCCCCTGCTAGATGAGACAAACCGCTGAAAGGGTCTCTTAATTTATTTATCAATGCTGTTCACCTCGAAGAATATTAATAAATATTGTACTTATTGTAGCATAAGTTTTCTAAAATACTGCCAAGCATATGCCTATTATAGTAAAGATGCCAATAAGCTGCAATAATAGCAGCTAAGTTGAACACGGAGCATTAGCTAATGATGCATGCTCCTGTTAAGTCAAACTATTTGGTATAGTATAGCAATTGGCGTAGTTATATAAGAGAACGAAAGTTTGGTTTAGGACTTCCGTTTTTAGACATTTACATAAGTTTAGTCAATATAGCTAGATAGGAAAGTATATAGAATTAGTTAGGATATGCTCGAGGTTGGTTTTTGTGCACGGACATGGCGAAACCGTGGAGAGAAGACAATTTATTTGCCCGTTATGGTGATGAAACTAATTTGACAGCGGTTTAAAAATCTGACTGGCAGCAAACTGGTGCCAAGACCGCTGTCTATATATAAAATAGTGTGGCCAATATGATAAATTCCTTTGTCGTAAACAGGCAAAAAGCCCTGGCCTGAGGCAACGATGGCTCCTATGAAGGGTAAGCGTACCTGGCCGCCGTGGGTGTGACCGCATAACACTAGGTCTGCTCTGGTAATGGCTGGCGTTTCAATAACAGCCGGTACATGACTCAGCAGCAAAGTAAACCGTTCTGTATCAATATCTTCAGTAGCCCTGTCCAAGTTGGCGAGTTTCTTGCCGGGATAATCGATGCCATTAATATTTATGTGCAGGTGGTCAGTGGACCAAACTACGTGTTCATTTTTTAAGACTCGAACCCCGCAGCTGGCCAGCCCGCTTAATAATTGTGGAGTCCTGCGGTTAGCCATTTCATGGTTGCCAGTTACAAAATATGTATGTGGGTTTATTCGGACTAGTTCTTGGGCCAAGGAAAGCACATTAGCAAAATTAGTGGTTTTACGATCGACAAAATCTCCTGTAATAACAATTAAGTCAGGATTTAAGTGATTGATCTGCGCAAGTAACTTTCGGTGCTGGCTAGTTGGATGCCAGTTGTGAAAATCCGATATTTGTAAGATGGTGGTTCTAGTTCCGGACGGTATCTTTGAGAAATCTATATCTACCCGGTTGATTTTTGGGCAGTTTACCTGGAAGTAAATGTACGCAAGCAACAAACCGCTGATAATCATGCCGAATGCCGTTAATCTTATTACCCATTCGAACAATGCTTGGACAGACAAAATATTTTCCCTCCACTTTAGCCAACCCTGTATCTGGTGCTGTTTACTATTCAAAGTATGATAAGTTATGGAATAAGTTCCTAATGATTCTTCTATTGCCTAAAACCAGTGTCAAGCGGTGCTAACAAATATAATGGTGCCTATGCAAACAGCGAACATTTTGGTATTAATGTGCCCAAGCAAAAGCTTGAATTACCCAAAGTGTCAATGAGTTTAAGCATAGTTAATTATATGGCTGCATCATTTACTAACAAGTTAATCTTTGAAAATATTCTTGCTATTTTAGTAGAAGAGACTTTTCTTCATGCCTCTTTATGTTGTTAGTGACATTTTATATTTTAACAAATTATGTAAAGAAATATTTAATATGGAGTGTATTGCAGATTATATTATAATAGATTACGATAAACTATATATATAATAAATTTATAATGGCATATTTATGTAATTGTTACTTATATATAATCTGGCGGATTACTAAGTAGCTTATTTAAAGTCTTTATTGCTATACCATATTTAGTTAGGCAAAAGAAGGGAGTAGTAGATTTTGCAATTACCAGAGCTAAAAATTGGCTATTTAAGGCCTAAATATCCGATTGTCCAGGGGGGGATGGCGGTACGGGTGTCTACCGCCCCGTTAGCCGCTGCTGTTGCCAACGCCGGCGGTATTGGTGTTATTGCGGCTACCGTAATGAGCACCGAACAGTTGAGGGGGGAAATCAGGCAGGCTCGCCGTTTGTCCTCGGGGATTATCGGAATTAATATCATGTTCGCCGTGCGGGAGTTTGCCACCCAGGTGCACACGGCCTTGGAAGAAAAAATAGATGTGGTGTTTACCGGCGCTGGTTTTTCCCGGGATATATTTGGTTGGGGGCGGGAGGCCGGGGTGCCTATAGTGTCTATTGTCTCTTCAGGTAAACTGGCCGCAATTGCCGAAAAGTGCGGCGCAGCTGCGGTGGTAGCTGAAGGTACCGAAGCCGGTGGGCACTTGGGTACTCAGCGTTCGATAAGTGATATATTGCCGGAAATTAGAAAGGCAGTTAAAATTCCAGTAATTGCTGCGGGCGGTATCGTGGACGGTTTTGGGACAGCCCGCATGTTCAAGCTGGGTGCTGATGGTGTACAAATGGCCACTCGGTTTGTGCTCAGTGAGGAATGCACCGTGCATGACGCTTTTAAGGAAATGTATCTCAAGGCCAGTCCTGAAGATGTGGTGCAAATAGAAAGTCCTGTAGGTATGCCCGGGCGGGCATTGCGTAACAAGTTTGTTGATTTACTGCTGCAGGATAAACTTCCCAAGCCGGACAATTGTTACAAGTGCCTAAAGGAATGTTCTAAGAAGTACTGTATCATGGATGCTTTGGAGAATGCACGTACAGGGCAGGTAGACAAAGGTATTGTTTTTTGTGGGAAAAACGTGGCTCAAATCAAAGGAATATTACCGGTACAAGAAATATTCAGACGCATTCTTGATGAGGTTGCTTCAGTTGATTAAAACCACCAATATATATGTCTGTAGCGCGTTATATGTGTTGTCACTAGCGTTGTATAAATAGAATTTATAAACGTCAAGCTTGAAAAACACTTAAA
>JAENYF010000055.1 GCA_016841905.1 Desulfoscipio geothermicus | reverse complement strand
CCTCCTTTGCCTGAAGGAGAACGGGCTGTTATTAGAAAGAAGAAAGAGGCGTAATATTGTTGTCACTTAACATAAGTAAATAATTAAGGTAGGATAATAGTAGACAGTAGTTTGAGGCAGTATAGAATGTCAACGAGAATCTGGCATTTTATACCTGCCTCTATTGCTTTATGGTGTTATTACAAAAAATAGCTTGTACCCTGCAAGGTTAATTTGTAGTATAATAATGTAGAATTAATAAACCAGTATTAATTACCTACCGTGGGGAGGGATAGGCGTAGAAGAATGGAATACCTGAACGATGAACAAGCCACCTTTTTTACCTGGTGCGATGAAATTTTAAGCGCGCATGTGTATCGGGAAGGAATGACTCTCAGTCACTGGCATCCTCGCAAAAAACGCGATGGGCAATATGAACTTGTTATTGAACTAGGCCAGCCTGAAGGAGTGCCACTAAGACAGGTAGTTGCTATACCAGAACAGTTTCACGATCTTTTGGAGAGGGAATATTTTATCTGTCACCCCGATGACGAGAAGGAGTAATAAACTGAACTATTTACGATGTACAGAAAGGGTAAGGGTAAAACCAACTGCTTGCAAAAGAAATTGAACCGTGCCTCCACGATCGGCATGGTTTTTTTTATGGCTAAGTTGTACAGCTATTAACTGTCAGTCAAATTAACATGTATGTTTTTACGACACTTTTTGCAAAAAAAACAGATGATATTAATATGCATATCATAATAAAGCCCTTGAAAAATAAGTCGAATATTTGAAAGGTATAAATTTATCGACTGGTATAGAAGTTGCTAATAGTAATTATAGTAACAGCTATATTCGTGTATAAAATAGCTGATATATGAATTGTGTTAAGGAGTGAGTATTTTGGTAGAACGCAAGACCGTAATAAGCGACTGTATGTCATGTGTGTGGGACTGTGGCATTAAAGTGACGCTGGAAGACGGCAAAATGGTTAAAGTTGAGGGATTACCTGAACATCCCGTGAGCAAAGGTTATATCTGCCCCCGTGGTGAGTACCTCCCAGAATTTGTGTATTCGCCAGACCGCATTAAATATCCAATGCGCCGCGTAGGCAATACTTGGCAGCGGGTTAGCTGGGATGAGGCGCTGGACTATGCTGCCGATGAGCTTGGCAAAATCAGAGATAAGTATGGCGCTAAAGCGCTGGCCATTTTCTGTGGTTCAATGGGCGTAGAAAACATTGAAGTGGCTGGATTTGCTCAGAGGTTTAAGTCGGCTTATGGTACCCCCAACCTGTTATCTGTGGAAAACATCTGTTATCGTGCCCGAATCATGTCCCGTCAGATGACTTTTGGACGGTATCCCATGGATTACCCTGCTGATGCACATTGTATCGTTCTCTGGGGTCATAACCCTGACGGCTCCAAGGGAATGCTGGCTGAAGATATCAGGGAAAAAGCAGAAAACAGAGTGCTTGATCTGATTACGATTGACCCCAAAAGAACAGAATTATCTGAGTTGGGTCTCCACCTGGCAATTCGTCCAGGAACTGACGGAGCACTTGGCTTAGCTATGCTTAACGTTATTATTAACGAAAATATTTATGACAAAGAATTTGTAGAAAACTACTGCATTGGCTTTGAAGAACTGAAGGAGCACGTCCAGCAGTATACACCGGAGTGGGCGGCAGAAATCACCTGGTTATCCGCATCAGACATTAAATCGGTAGCCCGTATTTATGCCCAGTCCAAGCCCGCCTGTATTGTACAGGGTATCAACACTCTAGACCAACACGTTAATGGGCTGCAGCTGTCCAGGTTGCTTAACATCTTGCAGATTGTTACCGGCAACATTGATAAGCCGGGCACTTGGGTAACCATACCCTATCTGCGCATGACAGACCTGCGTTTACCGATGGATGAAGTGCCGATCGGTGCAGATCAATACCCGTTGTTCTATTCTTTCTGGGGCAGGAAGTCTCCTTACGGCATCGCTACTTTGTTCCCGCAAGCAGCCTTGGAAAGCAAGCCTTATCCGGTTCGCGGCGCTATTGTAGCGGCAGCTAACCCGGTGGTATCTTTCCCGGAAGCAAATAAGTTTATCGAAGCCTTTAAGTCAATGGATTTCATGATGACCATTGACATCTTTATGACAGATACTGCTGAGCTAGGTAATTTATTCATGCCCGCCTGCACGTTCATGGAGAAGGATGCGGTATCCTATGTTTATGGCGTAGTGCACGGCGAACCCTTTGCCAGTTATCACAAGAGAGTTATTGAGCCGGTAGGTGAGTCCAAGCCTGACTGGTGGATTTGGACCCAGTTGGCCCGTCGTTTAGGCCATGGCGACTTATTCCCTTGGAATTCAGACGAAGAAGTTATGGATACTCTGCTGGAACCAAGCGGTATCACTGAACAGTTAAAAGAAGCCGAAATTGGTGTTTATTTTGCTGAACAGGATTACTATGCTTACAAGAATAAAAAAATTAACACGCCCAGCGGGAAAATTGAAATATATTCCAAGACACTGGAAGACGCCGGTTATGACCCGCTGCCGAAATATTATGAGCCGGCTCAGAGTCCGGTAAGCACCCCCGAACTGGCCAAAGAGTTCCCGCTAATTATGATCAGCGGTGCCCGCCGGCAATCGTTTACCCATACCCAAATGCGGCATGTCCCGCAGCTAAGGGCACAAGAGCCGGAGCCGTTTGCTGAAATGCATCCGGCAACTGCCAGTCGTTACGGAGTCAAGGATGGGGAGCGCATTCGTCTTTCCACACGTAATGGCAGTATCAATATGCGAGTTAAGGAAGAACCGAGGTTAATGCCTGGTATAGTATCTGTGCCTCACGGTTGGTCCTCAGCCAATGTCAACTTCCTAACTGATATGGAGACAAGGGATCCCATTACCGGTTACCCCGATTTTAAATCCTTACTGTGTAAGGTTGAAGCGATATAGCATTATAGGAATTTTAAAGTTAAACAATAGAATTAAACCATGCCCCGCAAGTGGCATGGTTTAATTTTGTAAGTTCTTGCTACTCTGCTTGCTATGCTGATAAGACTGTCTGCCATTTGAACATGTCTGTTTTTTTGACAATATAATTTGTAGAAAAATGTAGGATTTTGGTTTTAAATCTTGAAGATTAGATGCTACAACCCAGTTAGCAAAAAACTTTTTTGTTGAACAATAAAATTATTCTGCAGGTATAGAAGTTGCTAGTATACTTTACAAGATTCTTAAAAGGGTTTTTTAAAGATTCTGAAAGAAATGCGAATGTTAAACAAGCTAAAAACAAAAAATTGTAATTTTATTAACAATGCTTTCCAGCAAATGAAAACTGAAAACCAATAAAAAGGAGGAGGTAAAGTTACTGAAACCGCCATGCCAACAAAATGGTAATTATTGGGGATAATTTGTGACAAAAAATTATTACAGACAGACATAAGTGTTGCTTAAATCAAGGAAGGGGTTGACAACTAGTATTATTGCGCCAAGCAATGGAAACAAAAAGTCTACAGTAAGTGATAGGCTGTTTTTGCTCCTATGTACTGCGAATACAGCAGCGCAGCATCAAGACTATGGCTGCGCAGATACCCCGAAGGATGCTAAAAAAATACGTAGAGGTGTTGAAAAATGAGGTACGCAGAGACAGGGTATAATTTAGAAGTTGATTTGTCTACTGGAAACATTGAGCGGGTAGAAACCGACCCCAAACTAATGGAGAATCATCTAGGGGGTCAGGGTGTTAACGCTAAGATAATCTGGGATAGAGTTAAACCCGATACAAAACCCTTTAGCGAAGATAATTTACTGATCTTCGGCGCTGGTCTTTTGCATGCCACACCCGTCGTCGGCTGCAACCGTACCAGTGTGAATACTATTAATCCCATGACAGGCATATTTGGACATTCATGCATGGGCGGACATTTCGGTCCGGAACTGAAACATGCCGGTTACGACAGAATAATCATTCGCGGCAGAGCCCCCAAACTGGTTTATTTGTATATACACAACGAGAGAGTGGAAATACGTGATGCTTCCCATCTCGCAGGGAAAGGCCCTGGTGAAACTACAAGTATTATTAGGGAAGAGTTGAATGAACCCTTCGCCCAGGTGGCCTGTATCGGCTTAGCCGGTGAAAACAAGGTTTTGACGGCTAGCGTCGAGCACGGTTATTCCAGTGCGTCTCGAGGACCTGGCCCAATCATGGGCGACAAAAAGTTAAAAGCAATTGCTGTCCGCGGAACAAAGGACATCAATATCGCCCACCCGCAAGAACTCTTTGAGTTATGCCTCAGAATGAAGAAGTGGATCAATGACAGCGATGGTTGCGGTGACTGGATGGCGGTCGATGAGGATGACAGTTTCCACCACAATAACTTTGCTTGGGGTTATTCGCGTACGCGTATTAAAAATTATTGGAGCGAAGAACTTCAAGACAGATGGACTCACTGGAAATATGACAATATGGACAGACAAGCAGGTTGCTATAACTGTCCTAAGGGATGCATTAATGTGATTTCCTGGCCGGGCACGAAAAGATTCGGTTATAAATGCTACGGCAAAGATACCTATCATATGGCAGCCTTTAAAGAACTGGACTATACTTATGGAATGCTAGGTCAATGTTTGGATTGGGGAGTAGATTCATATTCTACGCCTCAAGCTATTTCACTTGGCATTGAACTTTACGATAACGGTATTTTAACTGACCAAGACATTCCTAATTTTCCGACTGATCCCGGGGATAGAGTTAAGTTTTTGTTGGAAAAAATTGTTCACAGGGAGGGAATTGGCGACATACTGGCCAATGGCTCTTGGTGGGCGTCCCGCATGATTCCCGGAGCAGAATCATTTGAACACAATACCGTGAAAAAAATGGAACAGTTACCTATTAAGCTTGGCAAACTGAACCCCGCTTATTACCTCATGATAGCCACCGGTGAGAAAATGGCTATTACCCAGATTGAAGGTTCATTCCCTCAAGATCCGATTAGGGATCCGGTAAAGAGGAAGGAGTTTGTCGATAATTGGGATGCAGCCCCATATCAAAAATTCAAAGATATGTTTATGAACTGGGAAAAGCGTGATCAGATATCTATTGAAGACACTTGCGCACTTACGGACTGGAATGAAGCTATGCATTATATTGATGACTCCACAGGGCTTTGCGGTTTTGTGTCATCATTTAGAGGGCAGTTTGGCGGTCAGGTTGCATATTCCTTCAATAACGTGCCAGAATTAATTCATCTTGCGACAGGTATGGATATTGATAAAGAGGGACTTTGGGAAATCTGCCGCAGGAACCGTGATCTGGTCAGATGCATTAATAATAGATTGGGCATGAGAAGAGTCGATGATGATCCACCTAAGGATCACTGGGCGGTAAGAGACCCTGAGCTTGAAGAAAAGCTGCTTGATGCGTACTATAGCTTTAGGGGATGGACTAAGGATGCAATTCCTACTAAAGAAGAGTTGCATAGAGTTGGCTTGGACTATGTAGCAGACGAATTGATTCAGTTGGGGATTTTGGATCCTAATGAAGGTACTCCAGAGCAAGAAGCGGCAAAAGTCGCAGAACAAAAGTTAGGGGGGTGCTAATTGTGGGTGAAAAAGTAAAAAAAATAGTTAAAACAATTAGAGTTGATCTTGATAAATGCAATGGCTGCCGCGGTTGTGAGATAGCCTGTTCCGCATATCATGCTACGCCGAAGTACAGCGCAATGAATCCGTCCAGGTCTAGGATTCGCGTGGTTATGGATCAATTTAACGATGAATATGTTCCCATTCGTGCCACTGATTATGCTAAAGCCGGATGTGACGGTAGACGTGTTTATACTATTAAAGGAAAGCAATACAGCGAGTGTAGCTTCTGTGGGACTATTTGCCCGACCAGGGAAATGTTTTTCGATCCCGATTCAGGTCTTCCTCTCCAATGTGATCTGTGTGGAGACGAAAAAGAGCCCTTGTGTGTTCAAGCGTGTCCACAAGGATGCTTGACATTCGAGGAAGTGGAAATTGAAGAAGAAGAAAAAGCAGAAGTGAAGATGGACGAGATGGAATTAGGAATTAAGGCATTGTTAGACAAATTTGGATCCCAAAAGATAGCGGATACCTTTAATAGATTGTCACAGAAAGGCTAAACACAATGTGAAAGGAGGGATTAAAAAGTCGTGCAGACTGAAACCCCCATCAAAGATATTATCCTAGAGATAAAAGAGTACGGCGGAGACCCAGTCAAGTACTGCTTTCAATGTGGCAAATGCGATTCTGTCTGTCCCTGGAACAGGGTAAGAAATTTCAGTATGCGCAAGCTAATTCGACAGGCCACCTTTGGCTTGACTGAAATTGAAAATGAAGAGATCTGGCGTTGTACTACCTGCGGAAGGTGCGCTGAAGTATGCCCCAGAGATGTTAAACAGATCCAAGATATGATGGCCGTACGTCGGATGGCCACGGGGTATGGCGTATTCCCCGAACATATCAAACCAGTGCGCGCCGTAACCGCCGGTCTAGGCGCAGAAGGTAACCCCTTTGGCGAACCGCGGGCCACCCGGGCCGACTGGTCCAAGGGTTTGAATGTAAAAACCTACGAAGAAGGCATGGAAGCCCTATATTTCCCCGGCTGCTACCTATGCTATGACCCGCGTTTAAAGAAAGTAGCTGTAGCAACAGCAAAAGTCCTCAACGCGGCAGGCGTGGATTACGGTATCCTGGGCGAAGAAGAGAACTGTTGCGGAGAAAGCATACGCAAAACCGGTAACGAAGAAATGTTTAAAGAGCTGGCCAAAGCCAACATAAAAAGCTGGATCGACCACGGGGTAAAGAAAATAGTTGTTTCATCCCCACACTGCTACCATACCTTTAAGAACGAGTATCCTGAGTTTAATGTGAACTTTGAGATAGTGCATATTTCCGAGTTTATCTGCCAACTAATCAAAGAAGGCAGGCTTCAGATCAATAAAGAATACGCGAAGAAAATCATCTATCATGACCCCTGTTACCTGGGTCGGCACAATCATATTTATGACGAGCCGCGTGACGTGTTAAAGAATATACCGGGACTCGAACTGGTTGAGTTTGAGGAAAATCGGGTAAACAGTCTCTGCTGTGGCATGGGCGGCGGCAGGATTTGGGTGGATACTCTCATGGCTGATCGTTTCGTTAACATAAGAATGGAACAAGCCGTTGCACTTGGGGCCCAGGAGCTTGTAACCACCTGCCCGTACTGCGTCACTAACTTCGAAGATGCAAGAGTAAATATGAACTTTGATAATGTCATTGAGATCAAGGACCTTACGGAAGTTCTCGCGGAAGTTATTTAATTAGCGGGAAAGCTAGATTTGCATAGGATCAATCCTGTCTAGCGAAAGGTATTCATGAATCATGAAAATTCAGGGCGCTAGTCACCAGCCTGTGTACACCTGACAAATTAGATTACCTTGCTTTAGAAGCTATATGGACATTGGCTACGTGGAGAGCATACGGGTGAATGAGGAGGAGTTGCTGGCCGATGTGAGGCTGAACAGTGCCTTAATGTTGAACTATTGCTGATCATCGGTCGCATATCGTCCGAGATACTGCGCAAAGCAGCAAAGATGTAGATCTCAGGTACCGGTTGACGGTTCGCGGCATTCGCTGATGAAGAACGCCATTCTGCCTGCTCGTGATTCAGACATTGCCATGGTTGGACAGGTGCGCGGTGAACGCTTGGCGGTGTTACCCACCCGGAGCGGCTTGGCTGTTTAACGGATTAAGTTTGGCTGACCCGGCCAACCCCGGACAGTACGGGTAAATAAAAACTGATGAGGATTGATAGATATGGAAAAAGAAATTGAAAGCATTGGGGGAAAGCTTGTTAGTTGTACAGACAGTGATTTAGGGGATGTTATGATTGTCGGTGGAGGGATTAGTGGTATTCAGGGTGCTCTAGATCTTGCCACTGCGGGATTTAAAGTTTACCTGGTTGACAAAGCGCCAAGCATTGGCGGCCATATGGCCCAGTTGGACAAGACCTTTCCCACTAATGACTGCTCCATGTGTATTGAATCGCCTAAGTTTGTTGAATGTAACAGGCATCCCAATATAGAAATCATGACCTATACAGAAGTTAAAGATGTAGAAGGGGAAGCAGGAGATTTCACAGTTACGCTGATTAAAAAGCCGAGATATATTGATGAAACCATCTGCACTGGCTGTACCACATGCGTGGAATACTGCCCTGTAGTATACCCTGACAAGTTTAACCAAGATATATCAAATAACAAGGCTATTCATATATATTTTGCTCAAGCAGTTCCCCTGGTGACTTATATTGATGAAAGCTGTCGTTACCTGAAGGACAAGACATGCACTGTGTGCCAGGGCGTATGTAAGAATGGAGCCATTAATTTTAATCAAGTACCGGAAAAAGTAGAAGTTAAAGTGGGTACGATAATTCTTGCGCCGGGCTTTGAGCCTTATGATCCCAAATTACGCGAAGAATATCGTTATGGTGAATTTGAAAACGTAGTTACCAGTTTTGATTATGAACGTTTATTATGTTCCACCGGGCCTTACGAAGGTGAAATATTACGTGCTACCGATAAAAAGCATCCTCATAAAATTGCTTGGATTCAATGCGTTGGTTCAAGACAGGTTATCCCCGGCGGTAACAGTTATTGCTCTGCTGTGTGCTGTACCTATGCCCAGAAGCATGTAATTTTGACTAAAGACCATGATGCAGATGCCGAGTGTACAATATTCCATAATGATATTCGTTCCTATGGAAAAGATTTTGAACGATTCTACCAGAGAACTGAGAAACTGCCCGGTGTTCGATTTATTAGGGGTTATGCATCAATAATGAAGGAAGATCCGGTGACCAAGAATGTCACGCTAAGATATGCTTCCAACGATGAAGGGGTAAAAGAAGAAGAATTCGATATGGTCGTATTATCTGTTGGATTGACTCCACCTGCTGATGCTCAGAGCTTGGCCGATAAGTTCGGTATTGAGCTTAATGGGCACGGGTTCTGCAAAACAAATCCGGTAAATCCAATGGAATCAACTCGTCCGGGGGTATTCATTAGCGGAGCCTTCCAGGGTCCTTTAGATATTCCCGAGTCGGTTGTGACTGCCTGCGGGGCTGGTTCCCAGTGTGGTGAAATGCTTAATTTCCGGAGAGGGGACCTGGCCAAAGCAAGAGAATATCCGGTTGAAAGGGATGTCTCTCAGGAAGAGCCACGAATTGGGGTATTTGTGTGCCATTGTGGGGCTAATATCGGAAGAATAGTAAATGTTCCATCCGCAGTTGATTATGCCTTAACCTTACCTAACGTAGTGCACTCTGAAGACAACCTTTTTATATGTTCTACAGATGCGGCAAAGCATATAACAAGTTCGATCATTGAAAAAGGGCTTAACCGCGTGGTAGTCGCGGCCTGTACCCCCAGAACACACGAGCCGCTATTCAGGGACACCCTTAGAGAAGCCGGAATTAATCAGTATTACTTTGAATTTGCCAACATTAGAGAACATTGTTCCTGGGTACACTCTAAGGAACAAGAATCGGCAACCCAAAAGGCTAAGGATTTAATCCGCATGGCAGTTGCGCGAGTTTCCCACTTAGAGCCCCTGCAGGAATTTGATCTGCCTGTCAACAAGGCTGCGTTAGTGGTTGGCGGCGGCGTGGCAGGTATGACCAGTGCTCTTTCCATTGCCAAACAGGGACACCATGTATACCTCTTGGAAAAGGAAAAAGAATTGGGCGGAACAGCTAGGAAATTGTATTATACCTTAGAAGGACTTGATGTTCAAAGCTATTTGAACGAGCTTATTCAAAAGGTATATATAAACCCTTATGTCCATGTAAAGACTGATACAAAAGTCATAGATGCGTCTGGTTATATAGGTAATTTTGTTACTAAAATTGACTCAAGAGGAATAGTTAGCGAAATTAAACATGGAGCGACTGTTATCGCTACCGGCGCTGAAGTCTATAAACCAATTGAATATCTATATGGTAAAGATGACAGAGTGTTGACCCACCTGGAGTTGGAAGAGCAAATCGCTAAAGAAGACGAAAAGCTGCTTAACTCCGAGAGTTTAGTGATGATTCAATGCGTAGGCTGCAGAAATGAGGATAGGAATTACTGCAGTCGGATATGCTGCAGTGAGTCAATTAAAAACGCACTTAAGCTGAAAGAAATAAACCCGGAGATGGATATCTATATTCTCTTCAGGGATATTAGAACCTATGGCTACAAAGAGGATTATTACCGGGAAGCGGCTGATAAGGATGTCCGGTTCATCCGCTATGAGCCAGAAGATCTGCCTGAAGTAGAAGATGGTGAGAATGATGACGGCAAGTCTGTATTGAAAGTTACTGTGACCGATCCTATTTTAGGTGAAAAACTTGAAATCGATGCTGATGCGGTGGTTCTGGCTGCTGCCGTTGTTCCCACTGAAGACAGCAAAGATGTAGCCGCTTTGTTTAAAGTATCCTTGAGCCCGGATGGTTTCTACTCGGAAGCGCACGTTAAATTAAGACCCGTGGATTTTGCAGCAGATGGTGTTTACCTGTGTGGGATAGCGCATTACCCCAAGCTTTTATCAGAAACGATTAGCCAGGCCTATGGCGCTGCTGGTCGTGTATTAACGCTTCTCTCAAATGATACAGTTGTAGCCTCCGGCTCAGTTGCCGGGGTGGATGAGAGTATTTGTATTTCGTGTGGAGCATGTATTGCAGCCTGCGCGTATGGAGCTATATCATTTCATGAGACACCGCATGGCAAAAAAGCAACGGTTAACTCTGTGCTTTGTAAAGGAGACGGTCTCTGTAACGCCAAGTGCCCAACAGGAGCTATTTCACTAAAACATTATACTTTTGAACAGGTATATAGCCAAATTGACGCAGCGACTAATGAAGCTCTGTAGCTGTTGATGCGTAAAAATTTTAAAAAATTGGGGACAAACCTTCTATGGAGGTTTGTCCCCAATGGAAATGACAAAATAAACGAGCGATGCCGAGATTACTAACTAAAGAGGTGGGATAAGAGTGGCTACAGGAACTGATTCTAAACCAAGAATTCTAGGTTTCGTATGCAACTGGTGAGCATACGGTGCTGCTGATTTGTCTGGAGTTTCCAGGCAACAATATGCTACTTACATTAGGCTTATCCGTATGATGTGCTCTGGCCGGGTCGACATGTCCTTTATATTCCGTGCTTTTGCTAAAGGAAATGACGGAGTGTTTGTCGGCACTTGCCACCTAGGAGACTGCCATTATGTTACGCATGGAAATTACGATGCACTAAATATGGTGATGTTGAGTAAAAAAATACTTACACACATTGGGCTAAATCCCGAGAGAATAAAAATAGAACATGTATCTGCAGGTGAAGGACTGCGTTTTGCTGAAGCTATGAATGAATTCAGCCAAACGGTGAGAAACTTGGGACTACTTGGCCAATCTGAGGGAATAGACCAAGATGCACTTAAGTTGAAACTTCAAACAGTTACAGAATTAATCCCTTACATTAGAGTTGTACAGAATGAGAGACTGAAAGTGCGTTTTGAAACTGTAGAAAAATATGAAGAATTCTATGCTAGTAAAGAGTTCGAAAAAATATTTAATGAATTAATCGGAGACAAACTAACCCAAGGCCAAATTATTTCACTTCTGCGTGAAAAACCACTTGCCCCGGGTGAAATGGCGGCTAATTTAGGTATAACCTCGTCTGAAGTTTCAAGACAAATTAATAGTTCAGCAATGCAAGGATTAATCAAATTCGAGGAAAACCAAAAGCGCGTCGCCCTCGCCTAAGGAAAAAGGTAAGACGGTGGAATAAGGGAAAGAAGGAGGTCAGAACAGTCGCAATGAATAACGAAAAAATTGAGCAGATTTTAAATGAACACCAGGGCCAACCAGGTGCACTGATTAAAGTATTAATGGAGATACAGGAAGAGAATCATTGGCTGCCGAGAGAAGTATTAGTACAGGTCAGTGAGAAATTAGAGGTGCCCTTAAGCCGGGTATTGCGCATTGCTACAATTTATAAAACATTCAGTTTGACCCCTAAAGGGCGATATCAAGTTAATATATGTACGGGTACTGCCTGTCAGGTTAGAGGTGCGCAGCAGGTTCTTGAAGAGGTGCAAAAACTGACTGGAATTAAACCCGGCGAAACGGGTCCGGATATGAAGTTCAGCCTGGAAACCGTAAACTGCCAGGGTTGCTGTTCTTTAGGTCCGCTAGTAGAAATTGATGGAAAGACTCACGGTAAGACGGCGCCTGCGGAGATAGCAGACGCGTTAAAAAAATATGAGTGAGGGAACGTTATGCCACGTATAAATTCAGCTGCGGAGTTGGAAGAACTCAGGAAAGATATATTAGCACAAAAAGATCCTGATAAAACTTGTATTTCTGTATGTGCGGGAATTGCATGTCTTGGTTCCGGCAATGCTCAAGTGATCAGCGCTTTTGAAGAGGAAATAAAAAAACAGTCGTTGGATGCGAAAGTTGATCTTATAGCAACCGGCTGTCATGGATTTTGTGAAAAAGGACCGATCGTTGTTATCTATCCTGAGGAGATTTGTTATTTGGAAGTAACACCGGAAGATGTACCGGAAATTGTCTCTAAGACTGTAATAGGTAAGAAAGTGATTGACCGTTTAATTTATACCGATCCTAACACCGGTATAAAAGCAGCACATCAAACTGAAATACCCTTCTACAAGAACCAGTCACGATTGTTGATTGGTAATAGCCCGAAGATTAATCCCAAGAGTATTGATGACTACTTGGCGATCGGTGGCTATTCAGCGTTATCCAAAGCGCTTTTTGAAATGACCCCCGAGGGTGTTCTGGATGAAATAAAAAAAGCTAATTTACGCGGACGTGGCGGCGGTGGATTCCCTGCCGGTTCGAAGTGGGAAACCACCCGCAATGCACAGCCGGGAGTAGAAAAGTATGTTATTGTCAACGCTCACGAAGGCGAACCCGGGGCCTTTATGGATCGAGCCTTATTTACTGGGAATCCGCATCTTATATTGGAAGGCTTGATCATTGGTGCATATGCCATTGGCTCTCACCAGGGCTTTATTTACACCCGACATGATACTCCTGTGCTAAGAAAGAACCTTGATCTCGCACTCGCCCAGGCAAAGGAATACGGGCTTTTAGGCGACAATATACTTGGTTCCGGCTTTAGCTTTAATGTTGATGTACATCTTGATGTAGGGATTTTCGTTTCCGGTGAATCCAGCGCATTAATGAGATCCATTGAAGGGATGCCACCTGAGCCAAGACCTAAATATATCCGTACTTCTGTAACTGGTATTTGGGATCGGCCCAGTAACTTGAACAACGTGGAAACCTGGGCCAACGTTCCTCAGATAATTAATCAGGGGTACGAGTGGTACAGCAGTATCGGGACCGAGCGGAGTAAGGGAACAAAACTTATATCTCTATCAGGTAATATAGTAAACTCTGGAGTTGTAGAAGTTCCCATGGGTACCTCGCTCAGAGAGATTGTTTTTGACTTTGGCGGTGGAATTCCAAACGGAAAGAAACTTAAAGCGATACATTTTGGGGGACCAATGGGAGGTACTATCCCTGAAAGTCTCATCGACACCCCACTTGATTTTGATGAACTGTCAAAACAAGGTGCTTCACTGGGCGCTGGCGATATGCTGGTACTGGATGAGGATACCTGTATGGTTGAAATGGCCAGGTTATTCCTTGACTTTTTAGCTGGTGAATCCTGTGGTAAATGTGTACCCTGTCGTGAAGGCATGAGGCAAATGCTTAAGATTCTTACCAATATGACCCAAGGTGAAGGAAAAGATGGGGACATCAAGCTTTTGGAGGAAATATCTGGTGTAGTTGGCGAAGCGGCCCTTTGTTCGTTAGGCAGGAGTATCCAAAAACCGTTAATTAGCATGTTAAAATATTTTAGAGATGAGTTTGAGGCTCACATAAAGGAGAAGCGCTGCCCGGCTAATGCCTGCAAAGAGCTGAAATAGCGAGAACTATAACCTAAAGGGAGCAAAGAAAAATGAGTGAAATTATTATACAGATTGACGGAAGAGAAGTTGCAGCAGAAGAAGGGATGACCGTTTTAAATGCAGCGCAAAAGGCTGGAATATCAATTCCGACACTGTGCTACCTCGAGACATTAGAGCCTTATGGTGCTTGCCGCCTTTGCACAGTGGAAGTAGAAGTGCGTGGTCGGACCAATCTCGTTGCTGCATGCCTTTATCCGGTGGAAAAGGATTTGATCGTCAGAACCAGGACGGAGAAGGTAGATAGAATTCGTAAAGTGATTTTGGAGCTACTGCTGGCTCATGCTCCAGAGGCCAGGGGTTTGAAGATGCAGGAATATGCTGAAGAATATGGAGCAGACAAAAATCGTTATGAAAAAGAACCTTCATTTTGCATTCAATGCGGTCTATGCGTAAGATACTGTGCTGAGGTCAAAAAGAAGAACGCTATTTGTTTTGTTAACAAAGGGCCATCGCGTGAGATACAATTTATTCCTGAAATAGCCTCGAAGGAGTGCTGGAACTGTACTGAATGTTTCCCTCTTTGCCCGACAGAGTATCTACAAGGCCTATTTGTTCTAACTAAAGCGCTGGCATTCCCTTCAGCTCCTATGGGGCCATCAGTGGAGGAATAACAAAGAAGTTATACTCTTGTAAGATTGAAATAAATTTATATGAGTTAAGTGAAAGTAAGAAAAAAAGTACTGGAGGCAGCAAATTATTAACCCTCCAGTACTTTTTTAATGTTTTTTGAATCTGCAACAGTCTTATTTATTTTATTACTTCAGCTAAAATCAACTGTCTATAGATGTGGTCCATAGCTGAACCGATTTTATATCGTGTCGGGCTAGTTTACGTACTACACTCGAATGTGCTATTCCAAGCGCCTGAGCAGCCTTTCTTGTGGTCTTGTACTTATCTAAAGCCAATTGCAGAAGATCCCTTTCTAGTTTTTCCTGAGCATCTTTAAGAGGAAGCAAACTGTTCACAACTACTGGATCCAGCGTAAGTCTTGGGTTTCGATTAAGCTGCTCTGCCACTAACTGATCAGAAATTATATTATCTTCACATAATATAATCAAACGCTCGATGACATTTTTCAATTCTCTGACATTGCCAGGCCACTGGTATGCTTCTAATACAGATAAAGCCTCAGGAGCAAAGAATTTATTAACATGATATTTCTCTTGAAAACACTTACAAAAGTTCATCACTAAGGGAATAATATCGTCTCGGCGCTGCCGCAGGGGCGGTACATTTATCGGAACTACGTTGATACGGTAAAAAAGGTCCTCGCGGAAAGAGCCCTGATTAACACACTCCCATAAATTTTTATTAGTTGCCGCGATAACTCGGGCATTAAGTTTTATGGTGGTAGTGCCACCTACACGAAAAGTTTCTTGCTCCTGCAATACTCGGAGCAATTTCACCTGAAGGTTTATTGGCATTTCAGCAATTTCATCGAGTAATATAGAGCCGTTGTTAGCCAGTTCAAATAGACCAGCTTTGCCCTGTCTACGAGCTCCGGTAAAAGCACCTGCCTCGTAACCAAAAAGCTCGGCCTCCAAGAGATTTTCCGGTATGGCACCGCAGTTAATTTGAATAAAATTGCCATTTGCTCTATCGCTGACATGGTGAATTATCCGGGCAACAATTTCTTTCCCTGCTCCAGATTCACCAGTAAGTAATATGGTAGTGTCTGTCTGGGCTACCCTTTCTGACATGTTTAAAACTTTAATCATTTCTGGGCTGGTAGCAACAATTTTATCCTGCCGTAAATTTTCTTTTAGTACATTGGATAATTCAATATGGCCGCGTGTATTCAGCACCTGTGACATTTTTAATTTTTCCTTAAGCTGGTTCAGCTCAGTAAGATCTCGCAAATTAGCGATCACTCCAGCCATGCTGCCGTTGTTGTTGAATACGGGGCTAGCTGTAATCACTAAATCCTTTTTAGTGGGATTGATATATTGAAAACCAGTTACAGTACGTCCTTCCCGCAGGCATTTAGCAGTTAACGACTCGTACTTAAAAATACCTTGGCTAAACAAATCATTGATGTTTTTACCAACAAAATTAGACTTATTCAAACCAGTCAGCCGCATATGAGCCTTATTTACTTTAATTACCTGGCCATGGGCATCTGCAATCATAATTCCGTCAAAAGAAGTGTCAATAAAGCTTTCCAGTTGGTTATATTGATGACGCAAACATTCAAGTTCTTTTATTAATTGATCGGATTCCGAAATATCCTTGAATATAGCCACAGCTCCCATAATTTTATTTCCCATGTACAGAGGCGCGTAATGAACAATTATGTTACGCTCGTTTATTTTAATTGGTAAACTAAACTCAGGTTGGCCAGTCTCAATAACCCTTGATATATAATTATGGTTAGTATCGATAACTTTTTGTAATGGCATGCCTATAAGATCCTGCGGATTTCTACCCAGCAATTGCCCTGCAGCTTTATTGCAATCCTTAACTGTTCTAGTCGTGTCAATGGCAAGTATACCATTTTGCGTGCAATCCAATATTCCTTCGGTATGCTTACTGAATTGATCAGTAATGCTAGCGTTTGGCATATTCACCTGTTTCCACCTTATTTCAGTTATATTTTCAATGCGCTGGCGGAATATAGAATTAAAATTGGTTGCAAGAGTAAAATTAACAGCAGGAAGATCTCTTTGCCACCGATTAAAAAATCCATGACATTTAAGTAAATATAATAAAAATATTTTAAACATACCTTGCAATTAACGGTTGCGAATATTATAATAATTATGTCGTATTTAATCAAATAATGCAATAAAATGTTGATTAAAGATCAACAAAAATTCTCACTTTAGCTTATTATTAAATGTGGGAGTTAAAATACTTAATCCCATGATTAATAGCTTGAGATCTATTTTTGACAGACATTTTTCGGAAGATATTGCGTAGGTGAGTTTTTATTGTGTCGACTGCTAGATGGGTTGTTGCTGAAATTTCTTTATTAGTCATACCCATAGTTAAGTGGTAAAGTATCTCTTTTTCCCGGGGAGTAAAATCTAATTTTGGGGGTTCATCTCCTTCTGTCTCCTCGGCTAAATGAGATAGCTTAATATAGTCATCTACTATGGTATTAAATACAGTGGGATCGATTATTGTTTCTCCCCGATGTGCCCGGCGGATGGATTCGATTAATTTTTCTTTTGTGACGTTCTTCAAAATGTAACCCACCGCACCGACCTGTAGAGCCTGACGCATAAATTCCGCATCTTCAAAAACAGTAAGGAAGATGATTTTAATTTGTGGGAAGTTTTTTAATATCTGCTTTGCAGCGTCTATACCATTAGTGCCTTTCATTTTTATATCCATCAGGATAATATCGGGTTGCATTAGGGGGGCATGTATATTGGCCTCATCTCCGCTTTCGCATGCACCGACGATGTCTATGTCATCACATGTTGCAAGCATGGTAGCTAGGCCTTCCCTAATCATTGGGTGATCGTCTACGATCATAATCCTAATCTGGGACACTATACGATTCCTCCTTTTTACATGATTTACACGTTGCTAGTTGACAGGCTAATCGATTATTAGTGTACATTATTAAATAGCTTTTCTTTGGGTGAAAAATTTCACGTTTTATCATAAAAATTACTTTAGTTATAATAATTAAATTGTTCTACCATATAATCTGTAACATCACTCTAAGGGTGATATTTTTTATATATTTTCAGTAAACTCTATATAGATTTTAATTCTTGTTGGTAACTCTGTCAACATTTAAATAGCCTAAAAAGGTTAATCCCTGTTTCACCCTTATTAGTATTGGTTGACTGAGGAGACCGTATTGCACAAAATTTCATAATATCTAAGCTATAAAGTGTCCAGTAAAAGTAAAAATTGTGTTGAGCTAAGGATAAATTTGAAAATTTAGGGTAGCATAAGAATAGCTACAATTCGGAGTGGGAGCAAATAGTAATGGACGTATGAAGAAACCGACTTGGGAGAGTGCCTCTGCGGTTAGGTGTAGGTCAGCAATTGCCCCAGATGCTCATGGTAGCTAAAATTTCCTGTGGATTGAACATAACGTAATGGCAGGCAGCGTATGCCGGCGACTAGGGGGACAGTGCCATTAACAGAAAGCCTATAAGATGTTTTACTAAGTTTGGTTGAAACTAGTGATATGGTGCCAGAGCCATTACAGAGTGAAGAGATGTCGTTGAGTTAAGAATCGAATTAATGGACAGAATCCTAGGATTACCCAAAAAGGATTAACACCTGATTCACCCACAAGTAACCTTGTATCCATGCTTTTAAGTGATTTTGGAAAATTCCTAATTGCCTTATAGTATAGTTATGGACAAACACTATAGGTATGTCGGTAAATAGAAACTAGGTGCCGGTAAGGATGCAAGTATTATAAAAGGCGTAAACATATGCGTGCCATTTTGCATAACTGATGTAGCAATGTACAACCATTGGGCACAGCTCCTTGGTAATTAAGACTACACCAGTATTGTTTGATGAAGTCTTTTAACTTATTGTCATCTAGGTTAAACTAGAAGCCGACATTTGGAGCAATTGGGTTTATGCATGAATTTTTGAATTGAATATCTTGGGCATAATTCACTGGTATAATTCATGCTATCCAGCTCTTGTGTTCATTAGTAAAAAAATTGCGGCAGACTTTTGCAGTTGGTTTTCCTACCGGTTCAGTTGGGTGGTGTGTGTCGCATATTCCAATTCTAAAAGGGGGGGATG
>JAENYF010000054.1 GCA_016841905.1 Desulfoscipio geothermicus | reverse complement strand
GGCAATGTAATCCTGCACTATGGCCATTAACACATTTTTTTTCCTGGCGTCAAGGGTCATTTGTGACACCTCCTTGTTAGCACTCTCCCAAATTGAGTGCTAACACTCAATAAAAACATAGCACTAGTGGTTTGATTTGTCAAGAATATTCACCACCGGTGCAAACTCACACATCACCGCATTGGCCAACAGCAAACCGGCCGGGGTTAAGCACAAATGATTACCCCGAAGCTCCAGCTGTCCCTTATCTACCAATGATTCCACAAGACCAGGGTACACCTCATTAAGCAATAGGCCAAACCGCTGTTTGAAACGCTTCAGATCCAGCCCTCCAGTCATGCGCAGTCCTAAAAAAATAGTTTCAAAGATATCATTTTCCTGAGTAATGTCTTCATACCAAGTAACCGGCAGAGTTCCGGCATTTAGCCTAGTCGTGTAGTCAGTCAAATTAGCCTCGTTCGACATGCGCACTCTCCCTAGGCGGGAGTGGGCTGCCGGTCCCAGCCCCAGGTAGTCTTCATTTTTCCAATAGACCAGGTTATGACGGCATTGTTTATTAAGCCGAGCAAAATTGGATATCTCATATTGCTCCAGGCCGGCTGCCTGTAATATGTCAACAGCTGCCTGGTACATGTTCAGACCATCCTCTTCCGCACAGGGTTGTAAAAGTCCTCTATCCACCTGCTCCTTTAACAGCGTGCCCTCTTCCAATTGAAGGCCATAGGCTGAAACATGTTCTGGCGCTAAATCTATTACCTGTTCCAAGCAGCGCTCCCATTCGGTGAGGGTTTGCCCAGGCACCTCAAAAATAAGGTCCAAGTTGATATTGTCAAAGCCTGCCTCCCTAGCCTGCCACACTGCCGACACCGTTTGCTCATGGGTATGTATACGCCCCAGGATGCTGAGCGTAGACTCAGTGCAAGCCTGGGCCCCCAGACTGAGACGGTTAACCCCGGCCAGACGCAGAGCGGAGAGCTTATCGGCATCAACAGTACCAGGATTAGCTTCAATAGTAAATTCAACACCTGACGATAAATTATAATGCCCTTTTATGAGAGTTATTATTTCCAAAAGCAGTTCTGTTGATAAACAGGTAGGGGTCCCCCCACCGATAAAAACGGTGGACAAAGGCCACCGTTTTTCATGCTTGTCCCCCACCCGAAACTCCATCTCTCGGCGCAGACCGGTTACATAAAGTCGGGCATTAGATTCATTATATGGATAAGAAACAAAGTCACAGTACCGGCACTTGCGTACACAAAAGGGGACGTGAATATATAAGGCACTGTGCCAAACATTTTTAAGCAACGCCTTGCCCCCCCAGTATTTCTCGCCAGCAGCTGAAAAGCCGTTTCTTAACAGCGTACTGCTTGAGGTATTCCTTGACTACCCGCCAAACCTTGAGGCACTCGGCGTCTGCCCAAACTACTATTTCCAGAAGCATGTGATCCACTTGACGACGTATTTCCTTACTTGCAGCATTGACGCTTGTCTTATCCATGAGATTGTCCAAATATCTTAAAAAATAGCATATCCTGCCCACCTCTTATTTCTTATCTTCACCAATGTTCAACACAGCCATAAACGCTTCCTGAGGTATTTCCACGCTGCCCACCTGCTTCATCCGCTTTTTTCCTTCTTTTTGCTTTTCCAGCAGCTTGCGTTTACGTGTGATGTCGCCCCCGTAGCACTTAGCCAGCACGTCCTTGCGGCGGGCCCGCACCGTTTCCCGGGCGATCACCTTACTGCCGATAGCAGCCTGGATGGGCACTTCAAATAGTTGGCGGGGAATCAGACTCCTTAGTTTTTCTACCAGAGCTCTGCCCCGCTGGTAGGATTTATCCTGGTGCACAATAAAGCTCAAGGCATCCAGTGGTTCCTCATTAACTAAAATATCCATTTTTACCAGCTTAGACTGCCTAAAACCGTCCCATTCATAATCCAGAGATGCGTAGCCCTTGGTACGGGATTTTAGCTGGTCAAAAAAATCAAAGATAATTTCGCTCAGGGGCAGGTCGTATTTAACCATCACCCGGCTCTGGCTCAAGTACACCATATCCTTGTATACACCCCGGCGTTCCTGGCTAAGCTCCATCACCGCCCCAACAAATTCCTGGGGCACCATAATCGTAGCTGCCACAAAAGGCTCCTCCACCGACACAATACTACCGCTGGGAGGCATCAGGCTAGGATTATCAATTTCCTGTGTTTCTCCAGCTGTAGTATTTACCCGGTACCTTACGCTGGGGGCGGTGGTAATCAGGCCCAGCCCATATTCCCGCTCCAGCCGTTCCTGGATAATCTCCATATGTAAAAGTCCCAGAAAGCCACAGCGGAAACCAAAACCCAGCGCTTCGGAGGTCTCAGCATCGTAAACCAAGGAAGCATCATTAAGCTTTAGCTTATCCAGCGCATCCCGCAAATCACCATATTCATTGGACTCCACAGGATAAAGTCCGCAATATACCATCGGCTTAACTTGGCGGTAGCCCGACAGCGGAGCAACGGCGGGTCGGTTGGCACTTGTGATGGTATCCCCAACCCGGCAATCACGGGCGTTTTTAATACTGGCAGCTAAAAAGCCCACCTCACCAGCCCGCAGTTCATCAACTAAGGTTGGGGCAGGCTTAAAGACTCCTACTTCATTGACCTCAAACTCCTTGCCGATGGCCATCATTTTAATGGGCATGCCTTTGGCCAGCTGCCCTTCCATCACTCTGAAATAGGCAATGACACCCTTATAAGAATCGTAATGGGAATCAAAAATCAGTGCCTGCAGCATGGTTGTTTCATCACCCAAGGGTGGGGGTATTCTTTGCACAATGGCCTCTAATATCTCCTCGATACCTTCACCGGTCTTAGCTGAGGTTAGTACAGCGTCTTGAGCATCCAGCCCGATAATCTCTTCAATTTCATTTCTAACCCTCTCAGGGTCAGCCGACGGCAAATCTATCTTATTAATCACAGGAATTATTTCCAAATCGTGGTCTATAGCCAGGTAAACATTCGCCAGCGTCTGGGCTTCTATACCTTGAGCAGCATCCACCACCAGCAGAGCCCCCTCACAGGAGGCCAGGCTGCGGGACACTTCATAGGTAAAATCAACATGCCCCGGCGTATCAATTAGGTTAAGGGCATATTCCTGCCCATCTCTTGCCCGGTAATTCAGGCGCACAGCCCGCAACTTAATGGTTATGCCCCGTTCTCTCTCCAATTCCATATTATCCAGTACCTGTTCGGACATTTCCCGCTGGGTCAGAGCACCGGTGTATTCTAACAGCCTGTCCGCCAAGGTTGATTTGCCATGATCAATATGGGCAATGATACAAAAATTACGAATATGATCCTGTCTAATATCCAACGGTAATTCCTCTCTCCTTAAAAGGTCAGCTTACAATATTATAGCATTTGCCCGTAAAGGTTAAAAGAACCTTTAAAAAAGGCATCAGAGTACTGTATTATTAACCTGTTATCGGCAGCCACAATTTCTACCTTAGTCTTAAACCAAACCTCGGGTTTGGTATTGGCTACCCAGCTTAGTTTATATAATCTGTCCACCATCGTTAAGCGTATTTAAGTTATTGAGCAGCAGAATTGAAATACGGTCGCCCTACATTTAATGCACGTTAGCTGGCCGGAAAAACTATCCGGGCATTGCCCTGCTGCCCTGTTTGAGTAGTCACGAACGTATTATTACCACTGGTACAAATAATACAGGTACAAAATAACAGACCCAACGTGTCAGTTTATCGAAACTGTGACTCTATTTTTCCCCAACTTGCTCGGCGAGCTGAACAATGAATTGTTTTCTTTGTTGAGTAGCTTCCTGATCAACTGTGATTTGAATGTTGATTACATCGCCTGCCCTGGCGCTCTTTGGCACCAGTACTTTGGGGATATGAAATATCCTCCGTTTATACTCGATTAAAGCATACTCCCCTTCAAATCGATCAATTACCAACATTACAACACTCCCTCTTGGCTTCTATTATCTTTCTATCATAACCCATTAAGGATGGGGATATCTAATTGTTATAGCCCCCAAACTGGACCGGCTGTTTTTCCAAACCTTTTTACAATTCCACGTCAACTAGTCATGCTATAATGGCATGCTTGTTATCTATTATAGCATGACTAAACTGTTATTATTTAGCCGTTAGTTATATTGATTCCCGCAAAGGTATCATATGAATAAACAGAAAAACGCCTTTTACCTGAGTTTATCCGCTAGCTTATCAACCCCATACTACCAACAATAGATTATCTACAAGGGTTATGATGAGCTTCCGGATAACAAATTCTAATCTTTAAGCGACCTCGTTCTCCTGATGACTTAAAATTTGTATTCAGGCAAAGAGCGTTATTACTGGCTTCAGGCAATTTTTTTGTTTTAGCCGCCACACGTTGAAGAACAGTTGCTTAAGGCCCCCTACCCACTTATGGCCAGCCCGTGATTTCCCGTGCTTTTTGCTGCACCGGGGCCAGACGATGAAGGATTTCCTCCCGGTCAATACTAAATAATTCACCAGCCTGCTCACCCACC
Organism: Desulfoscipio geothermicus; assembly: GCA_016841905.1. Lineage (GTDB taxonomy): Bacteria > Bacillota > Desulfotomaculia > Desulfotomaculales > Desulfallaceae > Sporotomaculum > Sporotomaculum geothermicum_C. The sequence goes on along the minus strand of JAENYF010000054.1, from coordinate 14,321 downwards.
TTTTGACAAGCATTAATCAGCCACGTACTGCTGTCCAGAGATATGAGCAGGGTTTCGCCCAATAAACTAATTTCCAATTCATCTTCTGCGGTACGCCAATTTAGCAGCGTTAGCGGTTGTTCTGGATCCACCAGACGATTAAAATTATTGAGGGCAATATTAAGGCTAAAAAAAATCATGCCAATGCATATACCCATCATGACTAGCATAGATTTGCTTGTTGTTTGCATATCCTCACCGCATACATAGTTTATTACGAATATTTACCAAAAAAAGCTTTTCTATGCTATTCACTATCTAAATTTCGTTTAACCATCTCCGCCACAGGCCCAGCTAGCATTCGCGCGGCAGCAACTGCCTCCTCTGTCGAGTTACTAACGCTGCCCATTTCCAATAGAACAGCTCGGGGGTGCAAAAACTGGTTATAGCGTCCCTCTTTAATGCGAACACCCAGGCACAGCCCGGGATACTGTTTATCAATTTCAGCGGCCAACTCCTGGGCAAAACTGTAGTTTTGCCGCCAGGTGGGGAAAGGCGACCGGGCATCGGAACCAACGATGATCAACACAGGGGCTACCTGCTGCCCGTCCACGATGACTAGACTGTCTTTCCTGGGTTTACCTGCGTCACGGTGAATATCCAAAACCACCTGCACCGCGGGGTTTTCTTCGAGTAGTTTTTGCAAAGTTCCCTGGGAGATTGTATAGGAACTGTTGTAGTTGGTATCATTAATGACATCGGAGCGTGCTACCCGCACACCATATTTTTTTTCCAGCTCATCTTCCAGCGCCTCAGCTACTTTGACCACACCACCTCGCTTAGCGGTAAGCCGCTCCATCCCATCGGTAAGGGCATATGTTTCACCGGTATGAGTATTATAAATTGCCACTAGACTTTGTGCCGAAAGAGACTGCGGAGGTTGCGCGGCCTCCTGATCAAGCACTGGCTCCAGCTCTGGTGCCGCAACCAAAGCAGTTGGTTCTTCAGGCTTTACTACCTCAGCCAGCAGAGGCATTTGGTAGGCCAAAAGTTGCATCGGACGTTGCTGGTCTAGGCTAAATAACCGCGCCAGTGGAGCTGCCAAGACACCCGTCCCGGCCACCTGAAGGACATCCTCCTGGCTGCCCGACCAGGCCATCACAGGTACTGCCACTCGAATAATACCACGGGGATCGCGATCACTCCAAGCAAGCAGCAGATTCAATAATCCTTGCCCGACCTTAGACAAAACAGGGAACAAGACGACCAAACAATTAATCAATATTATTGCCAGCACCATAAATAATACCAAGTATAAGACTGGTTTGAATCTAACTCGTGGTCCATACCTGCGATAGCGATAGTGATCGTTATATACAGGGTACATTATTCCCCTCCTTCAGCTTACCCTTCTTCTAAACAGTGATTTAGCTCCAAATATATACAGTAACATACCTTAAATCATACCGTCATACACATAGCGACTGCTACACTAAAATTACGGTAATATCTAAATATACGGAAAAAGCCGTGCTTCTTAAACCTATACAGCTGATGACTTGTCTATTACTATGTCCTAGTGAGGGATTTTATTACCATATGTGTTTTTTTAATTGTTCAAGCCTATTAACAAGTTAAACCCCGCCGTTTTTCACGGCGGGGTTTAACTTGTTACGTACGGGCACTTGAAAAACCGGTAAGGTCATTCATTAATCTAGCCTGTATATTGCACCAATAACTTGGCCAATCAGCGCAACACCGTAGGTACTACGGCATCGATCAGCCCGACCACGAAAGCTGTAATTAATGCTCCCACCAAGCTGACACTAAGCATATCGGGTATAATAAATTGCGCCAGGTAAATTACCACTGCTGCAGTAAGAAAACCCACGATACCGCGATTCTGAGGTGAAATTCGGTCACCCAGCAGTGCTTCAGCAACATAGCCCAGCACTGCAATCACAGCAGCGGCAATCAAAGCACCCGTAAAACCGCCACGCACGACAAAACCTGGGGCCAGCCAGCTAACAACTATTAATACAAGTGCTGAAACAACAAAACGAACGGCTAGTCCAATCCATTGCGACATTTATGTCTCACCTCCTTTTCTAAATACTATAATTATAATTAACCAAAAAACCCGCCTGTATACCAGGCGGAGCTTGCATTTTTTTTAAGCACATGGTAAAATTGACGCTGTTGGGAGGTGAAAAAATGCCTAATATTAAATCTGCTGCCAAGCGAGTGCTAATTACCAAAAAACGCACCGAGCGCAACCGGCATATAAAATCAACGGTTCGTACTGCGATACGCCGTTTCCATGAAGCAATGGTTTCTGAAAACAAAGAAGACGCACAAATGAAATTACGCCGGGCACTTGTTATTATAGATAAGGCGGCTACCAAGGGTGTATTGCACAGGAATACCGCAGCTCGCCAAAAATCCCGCCTGACTAAATTCTTCAATAAAAATATCGCCGGTTAAAAGACTACCACCCAGTTAAACAAACATGGGTGGTTAATTTATTTTAAGCACATATTTTTATAATAAATGTTTCCATAGCAGGATAAAAATCAGCCCGGCCGGTTTTTAGCGCATAATCCAACTCGGTAAGATTGTTTAAGGCCTTAACCAACTGCCCCGCCGAAAAGTTTTTGCGCTGCGCATAAATTTTTGTATATACAAAGGGGTGCAATTTAAGGGTGGCAATGATCTGCTCCCGGGACTTGCCCTCCTGGGCTAGCCCCTGCACCTGTAAAATCAGTCTGAATTGCCTGGCCACCATACCAATAATCTGCTGAGGTTGCTGTTTGTGCAGCAGTAGATTTCGGATACCGGACAACGCTCGTACATAATTTTTCCCCCCAATAGCATCAACGACTTCGAAGATACTATCCTCCAGCCGGGCAGCAACCATCTGCCGGACCGTCTCCAGGCTAATAGTTTTCCCTGGCCCCGTATAGCTTACTAGTTTCTCCATTTCGTGATATAGAGTATACATATCACGACCGCAACGGGCCAGCAATTCTCCCACGGCTTCACGTCCAATATCACAGGCTTCCTCACGAGCCCGCTTGGCCAGCCATTTAGTAAGATCGGCTGGCTTCAGCAAGGTAAATTCAATAGCCCGGCCTGCCCGGGCAGTTTCCTTATAAATTTTTTTCCGCTTGTCTACGTTTTGAGCGGTTTCAAATACCAGACAGGTACCAGCATAAGGATAAGCTAAATAATCCAAAAGATGCTTGATATCTTGCTCGTTTTTTTCTGCTTTCGCCTCAAATAGTTTCGGGCTACGCACCAACACCAGCCGCCGCCCTGCTAAAAAAGAAGTACTAACTGCAATAGTAACAATTTCCTGCCCTGACATTGTCGAGCCGTCCAGCACATCATAGTTTAATTGTTCCCCTCCCGGGGGTAAAACGTATTTCTTAAGACGTTCAATGGCCTGGTCACGTAAATAGCTTTCCGGACCATAAAGCAGGTAAACCGGTGAGATATTACCTTTTTTAAGCTCAGCTAAAAAATCAACAAAATACTTCATAAAAAATTACCACCGTTCTCTAATCCAAACCCATATCCCGCTAACCTTCTTTTCAGGTACCGCAAACAGGGCAAGACGAATCGCGGCTTACGTGAACAGTACAAAACTGCATTGAGCAAACATTATATGAAAACAAACGTCCTAACAACGGCCCTCCGATACCCAGGAGCACCTTAACCGTTTCAGCAACCTCCACCGCAGCGATTATACCGGGCACTACCCTTAAACACCTGTTTGCTCGCAAGACATAGGTGTCTTGGTCAAGCATATCTCTGTACATGCAGGCCAAACAAGGCCCCTGTCCGGGTAATATGGCCATGGCTTACCGGTATACCCTAAGACATTAAGACATTATCGAAAATATAAAGCTTATGCATTTCAACACAAGCCAGGTTAATCAGCCAACGGGCGGTAAAGTCATCGGTTATGTCTAACACCAGGTCATAAAGTACAATTAGTGTCCAAAAATTTCGTCATCCAGCCACTGCTCGTAAACGGTTACATGCACACCTGGATAACCCCGCCCAGGTTCTTATCACCATTAGGATAATTTTGTGCCAATGGGCAGGTCAACCTAATTAATACCGACAGAGTAATATTTTCGGCAAAATCGCCGGGTTGACGTCTAAGCCAACATCGAGCATTTTTGGCACAATTAACCAGTATACTAACCTGGTAGTGCTATGGACCGGCATGAGTGTCTACTTCCAACCAGTGCTCGGTCAGCAGTTCACAATTGTCGATATTCTTTTTGCGCATCTCCTTTCTGGGGCTGATGCAAACCGTTACAACATACCCCAGACCTGTTCACCATCTTTTTCATACGTGCCGCTTTTACCACCGCTTTTATGCACTAACCTTACCTGTCCTAACACCATCCCCCGGTCAATCGCTTTACACATATCATAAATGGTCAAACCAGCCACGGTAACTGCAGTCAGAGCTTCCATCTCCACTCCTGTCTTACCAGTGGTGCGTACCCGAGCCTGAATTTGCACCCGGTCGGGCTGCACAATTCTAAAATCAACATTCACCCCGGTCAAGGTTATGGGATGAGCCATTGGAATGAATCGCCCCGTCTCCTTAGCCGCCATAATACCGGCAACCCGTGCCACACCCAGCACATCACCTTTAGCCATCCCGCCCCTGGCCACTAAATCCAGCGTTGCAGGCTGCATAAGTACCTCACCCTGAGCTACTGCCACACGCACGGTTTCATCCTTGTCACTGATATCCACCATCCTAGCCGCGCCACTGGCATCAAAATGATTTAATCCCTGGTAGCCATTATCGCTCATAAGTTCATCAACCTCCGATTTGGGACATAATCCGGTCGTCCTTCTCCCAGCTAGCTGTCAAATCATGACTGTTCGGTTTGGACATAATCGCCTCTTGGAATATGCGGACCAGTTCATCGTGACCGGCACCGGACCTCAGCATCTGTTTCAAGTCAACTTCCCGGCCACTGAACAAACAAGGCCGCAATTGGCCCGAAGCCGTCAAGCGCATACGATTACATGTAGCACAAAAATGATTGCTTACTGCAGAAATAAAGCCAACCGTACCCGGGGCACCAGGCACACGGCAATAGCGAGCTGGACCACTGCCTGTAACTTTCTTTACATCCTCCAGATTACCCAGAGATTTGCTGATTAATTCCCTAATTTCCTGAGAGGAAATAAACCTTATATGGGACCAGTCATCAGAAGTACCAATTGGCATTAATTCAATAAACCGGACGTGCAATGGCTTTTCCAGAGTTAACTTAGCCAAATCAACTAACTCATCATCATTAAAGCCCCGAATCGCCACTGTATTTATTTTGACCGGCTCAAGACCGTACTCAAAAGCAGTATTGATACTGCGCATCACAACATCCAAATCACCCCTCCGGGTAATTCGCTTAAATCTAGTTGGCTTTAAAGTGTCTAAACTTACATTCACCCGTCTTAGCCCTGCAGTTTTCAAATCGCCGGCCACGTCACCCAGCAGCATACCATTAGTAGTTAAAGCTATATCGTCTATTTCTGGAATATCATTTAATCTTTTAATTAAGTCAACAATACCACGACGAACCAACGGCTCCCCACCGGTGAGACGAATTTTTCTAATCCCCACTTCTACCCCGGCTTTTACCACGGTGAGTATTTCTTCTATAGTTAATATTTCATTATGCGGTAACCATTGAATCCCTTCGGGGGGCATACAATAAACGCAACGCAGGTTGCAGCGGTCGGTAAGCGAAATACGTAGATAATTAATTTGTCGCTGGAATCTATCCTGCATTATTACACCTTCTTTATATTATAAAATCGCCAGCTAATAACGGCCCCTTTGCTGCAGCACAGTTAAGATAAACGTAACCGTGTAAGCAAGCGTTAATAGGATAACACTAAGGGCGATACCGATATCAAAATTACCCTTGTTGACCTCCATAACAGTAGCGGTGGTCAATGTACGGGTCTGCCCCAGAATATTACCACCAACCATCATGGCCGCACCCACCTCGGAAACCACCCCGCCGAAACCGGCGATAACTGCCGCCAGCAACCCTAAACGGGTCTCCTTAATGAGCAGCCAGTAAAGCTGCCAGCGGGACGCCCCCAGAGCTAATATTTGCAGCCTGATTTTAGGATTCAGCTGTGCAATGGCTGCCATACTAAAACCTGTTACAATAGGGGAAGCAATAACAGCCTGAGCAATTATGATGGCCGTAGGGGTATATATCAGATCCAAAAATCCCAGAGGACCGGAACGCCATAGAAACAGGCTGACCCACAGGCCAACCACCACGGGGGGTAGTCCCATGCCCATGTTCACAAAACTTACTACGATGCCGCGACCAGGAAATACCTTGAATGCTAGGAAGAGCCCCAAAGGAATCCCTATTAATAAGCTTATTAAAGTTGCCGTGCCTGAAACCCGTAAAGTAAACCAGGTAATCTGCAGCACTACCGGATCACCAGACAACAGCATTTGTAAAGCCCTGGTCAACCCTTCCCAAATCATATCCATAATGGATTACCGGTCCTTTCAGAAAAAAACAATCCCACTCTTATATTAAGAAGTTCGCATCCAATATGTTCTATAAACCATAACGTATATGAAAAAAATTAAACTTTAAAAACGCTATTAAAAATTCTGTGTATCTCTTTATCCACTTGTTCCCTAAAGTGATAAAAACTTGCCAGCATACGTTCTGCATCTGGTGTTAAACTTGCACCACCGCCTGTTTCCCCACCAACCTTAGTAATTACCAGCGGTATGCCCCACTTTTTTTCCACGGTTTTAATTTTTCCCCATACTGTACGGTATGACATACTCATAGCTGTAGCTGCCCCGGCAATGCTACCGGTTTGTTTAATATGCTCAAGTATTTGAAAAAATCCATCCCCTTGAATACCGCCGTCTTTTTCCAACCATATTTTGTATCCCAAATTAAAGGGAACATCCTTATCACTATTGTCTTTTCCGGTAGCCATATCAACCACCCCCCACCGGCGGGAAAATAAATATCATTTTCCCCGTTACTAGCAGTATTAATCAATTGTTTGATGCCTGCCATCAAACAGCACACTAAACACACCTAGTCTTTGGGAACACCTAATTTGTGTAACATATCCTTAATGTGAATGTGCATTAATTCACCTCGCATAAACCAATGCATGTCCAATTGCACCGGTTAAACGTTCGTAACTTTAACCGAAATAATTAACAGCCTGAATACCCGAACACCTGATGTGTAACCTGTATACATTTAAGTAAAAAAATAGGCTTGTGCAGAAAAAGCATCTCCCACAAAACCTGCTTGATACATTATACTAAAAGTTACATGCTTCGTCTAGTTTCTTACTGCACATTGAAAAAAGTGATTTTATTGACTTAATTCGTCAAATTTTAACATTGGGAAGTTATGTTATACCATATCCCCGACCACTAACCTTAATAAATTAGGCCGTTCATACTCCCGTTTACCCGAGCCGTAACCGACCCGCTCAATTGTCATGTTGGGCAAACCCACCTGCCCTTCAGATAACGTGGCCATGAGTGCAGCCCCGGTGGGAGTAACTGTTTCCATCTGTATACCGGCATCAGATACCGGCAAGTTAACCCCCGACAAAATCTCCAGCGTAGCCGGGGCAGGAGCAGGTATGATACCGTGCTGACAGTGAATAAAACCGGAGCCCAGCGGCATTGTAGAAACATGTACTGCTTGAACACCCAGCAGTTGAAGTCCCAGCACTGTGCCTACCACATCAACTATGGCATCCACCGCGCCAATTTCGTGAAAGTGAACTTGGTCAGGAGTAGTTCTGTGCACCCTGGCCTCCGCCCAGGCCAGTGTTTGAAATACCTGCCTGCTTTTATGCCTTACCGCTTCTGGCAAATCACTGTTCATTATAATGTGTTCAATATCAGGCAGACGGCGGACTGGTTGCTCTGCGGCAGATACCTCTACGACAATATTCTCAGCAGCGATGCCGCCCCGGATCACCTGCTCCCGTCGTAATACATAACCATCAATGGCAAGTCCTGCAATACCACGACACAAATGATTAAAATCCACCCCCGCGTCCACCAGTGCGCCCAGACACATATCACCGCTGACCCCAGAAAAACAATCAAAGTAAGCAGTTTTCATGATAACCTCCCAGACAAGTGCTTGGTTTGACCATACAGCCTTGACAATCCTGTTGTCGCCTTTTAACATTATAGAAGAAATCTGCAATCTGACCCGATTGCCTCGTCTAGCAAGGTTTAGCTTACATCATGATGGGGTACTAAAATCCTTGAAGTCACTGTCGTAGCTCCAAGGATATTTAATCTTGACGGAACCACCAATGATTTAACTGTATTTAAATGGTTCATCTCATTGTTTTGTTACTTTGCAAGTAAGACCTCCATAAATACTTCCAGTTATTATACCACAAATTACCGATAAGTATGTTGATATATTTTTAATATAAAATAGGACGGTGTACAAATGCAATTTATCGACCTAACTCATACTATCAAGCCGGATATGCCGGTATACCCGGGCACTGCACCGCCGCAGATCTCAGAGGCATGCAGCATAGCCAAGGACGGTTACCGGGAAAAAGCATTATCCATTTATTCCCACACCGGCACCCACATTGACGCTCCGGCTCATATATTAACCGACGGCAATACTCTGGATACCCTGCCGACGGAATATTTTTATGGTAAGGCCACGGTGCTGGACGTATCTCATATTCCCGATTTAGCCAAAAATAGCATAAACTTATCTCTGCCGAATAGTATTGACTTTGTTATTTTTTACACCGGGTGGTATCATAAATGGGGTACTTCTGCATTTTTTACCGGCTTCCCGGCACCCTCTACGGAAACGGCCAGCTACTTAGCGGGCTTAGGTATTAAGGGAGTAGGTACCGACGCCATATCCATAGACCTGGCCGGTGCCACCAACTTTATCGTACATAAAATATTGCTTGAACACCAAATTTTAATTTTAGAAAACTTAACCAACCTGGCCGGTTTAGTGGGGCAAATATTCACTCTGTGCTGCTGGCCACTAAAATTTGCGGATGCAGATGGTGCACCAATACGCGCAGTAGCAATTTGTGATTAACGAGGAGAGATAACTATGAAATATTTGGAAAATGATGAAAACAGGGGCAAACGGATTATTATCACCGTTATCGGCCCCGACCGGGTAGGCATCATTGCCGGGGTTACCGGCATATTGGCTGCCAATAACTTCAATATATTGGACATCAGCCAGACCATCATGCAAGAATTTTTAGTGATGGTGCTAATTGTCGACAGTGAAAACAGCAGACTTGACCTGTCCATGCTGAAGGACCGCCTAGCAGCAAAAGGAGCTGAACTGGATGTAAGGATAGACGCCCAGCATGAAGACGCTTTTAAATTTATGCACAGGCTATAGAAAGGGGGGGTCTTAAGTTGCTCACCTTACAGGAAATAATGGAAACCATTACTATGGTCCAAGAGGAACACCTAGACATCCGTACAATCACCCTGGGCATCAGCCTACGCGACTGTGCCGATACCAACCCTCGGGCCGCCTGCCAAAAAATTTACGATAAAATCACCCGACTGGCCGGCAATTTAGTACCAGTGGGTGAGGAAATCGCCAGGGAATTCGGTATACCGATAGTGAACAAGCGCATATCAGTCACTCCCATATCACTAGTGGCCGAGAGTAGCCGCACCGACAATTTCCTGCTCTTTGCCGAAACGCTAGACCGGGCTGCAGCCGAAGTAGGGGTCAACTTTATCGGCGGTTTTTCAGCCCTAGTGCACAAGGGCATTACCAGGGGCGACCAAAAACTATTGGACTCCATCCCCAGCGCCCTGGATATAACTGAACGGGTATGCGCCTCAGTAAACGTGGCCACCACCAAGGCGGGTATTAACATGGATGCTGTTGCCCTAATGGGGCGGATAATCAAAGATATAGCCCAGCGTACTGCCGATCGGGACGGGCTGGGCTGCGCTAAACTGGTGGTTTTCGCCAATGTGCCGGAGGACAACCCCTTTATGGCCGGAGCCTTTCATGGCATAGGCGAGCCTGAATCAGTAATCAATGTAGGTGTAAGCGGCCCGGGAGTAGTAAAGCGGGCAGTGGAACGAGTTAAAGGCAGCGATTTCGGCACCTTAGCTGAAACCGTAAAAACATCTGCCTTTAAAATTACTCGTATGGGCGAGCTGGTTGGACGTACTGCCGCCGCACGCCTGGATGTGCCCTTTGGCATCGTAGACATTTCCCTGGCCCCTACCCCAGCCATCGGAGACAGCGTGGCCGAAATACTGGAGGCCATGGGACTGGAACGCTGCGGCACCCACGGCACAACTGCAGCGCTGGCTCTTTTAAATGATGCAGTGAAAAAAGGCGGCGCGATGGCCTCGTCGTATGTAGGCGGGCTGTCAGGTGCTTTTATACCGGTGAGTGAGGACGCAGGCATGATCCGGGCAGTGGAGGAAGGAGCATTACATCTAGACAAATTGGAGGCTATGACCTGCGTGTGCTCAGTTGGCCTCGATATGATTGCCGTGCCCGGCGATACACCAGCAGAAACTATATCCGCCATTATCGCAGATGAAATGGCTATTGGTATGATTAACCAAAAAACCACCGCTGTGCGCATAATTCCAGCACCAGGCAAACAAGTAGGCGATAGTGTTGAATTCGGTGGTCTATTAGGCCGAGCTCCGGTGATGCCGGTGCATCGCTTTTCTTCCGCAAATTTTGTAGGGCGGGGCGGCCGCATACCTGCCCCCATCCATAGTTTGAGCAATTAAGCATATTAAGACAGTATTAATATAGTGGAAATAATAATAAACAATTATGTATAAAAATTATCTTACTTACCTGGCTGTTCGTACCGTTATATCCTGGCCGTCAGTGGTAAACAGCACCGCCCCGTCCCGGTCATTGCGCAAAACTTCAGCCCCGGTGCTAGCTAATACCTCCAGCATATCCCGGGCCGGATGCCCAAACCGGTTGTTTTTACCCACCTGAATAACGGCATAGTCTGGATCTACCGCACTAATAAATTCAGGCTCAAAAAAACGGCTACCGTGATGCGGAACTTTAAGTACATCAGCCTGCAGTTCCGCCCCGCTGCTCAGCAAAACTTGCTGGGCTTCTTCTTCTATGTCTCCGGTTAACAAAAAAGACACCTGACCGTAATCCAAGCGCAGTACCAGAGAGACGTTATTAAGATCCTCCACTGCACTTTTAGGTATTTTTCCAGCGGGTGCCAGCACAATTACTTCCACCGCTTCGTCAATCTGTAGAGACTGGCCCCTACCAACTCGGTAAACAGGAACGTCAAGTGGCTCTACCTGCTCCAGCAGTTCTGCATAGCCCGGAGCACCCGAAAGCACCAGTGCGCCAACGCGCAATTTTTCCATTACTGGCGGCACGCCACCAGCGTGGTCACCGTGCGGGTGGGTAACAACCAACACATCCAGTTTATCCATACCTAGACGATGTAGATATGGTACAACAATTGTATCCCCCACTCCCCGCCCCTCATCTAGATCCCCCAAGCGTCCTCCTGCATCCACCAGCATGGTACGTCCTCCGGGGAAACGAACCAGAATACTATCGCCCTGGCCTACATCAATAAAATGCACCTGCAATTGACTACACGTACCGTTCCATGGCCAGATTATAATTAGCATTAACATAATTGCGGTTCCAGTAGAGACCAATCTATTCCACCGGTCTTGGCCGTTCAGCAAATATAGAGATAAGGGTACAACCGGTGGCGGGGCTAGCCGACCGCTGATTATTTCCACCAAACCAACCAGGCCTACATACCAAAGGGTCACTGCATACCAGGGGGGCGTAGCCACATAAGACGACCCACCGGGTAAAAGACTAAACAGGTGCGCCAAACCAATAAAAAATTCAATCAGTACCCCTGTGCCCGCGTTAATGAGCATAGCAGCAGGCAAAAAAACAAGGCCGACCACTGAACCAACAAACCCCAGCAGCATAATCATCCCCACCAGCGGCACAAGCACTAAATTTGCCAGTGGAGCTACCGGAGTAACCAGGTTGAAATAATAAACCAACAGAGGCAGAGTAGCTAATTGGGCAGCAATAGTCACTCCGAGCGACATGCCCAGCCAGCGTGGCCATCCCCAGCGCCCCACCAGCAACTCACCAAGCAACGGCATCAGGTACAATATGCCCCAGGTAGCGGCAAAGGACAATTGAAAGCCTATTTCATACAGAGCGGAAGGGTCAAACAATAAAATAACCAGTGCCGCCAGGGCCAAAGCGCTAGGCCAGTCCCTTTCCCGACCTAGTTGCACTGCCATAAGCACCAGCATAGCCATAATGCCTGACCGTATCACCGCCGGCCCCATGCCTGTCATTACTGTATAAAACAGCAGTACCACTAGCGTCAGTACAGGCACGGCCCGGCGCGGTAGCCCAAGCCACCCGGCCAGCAGCAATACCCCGGCCACCACATAGGCCATGTGCAAGCCGCTGACGGAAAGCACATGAGAAACCCCGGTTTGAGCAAAAACATCTTTAACCGACTGGTCAATACCGCCTTGATTACCGAACAGCAGCCCGGCCAGCACCTCCGTTTGCCTTTCGCTCATCGTTTGGGACGCCACCTGAAGCAGCCTGGCCTTACTCTGCAGGGCAAGGCGTACAGCGGCATTACCTCCTACCCCAAGACACTGGACATAGTCCGATTGCTCAATCTTCATTAAACAATAAATGCCCCGCCGCGCCAGATAAGCCCGGTAATTAAATGCCCCGAAATTTCCGGGCTCTTCAGGCTGGTAAAGCAAACCCTTTAGCCGCAGACGGTCACCATAACTAAACTCCGCACTGTTCTCATACACCCTAACCAGCGTCAACCCCTTGGCGGGCACCCGCTTATCGCCTAGCCAAACTGCCTCCGCTGCCAACACATAGCCTGTATATTCTTTGCGCACATCAGGCTCACGGGTCACCAGCCCATCAAGAGTGATAAAATGCCCGGCAAAACGCTCCAGTCCAGCCGGGTGCTGCATCCCATCAACACCGGCGGTAAACCAGCCCAGCAGAATAAAGAGCACTGCAAAAAACCAGTGGTTATCCCACTGTGCAAAAAAATAGCCTGCCAGCACAGCTATAACACAAGCCAGCGCAGACAGGATAAGCACCCCGGGAACAAAGCCCCAGATGGTGTTTAGCAGGATTCCGGTTGTAAAACTTATCGTCACTACGAGCAATGGTCGGTTCATAGCGTTTTCCTTTCAAATCCGCCCCGTTTAGGCTGTGGATCATACCAAGGAAATAATTGTAGCATAGGAGGCATAACAGCCCTTATAGTTTAATTGACACAAATCAAGCTTTTGAGTTGTTCAAAGCGTTTTTCACCAATGCCGGATACGTTTTGAATGTCTTCAATAAGCAAAAAAGGACCTTTCTGAGTGCGGTAATCAATAATCCTTTGAGCCAGGGAAGGACCAATACCAGGCAATTGCTCCAGCTGGGCTATTGATGCAGTATTGATATTAATACCACCGGCAGAAACGACGCCGCTAATACCAGACCCAGAAGCCCCTTCGGCAGTCATCCCACCAGGTACCGCGCCGGGTAATTGCTGCTGACCTATCTGTTCCAGGCTGTAAATGGTAATTTGCGTGCCATCCTGCAGCGTAGCCGCTAAATTCAGGTAGTCCAGTGCTGAATTTTTAGTAGGGCAAGCCATATTCACTGCATCCACCACCCGGGAACCTGCTGGCAGGCGATATACACCAGGTTTCTGCACCTCCCCGGCCACATGGACAACAACCTGCATATTTTGCTCAACATTTTGCTCAGTTGCAGGGTTATTACCCTGCTTAGACCCCGACATGTTAACGTCATTCATAGTTTCGGTTGTGCCGGCCACCAGTGAATCCGCCACTAGAGGTACGTCAGCTTGCATGCTGGCATACTTATGCCCCGCGCCAAACATGATTACAGATGCCAAAATTAACAGCGCGAGTTGGTGCCTCTTCTCCAATTGAAACATAAAAACCACCACCACATGTAAATTTCAACAGGAAATTTCCACCTATCGTGGCAAGAATCCTCCTATTAGTTACTTTCTTACATCAATACTCATTTTTCGATAAATTCCATACTTCTGAATACCCCAGTTCCCCGTTGCACCAATTTTGTTGGTCAACTAAATAAATTTATACGGTTTGTATTTTTATAAAACCATATTATTTAAGCATTTTGCATAATTGCTGTAGCATAAAATTCAATGCCAAAATTAGAACTACAATTACA
>JAENYF010000053.1 GCA_016841905.1 Desulfoscipio geothermicus | reverse complement strand
ACTACTCCCGATAAAGCCACCATTGTGGCTTGACCCCAGTCAACCATAAATATATACCTCCCTTCTTTAATTAAAATTTAATTTTCAACATGGATACACTTAAAAAAACAAATTCCGATTGTGTGCTTCAATTGTTGATAAAACATCCATATTAGAGCCCCCCAAAGTCCATAACAATAATTGCCATTATGTTATACGCCAGCGAGTCTATCATAATGAATTCAGACTTCAATCACATTTTTAATGTATTTTACTTAACTTATTGCCGCTGTTTAATTAAGCAACTTTAGTGCCAGACATGCTGCTAATGTCTCGCTGATTTAGCACAGGTCGTTCCAAAATAAAATTAGGCCGGACAACCGTTAATTAAGAACATACTGGTCTTATATGAATAACCCGCTATGGTAAAGGCTTACCGTAAGATATCTAATGTATGGTCTTAAACGAAATGAAGACGAAGCACCGGGTTATATGAGGAAGTTTTTACTCTAACGGCAAGAAATAAAGGAAGAATTGATAGGGGTTGGTTTAACAGGCTCATAAGGAACTGGAAATTTAGCCTTTGGAAGGTGTTTCATATGGCTAAGAGGAGCGGTCTGAAATATTATTTTGCCATTATGGGGTTTTTATGATTTGCTGCCGGTTGCATGAACCGCGTAGCTTGGTTTATTAAGCTGAGTTATTTGACTGTTTAATTCGGAATAATTTAAAATTATAACTTATTTGTTATTAACCGGGAGCTTCAACGGTCTTTCGTTTTTGCCGTCCGGTTGAAAATAACCGCGAAAATTTGCATTTGGTACCTGTTTTGTTCAGGGGACGGGCTAAAGGCTATTCTTGCAGAAAAGGTCGAATGCTATAAGGAAATTGTCGCATCTACTGACAGTGTATGATTAATTTACAGAACTAAGATAGAGCAACTATTGATACTAAGGATTGACATTTTTGCCATGGCACGAGCTGGCCATAATAGATCCGTTGATGTTGTTGTGTTTTAAAAATTATGTCTGAGAACTCGAGTTAAAAAATAAATCAATTGTATCTAGCATAATAATTGCTGGGCTAATAAAATTAAAAATTCTTAAAAGTATAAATTCAGCATATATTATGGTAAAATAATCTAGTAGGATGCATCAAAGGCTTATGTTGGTCATGGGGATTATGGTCGTTGCAAGGTAATTGTGGTGGCCTTTATTTTATTCCGTCACGGCCATAAATGACTGACCTTGGGAAGTTAAGACAGTGGCATTTTTAAAATAGTAAAGATATTTAAATTATTTAGAAATCAGGTGATTTATTATGAGTTCTCCCGTTATAGATTTTCATATCCACACCGTGCACTATGATTACTATACCGAAAGCTGCATGGAATTCTTTCAAAGTGCGCGGTCCGGGGAAAACTGGCAGGAATTTCACGATAGGTATAGTAATCCGGAACAATTTGTTGAATATATGCACGCTAATGGTGTGGATTACGGAGTTGTTTTGGCCGAATTGTGTCCTGCAGCCACCGGGGTGTGCCCCAATGAATATGTAACACAATTCTGTGCGGGACAGGAAAGTCTTATCCCATTTGCCAGCGTAAACCCGTTCATGACCCCGAGTGCAAGAAAGGAATTAAAACGCCTTGTAGCCGACGGTTTCCGGGGTGTCAAGCTCTACCCAACATATCAGCAATTTTACCCTAATGATAGTCTTCTTTACCCGCTATATGCCGAGGCGGAGTCATTGCAAATTCCGGTGATGTTTCATACAGGGTCTTCGATTTTTAAAGGATCACGGCTGAAATACGGTAATCCTCTTTATCTGGATGATGTGGCTGTTGACTTTCCCGATCTGCCAATAATATTGGTGCACAGCGGCAGGGGATTTTGGTATCAAAGCGCATTTTTCCTGGCCAAACTACACAAAAATGTCTACATGGAGGTAGCAGGGCTGCCGCCGCAAAGGTTACTTGACTATTTCCCGGAGTTGGAAAGAGCGGCTGATAAGGTTTTGTTTGGCACTGACTGGCCCGGTATTGAGAGTATTCAAAAAAATATTGACACCATCCGAGCTTTGCCTTTGGCCGAGGCGACCAAGGAAAAAATTTTGGGCGGAAATGCCGTAAAATTATTAGGATTGCCTGTATGATTTATTTTTGAGCTTTGAGGGCGTGCAAGTTGTGTACTTGCACGCCCTCTTTTATTTTTTTATATGGTTTGCATGCTTGCAGTCAATGTGATAATATGACAAGTAATTTTAGCTAAAAAATTGTCGAAGAACTTCAAAAATTAATGAAATTGGTGTAAAATTAGTCTTATAAGTTATTAAAACCACAATAATAATTTAAAAATTATAAAAATTTAACTTGTCTCGGCTGAGCTGCATTTTAACTAGGGTAATCAAGGTGGAATCCCATATTCAAGATAAAAACAAGTATTGTCGATTAGTTTTTCAAGTGTCAATTGGATTGGAGTGAGTTTATGAAGGCGAAAGAAATCATGGTTCCGACTACAGTTTCCCTTAGTCCTGATGATACTGTAAGAGATGCTTTGCTTATATTTCGTAAGACCAGGATGACAGGAATCCCTGTAGTTAACCAAGATGGACTGTTAATCGGTGTATTTACCCGGATTAACTTGCATGATTGCCTTCTTCAGGGAGCAAACCTGGATACTGTTATAGAAGATTATTACCGGCGGGATGTTATGTACTTTCGAGAAGACAAGACTTTTAACAATCTGTCGGAATTAATACTTTGGTTGCGAAATGCTAAAATTGCCCAAACACCTGTAGTAGACCTTGACGGCAGACCAATCGGTGTGATTACTCAGCCTTTCGCAGTTAATCACCTGCTTGATCATATTGAATTCTTGTATGAGGAGCTATCCAATATTTTTCAGCAAGTGCCGTGTGGGATCGTAGCTACTGATGAGTTTGGGAAAATAAATTTAGTCAGCAGTTTCATTAACCGTATTTTCCCAGATGTTAAGATTGAAGGACATATTAATAAATTACTACCGGACCTGCCGTTTGACGAGATCATCTGTGGAATTTGGAGAAGCCCGCAAAGAGTTAATTACCGATCCAAAATTTTAATTGTCAATGCTATCACGATTATTCATGCAGGTAGAACCAAAGGAGCAATTTTGATTATCCAGGATGCCGCTGAAATTGATGCAGCTAAACAATATAATAAGGATGAAGCAAACCTTCAGATTATAATGGATCGTTCTGATGAATTATTAAAGTTGAATGGTACTAAATATACAATAGACAGTATTATTGGCAAAAGTACAGTGGTGGCCGAAATAAAAAGGCAAATTATGCAGGTCGCACCAAGTTCTTCTACGGTACTTATTTCCGGTGAAAGTGGGACTGGGAAAGAATTAGTGGCTCAATCTATTCATAACGCGAGCAACCGCTACAAACGCCCTTTCATAAAGGTTAATTGTGCTGCGATACCGGCCGAGATTGCTGAGGCTGAATTGTTCGGTTACGAGGGAGGGGCATTTACTGGTGCTCTTAGACATGGAAAGCCAGGGAAGTTTGAGCTTGCCGATGGAAGTACCATATTTCTAGATGAAATTGGTGATATGCCTCTGTCTTTGCAGAGCAAATTGTTGCGTGTGATCCAGGAGAAAGAAGTAGAGCGGATTGGCGGCATTAAGACCAAAAAAGTTGATGTGCGTATTCTTGCCGCCACGAATAGAAATTTATACAAACTTGTAAAAGAAGGGAAATTTAGAAATGACCTCTATTATAGATTAAATGTGTTGGTCATAACTGCACCGCCTTTAAGAGAACATGTAGAAGATATACCCGATTTATTGGATTATTTTATTAATACATTCAGTAAGGAGTCCGGAAAGCAAATTAATGGTGTAACGGACGAAGTTATGAAATTTTTAACAAGCTATAATTGGCCAGGAAACATACGGGAATTAGAAAATATGCTTGAACGGTCTGTTATTTATAGTAACAATAATATAATTCAATTAAATGCTCTTGGTATTGATGCGCAGGATTTGATAAATAAGAACGATGATATTGGATATGGACTTGCTCTATCTAAAGTAACAAAAGATACGATAGAAAAAGCACTTGAGATTACAGGGGGTAACAAATCGAAGGCAGCCAAATTATTAGGTATTAGCCGGGCTGCTTTGTATGATAAATTAAAACGATAAAATTTGACACATGTATGATTGTTAGACAATTGAAGTGTGAATTAACCCCGTATTTACTAAGGTTTTAGCGAAAATATATATGGTATAATTTTTGCTTTTAAATTAAGTCAGCAGGTTAAGGTGACTTAAGACCTTGCAAGTCAGGAGTTCCCGGGGTTGTCAATACGTTGCTAGCCAAGTTATTGACAGCTTGCGGTGGCTTGATAAGGAACGGTGAGGATAGCCATGTATATAAAGAAAAGCTATACACAATCTGAGGGTCTGGTACCGGCTGGAATGACTGCCGGCGATTATTTAGAGCAAACCGTATCATTGGTACCAAACAAACCGGCTATAATTTTTAATAATAAAGAAATTACTTATCTGCAATTAGATGATTTAGTTAGCCAGTTGGCCGAATCATTATTAAATCTTGGGATTAGACATGGTGATAATATTGCTCTCCTTTTGCCTGACTGTCCCGAATTTATTATTGCAAGTCAAGCTATCTTAAAAATTGGGGCAGTTAAAATTCCTTTAAATATAAATTTCCGGGAAAAAGATTTGAAGTTCGCTTTGCTGCACAGCAAAGCACGGGCGATTATTATGGCTTCGGATATTGAAGATTTTTCCCTTGTAGATTTAATCGCTAATCTTCGTTCCCAGCTTCCGGCATTGGAGCATGTTGTTGTGAAGGGCAGGACAAAAGCAGAGATGATTTCGTTGCGCCAACTGCTCACCGGCGATAACAATGCCAAAAAGTCTGTAGAAAAATACATCCGGGATCACCCGGTGGATCCGGACGATATTGCAGCCATTGTGTACACCTCTGGAACTACCGCTGTTCCCAAAGGGATAGTGCACACCCATAACACAATCTGTCGCTTGGCCTATTCAAGTAATTATATGCGGGAGGTAGTGGACAATGAGGTGTGGCTGGGAATGCTGCCGCTTTCTTCTGCTGTTGGCGTCATGTATCTTGAAACATGCCCAATTATTAGCAGGTCTACTTTAGTGCTTCCGGAAAGTTATGAGCCAGAGGCTGTTTTAAAGTTAATTCAGCAATACAAAGTAACTTCTCTTGTTGGTATGCCGTTATCTTTTGTCAGAATAATGAAACATCCTCATTTTTCTGAGTATGATGCTTCTTCGGTGCGTGATATTTACTTTTTCGGTGCAACTGCACCTAAAGAGATCCTTATGGAAATTCAAGATGAATTTAAATGTACACTGACTACAACTTATGGCGCTGGTGAATATGGTCATGCTACTATGGCCAAGTGGTCAGAACCCTTTGAAAATATGTTTGAAGCCTCCGGCAAGCCTATTTACGGTGGTGTGGAAGTTAAAATTGTCAATAGTAATGTACAGATTGTTCCATGCGACCAAGTTGGAGAGATCTATGTCCGGAGTTTTGGTAATGCATTGGAGTATTGGGGTGATTCTAACCGGACAGACACTACTTTCTGTAACTCAGGGTGGATCCATGTCCATGACCTAGGGTTTATGGATAACGAGGGAAATGTTACCGTTATTGGGCGCTTTGAAGACATAATCGTCCGTGGGGGCTATCATATTTATCCTTGTGAAATAGAATCATATTTGTATACTCACCCAAAGGTGGCTGATGCAAGCATTGTCGGTTACCCCGATCAGAAACTTGGCGAGAAAACCTGTGCCTTCATTATTCCTAAAGATGATACGATGGAGATAACCTATGAAGACATTGCATCCTTTCTCAGGAGCAAAATAGCTGAGTATAAGATTCCCGATCAGATTAAGATAGTTTCTTCTTTTCCTGTAACGATTAATAATAAAGTACAAAAATTTAAACTACGGGAGATATTGCTCAGGGAACTTACCGACCATCAGCCGGTCGTGAATCTGCTCAAATAGCAAACCCGTGCAAAACCACAGCGGGGCCATGTCCAAGCGAATTAGGCCGGCTATTTCCCAGCCTTCCTGATAAATCCACGGGCTGGTGCCAATAATGGTGCGAATCAAGCTGCCTGTGCTTAATTCTACCACCCATATGATCAGCACCCAGATTATCCCCCTTAGGTACCAGTGCAAGGGGCGGATGCGGTTGTGCAGCGGCTCTAGAAACACTGCCAAACCGTAAATAGGCAGCATCCACAGGTAAGTATGGGCTATCAAACGGGGGTTGCCCTGCAGCCCGGACATGAAACCGGTAAAGAGTACTTCTAAATTCAATCCTAACAGGCCATAGATAATATATTTGGTAATCATGATTATATTTTGTGGATCTTTGGCCGGGTTATGCAATAAATATAAAAAAGGCAATATAAAAGCAACAAGACCAGTAAGACTTGTTGCTTTTATATTGCCTTTCAGCATATAAAATGGACTTCTTAAGGACGATCTGATTAGTGTAGGCCGCTATCTTAAAGCCAGACTTCCGGTTATTGTTGTTCACCCGGTTTAATTGCAGGCCTGAACATGTCAAGTGCGCCCAGCAGTATATGGGCCAGGCCGAAACCAAGTATGCCGGCTCCTAAGAAATTTTTTGTAAGTCTTCAGGTTGTTTTTGACGCTTGTTTTGCATTTCATCCATATAATCAGTTGAGATCAAGTATAAATTGACCCACAGGTCATGTTCGTTGTTTTTTCCATCCAACTCGTTAGCCAGTATTTTAAATTTTTTCTCTACCCGGTCTTTAAACGCAGAAAACTCGACCATTAAGTCCACGACTTCACGTTGACTGTAAGAGGCGCCCTCTTTAATTGTTTTAGCCAAAGCATTCGTCCCCCCAATAATTATATTTACCATATTATAAGTTAAAAGGTAAAATATGTTAAGGGGTGATATTTGTCTATTTAAATAGGTTTAAGTTGAAAAATCTTACTCACCCAACAATGATAAAACCCAGAGGGTCAGTTCATGACCCTCTGGGTTAGGCAGAGCTTGGGTATTGCTAGAAACCGCTGTAATTGCTGGATAAATTGGAAAATTGGTTGTTCAGGCCAGATAAATTCTGGTTTAGCCGGTTGGCCAGTGCTTGCTGAGCCATTTGGCTGATTTGCTGGTTCTCAGCAAAGCTTTGGCTTTGCTGGTTGCCGTAACCTTGAGAACTCATCATGCTAGGTGAAGCATACCCGCTGAAGGGTTGGTTATGGGTTTGGGCGTACCCCGACTGCATGGGTGAATAATAGCTACCAGCGTACTGGGAACCTAAGCGCTGCTGCTGCATTGGCATGCTGGAAATATAGTTGGGCTGATAATGCTGGCTCGAGCTAAACGAGCCGGTAGTTTGTCCGGGGGCAAACTGGTTGCCGAAGGTGCCGAACTGTTGGCCATAACCGCTTATGCCAGTGCCATATTGGGAATAATTTTGGGACATTGATTGGCTGGCCTGCTGGGCCGCACTGCTCACGCTGTTCAGGTCACTGCTAATTTGGCCGCAAATCTGCTGAATTCTTTGTAGCTGCTGGGAAGCGGTTACTTCGTTCTGCTGCAAGCGCTGCAGTTGTGAAGCATTGTTTTGCTCGAACTGCTGCAGTTGGGAAGTCATCGAAGTAATGTTGTTGATGTCCTGGCGAAGTCTTTGGATTTGCTGTTGCAATTGATAAATTTGATCCATTAAATTACCCCCCTTGGAATAGTTTTGGTTAAAAGCTTTCGAACATATTATGTGCCAAAATTCTACTATTATTTAAGGAAGTTAATGGAATATTCTTTATTATACTTTTTAGCCACCCCGTATATTAACGGCCAGTCTGTAGGACTTAATATAAAGCCTTGAATTTGGGGTGAGGTAGCAGCGTGGTGCAGGCTATGGTTAAGGATCAGCCAAGGCATGTCCTGGTTGATGATTTGCTGCGCCTGGTGGTAAATTTGCTGCCTGGCTTCCGCGTCAACAGTGCGACGGCCGCTCGCCAGCAAGGTTTCCAATGCATCATCATGATAACGGGTGATATTTAGTCCGTTTTTGATTTGGTTTTCCGCTAGCAGGGTAGATAGGAAATTATCCGGGTCGCCATTGTCGCTGATCCAACCATATAGGAAAGCGTCCCCCTCCCGGCGGGTTAAGGCTTGTTTGAATTGCTGCCAGGGATAGGCCTGCACCTTTACAGTAATGTTTTGCCCGGCCAGAGACTTGGCCAGAGCATCAGCTAAAACTTTACCGCCTCCGGGGCTGTAAGGGCGTGGTTCAGCATAAGTAATTAGCGTAAAAGACAGCCCTTTGTTAAATCCGGCCTTCTGTAATAGTTGGGCAGCCTTATCCGGTTCGTATTTAACTTGTGTTAATTTAGCGTTATAACCAAGTACGGATGGCGGCAGCGGTCCATGAGCCGGGCGTGTTTCCTGGGACCATAACTTTTCTAAAATTTCCTGGTGGTTTATGGAACAAACAACCGCCTGGCGCACAGCAGCCTGGTTAAACGGCTGGCGGTCGGTATAAAAGCCCAGGTAGCCGATATCCAGGCCTGTATCCCTCAGTACGGGGTACCCCTGGAAACGCAGTTGGGCCGTTTGGGCAAAGGAAAGGTCGAGGGCAATATCAATTTGGCCGTTCAGCAGCTTTTGCACCCGCTGCTCAGCTAAAGGTTCGCTGATAAAGAATATTTCCTCTGCTGACGGCCGATCATTCCAGTAATCGGGGTTGGCCTTTAGCAGTATGCCGCTGTTCTCTTGACCGGCATAGCTAAAAGGACCGGTGCCTGCCGGGTGAGCGCCTAATTGATCATTTGACAGGCGTGAGGTAGCCGGGCTGACTATTGGCGCCGCCATAGGCATGGCCAGATTGTTTAATAATGGCGCATATGGATATTTTAAATGAAACTCGACGGTATATTGATTAATTACCTTTATCTTATCTAATGGAGCGTAAACAAAATCAGAGTAGGTGGTGGCAACCTTGGGCTGGTTAGCTATTTGTTTTTGTATACTGGCTTGCACTGCAGGTGCGTCTAGGGTGATGCCGTCATGAAAGTTGACTCCACGGCGCAGGTCAAAGGTGTAAGTTAGCCCATCTTCTGATACCTTCCAGGACGTTGCCAGGCAGGGTTCGATTTGGGAGGTGCCTGGTTTAAAACGCACCAGTCCTTCGAATATGTTGGCTATTAACCGGATTGAGCCGGTGTCGGTGGCGGTCGCCGGATCGAGTGTGGATACAGTGTGCTTCTGAGCAATGATAATGCGTTTGCTGTCGGATACTTGCATTGTGGTTGGCACATCTTTGCCTGATTTTGATTGGAGCAGCAAGGTGAGTGTTAATAGGCAAAGAAGGCTTAGAACAAGCAGATTAAAAGGCCTTGTCATGTTTATCGTCCCCCGTGAATGATTTTAAATTACATATAATACAAATACTGTAAAATAATTAAATATCCTTTTAATTTATGGATCTTTACTATTTGTTAGAAAAATAATTAGTAACACAGAAGCTGTAGCTAGTTAGTGCGGTTAATGTATATCGCCATGTGGCTATATACTGATAATATATGGTAAGATATATACATATTTAAATAAGAAGGGAACACAGATATGAGCCAAGTGCGATTTGGTCCGGCAGGAAATAGCGATTCTTTTTATGAGGCAGGCTTTAAGTCCTCTCTGGACATGCCCAAGTGGCTGGCCGGCCTAGGGCTTAATGCTTATGAATACCAGTGTGTGCGGGGGGTACATATAAAGGAAGCAACTGCTGTAAAATTAGGTGAGGCAGCACGGGAGTATAATATAGCGTTAAGCATTCATGCGCCGTACTATATCAGCCTGGGGAGTGAGGACCCGGGGATCAGGGATAAAACTCGCAAGCACTTCCTTGATTCAATGTGGGCGGCTAAATGGATGGGGGCGCTGACAGTGGTGCTGCATCCAGGGGGCAAGGTGGGGGATGACCGGCCTGCTGCTTTAAGCCGGGCTAAGGAACACCTGGCAGAGCTGCTGGATATTGCGCGGATTGAGGGGCTGGGGAATATCGTGGTGGCACCGGAGACCATGGGCAAACCTGCCCAGTTAGGCAACCTGGATGAAATTTTGGAACTGTGCACCGTGGAAGGCAAGGTAATGCCGGCAATTGATTTCGGACATCTGCATGCTGCCGGGTTGGGTGCCTTGACCGAGGCGGCCGGCTTTAGTGCGGTTCTGGACCGGATTGAGGCGGCTTTGGGTGCCGGGACGTTAACCAGCCTGCACATCCATTATTCTCAAATAGAATTCACCCGGGCTGGAGAGCGTCGGCACCGCACCACGCTGGACAAAGGATATGGTCCTGATTTTGCCCATTTGGCCAGGTTAATTACTGAACGAAATCTGACCCCCACGATAATCTGTGAATCTGCCGGACGGCAGGCTGAGGACGCGCTGGTTTACCGGCAAATATATGAATCCATGCAGTAAAAAAGGACGCTGTTTTGCGTCCTTTTTAAATGGTGCAAAGTAGATAATTTAATGTGTTTCCACATCCTGTGCGCCAAAGCGTCTCAGCGTGTCGGCGGCTTCGTTAATGCGGTTGTCTTCGGTGTGGACAGATACTAAAATGCTGCCTTGTTTAACTTTATCCTCATAAAACTTGCTGCGCTCCTGGGGGATGCCCCAGTCTACCAGACCGCCGGCAATACCACCAGTGGCGGCACCGGAAAGCAGACCGGCAATAGGACCGGCAGCAATCAGCGGTCCAATGCCCGGGATGGCCAGTGCGCCGGCACCCACGGCGAGGCCTGCCAGCCCGCCCAATACCCCGCCGGTGGTGGCGCCATCAGTGACGCTATCGTTACCCATAGTAGTGTATTGATTGTTTTCTCTGTTTTGCCCATCCCTGGCAATGATAGATATGTCTTTGTCATATCCCTTTTGGCGCAGCTCGGCTACTGCTTTTTCCGCTGCATCTTGGTTGGGGAAAGTGCTTAATACTGTTTTCATATTATTGTAACCTCCTTTAACCAGTACTTTTTTAATATCTCACGCTGTTCGGGATAATATGCGTAAAGGTATTAAAAATAACGTTAAATGTAGAATTATACGGTTTATTTTTTTCCAGGGTTTGATATAATAAACTTTGTTGTTTTGCAAAAATTAGTATTGGAAGGGGATTATCAGCATGTTACCGACCCCAAAGAAGTTTTTTTTAACAGCCGCTGCCGCGGAAGGTCACAGCGAACTAACCGCGTTTGATAATGCATTGCTGGCAGGTAAAATAGGCAATATCAACTTGCTCAAAGTAAGCAGCATCTTGCCTCCCGCTGCGGAATACGATCCTGATTTAGTCATTCCACCCGGATCACTGGTACCCACTGCTTACGGGTATATTTACAGTAATGTGCCGGGCGAGCTGATTGCTGCTGCGGTAGGAGTGGGTTTTTCTGAGGACACCTTTGGCGTGATTATGGAAACTGCCGGGCGCTGCAGCCGTGATGAGGTTGTGACGAAAATTGAGTCTATGCTCCGGGAGGCCTTTATATCGCGGGGTATGGAGTTAAAGGATATGAAAATCGCCGCCGTAGATCACCGGGTAGAAAAAGTGGGTTGCGCACTGGCGGCTGTGCCTATGTACTATTAAATGGTTCAGGAGGGATAACAGTTGGAAGTATGGTTCACCGAAGATCAAACTAATGATTTACGGATTGGCTGCCGGGTGAGGGAGGTCCTGTTCAGCGACGTATCACCCTTTCAAAAAGTAGCGGTTTTGGATACTATTGAATTCGGGCGCATGCTTACCCTGGACAATGTAATCCAGACCAATCTCAAGGATGAATTTGTTTATCATGAAATGATTACCCATGTGGGTCTAAACACCCATCCCGACCCCAAAAAAGTGCTGGTGATTGGCGGCGGTGACGGGGGCGCAGTACGGGAAATAGTTAAGCACCAGGGCATTGAGCAGGTTGTACACGTGGAAATTGACCAAATGGTCATTGACGTGGCAAAAGGATTCTTTCCCGAGTTGAGCTGCGGTTTTGCCGACCCTCGGGTGGA
Organism: Desulfoscipio geothermicus; assembly: GCA_016841905.1. Taxonomy (GTDB): domain Bacteria; phylum Bacillota; class Desulfotomaculia; order Desulfotomaculales; family Desulfallaceae; genus Sporotomaculum; species Sporotomaculum geothermicum_C. The sequence goes on along the minus strand of JAENYF010000053.1, from coordinate 7,041 downwards.
AATAGTTGTGGACGATGGTATCAAACATGTTAAGGATAACAAGGGTGTTTATGATATGATCATCGTTGATTCCACCGACCCGGTTGGCCCGGCGGTGGGTCTTTTTAGCGAAGAGTTTTATCGTAGTGTATCCGAGGCGCTGACCGAGGACGGGCTGTTTGTTGCCCAGACGGAATCGCCCTTCTTTAATAGTGAGCTAATTAAGCAGATAACCGCCACCGTTAACGGTGTATTTCCGGTGACCAGGCTATACTGGGCGGTGGTCCCCACCTATCCCGGCGGCTATTGGACCTTTACTATGGGCTCTAAAAAGTATGATCCTAAGACGGTGGTTTTGGAAGAAGCTAAAATAGTTGCCCTTAACACCAAGTGGTATTCGTCTGAAATTCACCGTACAGCCTTTATGCTACAGCCCTTTGTCAAGGAATTATTGCCGAGATAATAATATCGGGGGTTCGGACGATGGATGAACTTTTAGAACGCTGTGGCGGTTTTATGGGGGCTACTACTGACTATCGGCTGTCACGAGAGGTATTGCTAGGTGCACCGATGGATTTTACTGTTAGCTACAGGCCGGGTACCCGCTCCGGACCTCGACGCATTCGGGAGGTTTCTGTAGGCTTGGAGGAATATAGTCCTTACCAGCATAAAGATTTGAAGGATTACAGCTATTACGACGCCGGCGATGTGCTGCTGCCCTTCGGGAACGTATCCCAAAGCCTGCTCCGGATGGAGGAAGTGATTGGCCGTCTTCTGGAGGACAATAAATTCCTGCTGACCTTGGGCGGAGAACATTTAATTACCCTGGCACCGGTTAAGCAAATGGCTAACAAATACCCTAACCTAACGGTGTTACATTTTGACGCTCATGCCGACCTGCGCAGCGATTACCTTGGGGAAACTATGTCCCATGCCACGGTGATGCGTCGGGTAGCGGAGGTGGTAGGTAGCCATAACCTATACCAGTTCGGGATTCGATCCGGCACTGCTGAGGAATTTGATTATGGGCGGGAAAACACCTGGTTTTACCCATTTGAGATACTCAACCCGCTGCGGGAAGTAGTTGACCAGCTGCACGGCCGCCCGGTCTATGTGACCCTGGATATCGATGTAGTTGACCCAGCTTTTGCTCCGGGCACGGGTACGCCTGAGCCGGGCGGGTGCAGTTCTACAGAAATTATCGCGGCGTTGCATATGCTTAAGGATTTAAATGTGGTGGGTATGGATTTGGTTGAGGTCTGCCCGGTGTATGACCAGACAGACCGCACTGCATTGTTGGCGGCCAAGTTGGTGCGGGAGGCAATCTTACTGTTTGGTAAAGAAAATTCCATTTGACATAAAAGCATTTTTTTTGTATACTTAACATTGTCAGTGAGCCGGGTGCCTTGGGAAACCGGTTCAAGGCAAGTGCGGAGCTGTGGTGTAGCGGTCTAACATGTCGGCCTGTCACGCCGAAGATCGCGGGTTCGATTCCCGTCAGCTCCGCCAACATAAGCCACGGTAGCTCAGTCGGTAGAGCAGAGGACTGAAAATCCTCGTGTCGCTGGTTCGATTCCGGCCCGTGGCACCATATGCGGAAGTAGCTCAGTGGTAGAGCATCGCCTTGCCAAGGCGAGGGTCGCGAGTTCGAATCTCGTCTTCCGCTCCAGTTTATTAAAGAATAACCTGCCAAATGGCGGGTTATTCTTTTATTGCTTTACTAGCTTCTTCCGTCTGTACTTTGCCCCTGCCCTCCGCATGCATAGTCACCGATTAACTCGTGGTGGAATAACATGTTAATTAATCAAATAAGGGGGTAAGGTCATGTTATTCTATCAGGTCAAATGGCTGCGGGAAAACAGGCTCAAATTATGTTTAACATTAAGGAAAAAAATATTAACAGAGTATAAACCTATTAAATTTATGCCGTGTTTCCTGCAAGGTTGGGTGCATAAATTAAAAAGAAAGCTGCACAAACATAAGGTGATTATTCAGTTCGATCCCTTGGTCAGGAGTGCAGGTGGCCTGCGTACACTTTCCAGCACACTGGGGTTTAAAGCGAATAGAGAGCTGGGTATTATTAATTCTGTGTCCGCAGAACTTAGCACTGAGAAGCTGGAAAAAGTGGTGCAGCATATATCCGTAGTGAAAGTCTGGTATGACTATGAGGTAAGGGCGCTTTTAAATATCGCTGCCCCAACGGTAAGTGCCCCAGATTTGTGGCAGTCTCCGGGTGGAGCACAGTATATTGGAACCGGGGTAACGGTGGCGGTCATTGATACGGGAATATACCCGCATCCTGATTTAGCAGGCCGGATTACCTATTTTAAGGATTTTGTGAACAATAAAACAGAAGCTTATGACGATAACGGCCATGGCACTCATGTAGCTGGTTGTATCGCTGGTGATGGCAGCGGCTCGGCAGGCAAATTTCGGGGCACGGCGCCGGGGGCAAATTTGATAGGCCTTCGGGTGCTGGGCAAATACGGTTCGGGCAGTCTTTCCACCATCATCCATGCAGTGCAATGGTGCAGGGATAACCGGGAGCAGTATAATATAAAGGTAGTTAATCTTTCCCTGGGAGGTACTGCAGAGCAGTCCTATAAAGACGACCCGCTGTGCCAGGCGGTGGAAGAACTCTGGCGTTCGGGTGTGGTTGTTTGCGCTGCTGCCGGTAATGAGGGTCCTGACAAAAATACCATTGGCAGCCCGGCCATTGACCCGATTGTGATCACCGTAGGGGCTACTAATGACTTCAATTCTACTGATATAAGCGATGATGAAGTGGCGGATTTCTCCAGCCGTGGACCTACCGTAGATGGACTTACCAAACCAGACCTGGTGACACCGGGCACCAATATTATTTCTCTGCGGTCACCTGGTTCGCATTTGGATAAGAGTAACAATGATTCCCGGTATGATGATAACTATACCGTCCTATCTGGTACTTCGATGGCTACGCCCATTTGCGCCGGTGTGGCGGCTTTACTGCTGGAGGTTAAACCAGAACTCAGCCCTGGCCAGGTTAAGGAAAGTCTGATAAGCTCCAGTCGTCCCTTTAGTCAATACTCGGTCAATGATCAGGGGGCCGGTCTGGTAGATGCAGCGGCGGCATTACAGCTAGTACCAGAAGAGCAGCCCGCGCCCACAGCTGATTAGAAAGAATGCGTTTATGCATCCTTTCTAATCAGTCTTTTTAATGATACTGTTACTTGGACTATTTATTAAGCCTGGTTCAAATTACCCCCTTGACTGACCGGCGGTAATTTGCTAATATTAATATTGCCGATGCGGCGGTCAATGAAATAAGGCGACATAGCCAAGTGGTAAGGCAGAGGACTGCAAATCCTTTATCCCCCAGTTCAAATCTGGGTGTCGCCTCCAATTTTTTATGAGAAGGATTATAACGGTTTTTAGTGTTATAATCCTTCTTTATATGCTCCTTAAACAAGACAATTTGGAACATGAAGTTTTGGAAATGAACGATAATTTAGCATCAAGCCAAACACTGTTGTGTAAAGTTGTCAGCTAAGGATTACACCATAGAGGTTAATAATAAAGTGTGAGCGACAGTAGCCCAGGTGTTATCTTTTTTTTCATCCTCAGGTTAATCATTCTTCCATCCTATTGTGTGATTATATTTGTTCTTCATTTCCTCTACAATACAATTGTCGTATTCTAGTAGTTACTTCCAATGTGGAGGAAATGTAATGGAAGTGATCGTTATGCTTAAAAAAGCATAACGATCACTTCAAAATAATAGTAAAGCAATATGAATAGTTTTATATTTCGAAAGTACCTGTTAAGGCGACCAATCGTTATGCTTAAAAAAACATAAAGGTGGTATTAAATACTTAGCGTCAGCAGCATTTAATTTATAAGAGTAAAACACTGTGGGCTCTTAAGATAGTTTGGCAGAGATGTTCAAAAGATTGGGGGTCCATGATAATGGATGCCACAACTTTTAATTTATAATAAACAAATACTTTATAATTTATTGGTTATCTTCTGCTTTGTTATTCTGGAGGTGACAACTTGGTACATGTTAATAAGAAGATCGTTGATAAAGAAACTATTCCAGTAGTATTACAGCAAAAAATAATTGCTGCAATAAAAAGTTTAAAATTTGGTTCAGTCAATATTATAGTTCAGGATGGACAAATAATTCAGATAGAGAAATTGGAGAAAGAACGTTTCAAATAATTTTGTTTTTAGTTCACGGTTTATTTAATTTAATATTCTGTTTTAGTTAGTTGACCAGACAAACTGGAGGCTAAGGATTGTTTTATTTAACAATTCCTTAGCCTTTTTCAATTAATAAGGTAGATAAGAAGATTAACTAGCTGCAGTCAGTTAACCGTCCTAAAACAAGTTGAACATCTTTGACGCTTCTATCGATTACTAATTTTGGGGATATTTGAATTTCATTAAGAGAAAACGTCAAGGGAGGGGTGTTATATAGTAACAGGACTTATCTCCATAGGTTGTAATGCCTAAATGTTAAAATGGTTGTTGCTTTTAAAACGCGTCTCCAGCCATAAAAATCAAATCTAAAGTTAGAAAGAAATACCTACGCAACTTAAAATTTTGTCGCGTTGATGCCAAATGGACAAAAAGTTACAGAGGGGTTGAAAAATGAGATACGCAGAGACAGGCTATAACTTAGAAATTGACCTTGCCACAGGTAACATTGAGAAGGTCGAAACTGACCCGAAATTATTGGAAACACACTTGGGAGGCCTTGGTACCTCCGTCAAAATGCACTGGGATAGGGTACCACCAGAGACTAAGCCGTTTGATTCTGGGAATCTACTGATAATGAGTGCCGGTCTTTTTTGCGGTACACCAGCTCATAGTGCTAATCGTACCCTTTTTACCTTCATTTCTCCTCAGACGAATTTGCTTGCCTATCCCATGATGGGGGGGTTCTTAGCGGCGGAATTAAAGTATGCCGGTTATGACAAAGTGATTTTCCGCAACAAGGCTCCTAAGCTAGTTTATATATGGATAAATAACGACAAAGTAGAAATACGTGATGCCTCTCATTTGAAGGGTAAAGGTGCTCTTGAAACGCAAGAACTTATTAAGGAGGAGCTAAACGAACCGAGAGCTCAGGTAGCAGCTATCGGTTTGGCTGGTGAAAACCGAGTTTTTGTGGCTTCCATTGAGCAGTCCAGGTCAAGCTCCAGCCGGGGCGGTGGAGGCGCCGTTATGGGTGACAAAAACATAAAGGCGATAGCTGTCCGGGGGACAAAAAATCTTTATCTTTACAATGGTGTTAAATTTATGGAGCATTTGCAAGAAGTGACGGATTATATAAAATACCGTAACGCAAATCCCATTCCACAAGTAATGACCATCCTATCCGGGATTGGGTCACCGCAGGAGATGAAACACACCGATGAGAAGTGGCATACTGAAAGTTTTGCCTGGGGAAATGCTCGCGAACGGAGAAAGAGTTTCTGGACCGAAGAAATTGAAGAGAGTTGGACGAAGCTTCATTTAAATACGGTGAAGCGGCTCATTAGCTGCTATAACTGCCCACAGCAATGCGGGGGCTTAATTGACTACAAGGGTGTCCCGGCATACATGATGAAATGTTTTTCGAAACTTACTTATGCTATGGGGGCTTATGTAGACGACCTGAGTTTTTCATTTAAAATTTGTAAGCAAGCCTTTGAATATGGGGTGGACTCATTTTCAACCCCGCAAATTTTAGCCTTTGCTGTTGAACTTTATGAAGATGGTATCTTTACTGATAAAGACTTTGAAGGCTGTCCTGCTGATAATGCAGGAAGATTTTTCTGGTTGCTTGACCGTTTAGCTAATCGTGAAGGAATTGGAGATTACCTCGCTGACGGCACCTATTGGGCAGCTCGCAGGATCGCTGCCGATCGCGGCGATACCCGTGCGTTAGCATACGATCATAATACTACTAAGAAGCATGAACAGATGAATATCAAGCTGGGCATGCTGGATCCTCTGTATTTCCTTATGTATGGCACCAATGAGAAGTTAAGCATTACCCAAATCGAAGGGAATTGGCCCCAGGCACCTTTCGAAAAAATGGAGGATAGAATTGAATTCGTTAAGGACTGGCCTCAGCTTCCTGATGAAAAATTTAAGCAATATTTCTTGGATTGGGAACCGCGGGGAGAAATGGCAAACCCATATTACCCGACTCCACAAATTGCTAGTGAAATTGTAGATTGGATGGAGCAGCTACACAATATTGATGACGCCCTCGGAATTTGCGCCGGTATGTCATCATTTTGCCTAAAGCCACCTTATCATGTACATGTTTTCCCAAAATTAATCTCGGCAGCGACCGGTATGAATGTAGACGAAGACGCGGTAAAGAAAATAGTCAATAGAAGTCGGAATTTGCACAGAGTAATTAATATTTTAAGAGGCGTAAAGAGAGAAGATGAGAAACCGCCGCAAGACCATTGGAAGCGTAGATTTCCCGAGATTGAGGAAAACCTCTTAACTACGTATTACCATTATAAGGGATGGAATTATGATGGTGTTCCTACTAAAGAGAGATTGCATGAGTTAGATTTAGATTATGTGGCAGACGAGCTTCAAAGGAGAGGGGTGTTAAAGGATGAGCAAAATTAAGAGGAAAGTCAAGACTATCAAAATTGATGCAGACAAATGTAATGGCTGCCGGGCATGTGAGATCGCTTGCTCTGGTTTTCACTCTACGCCCAAATATGACATTATTAATCCGGCTAGGTCTCGTATCCAGGTGATTACTCACCGGCTAAAAAATATTTGGCTGCCTGTATTTGCCGGTGAATATACTCCTGCCGAATGCATGGGTAGAGATGTCTATGTGATTGGTGGAAAGGAATACGATGAGTGCGCCTTTTGCAGACAACCATGCCCATCCAGGGATTTGTTTAAGGAACCCGATTCCAAACTGCCGCTTAAATGCGATATGTGTGAAGACGATCCGCCACAAAAAGAACCCCTTTGTGTGCAAGTCTGCTTAAATGATGTCCTGATTTACGAGGAAAGAGAAGTTGAAGAGGACGACGCCTTTAAGTCCGACATGAT
>JAENYF010000052.1 GCA_016841905.1 Desulfoscipio geothermicus | reverse complement strand
GGTGATGCGCGCTTTTTGCGCATGACCTAACCGTTCCTTTTTGAGGACCCCAGAGGCCGTTAGCTGGCCAGTGTGCTGGAAAAGCCAGACCTGTAAGCTATGACCCCAGAGCGGCTTTTTCAGCACTCTGGCCGACATGCACAAGACCACGGAGTCAGAGCATGCACGTTCAATCAAGCCACACATTACCAGGCACGCCCCCAAAGTACTACCCTAAAGTTGGGCCTGGTGATGCGTGGCTTCCGTGTTTGACTTCCGTTTTGTCGCTTGTTTGTCGCTTAAATCTGCTAAAAGATATTTGAAGATACTCGTTGAAAACCAAAATAAATTTATCAAGGGATTGCGTTTTACTTGAGTTTGTGCCACAATATCAAATGTATATTTATGTCCAGAAAGGGGGCTGTTCAAGTGAAAAAAAGTAAAAACAAGTTGGTTGCCCCCGTCTTAAAGTGGGTCGGCGGCAAACGTCAATTATTAGGCACCCTAACTCCGTTACTTCCTCAACGTATCACTACATACTGCGAACCTTTTGTTGGGGGCGGTGCGTTACTTTTTGACTTGCAGCCGAATACAGCCTATGTTAACGACATTAACGGCGATTTAATCCGTGTTTATAACGTGATAAAAAGTGATGTTGAATCTCTTATTTCAGCTTTACAAGACTACAAAAATGAAGCTGATTTCTTTTATACTGTCAGGGATTGGGATAGAGATAAAGAAAAATATTCTTCCCTATCAGATGTTCAAAAAGCCGCTCGCATACTCTACCTTAACAAAACCTGCTACAACGGCTTGTTTAGAGTAAATAACGCTGGTGAATTTAATTCGCCTTTCGGTAACTATCGCAATCCTAATATTGTAAACGCTCCGACACTTCGGGCGGTAAGTTCATATCTGAATACTGCGACGGTTCATTTATCGTCAATCGACTATGCGGAAGTATTACGAGCATTACCAAGAGAGGCATTTGTTTATCTTGACCCGCCCTATGACCCTGTTTCCGACACGTCCAGTTTTACAGGCTATTCAAAAGGTGGGTTTACCCGTGATGACCAAATACGGCTACGCGAATGTTGCGATGAATTAACCGCAAGAGGGGTTAAGTTTATGCTCTCGAATTCCTCAACGGATTTTATCAGGGAACAATATGCCGCTTATCACATTTTAACTGTGCAAGCAAAACGGGCGGTTAATTCTGTTTCTACTAAACGCGGTGAAGTTGATGAAGTGGTGGTGAGAAACTATGAGTAGCTCGCCGAAAAGTCTAAATGATATAGCTTGGGAACGGTTGTTTTCAAAGTATGATATTCTCAATCAAATTGCTGCTAACGGTCAATTTCAGATTTCGGCAACGCAAATTAAAGAATTCAGAGAACCGCGCCTTATGGCAAAGTTTGACCATACAATCAATTTGCCGAAAATATTCGCTGATAATCAGTTATCTATTCTGCCTATTACAAGGGGAGATTATGTTATCTCTCATTTTGAAGCATACCATAAATTTGAAGATGATAACGCTCCTGTGACAAGGGTATCCCTACCTACATACATTCAGAGTTTAGATTCTAATAATATTCCCAGTGAAGCCATAGCGTTAAACTGTGCTGTGGCAGCGGGCATTGTTGCGGAATTTTTACAAGATGAAGATTTGGTTTCGACTGTTTCCGGGCGTATGGGTTCCGGGACGTTTAGTTTTAATATAGCTAACTCAAATACAAATACGCCTTTACAAATACAAGTAAATAATTCACAAATTGAAATTGATGCGGCATATGAGGGAGTCAGAGGATTAGCCCTCTTTGAAGCGAAACGCGACTTATCAGAGGATTTTTTAGTAAGACAATTATATTATCCTTTTAGAGTATGGCAAAGCCGCGTTACAAAGCAAGTCAGGCCACTGTTCATGGTCTATTCAAATGGTATTTATCGGTTATATGAATACGCTTTTCAGGATACGAGTAATTATAATTCGTTGGTCTTGATTAGTCAGAAAAACTACTCGATTGAAGATACAGCCATTGAAATAACGGATATTCAAGCAGTTTTGCAAAACGTCATAATTACAATGGAACCGCAAATACCTTTCCCGCAAGCGGATAGTTTTGAGCGTGTAATAAACATTTGCGAATTATTAGGCGAACAAGAATTAAGCCGCAACGACGTAACAGAACAATACGCCTTTGATGCTCGACAAACGAATTATTACACCGACGCGGCGCGGTATCTCGGTTTGCTGGAAAAACGCAAAGACGGTACAATGCCAGTTTATGGGTCAAGCGATACCTGTAAGAGGCTTTTGCGATTAAGCTATAAGCAACGTCAATTAGCTTTTTGTGACTTGATACTCTCACATAAGGCTTTCAGTGATACCCTTCGAATGTACCTAGCAAGCGGAAATATGCCCTCAACTGCTGAAATAGTCCAGATTATGAAAGCGTCTAACCTTTATAATATTGGTAGTGATAGCACATTTGAGCGCCGTTCCTCTACTATCAAGGGTTGGTTAAATTGGATTCTTGGGTTAGTAAACGAATAAACGTTTTAGGAAAGGCAGGAGCAATATATGTTTGGCAAAAAAGGCGATAACACAAACAAAGAAAAGCCGATTATTCAATAAAGCGGTTATAATGGTAGTGAACCAACTCGAATTTGCCCAAATTGTGGGCAGGAAAAGCCCCTTAGCGATTTTGGGTTTAGAAAAATGGGAAACGGTGATATTCGCAATCAATCGTGGTGTAAGGATTGCAGAGGAACATATTGAGTTTTCAAAGGTTGTAAGTAGTATTTATGCCCTTTTCTTGCAGTATAGCGTTAAATCCTGCCTATACCCCTCGAACGTGTCAACGCGGGTAATATCATAGTCCACGCCGCGAAAGCGGACAATATGCGCTGTGGTTATGTCCGTCCGATAGCCTATGACAAATAAAACTTCCCTTATTTCACCAACACCCGCTCCCAACGCAAAGCAATGCTGGAGCGGGGCTGCTGGCCACCAGCTGCTGGGTATGTTGTCGCAGCTGCGCCCTTGTGACCACAAATTCCCTGGGAGCGGACCGGGTACCGCTACGACCCAAAAAAAGGGCGCCTTAGCGCCCCAGCTTTGGCAGCTGTCTGTGCGCGCTGCGCGCCGCCGCTGCCAGCCCCAGCTCCGACATAGCCGCAAAAGCGATGTGCTTGCAGAGCACCCCGCGCTTGACTGCATCTTCGCAGCCACACCGCGCGAAGTAACGCCTGCCCCGCTGCCCGATAACCACCATGTACTGCTTGCTGCCATGCTTCACATACCCCTCAACCAGCCCATCTTGCCGCACTTCGCACTGCCACTGCCAGCCAGCCTGCAAACCCGCCAGCGCCCTGCCAAACCTTCCATCATCAACCTTGCCTAATAATCTTCTTAACATTTACTCAACCTCCCGTTTTCTTTGTCACACCGCCGCCGGTGTCGGCGTCAAGGGCCGGAGCGAAAAAAATTTCAACCCATAAGCTATGACCCAAAATGAAATTTTTTTTGCGGAGGGCGAAGCGGACCCTTGACACCGGCATGCCCCGGGGCTGGGCTGCCCGGCAGCTGTCGTGGCCGGCAGCACTCACCGTTGCTCGACGTCGCGGCGGAGCCGCGGCGGCGAATCCGCTGCAACATGTGTGGGTAGTTAAGACTTAGCCCATCACCGGGGCAAGGCGGCGGTATAATGGAAAGAGCGGGAGGGGGGCGGGATCCACCGGCGAAGCGTTAGAAGCCCCCCGGCCCCCATGAATGGGGGCGGGGGGTTTGGGGGGTTGGGGGTTGAAGGACCCGTGAGCTGGCCAGTGTGCCGGCAAAGCCGGACCGGTGAGTTATGACCCCAGAGTAGGCTTTGCCGGCACTCTGGCCGACATGCACAAGACCCCAGAGGCAGGGCATGCACGTCTAATCAAGCCACACATGACCAGGCCCGACCCCAAAGATTTGACCCCATAGCTGGGACTGGTGATGTGTGGCTTCCTTTAAGCTTACTCGGTGTTTGGAAAATGAACGAGCATGTAGCATGCCGCGGAAACGTCAAAGCCCCCCCCGGCCCCCACGAATGGGGGGCGGGAGGTTGATAGACCACGCTCATGGTAGGGAACGACCTTGTATACAGTACAAAGCATATTCTGACGAGGCAGCGTTTTCAGCACCGATAAAACCGCCGGGTAGTTTGGCCGCTGTAGTTGCCGTCCCCGGCTTAATCCCGGCTAATAGCGTCAAAGGTGCAAAGATAAGGCACACGTGATGCGGCTGCTAAGGCTGTCTCCTCATGTTTATCGCACAATTTCACTATCAATGTATTATATAAACTATAAAGCAATATATTCAGCGAACACTGTATTATATATTGTAGAATGGTAACTTTAATGATACGATTTGTGCAAATACTCAATCGAGGTGACAAGAATGCCTGTAAGCTACAAAAAGCTTTGGAAACTGTTAATTGATAAAGATATGAAAAAGCGGGATTTGAGCGCGCAAGCAGGTATAAGCCACGCCTCTATTGCGAAACTCGGTAAGAATGAAAATGTAACTACTGATGTTCTAGTAAAAATCTGCGAGGCTCTTGAGTGCGATATTGGCGATATTATGGAGATTGTAAAAGATGCGCCTAAACAATAAGCTACTGCACGGTTTATTTTATACACGGTATTTAAGTATATCATCCAGTGGGTTGAGGAGATAAAAAGCTATGATTACCCCGTTCCATGCCAAATATTACGCCAATGAGCTTTTACATAAAAAATCATATAACAGTAATGAGCGAATATCTTCGTCACTATTTGATGCCGCTCTGACCATAAATCCCCATCAAATTGATGCGGCATTATTTGCCTTTAAATCCCCACTTTCCAAAGGTGTTCTTTTAGCCGACGAAGTCGGTCTTGGTAAAACGATTGAAGCCGGTTTGGTCATGTGTCAATTATGGGCGGAACGTAAACGTAAGCAACTGGTCATATGCCCAGCAGCGTTGAGAAAACAATGGAGCCTGGAATTGTTGGAGAAGTTCAATCTTCCTTCTGTTATATTAGAAAGCAGGACTTATAACGAATATAAAAAGCTGGGGGCAGAAAACCCGTTTGATCAATCGGCTATCGTGATTGTTTCCTATAATTATTCGAGTAAAATGAACCTGGATATTTCAAATGTAAATTGGGATATTGTGATCATTGATGAAGCACACAAACTGCGAAATTCCTATCGGCTTAGCAATAAAATGGGCCAAAGTATAAAACAGGCAACTGTGACGAGAAAGAAACTGCTCTTAACTGCCACACCCTTGCAAAACAACCTGGTTGAGCTTTTCGGCTTATCCACCATGATCGATGATCATTTATTTGGCGATTTAAAATCTTTTAGGGATAACTACGTCAATAATTCGGATTTCGAAGACTTGAAGGACAGATTGTCCCATTTCTGCAAACGCACATTACGCAGAGATGTTGTGGAATATGTAAAATATACTGAACGGTTAGCGATTGTAAAAGAATTTACCGCTTCCGATGCGGAGCAGAAACTTTACAATATGGTTTCTGCTTTCCTTCAAAGGGATAATACCTTTGCGGTTCCCTATCGGCAAAAGCAACTCATAACCCTGATTATCCGCAAACTGCTTGCATCATCAACAAGTGCCCTGCTGCAGACTTTGGAAACCATAAGAGACCGGCTCATCAGCATTCGTTACGGTGTGTTGGATGCAAATAGTAATCTGGATAATCTTTTTGATGAGGACGAGTATGCTCTTGTCGAAGAAATTATTGATGAAACAGATGAAGATGATTTACCCAGCAACGAGGGGCCGGATATCGACATTAAGCAACTGAATGAAGAAATAGCCAAATTGAATTCCTTTGTAGAGCTAGCCCAAAATATTGAAACTGATACAAAGTCTACTACTTTATTGGACGCGCTCAATACTGGTTTTGAAGAGATGCGCATAAAAGGTGCAAACCGGAAAGCTCTTATTTTTACCGAGAGCCGCCGAACTCAGGATTATTTAAAACGCTTTTTGGAAGCAAATGGCTATGTCGGAAAGATTGTGCTGTTTAACGGTAGCAACTCTGGCCATGAAAGTACACAGATATACCGGGATTGGGTTGAAAAAAACAAAAACACCGGACGGATCAGCGGATCGCCCACTGCTGATAAACGCAACGCGCTGATTGAATATTTCCGGGATACTGCTGATATTATGATTGCTACCGAGTCTGCAGCAGAAGGCGTCAACCTTCAATTCTGTTCCTTGGTAATAAATTATGACCTGCCTTGGAATCCTCAGAGAATTGAGCAACGCATCGGCCGCTGTCATCGCTATGGCCAGAGAAACGATGTGGTCGTGATCAACTTCATCAATAAAAGAAATTACGCCGATATCAGGGTGCACGAGCTTTTGGACGAGAAATTCAGCCTTTTTAAAGGCGTGTTTGGTTCTTCAGATGAGGTGCTTGGAACGGTCGAGTCGGGCGTCGATTTTGAAAAGCGCATTTTAGAGATATATCAAAAATGCCGCACCCCAGAAGAGATCGAGTATGAGTTTAATCAACTCCAAAAAGAGCTGGAGACTAAAATAAAACAGTCCCTGCAAAAGGCGCGGGATACGCTCTTTGAAAACTTCGATGCTGACGTTCATGAACGGCTCAAATTAAGCGTTAATGAGTATCTTGATCGTTATTCCCGATATTTTTGGGCTTTGACAGTGTTTGAGCTGGACAGCCGGGCCGTCTTTGATGACGCTGATCATACTTTTAACCTGCTTGATGAATTCGCCTCTTCCCCACCAGGCAAATACTGTCTGATAAAAAAGGGTACGGAAGAAGCCAACGGGATGCTCTATCGCCTATCCCATCCATTAGGACAGTATGTTTTAACTCAGGCGTTGAACAAAGCTGTTTCTACAGGTAAAGTGATTTTTGACATCTCGCGCCATACCGGCTACCGGATAAGCCAGGTAGAGCAATTAAAAGGGCAAAGCGGCTATCTAACGCTTTATAAATACGTGGTTTCTTCCTTTGACAACGAAGAGTTTTTGCTTTTCAGCGGTTGCTTAAAAGACGAAACTCCTATCACCGCAGAGCAATGTCTGAAACTGTTTGAATGCGGCGGTTCTGCCGATACAGTGTGGCAGATGCCACCAAATATTAGAAAGAAGTTGAAAGCGGAAATCGACATATATGCCGACGGGACGCTGGAAAAAGTCAACCAGCAAAATCTGGTCTATATCCGCGAGGAAGAAGAACGCCTGGACAAATGGACGCAAGACATGATCTTGGCCCTGGAAAAAGAACTGGAAAATATAAAGCTGCAAATTCGCGAGACTGAGCGCAAACTGCGCCTGGCTACCACTGGAGCGGAACACGCTGAGCTCAATGAAAAGCTGAGTGAACTAGGCCGCAAAAAGCGCAATATGCGGGCTAGGCTCGAAGACAACGAGGAAGAAATCGAACAAAAGCGACGGGCTTTGATTGACGATATAAAACGGCGATCGCATACTGAGTGCGAGCTTAGCGAAATATTCACCATCGAATGGGAGGTTATTTAAAATGGCAAGTTTAACAGAAAATCAGAGAAAGCTCATGGACAAACTTGCCGAAATGTTTCAGTTTGCCCAGGCTGATTTGGATTTCGGCATCTACCGGATCATGAACTATAAACGCAATAAAATTGAACGCTTTTTAGAACAGGATCTGATGACTCAGATTTCGGCCCAGCTGGCTGAGCTGTCGCAGAGCAGCAATGCTGCCGAGCTGGCCAAAATTGAAAAGGACATTCAAAACGCCCAGGCTATGGATTTAGACGAGGACATCAAAGCCGGCATGATTGACAAACTGAAAGAAAAGAAAGCCTCTTACACAGTTAGTTCCAATATTACCGTAGTGGAAGCCGATATCTATTCCCATTTAACTGAATTCTTCTCCAGATACTATGACGAGGGGGATTTTATCTCGCAACGGTACTATAAAGACGGCGTATATGCCATTCCATACGAAGGCGAGGAAGTAAAGCTCCATTGGGCCAATGCCGACCAGTATTATGTAAAAACCAGCGAGTATTTTAAGGATTATACCTTTAAAACCGCCTATGGCCAAACAGTGCATTTTAAGATCGTGGAGGCTGAAACTGAGAAAGACAATAACAAGGGGAAAAACCGCTTCTTCCAACTCTACACTGAAAGGCCCTTTGCGTTGGAAAACGGCGAGCTGATAGTCTACTTTGAATATAAAGATGGGGAGAAGAAAAAGCAGGCTGACTATAATGCGATAGTAATCGTTGAATTTGGCAAATTGGTCTCGCAGTATCCCGACTTTGCTTCCCTATTGACAGTCAGTGACGGCAAAAGCCTCCTGGAAAGACAGTTGAGCCGCTATACCGCCCGCAACACCTTTGACTATTTCATACATAAGGATCTAGGGAAATTCCTAAACCGGGAGCTGGATTTCTATATCAAAAATGAAGTCATCTTCCTGGACGATATCGACGAGCAGGACGAACGGAAAACCAAAGAGTACCTGCTGAAAGCGAAAATAATCCGCAGCATCGGCAAAAAGATTATCGCCTTCCTGGCCCAGATCGAGGACTTCCAGAAGATGCTGTGGCTCAAAAAGAAATTCGTGGTGGAAACCAATTACTGCATTACCTTAGATCGGGTGCCGAAAAAGCTCTATCCGCAGATTATTGAGAACAAAGCCCAGCTGGAAAAATGGGTGTGCTTATTTGCCATTAATGAAATTCAATCGGCCGATGGCAACCTGATAGATGCAGCCAAGGCCGGCTTTTCCGACCCGCTCACCACCGAATTTTTAGAGCAGAACCTATGCCTGGTGCTGGATACAGCCTTATTCCCCGCAGAATTTAAAGAACAGCTTATGGACAGTATTGATAATCTCGATGACAACCTGGAAGGGCTGCTAATACATAGTGAGAATTTCCAGGCACTGAATCTGATGCAGGAAAGGTATAGAAATTCAATTAGGTGCATACATATCGACCCGCCATATAATACAGATACTAGTGGATTTCTTTATAAAAATAATTATAGACACTCCAGTTGGATGTCTATGATGAATGATAGAACGAATGCTACTCTTCCTTTAATGGAAACTGGTTCATCCTATATTTGTCATATCGATGAAAATGAGTATGAGCACTTATGGTTACTCTTGAATGATATGCGGCTGATAAATTGTGGTACCATAGCATGGGATAAAAGGAATCCAATGACGGGGGGAAGTGGTTTAGCAACCCAACATGAGTATATTGTCTGGAGAAGTAATGAAGATATTACGGTCAATATTAACAGCAAAGTATTTAGTGATATGCTTAAGTTGGTAGAACAGTTAAAAGCCAAGCATGGTGGGATAACTGATAAGGTTCGAAAAGCATTTACTAAATGGTTAAAAGACAATGAAAACCTAACTGGTGGCGAAATGGCATATAAATATATTGATGATGATGGTAGAATTTATCAAAGCGTCAGTTTACGTGCACCGGAACAAAGAACCGATCCAAAGTTCTTTGTTCCGTTAATTCATCCTATAACAGGAAAGCCTTGTCCTGTTCCACCAAATGGATTTTCAAGAACACCTGAAACACTGACAGGCATGATAGAGAATGGTGAAATCCTATTTGGTAAAGACGAGAAAACTCAACCGCGACAAAAAATGTTTTTAACTATGAATACAAAAAGACAGATGACAACTGTTATTCAAAATGCGTTTAAGGGAAAATACGATACCAAACCTTTAGGACTGGACTTTCCATATTGTCATCCGGTATCGTTATACACTTTCATTGTAGGTTCAGCGACAAATAGGGCTGATGCAAATGTTGTATTAGACTATTTTGCAGGTTCCGGCACAACTGGACACGCAGTCATTATTCTTAATCGTGAAGATGGCGGCAAGCGCAAATATATTCTTGTTGAAATGGGAGAATACTTTGATACCGTCACTAAGCCACGCATACAAAAAGTAATTTACAGCGAAGACTGGAAAGACGGCAAGCCTGTATCCCGCAAAGGCTCCAGCCATGCTTTTAAATATCTACGTCTGGAAAGTTATGAAGATACCTTAAACAACATTGAGATAGAAGACGTAACTCTCAAATTTCTGACCAATCCTGCCGTTAAAGAGCAGTATATGCTCCATTACCTGCTGCCCAATGAAACCAGGGGCAGTGTTAGCTTGCTCAATATAGATTTGTTGGAGCATCCATTTAACTACGCTATGAACATCACCCGAAAGCAAGAAAGCAATATAACGAATATTGACCTTGTAGAGACCTTTAACTATCTGATCGGCTTAAAGGTCGAGCGCAGCTATGCCAGGCAGAGCTTTGACGCTGAATTCACCACCGGGGAACACGGCTCGGTTACTACCAGGCTTAAAAGCGGCAGTACCTATCGCTTCAAAATGGTGGAAGGCATCACCAACAGCGGAGACAGAACCCTGGTTATCTGGCGCGATTTAACCGGAGACAAAATCAAGGATAATGCCGTGCTTGACGCCTTCTTCGAGCGCAAGAAAATCAACACCACCGATTTTGAGTACAAAAAAATCTATGTCAACGGCGACAACAACCTCCCCAATCTGCGGGCTGATGATGAAAGCTGGAAGGTTATCCTCATTGAAGAAGAAATGAAAAACCGCATGTTCAGTCCCGAAAACATTTAAGGGGGAAAAGTACAATGGCAAAGAGACAAACCAGGCCAACCACTCCCCCGCTGGAGTTTTATAAAAAACTGGTGCTGAATCAGTACCTGCTTAGACAGTTTGGAGTTGACAGCTTCAAAGAGCTGTCCCAGCAGATGAAATCACCTAAATACGAGAACATTGACAGCGAAGGTGTGAGCGGTTTTTATAAGCGGCTTATTTCGGACTATCATGATACCTTAAAAATATCTGAAGACCGGATTGCCCAGTATGATTTAAATATAGTCAGCCATACCCACAAAATCAACGAAAAACGCGATGAGAAAATCAATTTAAAATACTTTCAGTACCTTTCTCTGTTATTTATTGAATACTACTTGGACGAATATTTCAACAACCGAAGCGGTCTGCTGACAGCCTTGAATGCCCATGTCGCGAGCTTTAACAGCAGGCAGGAGCCAGTCAACAAAATAGAAACTTATAAAGAAAACGACCTTAACAAAATTGCGATCTGGAACGCCACCGGTAGCGGTAAGACGCTGCTCATGCATATCAACTACCACCAGTTCCGTTATTATGCCCGGGGGCACCTGCGCATCGAGGATAGCTCATTTATTTTACTTACCCCTAAAGAAGGGCTATCCCTGCAGCATGTCGATGACTTTAAAGCTTCCGGCATCCCGGCAGCCATATATCAAAAAAGCATTAGTAAAATGTTTGCTAATTCTGACGAAATCGCTATTCTTGAAAACACCAAGCTGGGCGATAAAGACGGCGACAAAACGGTAGCGGCTGCGCGCTTCGGCAATAAAAATATGGTATTCGTCGATGAAGGCCACCGCGGGGCTTCGGGTGATACCTGGTACAAATACCGCAATATGCTTTGTGAAAACGGTTTTTCCTTTGAGTATTCCGCCACCTTTGGTCAGGCAATCAAGGCATCCGGAAACAAAGACTTGGCACAGGAGTACGCAAAATGCATCCTGTTTGATTATTCCTATAAATATTTCTACAGCGACGGTTACGGCAAGGACTATAACATCCTTAATTTGCAGGATGACAGTGATGAGTATAAGCGGCAGTTGTACCTGGTCGCCTGTATGCTGACTTACTACCAGCAGAAGAAGCTGTATCTTACCAGCAAGAAACCATTTGCACCGTTCAACATTGAAAATCCATTATTAGTCTTTGTCGGCAGCAGCGTCAACGCCGTAAGGACAGAGAACAAGCGGCAAGCTTCTGATGTTGTAGATATACTCCTGTTCTTTTCAGACTTTGTCACTGAGACTGCGACGGTAATTACTATGATTGAACGCATTCAGAGCGGTCATACCGGGTTGTTAAATGATCGTAATGCAGACATATTCAGAAACGCATTCACTTTCTTATCCAGCCTTAGCATGTCTGCAAATGCCGTTTATAGTGACTTGTTGTCTGTTGTGTTTAATTGTGAAAGTGCCGGCGCGACCATGCATATTGAGAATCTAAAAGGCGTTCCAGGTGAAATCCGCCTGCGACTGGGTGAAAATGATCCGTTTGGTGTTATAAACGTCGGTGATGATAGTAATTTACTTAAACTTTGTGATGCTAATGAATTACATACAGCCAGCGTTGATTTTACCGATTCTTTATTCCAAAGCATTATAAAGCCCGATTCGACCATCAACGTTTTGATTGGCTCGAAAAAATTTAACGAAGGCTGGAATTGCTGGCGTGTTTCCACTATGGGGCTGATGAATGTTGGTCGCAGCGAAGGCAGCGAAATAATCCAACTGTTTGGCCGGGGAGTTCGTTTAAAAGGCTATGGCATGTCATTAAAACGCAGCAGTTTTTATATAAAAGACAATCCGACGGTGCAGGTGCCTCAGTACATTTCTATCCTGGAGAACCTGAATATATTTGGTGTTCGGGCCGACTACATGAATCAATTTAAGGAATACCTCCAGGATGAAGGAGTGCCAACCGACAAGGAACGGCCTTATCTGATTAAGCTGCCGGTCATCCGCAATAAGAAATATAAAAAGGCCAAGATATTTACGCTTAAAGTACGTGGCGATTTGAACTACAAAAAACATGCACCTAAGCCAACATTCGCGGAGAAAAGGAATACCGGTGTTATCACGCTTGACTGCTATGCTAAAGTACAATTTGAATCATCCAAAAAACAAGTTGTCCAGGCTGAGATTACCAAACAAACAGGCTATTTTGAGGAATTACATTTGGCAGGGTTTGATTATGAGCAGATCTACTTCGAACTGCAGAGGTATAAAAACGAAAAGTTCTGGCACAACCTCAATATAGCGAAAAATGATATCCGGCCATTGCTGGCAGACAATAGCTGGTACAAGCTTTTTATTCCCAAAGAGGAACTGGAGCTCCACGATTACAGTGATTTCTCCCGGTGGACAAGAATCGCCATTACCTTGTTGAAAAAATACTGTGAACGTTATTACTATGTGCAAAAAAGCGCCTGGGAAAAGCCACTCTTAACTTATGAATTGATGGATGACAATGATGAGAACTTTATCAAAGACGATCAATATGCTATTAGCATAAGCAATGTCAATGCACATGAAGAGGCCAAAATATTCATTGAAAACCTAGCCAAAAAGATGAAGACAGCGAAAAAGGCTCGCACTCTGGTGGACTTTGTAAAGTTAAAGGACGCCCTCACTGCTGTTGCCTTCCCAGCTTCGCTTTATAATCCGGTAATGTATCTTGCTAAAAACAGTATTGACATTACCATCTCCCCGGTGCCGCTTAACGAAAGTGAAAATAATTTTATAGAGGCTTTACGGCTTTATGCCCAGCGCGAGATAAAAACTTTCTTTGCTGATAAAGAGCTATATATAATCCGTAATGTCAGTAAGAAGGGCATAGGTTTCTTTGAGAAGGCCGGCTTTTATCCAGACTTCATTATGTGGCTGGTGACAGCAGATAAACAATATATTACCTTTATTGAACCCCACGGCGCCAGGGATATATCCATCGAGGACGAAAAGGTAAAGTTATATACTAAGATTAAAGATATCGAACGTTTGATGGGAAAAGCCGATGTAATCTTAAATTCTGTCATCGTTACGCCTACTAAGCATCTAGAAATGTCTAACCGGCATATTCCAAAAGCCGAATGGAAGGCGCGGAATGTGGTCTTTATGGAAGATGCGGATTACATAGACCAATTATTCGGCAGGATTCGTTAATATGAATGCCACTTTGCAAAGCTGCAAGGTGGCACTTTCATGTCCTTTTTCAATCCACATCCGATATATCTACACACCTAGACCGCTTTTCAAATAACAATTATTCTATCAACTAAACCCTACCCCCAATAAAGACGTGGGCTTGTTATCACAAACAACAAAAACCAGGTAATTTACCTGGTTTAACGAAAGCATTTATTCTTTTTAGGTATTCAGTCTGCCTATGCAGCCCCATCATTATGATAAAAATTCAATTTACAGGAAAGACCTCCATTGACACTTTCACAGCATAATCAAAAATTAAATAAACTCGTTTTACAGAGTAGTTACATTTGGATTTATTATCAACCAACCCAAAGTGCATTTTCACCAGGTCTCACATCAACATGAGTAAAACCACTATACCTCCCCAAGCCAGGAAAGCCCATCTTTTCAGAGATTTCAGCAACTTCACGCGGGGCCACATTTGCCACTATAATATCCGCCGCATTACCCTGCAAATGTTGGCTCTGCCTGACGCCGCCCACTGCACGGTTGTGCACTGCACAGCGATAGCCGGAGTTAATCACCACCGGTTTACCGCCCAGTTGCTCCCGCAGCTGCTCCAGCATATGTACCAGGCGAATATTCACCCGCACCATGCCGCAGCAGCGGCAGGCGAATTCCGCTTCGGCGAAATGCGGGCTTAGCTTGCGTCCAGGTTGAGCCTGGTGGGGCAGCAGCAGTTCCAGCGCATCTTGAACCTGCTGGCCGGCAATGCCGTCCACATCCAGCCCGCAGCAGCGCTGCAGTATCTCAACTGCCTGGCGGGTACGCGGGCCGAAAACGGCGTCCGCCGGCCCGGGGTCAAAACCGGCAGCTGCCAACCGCTGCTGCAGTTCCAGTATTTTTGCACCTTTATCACCTATTTGCATCTATTTCACCCCTAGTTACAAACGCCCCTGTGCACGGTACATTTCCCGGCCGCCTTCTACAATTTGCTGCACCTGCTCCACGTCTATATTCGACTGCTTGGCCACCACCATCGTCAGCAAGGTGATCGATTTTTCCAGGTCTCTAATCAGCGGCTCCAAGCGCACCAGCAGGTAGCCGGCCACCACCATTGGAAACCCGTAATTCGCTGCCAGTTTCATGACTTCTTCCATAAGGCATCACTCCTTCGCCAACTGTTTATGAGTACACATATCCACATGTTGGCGCCCTTCATCGTGTTACTATCGCTATTGTAAAGTTTATTTTTCTAAATACCTCGCATTAATAAAATAGGGATAGCTCTTTCCACGCTATCCCCACTTATCTTATCGTTAATTCCCTACTGCTCATAAAGGACATTGACGGTCCTGTCGATTATCTGTGCGCTGTATTTGGCCACAAGGTCGCCGCCGGAGGTATTGAATATGTTTTTGGTAATAATCTGATCCATCGCAGCGACCACTTCCGCTTGGGTCAAAGTATCCTTGGGGTTATCCAGCGAAATAGTAGTCCGGGTCCCGGCCTGATTAACAAAAGTCATCTGTAAAGTTTGAGTAGCAGCCATACCGGCACCTCCTTTCCGTTCAACATATCGTGTATAGTTAACTAATATTTTTTAGCCATTGATGGTATTGCAACGGGACTAATGCCCACCTTTATATTAAATGGCTTCTTCCAACACTGCGCTGTCCACGCGCAGCACCGCCGTAAGGGTATACTCCTGTAATTCGACCAGGGCCTGGGCCACATCGAAAATGTCCTGATCTGCTGCGTCGGTTTTTACATTGCTAAGACTCTTGGTGCGGTAAATGGGATCACCATCGCCGTCCAGCCCGGTTTGAAATTGCATCCGCAGTAGCGTGCCGCTGGGGATTTTTTCAACTGCCATTTATTTCACCTCCCCCTCTTTACTTAGTTATGGCCGGCGGGGGGCCGATTCCCCGCCGAACTATAGAAAAAGGCCGAAAATTCTTTCGGCCTTTTTAAAGGTAACATAGAAAATTGCACTAATCAAGCAAAATATGCTAATTAGCTTCATTTTTGACTAATATTATTAATTATCCATTCGCTAAAAGCTGCCTTAAAAAAACCTGGCCAGCGGCTTCTATTTCATTATTTAAATCAAAACTAATACTCCGAACTCTAATATCACTATCGCCTATAAACTGGTCATAGGGATAAATGATACTTGTGGGGTATACCAGTATTGCTTCCTTGCAATTTTTAGCTATGGCATAAGTGGCTACTTGGGATACATCACCGGGCAGTGGTGTCTGGTTAGTTTTATACTTGGTGTCCAGTACACAGCGGACTGTATTATTTACTGTATCGTATAGAACCAGATCGATAGCAAAACTCACAAAGCCGTCTTCATCAATATCTACCTTTTCTTGTGCCTTTATCTCAAACCCGGGAGGCAAGTTATCCTTCAACCACTCGGCTATAAATAATTCATAAAGCCTGGCCATGTTTATTAGAAAGGGCAGCATGGAGTAATCGCCAGGTGTAAGGCTAGGCCCGGTTTGTTCAAGAAAGAAACGGCACAGTGCATGCATGGGTTTATAGTCCATGTTTAGGCGGTTATATAATCTTCCTAAACAATAACTGGCAGTACAAGGAATTAAAGTTGCGTGCCCTATAATATTTCGATAGGCCTTGCGAATATTGGGCAGGATTCTGTCCGAACATAATCCGCTGCGGGATATTTTATATAAAGTCCATGCTAAAATTTGGTTATCTTCTATGTCTGACATGTGTTCCTGGTAATGGCATCTAATATTTACATCCCAAGATCGGCCGACTAATTGCTTTATATCCATTCTGCCGCTTATAAAAGAAAGCTGATCTGTGCGATCCTTATATTCACGATAATATCCCTTACGCCCTCTGTCCAATATGCGCAAGGCTAACACGTTAGCTATTTGCTCATAAAACTCCTGTAAGATTTCACAGTTGGTTAACCCGTCTAAAAAATAAAAGCTTTTTAAACGAAACGCATATTCAAGCATCCGAAAAAGGTTACCAAGAGGAACTTTTGGCTGCAAGTAAAAGCCTAAGTTAGCATTAATGGGAATATAGCCGACCCAACCCTGTGCGGTTAACTGCCATTGACCATCGGTTTTAGGCGAGGGGAAATCCAAAATCACTTGCTTACTATAGTGCCGCCATATCTGTTCACCCACGGATGGCTTTATATCCTGGAGCCCAAACCGCTTAGGTTTATATTCCATTAAGTTAAGCCATTGCATTTTGTTCATGGTTGGACAATATCCTTTATCTTATGCCAGCGGAAATTGGCTATTTTATCTGGTTGATCTAAAAAATATTCTTCCAAGTATGGCTCAATCTCCATAATCCAAATATCCTCCAACTGGTCATCCAAGTCATAATGCATGAAAAACGATATGCCCAGTTCATAATGCCTATCGGCAATTTGTTTATTAATCCTTTTTAAAATTTCGATAAGACCGTCTACTGAAAAGCCGGTTTCGCTATGAAAATTACTAAGCACCTGGTAATTAGGATACAGTGCCAGGAAAGCAAAACGGCGACGTAAAGCGTGGTCTACCATTGCAATGGACCGGTCGGCAGTATTCATAGTGCCTATAATGTATACATTTGCGGGTATTTTAAAGTTGCCGCCGCCAGCCAAGGGGATTTCTCTATCTCTGTATTCCAATAAATACATGAGCTCACCAAATACACGGGACAAATTGGCTCGGTTTATTTCATCAATAATGAGCACACAGTTTCCATTTCTTTTGCTTGCTTCTTTACAAAATTCCAGGAACCGGCCAGGCACCACCGGGTATTCTAAGCCACCATCGGGTTTACTTACCGGCCTTATTCCCTGGATAAAGTCTTCGTATGCGTAAGCGGGATGAAACTGTACCAAATCGCAAAAACCGTTATCTTCAGCGATTAAGTGTTTGGCCAATCGCTCAGCAACATAAGTTTTGCCGGTACCTGGTGGGCCATAAAGGATGGCTTGGCCTTTACGTTTTATGGCCTTAACCCAGCGCTGCATTTCTTCTTCGCCCAGGCTTGTTTCACTGGCCAAGTCGGCTATGGTGTACGCTGGGTTAATACTGAAATCAACATCATTCACCGCTAAGTTGTCAGGAGATAGTTCCGGGTCGGCAAATTCGGGCAATAGTATTTTAAGCTGGGCTATTGGTATTTTTAGGTTAAGAACAGCTTTGCTTAATCTAAATAAATAACCTTGCTTAGCATTACCATTCTTATCAAGCGGCCCCTTATCTATATCAAGACTTAGTAATTGTTGGGCAAAGTGGTTTAGCGGCACTTCTGGATTTATCTTATAGTAATCCGTATATATCAGTCGTCCTTGTTTTTCTAATTCCCGCTTTTTTTGTGATGTGGGATTTGGTGCTTCTACAGCCGATTGGGTTACTTTACTAATATAACGCAGTGCTCCATTGGCGTAGTGCAGGATAATATCACCTTTTTGCACTTCAGCCATCGTTTCCCAGTGATCTACAGTCCTGCCTTTGCGCCCTTTTAAAGCGGCCCAAAGATAACCACCGTTTTTTTCTGTTTCCAAGGAATCACCCTGGTTTACCCACCATAGATTGGGTGTAGCGGCGTCTATTTCATGTTTACTTAATCCACCTTCCAGTAACTCAAATCTTTTTCCCGTATCAAAAATTGCGCTAGCTAATTGTTCTACATTACTCCTTCTAAAAGGCGATCTTGAATAACGCAAAAACCTTTGGGCAATATGGTGCAGCGTTTGATCATAAAGGTCACTCATTTCTAATATTAATTTAGCTTGCTCTAACGGTAAAAGGTATAAACATATTTGTGGCTCGTTATCTTTCTGCGCAAACTTATCAACATTGTAATTACTATAATTACCAGCAAGATTTTCCAGTAAAGCTAGGTGCATAGTTAAGGAACTTTTGGCTTTTGCATTAAATCCAACGACCAACCAGTTACAAAAATCAAATCTCAATACGCCTGTATTTTGCTGAAGGGTTACTGATAACCTTTCATCATCACCGGATGTAATACCTAAATTTTCAGCTGTCTTGGCCATTAAATTAAAAGCCCAAATAGCTTCTGCATAGTTTGCAAAGATCTTGTCAAATGGATAAGCCAGGGAGTTTTGTTGGTCAGTTTTATGATGAATATCCTTTGCCGAATTCGAAGCTATAATCTCAACCCTGTATTTAAAGGGGGTTTCGGTTCGGTATAAGTCCATATACTCGGCTATGCTATCTGGAACAATTACATGTTTTTTGTCACTAGATTCAGCCTCAGCGGCTCTTTCTTGTAATATATAATCATAGCTAGTCTTAAAGCATTCCTGCAAATAGTTTTTCAGTTCCTTATTGCTGTCATAATGAATTTGTAGAGTATCAATGCTTTGGTTGTTTCTTTCGGTGTTGTATAGCATAACGTTGAATGTCCGGTCGTTTATTATTAATTCCACGTTGTGGCTGTCACCAATTGCCAGGTGGACACCGCCATTTGCCTGCTTAAATTCCTCACTAAATTCCAAAGGAATATGGATACCATATGTAAATAATGACCAATCAACTCTTTTTCTACCTATAATGTTAGCTATATTGGGCTTTGACCAACTTCTAACTTTTTTTAGCACGATGCTACCTCCGTGGTAAGTGTACTATTGTGCAATTAGGCAAGCAATTGACATGCATCAACATTTTACATTAGTTTATTTCTTTAGCATATTAGGCTTTTCCTTCATCATGCTAATGGGAAGACATAATAGAAAAAGGATGCCACACATCACCAGGCCTAGCTTTGGGGTTATTCTCTGGTGTCGGGCCTGGTAATGTGTGACTTGATTGAACGTGCATGTTCTGGCTTGGGAGGTCTTATGCATGTCGGCCAGTGGCCGGCAAAGCCGCTTTGGGGTCTAACTTACCGGTTTGGCTTTGCCGGCACACTGGCCAGCTCTGGGGTCCTCAAAAAGGAACGGTTAGGTCATGCGCAAAAAGCGCGCATCACCTAACCTCATCTAACAGGCCGCCGGCTTCGCCCGCGGCCCTGTCCGCGCGATAGTTGTATCGTCCCGCACACCCGCCTCGCGCTGGGCTAGTATACGCGCATGGTCTTGTGCCACCAGATGGGCGGCGTTGCCGCCCCGGGAACGGTGGCCGCAGACGCGGCCTATAGGCGCGCTAAATCGCGCGCCCTTCCGCCAGGTTGCGGAAGCTTAGCTTATTAATTTTGCTATCTCAAGTGCAAAACCACGTTAAGTTAGCCATGCTTTGTCAATTTCCAACTATCAAAGACACATTCCCTGATATTATCCACAGCCCCAACGGTATATCTAACCCGGC
>JAENYF010000051.1 GCA_016841905.1 Desulfoscipio geothermicus | reverse complement strand
TCCAACCCCTTAACGCACAAGGGTTTAAGCTTATTTTAAGGGTGCGAAAGTTAAGATAATAATTGTTAATGGCCGGCACATTAAATACATAATTGTGATTGCTTGAATGTTGCTTTAAAGGGGGTCAAATTTATGAAGGATGTCGTTATGTATATCACGAAAACCTGACCGCACTGTACAACGGCGAAGAAGTTTCTTGCCCAAAACAAAATTCACTATATTGAAAAGGATATTAATGCTGATGCCCAAGCGGCCTCCGATTTAATGAGTAAAGGTATAATGGCAGTACCGTCCTTTAAAATTGGTAAGGATATAGTGATTGGTTTTGACCAGGCAAAAATCCTGGAGCTGGTCGATCATCGTTTAATTGAATGTGAAGAATGCCGGGCCAAGATGCGTGTGCCAATCGATAAGGGCAAACTTAAGGTTACTTGTCCAAAGTGCAAGCACGTTTTTGATATGACACCGCAAAAATAGAAATCAAGTCTCTTGGCAAGCACAATGGTGGCAATAAGGAATGGTTTTCTTTAGCTAAAAAATCATATATACTATTGGCAATCATAATGAAAGGGGATTGAATTATGTTCAAAACAGTGGATATTGCAGTCATTTTATATAACTGGGAGGTGTGTGTAAAGTAAAATAAGCACATAGAGCCTCCCAAAAGGTGATTATGTTATGAATATCATTTTTTAGGAGGAAATAATATTGATAGATAATATTCTTAAAAAATATGGCGTAAGTGAACGTTTTATACAGGAGGCAACTCTATATCCAAATTTGGTCATCGGCCGAATTTGTTTGCAATACAAGGATTTATACCAGGCAGTTACCTGCCAAGGGGAAGTTGCGGCGGAAATATCCGGCAAGTTACGATATGCAGCTACCCGCTTATCCGATTATCCCGCGGTGGGTGATTTTGTAATGCTTGACCGCAGCGATAATAGAAATGGAAACGCAATTATTCAACATGTTCTTACCAGAAAAAGTTCATTTGAGCGTAAAGCGGTAGGAACGGAGAATAATGTTCAGGTAGTTGCTGCAAATATTGATACGGTATTTATTTGCATGGCGCTAAATAACGACTACAATTTGCGCCGGTTGGAGCGTTACCTTTCTATCGCGTGGGATAGCCGCGCTATTCCCGTAGTTGTGCTGACTAAATCTGATATTTGCCATAACTTACAGGAGAAGTTAACACAGGTTGCATCTGTGGCAATTGGTGTAGATGTATTGGTCACGTCGGCTATGTCGGAGGACGGGTATAATAGTATTCAGTCGTATGTTCAGCCCGGTAAAACCGTAGCTTTCATTGGCTCCTCAGGTGTAGGTAAGTCCACACTAATTAATCGCCTGGCAGGCAGAGAGGTTTTGCATACCAGCGATATCCGCAGAGATGGTAAAGGCAGGCATACCACTACACGGAGACAATTGCTGGTTATTCAAAATGGTGGCATTGTTATTGATACACCCGGAATGCGAGAGCTTGGCCTTGAAAACGTTGATTTAGCAAAAGCATTTGCAGATATTGATATGCTGGCTGAGCAGTGTAAATTCCGCGACTGTTCTCACCAGAGTGAACCGGGGTGTGCCGTGCAAAAGGCTATCCAAAATGGTTCACTTATGGAGCAACGGTTGGAAAGCTACCTTAAACTTAAAAAAGAAGCGAAATACGACGGGCTAAATTCAAAGCAGATTGAAGCAGAAAAAATTAATGCTATGTTTTCCGGCATGGGCGGTATAAAAAACGCCAGGAAATTTATCAAAGCAAAAAGTAAAAAAAGATAACGATGTAAGCCACAGTTTATTGCTACTGCAAAGACCAAGAAGTCTAATTTTCTTGGTCTTTTTCTTTAGTACTGAAAATCAGACAGTACCGGAATGACACTTGTGGTACAGATTAATGTCGGGTGTATATACCCGTTTCTTGCAGCATGTTCACTTTAGTGTTATAATCCTGCACATGAAAAGGAAATTGTTTTTGAATCAAACTTTTAAGCTGTTGAGCACACACTTGGAAATATAAGATGAAAATATGATAACATGAATGGGTATAGTCATATCTGAAATAAAAAGAGGTATACGGGGATTGAGAAAGGAAAGGTTTATCAAAATAGTAACCATACTTACTATTATAGCTTCAATAATAACACTTGTTAGTTCAGTATTTAGTTATTTAATACCGTTGTATCTGGCGCATAAATTCAATATAGTTACGAGTAAATCAAACACAATTGGGATAATAGGCGGCGCAGATGGGCCAACATCTATTTATGTATCAAGTTCACATGCGCATCCGGGTTCTGTTACCGTAATATTTGCACTGCTAACTATATCGGCATTGTATATCTGATTTATACAAAAAAACGGTGAAATTTTCCCACTTAGCTACAACCTCCTTATTACTTTTTCTTTCTGTCACATCTCCATGGGAATATTTATCGGCTTTCTATAATGTCTGTAAATTAGATATTAAATTATATTTCTACATACCCTTCCGTTCCGTTCACCCGGATTCGTTGCTCATCTTTGATCAGCTTCGTGGCGTTTTCCACGCCGACAACTGCCGGTAAACCATATTCCCGCGCAATGACGGCACCATGCGTCATCAGCCCGCCCACTTCCGTCACCAAGCCTTTGACGGATATAAACAGCGGCGTCCAGCTGGGATCAGTGAAAGCTGTGACCAGAATATCCCCATCCTCTATCTTGGCGTCCTCCATTTTTAAAACGACCCGTGCGCGGCCTTCGATGACACCGGACGAAACGGGTATGCCCGGCAAAGCGCCCAGGGGGATATTACCTGTGTTGAACTTGCCCGAGATGACCTCGCCTTCGGAGGTCATCACCCGTGGCGGTGTTAACTTCTCATAGACCTCATATGCCTCTTTTCTCCTGGCAATGATGCCGTAATCCAGCCGGTTTGTGCGTACAACCTCCCGGAGTTCCTCAAAGGAAAGGTAGTAGATGTCATCCTTCTCCCGGATGACCCTCTTTTGCACGAGCCTGGCGGCCTCTTTCAGCAGGGCCTGCTTGTAGACCCAGTAACGCTGAATTAAGCCATATTTGGGATACTCCCGGTATCCGGTAAAGTTGCGCAAAAGTCTGATCACCCGCTGCGTTTTTTTGGCCTTCTGCTTGCCGCCGGGTAACCGCTCCAGGCACCTCAACAGTTCCTGTTCCTTTTGCTTTGCATCCAGTCTTCCCTGCTCAAACTTGGCGTTGCTTGCATTGGGTGCAAAGTTCTTTATGTTGCTGAGGATTGCAGGAATGAGGGCGGTTGGTTGCTCGCTCCAACGTGGCCTGGTGATATCGATCTCACCGGGACAACGCATACCGTATTTTTCGAGGTACGCCTTCATAGAGTGGCTGACGGTATCGCCGCCCTCCAGTTTCGCCAGGTCCGCGAAAAAATTTTCATCACTGGCATACTGGAAATACTCAATCACCGCCGGGTATTGCCGGACAACATCCGATACATCCAGCAGCTCCAGCCCCATTTCGGAGGTAACGTTGTTGGGTACCGATTGCGAAAGCCTATCGGCGGTACTCTTTTCGCCTAGCCATTTTTCCATTTTGTTATTAATCCAGCCCGATGCCAACACTCCGACAATAATCGCACCCATGCCGCGTGGATCATACATGGCTTCTTTTAGCTGCTTATAGTCCTGCACAATAAAGGTAAACAATTCATCCCCGGACACATTGGCGATCCTTTGCTGCAAGTTCTTGATCGATGCCTTGTTGCGGGTAATGAGATCTCGGATGACCGCCGGGTCGTTTTGGCGGTACGTCTTTAAGGCCTGGACGAGCATGGCCAAGGATATTCCTTCGGTACGCATACTGATGGATCTTTTGCCGTGGGGTAATGATGCCATAAAATCTTTCCGCTGCATTAAGTTTATGAGCGCGTTCTGTATTAGCAGGTCACTCTTGCCCATTGAACTTCGTAATATATTGCGGCCAACGGGCGAGTCCAGGTCGTGGGTTACCTCCCAAAACAATCTTCCACCGGCTTTGTGCATTGGAAAATCACTGGATAACAACTTGAAGAAGGACATACCCAACGGTTTGATGGCATCCGTCATCATCTGCGAGTGGCCTAGCGATATGTAGACTCGGTTCCGCCCATCGTTTTCCGGTACAGGGAATAAAGTAGTGATGGGACGGCTCTGCAAGATGAAAAATGAAAGGGGACACACCTCTCCTTGGGGCTGGTCTCTGGGGTCGGAGGAATGTCCCCAATTGATATCACCGCAAAGGCCCCATTCAATGTCTTGCGGACAGGCAAAATACGCCTCAATTTTTCTACCAATATTCTCAAGCTGCAAAACCTGCTCGTCGGTCAGTACCTGCTCATGCTGCCGTGCAGGCTCAATCTCCCGCGCCTCCGTACCGCCTTCTTTCAAGACGTATATGGCCAGTTTCTTGGCGGGTATCTTCTTATCGACGATCCTACCGTCTCGCACCTTGTAAATGTCTGGATTTACCAGGCCGGAGACTAGCGCTTCGCCCAGCCCGAAACTAGCATCGATAGATAGCACCTTCCGGTTGGAGGTGACCGGATCGGCTGTAAACAAGATCCCTGATACCTGCGGGATAATCATCCGCTGGACAACGACGGACAGATAGACATTGCGGTGGCTGAAGCCGTTCTGCATGCGGTAGGTTACCGCGCGGTCCGTGAACAATGAAGCCCAACACTTACTCACATGCCTCAAGATGGCATCTATCCCTTTGATGTTCAAATACGTATCCTGCTGACCCGCAAAGGAGGCCAGCGGCAGGTCCTCTGTCGTGGCGCTGGAACGCACGGCATAGGCATACCCGGTGCCAAGCTTGGCGAGATAGCTAGTGATTTCTTCCTCGATGTCTTTGGCAATCCCTATCCCTTCGATGACCCTACGGATTTGGCCGCTAATGGCACCAATACCTTTTCTGTCGTTCACCTTTAGCGTCGATAGTTGTTCCAGCAAGGTGTTAAACTCCTCGTTATGCCGGATCGCTTTCTTATAAGCTCCGGTGGTAATACAAAAACCCTCCGGCACCCGTATTCCCTCAATCCTTGATAGTTCCCCCAGGTTTAAGCCTTTGCCTCCGACAACCGCAAGCCTTGTCTTGTCGATCTCATGGAAACCAAGTACATATGAATGCATACGGGTTCCCCCCTCAACGTTTTGCGAAACTTTATACACTCACAAACATCCCGAGCTCCGCCATACTCCACAAACTATCTACGAAGCGGACTTTAAACTTTATAATATGGTGTAGCATTATGCAAAATCATCTTTTTAAAACATTGTTTCTCGGGTTGCTTTACGCTTAATTAAGCATGGAATTCTTAATAAAAATAACAATATTTTCATGTAACATTTGACCAACTTATCCGGCTAACACCATTACTCCCGAAGGAAGCACCGGCCCGTATCTTTGCTTTTAAGGACCGTATTGTTTTGGATTACGGTGATACCACAATTGTTGAAACTAACGCCCAAGGAGCATTTGAGCCGATCGCTAATTCAGCGCTTGGCACCGCCGCCGGCGGCCCTCTGGAAATATGGTGGGAACGGTTACGGTGGCGGCAGAATGGTATTGAAATCCAAGTCGAAGGGCCGCGGCGAGTGGAGTTAGCCCGTCAAATTGCTGCCGATCTTACTCTGCCGGATACGGGTGATAATATAGTGAACAAAGCCCAGGTCAAGGTGCCGGTGGATATAGTAATTACCAGAGCTAGCCAGCAGCAAGTCGATAGAGGAAGCCGCCCCGGGCAGCTTGCTCCCTTACAAGTATCACTTACTTTCGTTAACTTAAAGGTGACGCCGGAGGGGATTAGTGGCGAACCCGAGACAATGTCATCCTTTAAACTGGTAACAAATAACGGCGCCGAAGCAGTAGTGGCGGTTGCCAACGGCCCGGTTGAACATGTTTACCTGCAGCGACTTGTCCGGCAGGACGAGACCGGGATTTGGTCGGTTGTTGGGTATGACCCGCGTTAAATGGTTGCAACAAGGGATTGAGTCATACCCCGCATTTCGGAACTTTCTTAAGTATCCGATATGCGGGGTATAGTTCATAAAAAACGCTTAAATCTGTGAATTGTACCATGGACTCTAAGACTTTCTACTGTTTAGAGTTAAGTTCAAGTATGATTACCTGCGGGGCGGCAGAAATTTTTTCAGCCTTTAATGAAAGCATCTGCTCCACCCGGTAACCGGGGTAGTTTTTAATAAATTCATTAGGTGTACTGATCGGTAAATCAATATATCTAGTTTTGTAATGCATTGGTATTACATATCCTGGTTTAAGCTGTTCAACTACTTTAACGGCATCGACTGCCCCTATGGTAAAGTAACCTCCCACCGGAATAAACAGCACATCTATATTACCAATTTGCTTAACTCGTTCCGGGTTGAGGATGTGGCCAAGGTCTCCCAGATGACAGGCTCTTAAATCCTCTGACTCAATAATAAATATAATATTATTACCTCTTTGTTTTCCTTGCTTGGCATCATGATAAGATGGGATACCCGTAATACTTATACCATCGAATGTATATCGTCCTTCTGCCTGAACTATAACCGGATTCCCAGACACAGCTTGGACAGCATTGTGATCAAAATGCTGGTGGCTAACCGTAACAATATCTGCAACTAATTGGGGTTGCGGGTAGCCAAGTTTTTCATCAAACGGGTCTGTAATAATTCTTTTACCATTGGAGAGGGTCAAACTAAAACAGGCATGCCCCAGCCATTGGATTTGCATTATTTAACCTCCTTATATATGATAGTACATGTTTATTATACAATAAATACCACATTCCACCATAATATCGATTGCTTTTGGTGGTGGAAAGAAGCCATGCTTGGGGGCAATAACCAGAGCAATTTTTTGGCAGGATCGTTCATACTTTCGCGCAACCGTCTAATGTGCCACTTATTACTCACTACATGTTAACCATGGGAGTGTCGCAAAACTACTTTTTAAAGTAGTAAGCAATGCTCCTTTCTCTATACAAAAATAAAATTAGTCAATAATTCCAATATTTTATCAGAATTGACTGATTTTGAATATAACTTAATATTTTAGTAGAGATTTTAAGCTGTTTTTAATGAAGAGTTCGTCCAACTCTCTCATTTTGTGTTTTTGTATGGAGTTTATTCACGTTGTAGCCCAAACACAGTAGAATAAACTCATTTTTTACGCTGTTCTTGCCGTGTGTTAAAAACCGTTTGAAGTTATAGTCATTTTTAATTACTACTCGATTAATATACATACTTATCACTCCTTTTGGCATTCCGTTATAATCGGCAAAATTACGGGCCTGCGCCCGATATGCTTGTATATAAACGCGGATAGGGTTTTGGTGATAATTTCTTTAAGAAATGGCCAGTCTTTAAATTGTACCGGGGTCAATGTGTTTAATTTCCGGGCTATAATGGCTTTTGCATCATCTATTAGCTCCATATTTTCTCGCATGTAAACAAAACCCCGAGAAATAATATCAGGACCCGCCAACAGTGTACCGTTTTTTTGATCCACAGCTAACACTATAATAATAACGCCTCTAGTGGATAATTTTTGTCGATCATTTAAAACAATATTACCAACGTCTCCTACACCCAGCCCGTCTACCATAATCTCGCCTGCGGTTACCTTTCCGTTTTGCCTAACTTTTTGTCGGTAAAACTCCCACCGTTCTCCATTCTCTATATTAATTACATGGCTTTCTGGGATGCCCATTCCTACCGCAAGCCTGGCAAATTCAACTTTATGCCTATATTCACCGTGGAAGGGCAGCACATATTTGGGGTTGACAATGTTAATTAGTGTTTTTATTTCTTCACGGGAGGCATGACCGGAAACATGAACGGCGCCGTCCACAGTATATATTACTTCAGCCCCTAAACGGAATAGGTTATCAATGGTGCGGGCCACCAATTTTTCATTGCCTGGTATGGGGCTTGCAGAAATAATAACAGTGTCCCCAGTCCTGATACGTACCTGCCGGTGTGACTGTTGAGCCATTCTGGTTAGTGCGGCCATTGGTTCGCCCTGGCTGCCGGTAGTGATGATGACTACTTTTTGATCCGACAGTTTATTAGCTTCCTCAATTTCCACAAGGGTATCGCTTGGCATGTGCAGATAGCCAAGCTCAGTGGCCACGTCAACCACATTAAGCATACTCCTGCCGGAAAGCGCCACTTTACGGCCAAAGGCTACTGCAGCATTAATAATTTGCTGTATTCGATGTACATTAGAGGCAAAAGTGGTGACAATAATACGCTGTTTGGAACGCTCAAAAACATCCATTAGAGTTTTTCCCACTACTTTTTCCGAAGGAGTGTACCCTTTCCTTTGCGCGTTAGTGGTGTCACAGATAAACAGCATCACTCCCCGCGCACTGTAGCGAGCAAGTTTATTTAATTCCATCACGTTTTCGTCTACTGGAGTTTGGTCTATTTTAAAGTCACCGGAATGTATCACCAGCCCGGCCGGTGTTTCAATGGCAAGCCCGACTCCATCTGGGATACTGTGGTTAACCCGAAAAAAATTAACCTTAAAACAGCCCAGTTCCAGCCTGTCATCAGGAGTAATCACATTTAATGAATAAATTCCCAGGCCGTTGTTGCTGGTTTTATGCCCGTCCAACAGCTTTCTGCCTGCAATTCCCAATGTTAACATAGTACCGTATACCGGTACATTAATTTCCGGTAAAACATATGGTAGTGCCCCAATGTGGTCTTCATGCCCGTGGGTGAGTATAATGCCCTTAATTTTATCTTTGTTGTTTTTTAAGTATGTGATATTGGGAATCACCAGATCCACGCCGGGTAATTCCTCAGTAGGAAATTTAATACCCGCGTCAATGACAATAATGTCATCTTCGCACTCTAAAACAAGCATATTCTTACCTATTTCAGAAATACCGCCTAGCGGTATGACACTTAATATTTTTTTAGATGATTTGCTCATTGTGTTTTAAAACCTTTCTCCACGTTTTTGTATTTCAATAAATTCATTAAGGTCAGATCTTTTTATACGCCAGCTGCGCCCCACTTTAAAAGCGGGAATTTTACCTTCCTGCACCAGGCGGTAGGTTGTTATCACACTGATTTTTAAATAATCGGCCACATCATTAACGGTCATAATTTCTTTGCCATCATTCAAAACAGCCAGCTCCCTTAGATTGATAAAAATGATAAAAATTAATAGAATAATTATACAATAGCTATATAGTAATAGCAATTTTATTCTAAGCATTGCTTATTATCACCATTGACCATTCATAAAGGGAGAAAAGTTGTTTTGATTAAAAAATCGTATTGGTTATGTGAGTCCAATGACCGGTAATGGAAGGTATTGTTAAGCCCAGCTACTTTCGTCGTCCTAATTTTTATTTGTTATATATTGACTATGCATTCATTTTTGATTATGAAGAGATTTAACGATACTTATATAACTTTTTATAGAACTCGAATCCAATGTGATTTAAACATTTTGAGTATTAAGAAAGTCCTTCCAAATACTGAGCATTTTTCAATGTGTTTAATAGCTATTGCTTGTCACACGAGCAAAAAAATAATTATATCCAATTTTGCAAAAACTATTTTTTATTGCTAATAGTATTAGACTAACTACCAGAGTTTAACACTTAACAAGAAGGAGTTTTTATATGTCGGTTTTCGAGCTGCCCCGGTTGGTAAAAAAACTCCCCACCTCGGAAAAAAACCTGTGGCACAGAATCTATGCCGTAGATGTCCTGGATGGCAAATTGGAACTGATTTCAGGTATGCGCAGTTGGGTAGAGAAAAAGTTTGGCAGCGTAGAAGAGGTGGAAAACCAGAAAATTTTACGGGTGACCAATTTGATCACCGGGGAAGGGGCATTGTTTAACAACCTTCGAGGCAAGCGTCCCATGACCTATTTTTCGGAACAAGACCTGGATTCCCTGGTGGAGAAACACCGGCAAAATTGCCCCTTTTGCTCACCGGAGGACCGCACCCCCGAGGATAGCTTCGGGCGTGTCCGGGGGGAATACTGCATCACAGCGGCCAACTTGACTAAATATGATGGTTACCACAGTTTAGTCATCCCCCGGGAGCACCACCCGCTGAGATTCAACGAAGATATGGTGGGAGATTATTTCCGGGTGGCGGCACGGTGGTTCCGGAAGGTTAAGGCATACACAAACCCGGAAGGTGGCCGTGACATGGCGCTTTACCCCTTCCTGATGTGGAACTGTCTGTGGCCCGCCGGTTCTTCCGTGGTCCACGGTCATCTTCAACTGACTGTGACCCCCAAACGCCATTATTCCAGAGTGGAACAGCTGAGGCAGTGCAGTATGAAATATGCTCGCCATTACGGCAGTGATTACTTCCGGGATTTATATGACCTGTATCAGGCACTGGGGTTAGGGTGGACCGAAGAGAAAACCCGCCTGCTATCCATACTTACTCCTGTAAAAGAGAAGGAAGTTTGGATACTACCGCCCCCGGTTCATGCAAACTTGGATAAACTGGAGCTGGTTGGCAGAGCGGTATGCCGTGTACTGAACCGGCTCCAGCAGCAGACCGGCCTGCAAAGTTTTAACGTGGCTGTTTACCTTCCACCTCTAGCAGGGGAAGCGATCGCCGGTGACTGGAGAAATTTCCCTATAATGGCCCGTCTGGTAGACCGGGGTGATGTGTTTAACCGCACTGCAGATTTTGGAGCTATGGAATTATTTGCCACCACCGTTATCAGCTCCAACCCCTTTACCGTAGCCGGGTTAATACGCCCGTAAGTTCCGGTGAAAAACCCCGCCCTTGCTCACTTTGTGAGTTCGCTGGGCGGGGTTTAGAGCTTATTCCTCCAGTTTATCCAGTAATTTTAAATAATTCAAAAGGTGCGTGGTTATTAAAAAGTGCTTACGCACCCTTTCCTTGCCCGCCTCCTTCATCTCCTGGGCCAGGGTGGGGTTTCTCAGTATACGCAGGACCTTGTCTGCGCATTCCTCTACAGTATCCACCAGGTACCCGGTAACACCGTCGATGATTTGGTATTTTATACCGCCCACATTTCCCCCGACCACGGGTGTCCCCTTCCATAATGCTTCTGAGACCGTCAATCCGAAGCCTTCCCGGAGGGATTTTTGCAAAACAACGTCCGAGGCGGTTTGAAAGGCGTTTACTTCTCGGTTGGACACGCCGTTAAAATTCGTTACCACTTTAATGTCGTAATCCTCACCGGCCCGCCTCAGGGTACGGTAAAGGTAATCCCAACCTTCGGGATCATCCGAGGCCATAGAGCCCACCAGGGCCAACTGGACACTGGGGTATTCCTTTTTTACTATTTTGTAGGTGTCAATTACCCCCAATGGATCCTTCCACGGGTCAAACCGTGAAATCTGGGTAACGAACGGCCTGTGGATATCGACACCATACCGCGCAATAATCTGTTTGGCCTCATCAAGCTCCATTTCTGTATTCTTAGTGCTCAAGGGATCAATAGAGGGGGTGATGAAAGTAAGGTTGCGAAGTTTTTCCTTTTCCTGGACAAAACCCTCCATAGTAAAAATACATGCTTCATACCTTTTGATGTAATTGTATAAAAAACTCCAGTATTCGGGATTGGGAGTCGAGGTATCAATATGGCAGCGCCAAACCCACTTGGCGTTTTCTTTAGTTTTTGGTGCCAAGTACTCGATCAGCGCCGCAGGCTGGGGGTCGTGAATAATGATAAAGTCATAATCCCACATTTCCACAGTGTCAGCGTTCAATTCATTATATCTGAGATAAATTTTTTTATCTTCCGGGCTTAGGGTTCCCTCCTCCCCCTGCAAGCGGTTATGAAATGCCTTGGTTACATTGTAAAATTCGTTTGCACCCTTAATTACCCACCAATCTATATCCAAACCCATATCCCGGCCCAGTGGCACCATGGAATGGAGTATTTCGGCCACTCCACCACCGTACGAAGTGGCATTTACCATGGCTATTTTCTTACCCTGCATTTTGTTTACAAAATAATCTAACTGTGCTTTAGTGTCGGTATTGATAATTTCCAAATAATCTACGTATTTTTTAGCCTCAGTTTTCACAAGTTCCACGGGCATAACCTCTTTATAATCATTTTTATCTGAGCAGGATATACTTAACTTTGAAAAAAAATGCGAGGGGCTATATATACTATGTACAAAATGGGCGCAAATATTATTGACCGGGGAAAAAGTGTAGTTTCTTTTAGAGTTTTTGCTCACAACAAGCGCAAAGTTAGTGTGGTAGTGAAATCAGGCGATAAAATAACCGAATTTCCCATGATGGAAGAAAATCAACACGTCTACGGCACAACCATCGAGGGTATGGGTTTGGACCTTTTGTACAAGTTTAAATTTGATGGTGATCAAGAATATCCCGATCCCTATTCCCATTATCAACCCTTTGGCGTACATGGTTTTTCCAAGCTGGTGGACCACGAAAACCATCGATGGCAGGATAATCAATGGCGGGGTAGGGTCATTGATGAATTGGTAATCATGGAGATTCACGTGGGTACGTTTTCATCTGCCGGCACATTTGCCGGTATTGCCGAAAAACTGGACTATCTTCTGGAATTAGGGGTCAACGCCATTGAGCTGATGCCCGTGGCTCAAACCCCCGGCAGGTGGAATTGGGGTTATGACGGAGTCAACCTTTTCAGTATCAACCACAATTACGGCACTCCTTATGATTTAAAACACCTGGTGGACCGCTGCCACAAAAAAAACCTGGCTGTGATTCTGGACGTTGTCTATAACCATTTCGGCCCGGAGGGTAACTATTTGCCGGTTTACGGTCCCTACTTCACTGGTAAGCACGAAACACCCTGGGGAAAGGCGGTCAATTTCGACGACCTTTATAACGAATACATCAGAAAAATGGTTTTGGACAACGTTAGATACTGGCTGGAGGTTTACCGTTTTGACGGGTTGAGACTGGATGCGGTGCATGCCATTAAAGATGACAGCCCTATTCACATTCTGCAGGAATTAAGCCTAGTGGCCAAAAACACTGCCAACAAGCAAAACCGGGAAAAATTTATTATCGCCGAAAGTGATGAAAACAATGCCCGCCTCATTACCCCCTTGAACCAGGGCGGCCTGGGTATAGATGCCCAGTGGATGGATGATTTTCACCATTGTATCCACACGGCACTGACCGGGGAGCGGGAAGGGTATTACATAGATTACGGCCATATTAAAGATCTGGAAAAAGTGTACAATAACTATCTATATACAGGAGAGTATTCAAAATACTGGGGCCAGACCAGGGGAACGAACGGTTCAGCACGACCCGGACGACAGTTTTTAGTGTCTATACAAAACCATGACCAGGTGGGCAACAGGGCCAAAGGGGACAGGCTTTCCACACTGGTGGAATTCCCTTATTTAAAGGTAGCTGCAGGGTTAATGTTTTTCTCGGCCTACCTGCCCATGCTTTTCATGGGTGAGGAATACGGAGAGGAAAACCCCTTTCTATTCTTTACGGATTACCAGGACCCTAATTTGCAAAAGGCCGTTTCCCAGGGCAGAAAAAAAGAATTCGCCGCATTTACCTGGGAAGATGTGCCCGATCCCCAGGACCCGCAGACCTTTTATAAATCAAAACTAACTTCCCGCAGCCGGTGGGAAGGTCGGCAGCAAAAGCTTTTTAACTATTACAGGGATTTAATCAGCCTGCGCACTTCCCACCCCGTTTTAAAAAACCTGGATAAGGACAATTTGCAAGCAGAGGTGGATGAAAACAGCCGGGTGGTTAAAATAACCCGCTGGGATCGGGATATGAAATTAACGGGTTTGTTCAACCTGGGAACTGCTGATGTTATTATAAAGGATGCTCCGGACAAGGAAATATTTAATTCCCTCTGCCCCTCATACGGTGGGGAGAATGTAGCAAAGGATGGTATTTTGCTCAAGGGACAGGTGATTATATGGGAAAGCGCGGCAGACTCCTTAAAGGTGAAGCCTCCCCGCCTGTAGAGGTGGGTGTCCCTCTAGCGAGTTATGGTAGAATACACGAAAAAAGCCGGGTGATAGCCCGGCTTTTAGCTTGCTGACAAGTCGCAGCTGATAATTATTGCATAAAGAGCTCCTGGTGATCCCCTTGCCGGTCCGGTTGAACAATTACCCTCGTATTCTCACGGTGCCCGGAGTCTTGCGGTTGTTTGAGTGAAGCAAAGTAATCTTCCACATCCTGCTCGTTCATAACATCGATTCTATCCAGCATGGCCGGAAACTGGGGCGGGTAAATTTCGTATAGGTAATGGTACATTTTATCCACCAGATATTCGGTGTCCGGACTTTTCGACCAGATGGCCTGGATATAATCCGTAGCCATGTATACGCCCTGGGAATATTCCTGCAGCAGTTTCAAAAGATCCTGTAATCCAGCCGCACCCTGCCGGTTGATGTTAAACATTTCCCCGGCCTTGTCCAGGGCCATCGCCTT
Source organism: Desulfoscipio geothermicus (assembly GCA_016841905.1). GTDB lineage: Bacteria > Bacillota > Desulfotomaculia > Desulfotomaculales > Desulfallaceae > Sporotomaculum > Sporotomaculum geothermicum_C. Next base: position 6,138 of record JAENYF010000051.1, on the reverse strand, counting down.
CCATTGTTCAACCGGGTCGAACAAGGCATAGATGCCTTGCAAGTCTTCCCCCTTTTCCCCGGCGTACTGGTCCAGGCCGTAGCGCAGGTAGTTAAGGCGGTTGTCGATAAACACTTTAAGTGTTTCACAAAGGCCCACAAAATTGCGGGGATCAATCTTTGTATACTGCCGGCTTAGAGTTACACTAGGCGGAGATTCCTGCAATTTAGTCAGTAATATATCCACAATTAAATATCCCAGCAGGCAGGGGCGTTTTTGCCTGCCCTCCGTCGGCCGCCAACCCCAATTACAGGCCCTTTTCATCAGCCGCAGGTATAGTATCGCCCGGCTGTCGGAGCTTTGCCGGGCCAGGTCGTACCGGGTTTCGCCCAATTGCTCCACATTAGCCGGGATATTTGTGGATATACAAAAGTTGTCCAACAAGGTATCAAATATACCGCAGTAATACTTGCCGTTTTCCCAGAAGACGTGTGGGTGCTTATATATACCGGTTTTTTGCGTGTCATAACCACCTACACCGGTAACCCCCAGGGGCGGGTAGTGGCCGTCTGCCCGCAAGATAAGCCTTATCTCCGGCGCCCAGGAAATCTGGTCAAACTTAATTTCAGGCAGCATGTCCAGTCCCTGTGGGACCAGCACCGCATCGATATAACGGTCGGGATTAACAAAATGCACTTTGTACTTATCACCGGACTTGGCAATTATTTCGCACCAGGCTTTTTCCATTATTTCCAGGGCAATGTCGCCAAAATCCATCAGTTCAAGATCCTGGACATACAGCAGCAAACCGCCCTCGGGCGCCTTTTCCAGTTCTCTGCGCAGCACTTCCCTGTAAATACCCACTCCCGTATCAATATCGATCGGGTACTCCTCCCGCTCCCCGTGCAGGTACTCGTTATCAAATACCGGGAAGTCACCCAGCATGTACCCCTGGGATTTTACCTCATCCCTTTTCATCTTGGTAATGGGCCGCCAGATCTCTTGCGAAATGGGGAAATTACGGGGCAGCGCAATAATATTCTTCCGTGCAGTACGGATTATAAATGGCTTGTAGGTGTAATCCCCTTCACCCACCATTTCAAACAATGTCTTGTTATCATCAAGGTGGGGAAATATGACGTAATCGATATTGGCCTTTTCTATAGCGTCCATTTTTCCGTACACCAGGGAATCCTCCGGCGGAAACAGCCCGTTATATTTGGGGTATGGCACCTGCATACAGTTATGCAGATACTGCCGGTTCCAAACAATTTCCTGGGTGATTTCCTCGGGGCGCAGCAGTGAATTATGGGCATGGTGGGCATGGCCGTATATAGGATACAGCCTGCCCCGGCCATAACCCTCTTTTAGCTTTTCAAAAGCTGGTGGCATTACCTCTTTAACCTGCACCAGAAGCTCGTTGGTATATTCCACACATATGGGCGCACCGAGAGTGTCTCCTAGTTTACTGCACAGGGAGTAGATATCCCGGCCCTCTTTTTTCCTTTTTTTCAGGTAGTTCGCATCCAGAAAAGACTCTTTCATGGGGTTTTTCTCTTCCAAATAGGTTAAAAGAGTTTCCGGCAAATCCCAGAGCATCTCATGGGCATGAAAGGCTAGTATTACATATACATTTTTCATTTGCTCACCTCTGTTGGCTGGTTTTTGCTAAGTCGCTGTAATTTAGGCAGGTAATTGTCTATAAATAAACCCGCTGTAGGGAGGCAGCACAAAATGCTGTGCCGGTACATTACCGTCAATAATGATACTGTCCGGGTCCCGTGTGTCCTTGTTTCCATAAGGCGGCAGGTCGTTTATATGCTCAATGTCGCCCAGTTTGATCCACTGGCCAGCATCAAAAGGCATATTAACGGAAACAACGTGACCTTCGAAATTTAGCATAACCAGTATTTTTTCCGCCGGGTCCTTACCGTTATTTACCTTCCATCCCAAAACCCTTTTTTGACCGCCTTTGTCGCTGCCCATCCAGGGACCTGCCAGCCAGCTGAATTTGCCTTCTTCGATAGGGTTATAACCGCTGATTCTAAGTGCTTCATACCGCTTTCTAAGGTTGATCAGCGCCCTTGTCCATTGGTAGAAGCTGTCCTTATCATCAGCATATTTACTCCATTTTACTTTGATCCTGTTTCTCTCCCTTTCCACGCCGTATTCCTGCCCCATATAGATCATTGGCTGCCCCAGTGCCACCATAGTGGTCATTAACCCCAGGCGAGCTTTTCTTTCTTTGATTTTGGGATCCTGCAAATGCTCTCCGCCGGTAGCCACCTCATAATGAACGCTATTCTCGTCATGACTCTCGCAGTAATTTATCACATTGTTGGTGTGGGCCGCAAACCTGTCTTTACTGAAATAAATCATGCTACCCAGGTTATTTGTTCCGTTGCCTACCCCCTCGAATACCCCTTCCCGCAATAACGCCTTCACTTTATCGTGAAAAAGGTTGGACCACTGAGCATAACCGTTGTAGCCTTCTATGTTCAGGTCTTTCTCATTGGGCAAATTCTCGGCAATCATAATAGCATCGGGTTTGAAACCCTTGTCCTTTATTTCGTGGGCTAAACGATGGAGCAGTTTATGGTTTAAAAAGTAACTATGGGTGGCGTCAAACCGGAAACCGTCAATATGGTATTCCTTGATAAACAGTTTGCAGGAATCAATAAGCATATTGTCCACTTCGTCTTTTCCCGTGGCTACTTTATTGCCCCACATTGTCTTGCCGGAGAAATAAAAACCCCCATCACCGGAACCATCGTCAATGAGGTTCCATAGAGGATTAAATTCGTTGGAGGTATGGTTGAACACCTGATCTATAAGCACGGCCAGACCGTGCCGGTGAGCCTCATTAATCATTTCCCTGAAGTCATTCGGGGTGCCAAAGTCCTTTTCCACGGCCATGAAGGTGCACGGCTCATAACCCAGTCCTTGCTTCATAGGTACTTCGGCTGTGGGCATCAGTGCCAGGGCGGTTATGCCCAGCCTATCAAAATAACCGTCTTTGATACGCCGGGTAACCCCCTTAAACGTTCCCTGGATATCTTCGGGTATTTCAGGATCGTTATCGGTAAAACCGTAAACATTTAATTCATAAAGGATTAAATCTTTAACATTTGGTGTGCTCCAATCCTGCTCGGTCCAATCAAATTTAGTCGGGTCTACAACTACAGCATTGCGATATTTATAATCATCACTGTACAGCCTGGTGTAGGGATCGGTTATATATTGTTCATTCTGGGCGGTACCACCCTGGACATAGAATTTATACTCAATGGGAGACTTTGTTCCAGGGCTGATTCTGGCCAGCCAAATGTTGGGTTGATAGTAAAAACCATTGAAAAGCTCCATGGGAATATATTTATCGGGCTGGGGCATGGGATGTCCCGGACACTGCCAGTCATTAAAATTTCCCACCAGGTAAACCCGGGCAGCTAAAGGATGAAAGAAACCGAAATTAACCGTGCCGTCAGTTAAAGTATTTGCCCCCAACATAGAGGTCATCCCTAGACCGGACACATCGGTGTTTGGTAAATAAAAATTTTCTTGGGGTACCAAATGGCTAATCCGGTGATAATAGTCTTTAATATTACCGACGGGTTCTGCAGGACGAATGTTATAAATATTATGTCTATTCCCCATAGACCAGATTTCTTCACCCATCCGTGCGTGAAATGATCTGTTGAATTTTTCCTCTTCCCAGGGTACATTCTCCCCTTTACCATCTTTAAATATAAAGTTAAAACTGCTGCGGTTGTAGAAAAGGTCATAGTAAACCCCGAAATTATCCGTACCGCTGGGGGTCATTTCCCTTTCCAAAGTAGCCCCGTCACTTACCCATACCCACATAACCGGCTCCAAAAAACCGTTTTTATTATCGTAGTGAATTTTAACCTTGTGGTGCATAGCAGCCTCCCTTAGATTTATTTATGGTATATATTTTCTGCTATTTTGCAACCTTTATACATATCTTTACATTTATTAATTGTCATCATTGAACAGACCATACTTAACCCATAGATTCATATCCTCATAGCCGCCACCAATATGGCAGTTATTTACAAACCTCCCCTTGTACTTATAACCAAGCCTGTAAAGGGAGCGTTCATTCCATATGATCCAGCCCGGGCAAGACTATATAAGGCAACGATTTTTTTGGCCTGCATCTCTTTTTCCATTTCCAGCAGCTTTATTAAGTTGCTTAGCAGTCCTTTTCCACTATGCTCCGGTAACGTGGCACAGTCAGTGATCTCAGAGTTGCGGTTTCGATGATCTACCTCCCCAGAGGCTGCGCTGACCAAAATATCACCGGCAAAAACCCCGTAAAAGGTAACATGGGTCAGCATCACATTATGTACATATTCAGTATCAAACAAGGGACTGAAATAACTGCTAAATGTATGCCTATACAATTCCACTAATTCATTAACCTGTTCATCACAGATCTTTCGGGCGGTATAGCCTGCCGGCAATTCCTTGATGCTGGCCAAATTATTTTCTTGCCGGATTTTTTTTAATAACTCTTCCTCCTGTGCACAGTTCAAACTACAAGAGCATTTGGTGTTAATGAAACGGGAATAACATAATGCATCCTCCCCCCGAAAAAAAGCCGGAATGACTCCTTCCAGTACATAACCATAATAGCTTAACGTAATATCTTCGGAACGCCGCACGTAAAATATGATTTTACCTGGGGACATCAGGGCTACGACATGCGCAAGGAGTACAGGAATTACATCATCAATGTCTACACCTTATACAATGCCATGGGCCAGATCGCCTGCGAAAAGGTGATTGAGGCGCACCAGGGTGATAGACTGAGTGATAAAAATATCCGCATGCAGGCCCAGAGGGATTTAAAGGAGTTACAGGCAAACGCTGAAAAGTTAAAGAGTATGAATCAGCGCTGCGCCGTGGCGGAGCACCCTAATCTACGCATTTATCATGATACCACAGCCGGAACGAATCTGTATGCTTTCTACAACTACATCATGAAAAGCTATGTGCCAAAGTGGAATTACGCAGATTTGGAATCAATATTGTCTGATGATGAAGAGTTTATGTGGCATATCACGCACACATAACAAATGCCAAGAGTTGTGAAAAGTAAATGTAACACGTATCTTAAATCCAACCAGCCCGGGGCTGGCGATTTTGAGAAGATTTATACAGATTACAAAAAAGACAACGGCGGTCCGGCTATATTCGACAAGGATAAAGGTAATTTCGATGATTATGCCCATTTACCGGAAAAAACAAGGTTTGCTACGGATTATTACCATGTTTTATCAGATATGCCCCAGTCTAATGAGCATAGGCTATTCATGCAAGTGGTGACAAATGATGCGGAGCAGAATAGTGTTACGCTTTTGGTCTTATTGCCCAGCTACCGCCTTACTGCGGTAACAGATGAAGATTTTTCAGTATTAGCAAATACACTGGCTATTTGCATCAAGGCGCTTTACAATCCCCGACTGGCCTCCGGCAAGCGAAACCGCCGGCATGATTTCCGGCATGGAAAGTTCCTATGCACTGCCCTATACCGGCAGCATCACCCTTTCTGTGGAAGAAAAAGTCGGCGCCGCCTACCAATGGTATGTCGCCAGGGGTGGTGGTACGGATTATGAGGAGATAGCGGGAGAAACCGGCGCAACCTACACCCTGCCCGCGCTGGAACCTTCAATGAACGGCTGGATGTACTACTGTTGCGCCATCATCGAAAACCCAGGGACAGATGAGGAAATATATACCGTGGCCGATTCGGAAACACTCAAGCTCACCGGGGAGGGCGTGCCTGAACCTGTGACGATACACGAGATAGGCATCGCGAATGAATTGATGGATGCGCTGGGGAAGGTGTCCGACGGCAGTTGAGATGGACATGAGCTGAAACTGATGGCGAATATTGATTTTTATTTTGGGCCATAACTAATGTGCTAAATATAATTAGCTTTGTGTTATCATTAGTTATTCACATTAGCAAAATAAACCCCTTGGCGATTAAAACCAGGGGTTAAATAATTAATTCCGGCAACGACCTACTCTACTCTCCTACCCCTACGGGGCACACAGCAGGGCAAAAGCTTAAGTACCATCGGCCTACCCTATAGGGCACAAGTCGAAGAGCTTAACTTCCGTGTTCGCGTG
>JAENYF010000050.1 GCA_016841905.1 Desulfoscipio geothermicus | reverse complement strand
TACGCGCGCTTCGCGCGCGCTTTTCCGCCAGATGCGGAAACTTATGCACCTTATTGATGAACACCCCACAACAAAAAAGTAAAGGTATTGGCAAAGAAAGACGGGCACCTGCCTGGAAAATAGGCCCGTGCCATCTGGCAGCTATGCCAAAGCAATGTTGACCTCTGCCAGAAACCGGGCAACACCAGGCCGGCCACGTTACCGGGAGCGGACCAAAAAAATACCCCCACTAGGGGGTTGTTACTCTTTGGATTGATCCTTTGCCCATTCCCGGGCTATTCTGCTTATCTCTTGGTCCGCGCTAACCTCGTTGGGATCGTCTTCGTCAAAGGGCGCAAACTGGTATAGCTCAATTACTTTTCCATCTCCCTTTAGTCTGGCTTCTCGCTTGCGCAATATTTCCTGATAATCTTGCCTACCCAATTCGGTCATTTGCTCCATGTGCACATGGGCATGTATTTCGCGGGCACTAGTTAACAAGTCATGTACTTGCTGGGCCTCTGCAGCCCGGTCTATTTGGTTGAGTTTTTCATAAAAATAACGGGCCACGCTTAAGGCGTTCATTAAACAAAACATTTCTTCCATCTCAAGTTCAATCTTCATGTCCGCACTCCTTTATACTTTAAATTCATGCACTACTTTCCCATTCGGATTGTCCTCATTTTTTTCGGTAAAGGTCAAGAATTCTTCGTCGTCTGTTGTTTCGTCCAGTGCCGGTTTCCGGTTTGGAGCGGTACCGGGCTGGGTTTTATTCTTGTTCCGGGCCGCCATTTCAAACAGGTTGGGCTGAACCGATTTAATAACCACGTCCACGGATTCGTTGGGTCTGAATTGGCGAAGCTCCAGTAAGTTTTCGTTGGTCAATTCGATGTCGTCCAGCTGCACCCGGATGGCCTGAGCCCAGCCGTCAGTTAATACTTTGTTGACTATTTCTATTTTTTTGATCCTGGCCCTAAAATCGGCTATACTCATTTATTCTCACTCCCTGTGCTGAGTTCCTTTTTCAATATAATTTAGCTAATGCGGCATTACTCGCCACCCATGCAATACCTTGCCTTACACCTTTCACAATACCATGCGCTGCCTTCGCAATGCGGGCACTCGCCGTCAGGTGACCAGGCCACCAGAGGGCATTCTTTGAGGCAGACTGTGCACTTCATTAACTCCATTCACAACCTCTGTATCATTACTACCACCCGTTCCTTCGCCCCGGGCCGCACGTATAATCCTGCCTTTAAGCGGACGACCTGCCGGTCATCCCGCCAGGCTACATTATTTAAGCCATCCTGGATGCTTTTGACGTAGTTGTCCAAATCACCCTGGGAACGGGAATCAGTGAGGTACACTTTCACCTGCAGGCTCACCGGCCCATTGTAGGGGTTTTTGAACACCTTTTTGCCAGTCCAGCCGACGGTTTCTTCATATTCACGGCTTTTCTTCGGGGTATAGATTTTTCCGCCTTTACCCACCCGGGGACGCTGTTTGGGCACCGGGCGGCCCGGGATTACGAAAGATACCATTTAGATCACCCCCGCGTTTTTCATTTTCCTGAAGGCCTGACGGCATGCCCCCGTGGTCTTGGCCAGCTGGGCGGCAGCCTGGTGGTATTTTTGTTTCTGGAGGTCTATCAGCACAGCCAGCTGGTACAGCTCGGCATCGGTCCAGGAGTTTTTATTTTGCCGTCGGCGGTTGCTGTTATAATCCTTAACCCGCTCTGCAATAAGTGTCTCTGTCTTTGGCCCTGAAAGGTCGTGCCATGCCGAGTATGCCACGGCTCCTGGCATATCATCGCCCCGAGCCTGGGTGCGCCAAAAGGCGAGCAGGTTATTTTTCAGCACCTCTCCGGTGGTAATGTCTACTTTGACGATGTTATATAACTCTTCCATGTGTCACTCCCCTCATAAAATCCGGTAATTATACTCGATACCACTGACCACCACTGTATGTCCCCTACCTCGCTCCATAATCCTGGAACCAATGGCAGCGTCAATGCTTAGTAAATTTTGCGGTGTTAATTCGCTTGATATTATAGTAGGAAGCATGTTCAGGTAGCGGTAATTTAAAATATCAAATACAATCTCCACCGTCCACGGAGTGGGTTCTCTTCGCGCCTTAAACAGGTCGTCCCACACAAGCAAGTGGACTTTGCGCATATCCCAAAGCCGCGCCTCCAGGCTTTCCTCTCCGGCCCGCAGAGTGTCTTTAAGTTCGTTCATACCCTGCACATGAGGGAAATACAGTACGGATATGCCTTTTTCAAGCAACTGGTTAGCAACAGCACAGCTCAGGTGAGTTTTTCCGCAGCCCGGCTCACCAAGAAGTACCAGCCAGTTGTTCTCCTGCAATAGCTTAAAATTGGCAGCGTAATGCCAAGCGCTTTGCAGCATTTTTTTAATTACAACCGGACGGTTCTGGCTACAAAAGTTATCAAAGGTTTTACTCTTGAAACCAGGGGTTATTTTGCTGTTTTTAAAAAGTCGTTCACGCCGGCGGTCGGCCTGACAGCTGCACGGCGCAGCACAGTTTTTTTCAATATCAACCACAATACCGCGGTCCCGGCATATGGCGCATTTGGGTTGCCCGTCATCCCTGGAAGTAAAATTTGGAGAAGTCGATACTGTCGTATTTGTTTGGCGGTCTTCTAAAACCAGCATTTTTATCCCTTGCAGGATATCCTCCAGCGTTTCCGGGTTTCGCAGTTGTTCCTGTTGGGCCACGGATTACGCCACCTTTCTTTTTAAATTCAGCATCGTGTCTTTGCACATCAGCCAGTGTTAGGACATTGTCCTTATGCCAGTTCTTCAAAATGCCCTGGATATAGGCAAATGAGAATTTGTCGTATTGGATTGCTTTTTTTAGCGCCTCGGCCAGTAAGTCATAAGTGGTTTTCTTGCTCCACTGTTCCAGCTGATCAATTTCATAACCGGACAATGGCCGTCCTAATTCGTTTTCAAACAGGGCTGCCAATTGGCTGCCGCTGCTGTTATCATCATCATTATTTTTATTTATTTTATTTATATATTTATTTAGGATACCCGACACGCCTTGCGGCCCTAAGGCCGAGACCTGCGGACAGTTAACTGTCCTGCGAATACCTGGTTCGCTATCCTGCGAACTTTTGGTTAGCTGGTTAGCTAATTGTTCGCTATCCTGCAAACTACTAACTGTGCGCAGAACTGCTGCTGACTGTTCGCTGTTTTGCTTATTCTTCGCTATTCTGCTAACCCGCCAGCAGTCAGGTGCCCAGTCGTCAACTTGGACGTTGAACCAGTAGGTATAGGGTGATGTATTCTTTTCCCTGCCGATAATCCGCCATTTAATTAAAGAATTAATGGCGCGGCTCACTTCCTGTTTGCCCATCCAGGTGGCTGTCATAAAGTATTCATGGGATATCTGAGCCCTGGTATGACGTTTCTTGGCCCGCTGTTCGTGGGGGCTTGTATCGCAGTAATAGCCGTATGTTTGGGTAAAAATTACGTCAATTATGCTCCTTTGCGAGCCGGATAGCCTGGTCTTAGACAAGGTTAGGATAGCAGTACGGGCCAGGGGAAAGTAGCCATCGTCCATATCTATTTTTGGGGGTATGTCTGAATGTAATGCTTTACTCACGCACAGTCCTCCTGAGTTCTTCTGCTGTAACGCCCTCATGGTTATACCGCTAGAAATGCCAAATCAAGAAAGCGCACAGCCTCACTAAAACATATCCTACCGTAAAGGCCAGTACAGCACAGGCGGCTTTATCATCCCAATTATTATTCATTCCTCCAGCACCAGCTTTAATTGACGGTTGAACATTTGCTGCGCCAATTTCTCCAGTGCCCGGGCGCGTTTAAATATTTTTGCCGCCCTGGGCTTCAGGTGCCGGGTGGCTATCTCCATGTCATCAGTGCTATCAATAATAAAATAGCCACCGGTACCGGGCTCGGTGCTGCTGCCGATGGGCAGGCCGTGTTCCACCACCAGGTGGTAAATTATCTCCCGGGCTTCCCGCTCGTCCAGGCCGGTCAGTTCTGCCAGCAGGCGTTTGTGGATGGCTTGTTTATAGCCGACCGGGATCAGCCCCAGCACCAGTCGTTCTTTACGGCTCAATTGTGACACGATTGTTCACTCCTTCCGGGGGGATGCCCCAGGTGTTTATCATTTCCGGACGACACCTGCCTTCCGTCCCGCAGAAGGCGGTGGTCTCCGGTGAAGTTGTAGAAGTAGTGCCTGCCGTATCAGTTGGGCATGTTCCACCCATCCGCTATGCCAGCTGGCCAGGTCCGGGATTTCTCCGGTGTTTTCACATATGTTGCTCAACTTTTGCAGTCCCGCCAGCTGAATACCCTCCAGCTCCTCCGGGCGGGGGTAGAGGCCGGCCACCCGGTCCACTTGGACCAGGGTGGCGGCGAGCAGTCCGCCCAGTTTGGTTATTTCCTTAACCTGCAGCATGTGCGGCACTCCTTTCTATGCCTGGATGGTTGCCCCCGCCTATTTCACTTACCACGCCGTCCTCCACCAAAAACATTTTCACCCCCGGCAGCCCGGGGTTTTGGGGCTGTACGTCGCCCACGGTACAGAACAACATAATCTGGTCAAACTGGTCCAGCATATCCAGCATGGTGCCCGTGAGCATGTCCCGGTTGTCCTGGTCCAGCATGTCCACTTCGTCCACGGCCAAGAAGTTTAGCCCGGCTATTTTGGCGGCAGCTGCCTGCAATGCTATACCCACCCTGAGTTGTTCACTTTTGGAGAGCAGTTTCAGCGGCAGGGCTTGACCGTCCCGGTTAATCAGCGGGGTAAAGTCCTCTTGCCAGGCCAGCTGGTAGCTGTCCTCGGTGCAGGCGGCCAGCATGGTGTTGATTTCCCTGGTAAACCCGGCCAGACGGTCTCCCAGCAGGCTTTTCCGGATGCCGTCCGGGCCAAGGGCCTTGACCATATGCTCGGTGACGGCCAGTTCCACTTCCAGCATCTCCAAGTCCTGCTGCAGCTGGCAGGCCTGCCGGCGCCCGTGTTCAGCCACCTCCAGCCGGCGGAGGATCTCCCGGCCCTGGGAGATGCGTTCCTGCAGGCGGTCGATTTCCTCGGGGTCTGCGCCACCCCTATGCAGCGTTTCCTCCCAGGCGGCCACTTCCTGTCTTGTGCTGTCCAGCTCTTTTTGGGCGCGATCGATGGCGGAGATCCGCCCGCGCAGCTCCTGTTGGGCAGTGTCAGTCTCGGCAAGTGTTTTCTCAGCACGTTCAATTTGTCGCTGCAAATCCTGCTTGCCCGCCTGCAGTTTTTGGATACTGGCCTTAAGATTGATTATTTTCTGGGCTTCGGCATCGTTTTCGGTTTCTAACTGGTTGACCAGTCCTGCCACTTCACTGCCCGACATTCGGCAGGCGATCAGCTTAGGGGCCAGGGGACAGTGCCCGTCAAATGACCGCAGTTTTTCCACCACTGCCTGTCTGGTCCGGCACCCGGCCTGCAGTGCCGCCAGTTCCCTGTCAAGTTCAGCCGACGTGCCCGCCATCTGGGCCAGCTGTTCTTTCAGCCTGAGAAGCCCTGCGTTTGCGGCCAGTTTGGCCTGCTCCTTGCTCGCCAATTCCCGTTCCAATATGTCTTTTTCGCCCAGCCGATCCAATTCAAGTGCTAACCGGCCTGTTCTTTCCCGGCCTTTGGCGATATTCTCTTCCGCTACACGACGCGCACCGTAGTCCTTAAGCAGTTCGTTTTTTTCAGCTTCCAGCCCGGCCAGCTGTCTTTCCACAGCCTCTTTATCCTCCGGTCCAATACCGTCCGGGAAGTTGGGCAGTTCCATTTCAGACAGTGCGGCCCGGGTCCGCTCCAGGTCCTTTTTCGTCTCACGTCGCTCTTCCCGTGCTCGCTTCTCCATGCCTTCCAGAATGGCTGGATCCCCGCCAAAGCCCCTGGGCAGCAGGGTATTTACCCTGCGAGCTATTTCCCGAGCCTGCTTCTCCGGTACCCCGACCCCGCACAGGTACTGTACCGTTGCGGCAGAGATTTCCTCTGCTGTGCAGGAGATACCGCACAACGCAAACAAAAATGCCTTTTGTTCGGCGGGTGTCATGGTGATAAAAGCGCCGGTGTTCAGTGCTTGTCTAATAAGCTGTTCATCCGCTCCCAGGTGGTGGTAGATGGCTGCCTGGCTTTCCTGGATGTTCCGGCTTTTGCCCACGGCCAGGGTATGGGGCGGCATGGCTCGTACCACGCCGCCAAGGCCGGCTATCTCCAGCCCCACCTGGCAGTCCTTTCCCTCCCGGTTAATCAGCTCGTTTGCCCCCCGGCCGGCTTTGTCCGTCCACATATTCCGCCCGGTTAATGCCCACTCAACAGCAGCCGGAATGCTGGATTTACCACTGTTGTTGTGACCCACGAATATATTCAGTTTGTCAAGCTCGATGGCGTTGTTCTTGTGGTTGCGGATATTTTTAATGGCCAGTTTATTAATGTGCATGCATGAATCCCCCTATCCATATGTGTTTGCATTGGGCGGCCAATGCCGCCCAATGCCTTAAATCAATCTCTTTCTGCTACTACTGGCTGCCCGTGAGGGCGCCGTTTCCGGATTCGGTTGTTGGTTTCGCCCGCCGTTTGCCATGCTTATTAGAAATTCAATCATCCGGCTGGCTTCGGCTTTACTCAGGTCTTTCACTGACGTTACACCCGCTTCCTGTTCAATAATCTGGTGCAACATCGATTCACCTAATCCAGCATTCCCCGCTGTGGCATATATCTTTTTAACCTGTGCCTGAGTGGCCAGGGCAGGTGTCTGGCTGACCGCTGCTTGTGAGCGGATAGGCTGACTTGTTATGGGTGGCGGTGATTGTTTGTTTACCTTACTTGGCACGTCAAGCGGCCTACTGGTTGCCGAGTAGCCACTTCCAGCGGAATTAGATACACTAGCTTGTCCGCCTTCAACCACCATCAGGTTAGTCTGCCGCCCAGCCTGGTGCTGTGCCTCTGCCCCCACTTCCAGCCACTGAAGCAGGTTCCCGCCGGTTTCCAGCGTAGGCTTAAACACCCGGCCATCAAACAGCCCGGTTCTATCCTTACTAGCACTAGCCTTGTGATTTTGATCCATGTCAATAAAGGTTGTGAATTCGTATTCCATCCCATCACGCTGGACAGGGTTCATACCAACTTTTTTGATAACAGTTTTGCCGTTTTCAACGGTTTGCACATGCTCCATCTTAGAGCGCAATGTTGCTATTACATGACAATTGCTTTGCAGCATAGCATCCACTAAATCATTGTGACGTGGGGTAACCTGCCGCCAGGCAGTCCAAGAATTACCGCTTTTGCTTTTATCCACCTCGTACCCATGGATGTCCAGCACGCCGCCAGGTCCTGCCCAAGCATGGGAAAGGCTGTCTATGATAATGGTTGTATAGCCTGCCGCTTCCGCTGACTGAATAGCTTCCACGTACTTTTCCGGCGTAAATGGCGCTTCCAGGCTGCAAACGTCGTATTCGCCCAGGTGGGCGTAAAGCTCACCTGAACCGCGTTCCGTGTCGATAAGAGCAATTGAACCACCCAGCCCGAAGCCTATCAACAGGGCGCTGTAAGTTTTTCCGCTACCGGCGGGGCCAGCGATGGCCAGGCGAAGCTTGGCTTTTTGGCGCTGGGCGCGGTGAAATTGTATAGCCATAGAGTTAACCTCCGATCATTTTTTTACTGATAGTAACAACCAGGTTCCTTGACCTGCCATTCAGTTAGTGTTAAACTGTCGCAAGAGAGTTTTTCTGTAGCCCTTATGGGCTTATTTTTTTTGCATGTAGGACACTCGTTCTCCGGACATAACTGCCGGGGCGGGTTTTTTTTATTTATCTCCTTGCCTACCGGACATATATCTAAGCAGTATTCATGCAACAGATCATATCGGCCATAGGTCCGGGCCATTGCGGTGATCTCGTCCACAGATGGTTCTTTCCTACCAGATTCAATACGAGTTAACGTAGTTTCACTGATTGGAAGATTTGCTACCGCCTTTTCCCGGCTCCTATAACCAGCACCTAAGCGTGCCATCATATACACGTTTGGACTCACTCTTGACATGTATTTTGTCAGATTTGACATACAACTTCACCTCCTCTCGTGATTTAATGTAAGTAGATCAACCAGCCCCTCCATTTACTCCTTCTTCTCAATCCGGTCAGCTGGTACCGGCTGACCGGTCACCTTCCTCATCAAAGACACCATTACTTCGAATGGATCCATGTCCCCGACAGTGCAAACCCAACAGATGAACTTTTTCTGCGGTCAATTCGCCAACGATGTCCATGAGGTTTTTATAGCGTTCATCTGATGTGAAGTACTCCATTATCTCATTCACCTTTCTACAAGCTAATTCCACAATGGAGATTACCTCTTAGAAGTGATATCCGCTAACTGGCTTTGTTAGCCTTTTCTTTTACCTCCCGCATGTTTACCGTCTGTTCCTGTTCTTCATCCGGTAGGTATTCAAACACAATTCGCAGGGCCTTGCTCATCTTATCCATGTCGGGTTCAAATTCTTCCAGGTATGTTATGCCCTTAGGTTGTTTTTCAGTCATTGACCAGCCCCCTTCCTTGATGAACTAACACAGAATGTTAGGTATCACCCCCTCTCAGTTGTCGTCAGTATCGGTTACTTACCTTTCATTGAAAGCTAGGGTGTTGTTTTATGCAACACAATTTACTAAAAAAATATCATCCAACGTTAATTCATAAAAATCTGCGATTCTTAGTGCAACCTTTACCGAAGGGTCACGCGTACCATTCTCAATTTGAGTATAAAAGGACCTAGAAATGCCAATTGCTTTTGCCGCTCCTTCTTGTGATAAGCCTAACAGGTTCCTTTTCTTTTCCAGTGTTACCCTCTTCAAATAAAACCACCTTCCCGCGTTGTTTTATGCAACACCTTAAAGATATTATAATGTTGTTTTATGCAACATGTCAACCGCTATCAATAAAAAGTTGGACGTAATGCAACATATTATGTTTAACTGTTGCATATAGCAACTTTAACTTATAAAATAATTGTAAGCTATAGAAGTGAACGGAGAATGCCTGATGAATTTTGCAACTAGACTAAAAGAACTAAGAGAAGAAAATAATCTATTACAAAAAGAATTGGCAGACAAAATTGGCGTAAAACGTGGAACTGTAGCTTCTTGGGAATCAGGCAGAAATCCAGAACGAAACGCTATTGAGAAGTTAGCTAATCTTTTTAATTGTAGTGTTGATTATCTCTTGGGCCGCTCCGACACTCGTGAAACACCCGAACAGCTTATCGAATCTGCCATATTAGATGAGCCCGAACTTATAGTATTTTTCCATGATTTAGAACAACGAGACGATCTACAGCTTTTGTTTAAACAAGTAAGACCACTTCCACCAGAAGCAATAAAGCGCATAATTAAATACATAAAAATGGTTGAAGACGAAGAATCAATGGAAGATTAACCCGCTGCCAAGGTGAACAAGGCAACGGGTTAATTTTTTTCTCGACACACTTTTACAAATTTATCCGGAGGGCTGGTATGGATAAACAACACAAAGACCAGATACTTAAATTGTTGCTCAGTGAATCAATAACCCCAGAAGAAGTAATGCTCGCTTACGATATATATCATCACGAAATACCTATTCATGCCAGCGTAGCAGCTTTTGTGTACTATTCAAAAAAGGGCAGATATCATATTTTTGTTAATACATTTTTATCGCCGGAAGCACGCCGAGAGGTGTTTTTACACGAGCTTTATCATGCAGTTGAGGACATGCCCAAAGTAGGCTATATCTTAGGGTTGGATCTGTATAGAACGCCTATTGAAAAAAATGCGGATGCGTTTGCAATAAAATTATGCCGCTCAAGCCGTGAAGCAATAGAGTAATTACCATTAGAGGTGATATTTGTGCAAGTTGCCATCTATGCTCGCGTTTCCTCTGAAGACCAACAAGAGCGCGGCACAATTGAAAACCAAGTGGAGTTCGCTCGCAAGTACTGCGATCTGCACCAATACGAAATAACCCAATGGTATAAGGACGACGGTGTTACAGGAACCATCCCGCTAGAGGACAGAGATGCCGGCAACCGTGTCTTAGAGGGTGCCAAATTAAAACGCTATGAGATACTACTAATATACAAACTCGACCGACTAGGTAGATCAGCCCGCATAATCCTAAATTCCGTTTATGAACTCGAACAGTGTGGGGTCAAGATAAAATCAATGACTGAGCCATTCGATACAGGCGATCCCAACGGCCGCTTCCTGCTCACCATCCTGGCTGGCGTGGCTGACCTCGAACGCGAAACCATTTTAGAACGCCTGTGGTATGGAGCTAACCGGGCAGCCCGAAACGGTAAGTGGCTGGGCGGTATTGTGCCTTACGGATACAAGTTAAACGATGATAAGGAGCTGGAAATAAACTACGACCAGCTTCCATGCCTTAACATGAGCGAAGCTGATGTTATCAAACTGATCTACCGATTGATTGCCGAAGAAGGTCAATCTACCATCAAAGTGGCTGAGTATCTCAATGCCCTGGGCATTCCCCCCTCATACACAAAAGATGGCCGTACCGTTACCAAAAACAGACGCAAGGTAAAAACCGCTGGCATATGGTACCCAGGGAGGATTCGTAATATGGTGGTCAACACCACCTATAAGGGGATACACCAGTATGGCAAGCGAACCAACAAGGTAAGGGAGCTTATCACCCGCCAAGTTCCTGCTATCGTATCAAAGGATACCTGGGCAAAAGCACAGCAAGTTTTAAAAGACAATCAGATTGAGGCCGTTAGAAACTCAAGACGTAATTATTTACTCCGTGGATTAATTAAATGTGGTATATGTGGACTAACCTATCACGGAACCGCTTATAAAGGACCTGGTGGCCGCTTAAAGGGCTATTACGAATGTGGAGGTAAAACCATATACCGAGGTCCACTAAAAGTCAAATGCACGTCAAAAAACATTCCACAAGCGTGGATAGAAGATATAGTTTGGCAAAGGTGTGTTGATTTTATCCATAATCCCAAAGAAGCTCTTAGGGAATTTACATCTGGTATTGATCAAAGGAAATCTGAAAAGGAAGCAGTCGCAGTGGAAAAAGAAATCGTGGCCAGAGCAATACAAGATAAGGAAGATGAAAAGCAAAGCATCCTAGATTTGTATCGCAAAAAAATCATCAGCAGCACCGACGTGGAACAGCAGCTTTCAAAAATCTCTCACGAAAAAGAGGCACTGGAACAACAGATTAGAAGACTTAATCGGGAAATTGAAAATGAGAATAATCTCGAAAGTGAGTATAGCAACATTGAGAAGCTACTAAAATCCTTTAGAAAAAAAATTAATAACTCATCCAACTTTAGATTACATAGGGAGATTGTTAAGACCCTTGTTAAAGAGGTTATTGTAGACACAAAAACCAATGAATTTGGCCGTCTCCGAGCTGACGTCATTGTAAAGTATGTGTTCTCCCAAGATGTTACTCGCAACGACAGGGGTTCATTGAAGCTATAAGCATGATTCTGGCGGGGTAAGTAATCGAAGCATGGACCCTGGATATGGACACCACACCGTCCTCCAGAGGCTGGCGCAGCGCTTCCAAGGCATCTCTTCTAAATTCGGCAACCTCATCGAGGAAAAGCACCCCCAGGTGCGCCAGGCTAATTTCACCGGGCTTAGGGTATTTACCACCCCCAACAATGGCGGAGGTCGAGGTATTGTGATGAGGGGATCGGAAAGGGCGCTCAGTAATCAGCGGCTGACCGGACTGCAGCATTCCCGCAAGGCTGTATAAATTAGTTACTTCAAGAGCTTCATCCAATGACAGTTCAGGCAATATGCCAGGCAGTCGGCGGGCCAGCATGGTTTTTCCTGAGCCGGGGGAACCCAGCATCAGAACATTATGCCCCCCGGCGGCCGCCACTTCCAAACCACGCTTAACAGCCAGCTGGCCGCGCACCTCGGCCATATCCCCGCTAAGGTTACGGCCGGTCCAAAATTTATTGATATCCACAAAATGGGATTTAATGGGCTCTTCACCCTGTAAGTGGCGGATTAATTGATTTAGATTAGTTGTGGGATATACTTTAATGCCTTGGATTAGGGCTGCCTCGTCGGCATTTTCCACCGGCACGACCACCTGCTCGTAACCATCGAGGGGCAGCAGTGAAACCCGGGGCAATACTCCATTTACGCCCTGGATCGTCCCGTCTAGTGACAATTCACCGATAAATATGTAATCATTGACCAATCCGGAATCGATTTGCTCCGTTGAAGCCAGTATGCCCAGAGATATCGCCAGGTCATAGACCGGACCCTCTTTCTTCAAGTCAGCCGGTGCCAGATTCACCGTGATTCGCCTAGCTGGAAAATCAAACCCGGCGTTTTTAATCGCCGCGCGCACTCGGTCTTTAGCTTCCCGCACTGCCGCATCCGGCAGGCCAACCAGCTCAAACCCGGGCAGCCCACTCGACACATCCACCTCTACCCGCACGATATAACTTTCAAGGCCATTTAAGGCCAAACTTCTGACAATGGTTAACATATTTAGATACCTCCGCCTTTTTTTTCGCCAAAACCATTGTCAATCCCTGCTATTTCATTTCCAGAAATCCAATATCATATCCATAAGTTCTTTTTAAAGCATTAATATTTTGAGCTAATGAGAAATACATTCATGTCTCCCTCATCATTTTTATCATAAGATCTTGATCTTGTTTTACTTATCTTTCTAAGTATTAATTTTTAAAGTAGCTTGAAACGTAACAATGATACTCAACTCCTTATGCTTTAGGATTGCTTATTACTCAGTGCCAATTAAATATAATTCCCCAAAAATATTTCACCTAAACCTCTGCCAAACGCTGCTAATTAATTTGAAGGATAGTGTATATTAGGTATATAATCAATTTAGCAATGTTTAAAAGTTATTCAATCAACAGAGGTGATGCAAAGCATGGCCTGTAAACATGTTTTTGTTTCCAGCCGGTTGCAGGGAGTTTTCTATAGAGATTGTCGGAGCAAAAAGCGGCCAACTGGCCATAACAGGATGGGTACATAACTTGCCCAACGGTAGTATTGAAGCTATATTTGCCGATTCTGACGGGGCAGCGGTAAAAATTATTGGCTGGTGCCATAAGGGTTCACTTCGGGCTAAAGTAACCAATGTGGAAGCAACCGTTGCCAACAGCTATGCATTGAATGAAAATTTCTCTGACTTTAAAATAACTACTTATCTATAAGGGAATAAGAATAACAGAAGCTATCTATTTTAAATTTTATTTATGAGGTGATCTAATGAGTGCTCCAGTATTACTAGTCCAAATTCCTCCCCAAGAAGATCAACAGCTAGAAGCAACCGGTTCCAGCACTGAAAATGAACTTATCGCCATCGCTGTTTACGAAATGAATGGTTTATTGCCCCCATCAGTATTAACGCAACGTGTATTCGACGCAGAAACACCCTTCCGGTTTCCCAGTGAAATTAGCCAAGGTGCTACCAAAACCAGAGTTATATACCGCTACAACCTGGCACAATGGCACGAATTACTGGAAGCTACTAATATGCCCAATACTGCTGAATCGATCAAGCAAATCATGATTCCCATGTTATTATACTTAAAGCAGCTTTACCCGGTTATCTTTAATGATATAGAATATGACCGAGATTTTAGCAAAGATGAATATGCCGAAGTTATACCTATGGCATAGCCTTTGTTACAAGGGAAAAGCGCGCCCATTCGATTCCCTCTGCGCGCGTTTTTCAGTATTTTAATCCTTAGCGCTTGCCATAAATATGGAAAGCATAATTTCCTAAAGTATAAAAAAGCAGCCGAAAGCCTGTTTAGGTTCAGCTGCTTTTTATCTTGCGATACCTGTTAAAACGCATTTTCTATGTGGGTAACTGTGGTTTCCCCTGCACAGTATACCGCTACAACATCAAAACGAATATTAACGTTAGCCAATGATTTTTGCGCCAGGTATGCTTGGGCTAGTCGACGCACTTTTTTTATTTTAGAGGCAGTAATGCTTTCTTGTGGTAAACCACAATTAGCGCTGCTTCTGGTGCGCACCTCGATAAAAATTAGGTAGCCTCCCTGCCGGGCGATAATATCAAGTTCACCTAATCGGCACCTGAAATTGCGCTCAATAATCTGCATACCTTTTTTCTGCAAATAGTCAGCAGCAATATTTTCGCCCCAAACACCCAGGCTGCGTCTCTGTAAGGTCACGCTAATTACCTGCTCTTCCCTGCGCCATTTTTCTCAATCTTGAGGATTATTTGTTCGCTAAACTCGACTGCTACCCCAAAAAAATCTTAGTCTATTTTTTAACCTTTAGTTTTTTAACAGCCGCGTTCAGTCCATCTATCGTTAACTCAAACATGGGGAACACTTCACGCACCAAATTAATGGTGTAACTCCCCTCCACCAAGCCCCAGTACTTCTCGGGGATGGGATTTAACCATACAGAATGTTCAAAATGACTGGCTAATCTCTGCATCCATTTCTGGCCAGGCTCCTCATTAGTTGCCCACCAGCTCAGTGCACCAAAGGGCATCAGAATTTCACTGGCCGCCATACTGGCGTCCCCAACAATAATCAGCCGGTAGTCAGAACTATATTGACGCAGAAAATCATAGGTCGCTGTGGAGTTGCGATCTGAACAATAAGGATCGTTATAAATAGTTTCATACCAGCAGTTATGAAAAAAGTAAAACTGCAGATCATGAAAATGTGTTGATTTGTTAGCCGCGTTAAATAATTGGCTGCACAACCTCTGGTAAGCATTCATAGATCCGCCGCTATCCATGAGCAAAATTAACTTAATTTTATTTTTGCGCTCCCTAGCCCACACCAACTCCAGCATACCGGCATTGCGCCCAGTAGCATCCACTGTAGCATCCAGGTCAAGAATATCGCGCTCGCCGTCTACCGAAGTACTCAGCAGACGCAGTTTCCGCAAGGCCATCTCAAACTGCCGCGTAGTCAAAGTTTCGTCCGTTCGGAAATCGCGGTATTGGCGCTCGGCCGCAACCTTAACTGCAGAACGGTTAAGCGAATCGCCGCCAATACGTACACCGGCCGGGTTGTAACCGGAATGTCCAAAAGGCGATGTGCCTCCTGTGCCTACCCAATTGCCGCCACCGTGGTGCTCTTCTGTTTGCTGCGCCAAGCGTTCCGCCAGTTTTCTTTTTAATTCCTCCAAGTCCCAATTTAAATCAGGCCTTTTATCAGCTTGATCCATCAACTTCGCCGGGGCCGAATGTTCCAGCCATTTCAATGCCTCGGCGATAATTTCCGGTGGCGTTTCAATATCCTTAAAGATTTCTAAAAAAGCTCGGTCATAGGCATCATACTGGGACTCACTCTTAATCAACAGTGAGCGCGCCAAAAAGTAAAAACTGATTAAACTGCTACTAGCAAGCCCGCGCTGCAGCGCCTCCATTAAGGTTAACCATTCGATTAGAGATACGTTTACGCCCTGTTGGCGCAAGCCATAAAATAGGCTTGTAAACATTTTATCAACTCCGCCAGTAACCAGAAATGTTTTTCTTAGCTGCCGCCTTAGCATCAGCAGCACCACTGCCAAACTTACGCTTCCATATTTCCATATCGTTATCCTTCTTTAGCAATACGCCCGGCATAGGCATCTCTCTTTCAATAACATGGGGGTCAATGCCGCCAATGGTCAGTGCCTGAACCCAGTCCAATAACTCACTGGTGCTTGGCTTTTTCTGCAGACCGGGTAGGTTCCGGATATTGTAGAAAGCATTTACCGCAGCGCGAACCAGGTCATTTTCCAAATTCGGGTAATGCACATTAATAATTTGTTTCATCATTTCTTGGTCCGGAAAGGCGATGTAATGAAACACACACCTGCGCAGAAAGGCATCAGGAAGTTCCTTCTCAGCATTACTGGTAATTACTACAATAGGACGTTGCTTAGCAGAAACTGTTTCACCAGTCTCGGGGATATAAAAGTTCATTTGGTCCAATTCCCAGAGTAAGTCATTAGGAAACTCGATATCCGCTTTATCAATTTCGTCAATAAGCAGCACAATCCGTTTGTCCGAAGTAAAAGCATCACCCAGCTTGCCCAGCTTAATATATTGTTTAATATCGCGAACGTTGCCTTCGCCAAATTGGCTGTCGTACAAACGTTGTACGGTGTCGTAAACATATAAACCGTCCTGAGCCTTAGTAGTGGATTTAATGTTCCAAATAATCAGCTGCATCTTCAGGTTTTCAGCCACACTCAGGGCCAACATGGTTTTACCAGTACCAGGTTCACCTTTGATTAAAAGCGGGCGGTTCAGCGCTGCCGCTACGTTTACAGAACTAATTAATTCATCTGATGCAATATATTTCTCAGAGCCAAGATACGAGGTATTGTTTTCCATATTATCCTCCCCAATTATCAAATGTAACATTATTATATCACGAATTATAGACTAACTGCAGTTAAAAAAAAAGCCCCTCACGTATGTGTGAGAGACTTTTTTTATTAATAATCATGTTAATGCAAGAAAAATGAATGTGCAGCGCCATTGACTACTTCGGAGAGCGGACCAGGCCAAATACCAATGACCAGTGTAGCAATCGTAGCGAAAACTAGCGTTACAGCTACGGGACTTGATACGCTTATCGGTGTTGCGTCAAGTGGATCATCGCGATACATGACCAGCGCCACCCGAAGGTAATAATACACCGAAACCATGCTCATAATTAAACCTACAAATACAAGCCATAGATAATCTCCTACAATTGAACTAAACAAGTAGAACTTGCCTGCAAAACCGGCCAGCGGAGGTATGCCGGCCATACTCAGCAGTGCCACTAACATCACTGCTGCCAGTAAAGGAGAACGCTGGGCTAAACCGGCATAGTCCTTTAATTCATCACTGCCAGAGTAGTTGTAGTAGTAAGCCACCACCACGAATGCTGCCATAGTAGCAAATACATACAGGAACGCGTAGAACATGACACCTTTGATACCGGCTTCTGTTGCAGCAACCAACCCTACCAGTATATATCCTGCCTGAGCAATGCTGGAGTATGCCAGCATCCTTTTGATATTGGTTTGGGGAATAGCCACCAGGTTACCGACAATAATGGTTACAGCTGCCAGAATGGCCATCACAAATGCCCAGTTTTCCCAAATACCTGGTAACCCGGTAATAAACAACCGCAACACAATCGCAAACGAAGCAGCCTTGGAACCCACGGCTAGATAAGCTGTAACCGGTGTAGGGGCTCCTTCATAAACGTCCGGTGACCACATATGAAATGGTACAGCCGATACTTTGAAACCAAGACCGGCAATAACCATAACTACAGCCAGCACTAGAGCAGGCGATAGGGGTTGCATAGCAATAATTCTGCCTATTTCCAGGATGGTAATACTGCCGGTCAGACCATAGATGATGGATAAACCATACAGCAACACTGCCGAACTCATTCCAGCCAGCAATAAATACTTAATGCCTGACTCAATTGATTTAGCATCAGTTTTGCGGAAGCAAACCAAAAGGACAAAGGACAGGGTCATTAATTCCAAGCCAAGGTAGAAGGTGATAAAGTCTCCCGCCGAGGCCATAACCATCATGCCCAGGGTAGCAAATAATGTTAAGCTGTAATACTCGGCCTGATTGCCCATTTTATCAACAAAGCGCATACAGCCCAGTATCACCAGCGCCGCCGCTGTCATGAAAGTGATCTTCCAAAACAGCGCATAATTGTCCAGCAAGTACATACCATTGAGCAGTTCCTGTTTTTCACCCCACAGGGATACGGCCACCGCCATAATGCCCAGTATGCCCAGCAAACTGACCCAACCGAGACCATGCCTGGAGCCTTTAGGCACTACAATACCCAGGATAAGCACCAGCGTTGCCAGTCCTGCCATCAGTATTTCCAAGGTCAAGGCAGAAGGGTCAAATGGTAACGTTAAAATAAACATATCAGTTGGCATTTAAAACTTCCCCCCTAACTGGAGCGCGTCACTTATCGCAGCATGCAGGGGCACGACACCACTGTTAATCATGTCAAATAACAAGGAGGGGAGGCAACCTCCAACTACCAGTACGGTACCCAGTACCACCAATGGCACCATTTCCGGTCCCTTGATATCTTCCAGGTGATCATATTCAGGACGCGGCGGGCCAAACAGGGTATTAGCACCGGCACGCAGCACATAAAGAGCAGTGATAATGATACCCGCAATACCTATAACCGCCACACCGCCGTATACTTCGAAACTAGCAATGAAGATAGTGAATTCAGGGATGAAGCTTACTAAACCGGGCAAGCCCAGAGAAGCCAACGCTGCCAGCATGAAGCCCACAGCCAACCGCGGCGTTTGACGAGCCAGACCGCCCATATCCGGAATCCAGCGGGTATGTGTTTTTTCATAAATAAAACCGATCATAGAGAAGAACAGGGCCGCCATTACACCATGCGCGAACATATTGGCCACAGCACCGTTTATACCAATAACGTTTAAGCAGGCTACTGCTAGAATGACATAACCCATGTGACTTACACTGGAATAACCAACGACATATTTAAGGTCTTTTTGGGCCATTGCGCCCATCGCGGCGTAGGCTACACCGATAACACCCAATACGGCCATGTAAGGAGCAAAGAAAGAGGCACCCAAAGGCAGCATATAAACAGCAATTTTAATTAAGCCATAACCGCCGATTTTTTTCAGTACACCGGCATGGATCATACTCACCGCAGTAGGAGCGCCGGCATAGCCGTCGGGTGACCAGGAGTGGAATGGCCACATTGAAATCAGTGAGCCAAAACCAAACAGCATCAACGCAAAGAGCCAAATTTGGTCAAACTCTCCTAACTGCTGCGCCGCCATGGCCATACCGGTAAAGCTCATATCCGGGTGACCGGCTATCGCGGTTGTCTTTACAAACAGAGCAATAACACCAACCAGCAGGAAGCCGCTCCCGATTAACAGGTACATCGTCAGTTTCATACCGGCATATTCCTTGGTAACCCGTTTGGAGCTACCCCAGATAATCACCATGACGTAAATGGGGATAACCACCACTTCATAGAACAGCAGGAATATAAACAGGTCATGAGCGATAAAGGTACCCATAACACCGGCAATCAACATTAACAGCAAGATAAAAAATTCCTTGGGCCGGTTATTGACATTCCAGGAGGCAAAGATGGCTGAAAAACCAATCAAGTTGGTCAGCAGCAGCATCGGCAAGCTGATACCATCCACAGCGAGGAAGAATGTCACGCCCAAATCCTTAATCCAGGGTAATTCATGTCCAAAAACAAACTGCAAACCGCCGATATCCTTGTTATAAGCAAAGTAGGCATACAGACTCAGAGCCAGGGCAACAAACATGCCTGCTGCAGCAATACTCTTAATCAGGATGTTTTCTTCCTTGGGAATAAACATGATGATTAAAGACGCAACCAGCGGTGCCAGTAAAATGGTTAATAGGATTGGAAAGTCCATTACTTAACACCTCCTATAACCGGAACGGCGTTAGACGGACTGACAAAGGCCATCAATACGGCCACCACCAGCACACCAATAAAGAATATCAGTACATAGTTCTGCAGCCGACCGGTTTGGAACACACGCATGCCTTCTCCGGATACCTTGGCGAAGGCGCCGATACCATTAACGATACCGTCAACAATATATATATCAAACAGGTAAAAGATTTTGGCAGCACCATCAACCAGCGCATGGTTGAACCACAGGTATAGCTCGTCAATGTAGTACTTATTAACAAGAACCCTGTAGGCAGTGCTGTATTGCTCGGCCATAGCTTTGGCCTTTACCTTTTCGGTATCTTTCAAATACATAGAGTAGGCCAAACCGATACCGGCGACAGCCAGCACTACCGACAATCCCATCACAAAATAGTTGGGATCGGCATGGTGTGGATGTCCAAAGTAAATCCATTCCGCCCACACATTACCCCAAGGGGTACCCAGCCAGCCGGCGCCAATGGCACCAACAGCCAGCACCAGCAGGGGCACAGTCATAGTCCAGGGAGATTCTTTAGGGTGATTGTCCGGATTTTCCTTGCCAAAGAAGGCCAGGAAAATCATACGCCACATATAAAACGCAGTTAAAAATGCGGTAAAAGCCGCCATAGCGAACAGCACATAGTGCCCTTCAGCAAAGGTAGCAGCTAATATTTCGTCCTTGCTCCAGAAACCAGCAAAAGGAGGAATACCGGCAATGGCTAAACCACCAATGACAAACGTCCAGGCGGTAATGGGCATTTTCTTAACCAGTCCACCCATTTCCCACACATCAGCCTTGTGATGTAAAGCTACCAGCACACTACCGGCGCCAAGGAACATCAGGGCTTTAAAGAAAGCATGGGTCCACATATGGAACATACTGGCGGTAAGACTACCTACGCCCAATGCCAGCATCATATAGCCCAGCTGGCTGACCGTGGAATACGCCAGAATCTTTTTAATTTCACGCTGCGTAAGAGCAACAGTAGCGGCAAACAGTGCGGTAAAGGCACCGGTTACAGCTACCAACTGCATAGCCGATTCTACTTCGTGGAACAGGAACATGGTGCGTCCAACCAGATAGACACCGGCCACAACCATGGTGGCAGCATGGATCAGGGCGCTGACAGGAGTGGGGCCTTCCATAGCGTCAGGCAACCACACGTGCAGCGGAAACTGGCCTGATTTAGCGATTGGCCCCATAAATACAAGCACGGCCATCAGCGTCAGCATGCCAAATGTTGTATATTCCTCAAAGTGAGCAATTCTATCGCTTAGTTCGGTCAGGTTGAGCGTACCAAACACTATCTGCAGCGACAAAAGACCCAACAGCAGGCCGAAATCAGCGATCCGGCAGGTAACAAAGGCTTTTTTAGCTGCCTCCCGCGCAGATATCTTATGCGTGTAAAAGCCGATCAACAGATACGAACATAGTCCCACCAGTTCCCAACCAACAAACATCTGAAGCAGGTTGCTGGAAATAGTCAGCAGGAGCATTGAGGCGCCGAACAGTGAAAGATACGAGAAAAATACTGAGAAACCATCTTCACCATTCATGTAACCAATTGAATATAAAAATATGAATGTCGAAATAAACGAAACCATGACCATCATCATGGCCGATACAGGGT
>JAENYF010000049.1 GCA_016841905.1 Desulfoscipio geothermicus | reverse complement strand
GCTGATATTTTCCAAGAGTGGAACCTATCCGCTTGGGTCTTTTATCCCCACGGTGTAACCTCCGGCGTTTCAGCCCCGGCGGCCTGTACCGCTTGGTCCAGTCCCTCATAATCGAGGCGGAACCCTTAGGTACACTTCCCTCCATGAATAGTCTATCAGCTAATTCTACCGCAAAGCCAAACCAAGGCAAATCATATGCCACAAAAAACCAAAGCCTCTCATCCCTGGTGAATAAACACCAGGGACGAGAGGCGATCAATTCCTCCCGCGGTACCACCCTGCTTGTTCCCGCCAAACATGCGAAAACCTCTTGAGTGTGTCAGCGACACAATGGCAATAACGGGCCACCTGTTCCCGACTCTGCCTACTAGGCGATTCCTTTCAGCAAAGCAGTTCCGGGGCGATGCCTCCACCTGTTCCGGCACTGGTTTTCAGCACCCCAGCTCTCTGTGGCGCGGCTTGCAGGCTTTGCTCCCCTTCATAACCTTTAATATAAACTTCAGTATACAGTAAACCAAAATTAAGGTCAACCATTTTTTCACTTATTTCATCGTATATTGCATCAATACCGTAAACACACCCAGCAAGGCTCCCAGCAGCGCGCCCAGCCAGGTAATGGCCACCAGCTCTTTGCGCATGATGCTCAGCAGCATCTCTTCCACCTGCAGCTCATCCAGCTCCTCTACCCTGGCCCGCACCATACTCCTGATATCAATAAAACGCAGCAGCCTCGGCAAACCTCTTTGTACAAAATAGCGGTACAGCCTGGTAGCCAGGCCTTCCGGTTCAGAAACAAAGCCTTCCGGCAGGTAATCCAACAATCTGCTTAAGGGCAGCTCCCAGGCGGCAGCGGCTTCCCGCCGCACCAGAGCATCTGCATGTTGAGCCGGCGTATCCCGCTTCCAGAGGCCGGCCACCAAACCTTCCACCAAGAAGGATACTTGAACAGAGGCATCCTGGTTAACCTGGTTAAGCATTTCCCGCCAGGTTAAACTACAGTTATTAGCTAATATTTCCCTGATGGTGCCGACCAGCAACTCGACTGCCGCCGGTTCACACAGCTTATCTATACCCCAGGCAGCAATTTCAGCCGCCTTTTCCCGCTTACCGTCCTCACCCAGGCCAGCGGCAATATCAGTTATGCTTTTACCTAGCGCTTCCTCCGCCAGCCCATGCAGCCGGTGCACAAATTCTTCCCGGTTTTTTGTATCGGCAAAAAACTTGGTTATTTCCGCAGCCAAACGCTGCACCAGCGTATCCGCGCTGTTGCCCATTAGCTGGAATATACCGTTGATAAACCGCTTAACCGCCGAGCTTTCGAAAAATCCTTCAATCCGGTCTTTGATCGCCTGCCTAGCCAAGGGGGAATTAATAAACTGCTCAATAGCCTCAATTATACGGGGAGCCTGGGCATCAATAAACTGATGGATGCCCTCGTGCACCGCCTCGGGCAAATAATAGCCAATGGTTTGGGGGCTGTTGAGGAAATTTTCAATTTGCCCGGCCAGGCGGCGCTGCAGCTCTTGCTGCACGACCGGCTTTTGCAGTAAGACTGCGGGCAGCCGCTCCAGGGTTCCGGCGATACCTCCCTGACCACCCGCGTCAACCATGGCAAGCACAGTCTGGTCCAACAGGTAATCTGCGGCCTCATTTGCCAGCTGACTCACCACCCGGCGCGCTGACTCACCCCGGGCAAACTTTGCGGTTAGGCCGGATAGCAGCTCAGTAAACTCCGGCAAAAAGGATGACTCGCCCGCCGGTCCGCCCAGCACTTCACCCACACGAACTTCCCGCTCCCGCACCTCGGTCATGCTACCGGCCAGAAAGCCTCGCATCTGTTCCTCCACTTCAGGCTGCAGCAAATGCTGCACTACCTTTTTCTCGGTGAGCAGCATACCGCCCACCGCCTCACCAATGGCCCTGGCCAGGCGCCCCTTACCCCGGGGAATCACACCGGGAGTAAAGGGAAGACGCATACCCCACAGTCTCTTTTCCTGCAGGGGCCGGAACAGCATACGAATGGCCACCCAGTTGGTGATATAACCGATAATTGCCCCACCCAGCACCGAGAGGGCCATTTGCTGCCAATTCATTAGAATACCTTCCTTAACATTGCTTAATAGGCTATTACTTAGCCAGTCGCTGCCGGGCTGCCTGAATAGCCTGTTGCACCGCTTCCAGGGCCGGGCCACCGGTGACGCGGCGGGCCGCCACGCAGTGGGCTACGTCGATGGCCTCATAAACATCTGCCTCAATAGCTGAAGAAAAGCTGTGCAGTTCCTCCAGGCTCAATTCGTCCAGGGATCTTTGCTGCTCTAGGCAGTAGGCCACCGCCCGCCCCACAATCTCATGGGCCTCCCGGAAAGGCACACCTTTTTGCACCAGGTAATCCGCCAGGTCGGTGGCATTGGTAAACCCACCCCGGGCAGCTCGGGCCATGTTATCCTTTCTGACCCACATGGTGGCCACCAGTGGCCGGAAAATCAGCAGGCACTGCTTCACGGTATCCACCGCATCAAACAAGGCCTCCTTATCCTCCTGCATATCCTTGTTATAGGCTAGCGGCAGCCCCTTGAGCATCGTCAAAAGAGCGGTCAGATCTCCAAATACCCGGCCGCTCTTACCTCGGATCAGCTCGGCCACATCCGGGTTCTTCTTCTGGGGCATCATACTGCTGCCCGTGCTGTAAGCATCATCCAGCTCGATGAAACCGAATTCCGCTGAGGACCAAAGGATGATTTCCTCACAAAACCGGCTCAAATGCACCATAATCAAGGACCCGGCCGCCGCAAACTCCACGGCAAAATCCCTGTCGCTCACCGCGTCCAGGCTGTTCTCCGTAACCCCAGCAAAGCCCAGCTCCCGGGCTACGAACTCCCGGTCCAGGGGGAAGGTGGTGCCGGCCAGCGCCCCGGCCCCCAAGGGCAGTACATTCACCCGCCGGCGGCAATCCTTTAGCCTCTCAATATCCCGGCTGAACATCTGACAATAGGCCAGCAGGTGATGGGCCATGGTAATGGGTTGCGCCCTTTGCAGGTGCGTGTAGCCCGGCATCACCGTATCCAGGTGTTTTTCCGAGATATCCAGCAGCTCACCGACCAGCCCGGCCAGCAGCTGCCCCAACCCGTCCAGCTCATCCCGCAGGTACATGCGCACATCCAGCGCCACCTGGTCGTTGCGGCTGCGGGCAGTATGCAGCTTTTTGCCCACCTCACCAGCTCTTTCAATTAACAACTGCTCCACATTCATATGAATATCCTCGGTAGCCACGGAAAATTCCACCCGGCCCGCCTCGATATCGTCCAGAATACCGGTTAGACCGCTGACGATGGCCTCAGCCTCCGTCCGGCTGATAATGCCCACTTTGGCCAGCATTTTAGCATGGGCTATACTGCCGGTAATATCATAGCGGTAAAGGCGGCAATCAAAGGAGATAGAAGAATGAAAATCGTCCACCATCCGATCGGTTTCCTTTTGAAAACGCCCGCCCCACAACTTTGCCACTGCATCAACCTCTTTCACATTTATATATGGCAGCCAGGCGACTTAACTCATCACCAGTACTGCTTCATTTTGCCAAGAAATATGCTAAAATATTATAACATAGCTGTACCGAAGTTGGAAAAAGGACGAAAGAAAATATTAAATGCCCGGCATAATCTGCTGTTTCCGCCCATATACTTTTTCCTGAACCAGCCTGGCATTAGTTGTCCCAATCTCCCCTGCCAAGCTCTAGCTGAAAATATTAGGCGTTTTTTAAAAAAATGTTATACTAATTAACCCATTATGCATGATATATGTTAAAATAATAATTAATTAAACAGTTTGTTTTATAAAGGAGACGACATATATGGAAAGAGAACTGACGCTGGAATTGGTGCGCGTCACCGAAATGGCCGCCCTAGCCTCCGCCCAGTGGATGGGCCGCGGCCGCAAAAATGAGGCCGACGAGGCTGCCACCAACGCTATGCGCACAGTGTTCGATTCAATAGCTGTTAACGGTACCGTAGTCATCGGCGAAGGGGAAATGGACGAAGCTCCTATGCTATATATCGGTGAAAAGGTGGGCAACGCTGAGTCACCGGAAGTGGATGTAGCAGTGGATCCCCTGGAGGGCACCAACATTCTGGCCAAGGGACTGCCCAACGCCCTGTCGGTAATTGCCGTTGCAGAAAAAGGCAATCTGCTGCACGCCCCAGATATGTACATGGATAAACTGGCCGTGGGACCACGGGCTGCCGGCCTGATCAACCTGGACGATCCAATTGAAAAAACCCTAGAAATTGTGGCTAAGGCTAACAATAAACGCATTGTAGACTGCACGGTGATGATCCTGGATCGTCCCCGGCACCAGAAGCTGATTAAAGCGGTACGCAAAGCAGGCGCCCGGGTACGCCTCATCGGTGATGGTGACGTGGCCGCAGTACTGGCCACGGGCTTCGAAGAAACAGGCATCGATATTTGCGCCGGCATCGGCGGTGCTCCAGAGGGCGTAATCTCGGCAGCAGCCTTAAAAGCCCTAGGCGGAGATATGCAAGCCCGCCTGGTACCCGAGGATAACGCCGAATACCAGCGCTGCCTGAGCATGGGCATTTCAGACCCACATCGCATTTTAACCCTGGACGACTTGGTGTGCGGGGACGACGCTATATTTGCAGCCACCGGTGTCACCGACGGCGAGCTGCTTAAAGGTGTGCGCTTTAGAGGCGGCGAAATGGCCGAAACCTACTCACTGGTATTGCGGGTCAAGAGCCGCACCATACGCTTTATCAATACGATACATAACTTAAACTATAAGCCGCATTACGGGTTGATTAAAGATAAATAATTTTATTACATCCTTCATTACCCCGCTGATACACATTCCAAGGATAGAACCTATTCGAGCAGTGCTAGAGGGAGCACCAAAGGCTCCCTCTAATCCCTACAATCATACTAGTTTTCCAAATTTCTATTTGCCTTTCTTATTCCAAAACCGCCAGTTAAAGCTTGCTTTTAATAGTAGGAATTGCTCTCGTTTTAATATTAATTGTGAATAAACGATAAAACGAGAGATACCACACTGCGTTTTAATTGCCTTGGAATTCATCCATTTACCTATAGTACCATAATATGGACAAAGTAAAAAATTTTGTTATAATTAGTTTAGGATTTAGATAATCCAAATACAAAACTATGGAAAGAATGGCGAGAAAAAGATTTTTACACTCTCCTTTTCTGTCCTAAGTAACCTAGACAGCATAACCTGTAAAACAAAGCCAATAACATTCGAAGATATGCCCGCGCAACCGTTCTCCTTCCCTGTTGAATCGACTTAAAACCAGGCTTCTTTTCACAAACATAAAATCTATCCACTTATCAAAGCCCTTTAAAGCTTAGGGCTACTCCTGCGGATAGCTGCGCACAATTAGTATGCAGCCATTATTCACCACGCAACGCTTCTGTTTATTAAACACCGTTATTTATTTTGGCAAACGCACTGCACTTTAAGAGTTTATTAAATAGCTATCCTTGATTTACTGGACTTGTTAGGGATAGGTCACTAAGATTGGTGGCAAACTGCCCAACTCTTGTAAACACTCTATGAAAGGGGTGTGAGAATTGGAAATTACTGAAGATGCAAATATTTTCAATTGCATATTAATTTATCTTATAATATATGGGATATTTATTATTTTAATCATACCGCGAGTAATGAAAGCTGTTAAAAAAACAGATAACCTGCCTCAAATATGCGAAGTAGTTAAAAAAACAGATAACGAGAATGCTGAATTGAAATTGGACGAAAAAGATAAAATTGATATGGTTATCGATAGTATTTGCGGATGTACTCTGCCCAAGTCGAAAGCATATATCCTAACTAAAAATAATACAAGACATTACTTTTGCAGTTGGGATTGCAGAGAAAAATTTATTAATGGCAACCGGAGGTGAACAGGCTTGTTATTAATAAAAACATTACCTTGGAGTCCGGATAATTATTGCGGCACCGATAAGGGCAATCAGGAACCGACCCAGTCAAACATATCAGGCCTTTTTTATCAATAAACCACCTCCACAACTGGGACAAACAATAAAAACGCCGCAGTATACATATACTTTCCCAAAATGAGGATATTACTATACCAATATTGCAGCCCCAAAAAATTCCTACCCATAATTCCTTTTGCTCACGCAATCACAACCAAATAAAATACCCCATCAATTTCAGCCAAGGCGGCCAGCATGAGGAGTAGCGCTGATTAAACCACTGCCCGGCACCATCCCGAAGCTAAATCCATATAAAAATAGCCATCTGTTATTTCTGCCAGACCAGCCATCAAAAAAGACTTATCGCTCGAACAAACATATTAAGCCTCCCGTCCCAACGCAGGACCATATTTTCCCTGAGTTTCTGTGATCCAAACAATTAGCACGTAATTCTTTCAATTCATATTATAAACCGAAAACTAAAAATCACTATTTAGGAGGGGAGTTATTATGGACACAAAAAAGGATGTTATTCAGCAAGTAGAAACTATAGACAGCGAGCTTGTGGATTTATCTAAACCGGTGGGAAGCATTGTGGAAAATGATTGTTTTGTAACGGAATCTGTTACATTCGGTCCATGTGACGATTACGAAGAAAGAACAGTAAACATAGGAAGTCTCCCTAATCAAGCCAGGTTTTTAAATGTAAAGGTCTCCCTCAAGGATATATGCAGAGGCCGGGAGATAGCAATTGGTGTAATCTTGTGCGATCCTGGAACAAAAAAAGTCTTGGGCTTCAAAGGTAAAACATTTACGGTTCCTGGAACATCCTGTGGTGATGTAACCATAGATGGCTTTTGCTTTGTTATTCCCGAAAGAACCATATGTAATCCAAGAAAGGTAACTATAAAAGTAACGTCACATTATACAAAACTCCATTCAAATCCTAATTGTCCTTGATAACTTAAATAGATTGGAGTAATACATCTGTAAGAAGCAAGCGGGGCGTGTTAATCTGCCCCGCTCTTTTTCATTACCGCACCAGGCTACATCTTCAAATCGTCTCCCCGAACCTCGTGCCTGATTACCTAATAATATCACTAATCTGGACATACATAAAAAAAATAGTTATAATTGGCCAAAGTTCTACAAAGAGCATTTAATATAGGACACTATACAAAATACTAAATATATTCTGTAAGGATAGACCAATTCAATAATAGAAAGGACGAAGTTGATAAATGAGTTTTTTTGAGCTGGCACAAAAAAGATATTCGGTTAGAAAATATGAATCCAAGCCTGTGGAAGAAGACAAGCTGGTCAAAATCCTTGAAGCGGCCAGGGTTGCGCCCACAGCGGTAAATTTCCAGCCGCAGCGCCTCATTGTCGTGCGCCAACCGGACAGGCTGGCCAAAGTACAAAAAGCAGCCAATATCTACGGTGCCCCGCTGGCCATCATCGTCTGCGCAGACTACAACGCGGCCTGGAAAAGACCCCATGACAACAAAAACTCCGCCGATATTGACGCCAGCATAGTAACCGACCACATGATGCTGCAGGCTACCGAACTGGGACTGGGCACGGTATGGGTAGGTCACTTCAAGCCGGACGTAATCAAGACGGAATTCAACCTCCCCGACCAGGTTGAGCCCGTCAATATTCTGGTGATCGGCTATGCCGCCGGGGATAGCGTTCCCACGGACAGACATACAGACCGCAAACCGCTAACCGAGACGGTATTTTGCGAAACCTTTTAGTAGCTGCCACCGGCCAAAGACTAAAGGCTAATTGTACTCCAGCAGCCCCGGAGGAGGAAAAAAGGATCACCAACATTGAGCCATAACAACCCTTGCCCCTTATCAAATGGGTAAGGGTTGTTTTCAGGATACCATAGCAGCAAAATAACGGTTGGTAGCCAGGACAGCCGTGCTAAATTCTTTGTAAATACGTGAAAAGCAGACTTTGTTGTGCCTATTTCTTCAGGGAAACTCAACTTAATTTATTTCAGTGTCGAGTTTTGGGTTGACGTATTTTACCTGACAACCTAAAATTACAATAGGTGTTGTCAGGTGTTTCGTAAATGTTTTATCTTGAGCGGGAACTTGCCAAAAAAATTTAAATGGAGGGTATAACATGAAAAAACCGGGGCGCTTATCAATCTTGATAGCCATACTTTGCGTATCTTTTGTGGTCATGCTGGCGGGTTGCTCATCACCGGATTCAGCGAACCAGGGGGACAAGCTAAAGACTAAGCTGGTGCTTGCTGATCCCCAGTGGGACAGCGTGCAGTTTTGCAATTCTGTTGCGCAGTATATTATTGAAGAGGGCTATGGTTACCCAACTGAGGTGATGAGCGGCTCCTCTGCCATTACCTTTGAGGGCTTAGTTAATGGGGATATCGACATTCTGCTGGAAGCTTGGACCGATAATTTGCAGCCGATGTATAATAACGAGATTAAAAAGGGCGCAATAGAGGAACTGGGGGTTAATTATGATGACAATACCCAGGGGCTTTTTGTACCGACCTATATAATCAAGGGAGACCCGGCCAGAAATATCGCCGCCCTGGCTCCTGACCTGAAAAGCGTGCAGGATTTGCCAAAATACTGGGAGCTGTTCAAAGATCCTGAAGAACCCTTAAAGGGGGTAATCTACGGATCCCCGGCCGGCTGGGAGGTAGACAACATCCTCCAGACTAAAATCAATAACTATAACCTGGATGAAACTTATAACTATCTCAGCCCGGGTTCAGACACCGCGCTGGCCGCTTCCATTACTAAGGCTTATAAAGAAGGCAAACCATGGCTCGGCTACTACTGGTCTCCCACCTGGATCACCGGTAAATATGATATGACTCTGCTTAGCGATAATCCTTATTCGGAAGGGACATGGCATAACGGCTATCAAACCGAGTTTCCGTCGGTGAGAGTTACCAAGGTGGCCAACAAACAGCTCTACGACAAAGCGCCGGAAG
The DNA here is from genome assembly GCA_016841905.1 of Desulfoscipio geothermicus. Classification (GTDB taxonomy): domain Bacteria; phylum Bacillota; class Desulfotomaculia; order Desulfotomaculales; family Desulfallaceae; genus Sporotomaculum; species Sporotomaculum geothermicum_C. Next base: position 12,431 of record JAENYF010000049.1, on the reverse strand, counting down.
TAGTTGACTTTTTGAAAGATTTTAGAACTAACAGTGCCCTGCTCAGTGAAGCCCTGTCTTATATGCAGGACAACAACGTTAAAGCCGATCGAGCAGCGATCTGGTTCCTGGAAACCAGGGAAGATGTCTGGGTGCCCTGGGTACCAGAGGATATCGCCACCAAGGTCAAAGCAAGTCTGTAGCCTTAATTTTAAGCAAAAAGGGCAAGGCCGAGTCATATTGCCGGCTTTGTCCTTTTAGTTAAGGAGAATGCTATGAGTTATTTCCCCGATAGTTTGCGTATTAATTTAGGCATATACATTGACAGGGCTATTGAATGGTTAATGGAAAACTTTGGCGGTTTCTTCGACGCGGTTTCAGCCGGGATCATCTGGTTCCTCAGGCAAATTGAAATCATCATGTTCTTCGTGCCCTGGTGGGCGGTGTTAATTATCGTCTTTCTGCTCACCTGGAAAGTAATCAACACCAAGGCTGCTTTTGTGTACACCATAATGATATTATTAGTCGGCTGCTTTGGCCTGTGGGAGTCGATGGTTCTTACGCTAGCTATTGTGCTCAGTTCAGTGGTCTTTTCCATGGTCATTGGCATACCCCTGGGGATCCTGATGGCGGCCAGCAACCGTTTTAACGCCTATACCAGGCCGGTACTTGATGCAATGCAAACCATGCCCAGTTTCGTATACTTGATTCCCGCCGTGTTATTGTTTAGCATGGGTAAAGTCCCGGCGGTTTTTGCGACGCTTGTTTACGCCATTCCCCCGGTAATGCGCTTAACGGATCTGGGCATCCGCAATGTGCCCAGGGAAATGATCGAAGCTGCCCATTCTTTTGGCTCTTCCAGTTGGCAAACTTTGCTCAAGGTTCAGCTGCCTCAGGCGCTGCCCACCATTATGACCGGGATTAACCAGACCATCATGATGGCTCTATCCATGGTGGTGGTGGCTTCGATGATCGGTGCCAGGGGCCTGGGGTTGGACGTGCTGCAAGCTATTCAGCACCTTGATGTCGGCCAAGGTTTCGAAGCCGGTATTTGTATCGTTTTCTTGGCCATCATCATTGACCGGCTTACCCAGTCCATCGGCGGCAAATTTAAGTATCCTAAATAGGAGAGAAAAGCGATGACAGTAAAGCTCCAGGTCGAAGGGTTGACCAAAATATTTGGCCATAACCCCCGGGCTATGTTGGAAAAAATTGAACAAGGGCTGACAAAAGAAACTATCCTTAAAGAATTTGGCCATACGGTGGGAATTAATAAGGTTTCCTTTACGGTCAATGAAGCTGAGATCTTTGTCATTATGGGACTATCCGGCAGCGGCAAATCAACACTGATCCGCTGCTTGAACCTGCTAAACAGGCCAACGGCAGGCAAAATCAAGGTTGATGGCGAGGATATTGCAAAATATGACGGGAAAAAGCTGAAGGCCTACCGGCAGCATAAGGTGGCGATGGTATTTCAGCATTTTGGGCTTTTTACGCACCGTAAAGTGATTGATAATGTTGCCTATGGCCTGGAGGTAAGGCGTGTTCCACCGGCTGAGCGCAGGGAAATGGCCCAAAAGGTGATTGATATTGTGGGGTTAAACGGCTGGGAGGAAATGTATCCCAATGAGCTGAGCGGCGGGATGCAGCAGCGCGTTGGCCTGGCCAGAGCCTTGGCAACCGATCCGGAGATTCTCCTGATGGATGAACCATTTAGTGCACTGGACCCGCTGATTAGACGGGAGATGCAGCAGGAACTGCTGGACATCCAAGCACGGCTAAAAAAGACGATCATTTTCATCAGCCATGACATTAATGAAGCCTTTAAGCTTGGTGACCGGGTGGCCATTATGAAAGATGGTGTTATCGAACAACTGGGCACTCCGGAAGAAATTTTGGCTCAGCCGAAAAACAACTATATTAAACTTTTTGTTCAGGATATCGATCGTTCTAAAATACTGCAGGCTAAGAACATCATGGTCAGGCCTAATGCACTAGTTTCCCTGAAAGATGGAATTAAAGTTGCCATCAAGGAAATGGAGCAGGCCGGTATCTCCAGTATCTTTGTATTGGATCAAGAGCGACGGCTGCAGGGGCTGGTGACCATCGATGATGCTATCAAGGCGCTTAAAGAGCACAGACAGATCAGAGACATCCTGCAGCACACTTATTCGACAACTAGCCCGGAAATTTATTTGAACGAACTGATCCAAATAGCCACAGAAACCAAATATCCTATAGCCGTTATAGATGACGAGCAGAAGTTACTTGGTATTATTGCACGAGTAACCGTGCTTTCTAACTTAGTATAAATCGTTTAGGCTGAGTGCAGCAGCTCTGCCTCCTCCCCTCAAGGCTTTGAGATGGCAGATTACAGACTCGCCCTGCCAGCCGCCGGCAGGGCTACTAGCAAAGCCTGCTGCCTTTAGCTGCTCAGCCAACCGACGTGCTTTCCCCCCAACCCGCAACTCAACAATGCATAAAGCAGCTGTACCTCCCCAACCCGGCAAAGCCCGGCTTGCCGCGGCTGCCGCCGCCATACCCGCCGCTTCACCCACCCCATGGTTGGGTGATCGGCCTATCCGGCAAAACATACTTTCTCAGGCCTACTTGGCTTCTCCTTACCTTCCGGCCCAACTCGCTGCGGTCAGTTTGGATAGCTGCTCCCTGGCTTCCCTTCCAGGCAGCTGTACCATGTGTCTGAAAAACCCTTGTATATTAATATTGGAACATATGGAGCATAGCAACGATATGACCACTATACCGAGGCTTAACCCTGTTCCCAAGCGGGTTGCCAACCTGAATCGTTGATACGCTTGGAACAGCGGGTGAATTGGACTAGCTTAAGCCGGTAGTCACCAGTTTCGACTCTCCCCAGTGAGACTCCCCTTGGCTATCAGGTATTGCTTGGCCTGGAAGACCAGACTGGCGATAAATTCGTCCCGGTTGGTGTTGTCCCGGCCGTCGTAGTAAACCGTGATGATGGGGATGCCGGTTTCTCTGCTCAGCACGCCCTGGTGCGCCTCCACCACCGAGGAAGGCATACAGGTAAAGGGCGCTACGAAGATGGCCCCGCCGATTCTTTCACGCCCGGCTAAGGCAGCGGTACGGCCAATGGTCAGGGGCGGCTCGCCGGCCGTATGCTCCGGGACATATTTGGCCGCGTACTCCCTGATCTCCTCCGCTGTGGGTTCTTCGGAGTCATGCAGCAGGCTGGCCGCAGCTTGTTCCAGGAGACGCTCATCGCGCTGAGATATCCAATGACTCGTGGCGTAGCCTAATTTACTCAAGTAGCCCGGCAGGCTTTTTTTATAAGCATAGTCTTTTTCTGCCCTGGTATATTTGGCGAAGGTGTCGTAACTAAAAAACTCGGTAGCCGGGGCTAAAGAAACCTCTCCCCCGGCGGCTTCGATCTGTTCAATAATGCCCTGATTACAACGGTCATCCAGGCGCACGTAGAATTCACCGGCCACCATGATCCGCGGGCGCAGGGGCTCGTTAGTGCGGGGAATAGCGGCAAACCTCTCTGCCGCTTCCGCCAGTAAATGCTCCAGCGGTTTAAGATGGCTGCCGGCAATACAGCTGGACCAGTTAACGCGATGGCTGCGGGCATTAGAGTAAACCTGCTCGCAGTAAACGTTAAAAAGCGCCTCTGTCGCGCCTTTATTTAGTTCGTAGGGCCTGATTTGATGCAGCATTTTATTCAAAATATCGACGGCCAGCAGGTTGTCAAAGGTTGCGACTACAAATTCCCGGCCAAATCTTTTGCCGATATCGTCGGTTTTAAAAGCTAAAATTCTCTGGGTGCCATATCCCGCACGGTTAACCAGCATAGACTGGGTCGGTGCATAAAGGCCGTAGCGGCAGGGGCCGCAGGACCAGCCTTGAAAGAGCACAACGCCCTCTGCAGCAAGGTTGGGGTGCTGTTCGGCATACTCCAGGTAATCCTGCATATTCTGGATAAACGGCAGGCACTCCTCGCCGTTACACCAGCGTCGGGCCAGGGTTAGGTCTTTATCGGTACCCCGGTCGAGCAGCTCTGCCTCAAGGCCATAGTTTTCAAACATGGACTTGAAAACTGCGGCGTGCTTCGAAGAGTTGGGGATGAGCACCTTATTAAAATCCAGGTCGTCGGCTTTAGTCGTCCTGGCGCTGAAAAAGGGCGTCACTACGCTTTTCTTTCGGAAACGGCAGGTATTCTTGAGCGCCTCCAAGCGAGTGATCATACCTGCCGGCGCGGTGTGCTCGTCAAGGGTAAGCCGCAAATAACCTGCCACATTGTCTAAATAATGGCGAAACATCGAGTTAGGGCCGCAACGAAAAGGGTCCTGGAGCACTAGGTGCAACTGCGGCAGGCCGCTTGCCTCGGATCTTTCATTTAAAAACTGCGCCGCAAGCGCTGCCGACAGCATATGCTGAAGCTGAGCGGCGTAAATATTATCCATATCGGCTAACTTCTGCTTCATATAGCTATCTAATTCCGCCCGGCGGGCTTCCAGGAAGGGTGAAGGGATGCGTCCCTCGTACCAGCCGCGCAGGTATTCAATAAGAAAATCCTGAGGGATCGCCAGCAGGCCCCGCTGTGCAGCGTAAGTCATCACGTCCTTAGCCACAAAGGGGTCATACAGGGTATAGGAGCGACCTAAAATCAGCGTGACCACAGTTTCCCGATAATCGCGCAGGCCTTCGATAATCCTGCGCCCTTCCTCTTCCATAGCCCGATGGAAATTATGCAGGGCGCGGTAGCCTTCGTCTACGGCCTGCTGGTACACTGCCTGGCTAAAGTTTTTCCCCAACAGTTTTTGGGCTACCGGCAGCAATTGCTTCCCGATTCGTTCCTGCCCTGCACGGTAATTCAGCTGGGCCTGCAGCACCTTATTATCCGGAATATCCAACGCATGCACAGCCACCCCCCTGATCATCATCAGCAGCGGGCAGCTCAGCGTGTCCGGCCAGTTTGTTGCCCAGGGGAGCGGCTCCCGGTCCATCACCTCGGGGATGAAAATATAATCCAATTCCATATTAAGCAGCTCCCGATAGTGCCCGATTAATACCTCGACGGGATAGCACATCTCAGTAGCCAGCTCCATCTTGCCCTGTTCCAACAGCGCGTCCCCGGACTTGCCGCTTAGCACCACCTGGACCCCTAGTTCTCTGAAGAAAGCCGCCCAAAAAGGGTACAGCTCATGGTACAGGCCGCTGCAAGCAATGCCTACCTTAACCCCTGACTTGCGCGGTTCACCGGCCGCCTGTTGAAAAATTTGCTCCCGGACATGCTGGTAATTGGGCAGATCGCTGGTTTGCCTCTGCTTAGCCAATTCCGAATAACGACCGCAGCGGTCACCGTACACAAATTTTGACCCGTCCATAAATTTAATTACGTCGAGCTGGCAATTATGCTGGTGATAACAGGGCGCTTTGCAGGGTCTCTTTTCCAGGGTATACTGGTTCAGGTACTTCAGACTGCGTAAAGTTTGGACAGGCTGGCCCCCTTCCAGATGCAGCACACTGGCCATCAGTGCCGCACCCCTGGCTCCGGTTAGTTCAGGGAAGGGCGGAATATAAACCTGCCGGTTACACTCCGCAGCAAAGGCAGAGGCCAGGGCATGATTCTTGGCTGTGGCGCCGGTAAACACCAGCCGGCCTTCCAGAGCCCGGTTTTCGACGGTCTTATTTAAATAATTACGAGCCGAAGAATAAGCCAGGCTGGCCAGCTGCGCTTCCAGAGGCAGCCCACGGGCAGCAGCAGAAACCAGCGAAGACTGGGAAAGCAGGGTACAGGTATCCCCCAGATCAATGGCGTAATCAGCATGGAAAGCTTTTTGGGAAAACTCCTCCTTTATGTTCACCCCCAGCAGCTCAGCCAGGTTTTCCAGAAAGGTTCCAGTACCGGCGGCACAGACCGGGTTCATGTTATAGTCAAATAAGATACCGTTTTTAATTTGGACAAACTTGGAGTCCTCCCCGCCGATTTCAATAATAGAAAGGGTTTCGTCCCCGAATAGGGTCTTCACGCCTTCCGCCTGGCAGGTAATCTCGTCCACGGCATACTCCGCATTGATTATTTTCTGGGCTAGGAACCGCCCGGACCCGGTAGTACAGGCGACGATGGGGGTTTGCTCCTGTAGCAGGCTGCCATACCGCTCCTCGACTTTTTTAAGCAACTCCAGCAGCTGCAGCGCAGGACGCCCTGCCGTGGGCAGGTAAACGCCGCCCATCATGTTGCCCCGCGCATCCAGAAGGGCACACTTGGTGGATACCGACCCGCAGTCCACACCCAAGTACACGGTGGACAAATCGTAGGCCTGGTCCGTAGCTAAAGGCTCGCTGTAAGAGACCACACCGGGTTGAAGCGGGGGCAGCGGTTTTTCCGGCACATAGCCGCCCACAGCTAACCGTTCCGAGCTCAGCTCAGCTAAAGGCACTTCCGCTCCGTATTGGGCGGCCCCGAGGGCTAAAATATACTCATGCTCATCAGGCACCTCTATAGCAATCGCCCGCTCCAAACAATAAGCCTCCAGGTGTTTGAGAATGGCCTGGTTGTTAGCTACACCGCCCAGCACCACCAGTTTTCCAGGTCCCTTGAGCCGGTTTTGCGCCACCCCGGTCACCACCAAATCCACCAGGGCTTTGGCCATACCCGAAGCAACGGCCATTTGGGACGCGCCTTCGTTAATGGCATGGGTCATATCGGACTTGGCAAAAACAGCACAGCGGCCTGATATTTTTACTGAGGACTGGGCTGTTAGCGCCATAGCCGCAAACTCCTGGTCACTGTAGCCCATCCGGGTGGCCTGCTGGTGCCAAAAGGAGCCGCTGCCGGCAGCGCAGTGACCGTTGCGGTTGAAAAATGTGACCGCTCCGCTCTGGTCAAGCTCCAGGTAATACATACTTTCGTGACCTAACGAAAACACCGCTTCGCCTGCAATTCCCCGGGCGACCAGCCCGGCCTGCAGCGCCTCCACCTCGAGAGTGGGGCTGATGCCTATTCTTTCAGCTACCAGCCTGGCGTTGTGACCGGTAAGGCCAAGCCGCACCACGGGAGCATTAACCTGCTGCAGCAAAAGCTTGAGACATTCCCTGGCCACAGCGGCAGGATTCCCGGCGGTGGGGCGGTAAACCGTGGCTACACGTGCACCGTCCAGCAACACACCTTTAACGGAAAAAACACCTATATCAACCCCAAGCCGGGGCGTAGTATTGGTTTGTTTAAACAACATGTCCATGTAATTACTCCTCTGAAATAATTAGATTAAATTCGAGCTTTTTATTGTTTTCTTCTCCAACCATATAAATCCCTTTATATTGAAATTTCAAACAGCTAATCTTAAGAGTTTAATTTCAATTTACACATCTTTTATAACGGTTTAGCTAGGGATTTTTCCTTTGCTACCAATCCTTAAAATTTCCCATCCAATCTTAATTAAACATTATTGAGCAATAACGCCTCCAATAATTAACGTTGCCAAAGAATTAAAGTTATTTAACGCATCTCTACCCCACAACTTTCGTGAACCGGCGCATAAAGATTTTTATCCGAGGCACTATTTACCTAAGTATTGTTTATAGGGGGAATGTAATCTTATGTGGAACGGGTGGCCTCTGTCTAGGGTGATCCTACTGTTTACTTCCCTGGCGCTACTGGTTATTTTTGTACAGGTTACTTTATTTCACTACCGCCAGAATTTTCGACACTGGGCAATGTGGGGACCGGTAATTGGAGCCCCCGTTATTGGCTTGCTTAAAGCAGCAGCGAAACTTCTCCCGCCAAGGCAGAGTGAGTTTTATTACAATTGGCGAATAAACAGAAAACCCGCCGGCTCGCTTTTGCACCGGCGGGTTTTGCCTTATATTCTATCAGCTTTTCGACAAGTTTTGGCGAATGTTCAGCAACCTTTAATCACCGCTTTCCTTTGCGGGCCACTCCGCTTTAATCAGTTGGGAAAATACGCTATAATAGAAAAAACCATAGCTATTTGATGTGCGGAAAGTAATGTAGCTCGCATTGGCAAAAGGAGGACTTATGAAAAAAATGTCTCTCGGCCTGCAAGAAGCCCTGCGTTTGACCCTGGAGAATATCCAACCCATGGTCACAGAAAACCTTGCCCTGGTTGACAGTGTCGGCCGGATCGCGGCCTCGGATCTGCATGCCCTAGTGAATTCCCCGGCCATTGATACCTCACGCAAAGACGGCTTTGCCGTAATCAGCGGGGAGATATCCCAGGCCACGGCTGAAAACCCTGTCCGGCTGCGTCTATTAGGTTCTATGGCCGCGGGCGGGGATAATGATTTTCAAGTCACCCCGGGGACGACGGTGCGGGTATTGACCGGGGCCCGTATCCCGACCGGGGCTGACAGTGTAGTGTCTGAAGAATTTGTGCAGCAGGCAGGCAGCGAGGTGCTGGTGGAGACCTTTACCGGTCCCGGCAGAAATATCCGGCAGCGCGGCAGTGACGTAGCCCTGCATGAGCTTATTCTCCAGGCCAACCGGCAGGTTACTCCCGGCGTAGCCGGTCTCTTGGCCGCGGCCGGCTACAGCACTGTCCCGGTCTTTAAAAATCCCGTGGTCGGGATTATCGGCACCGGCGACGAACTCGTCGAGCCGGGCCAACCCCTGACGGAAGGCGGGGTCTACGCCAGCAATATCATGACCTTGGCCGGCTTCTGCCATAAATATCAAATGCAGACCCGGCTGGCTATTGCTGGAGATGATTATACAGCCCTCTACAACACTCTCCAGCTGATGGTGGGCGAAACAGATGCCGTGCTCACCAGCGGTGGAGCTTGGACCGGTGAACGTGACCTGATGGCGCAGGTGCTTGCAGAGCTGGGCTGGCAAGTGGTGTTTCACCGGATTCGCATGGGGCCCGGCAAAGCAGTGGGCTTCGGGCTATTGGATAAAAAACCGGTCTTCATTCTGTCTGGCGGGCCATCTTCAAACTTGATGGGTTACCTTCAGCTCGCTTTGCCCGGCCTGCTCGCTCTTTCCGGCCATGCCAACCCGGGCCTGCCCAGGATTAAGGCCAGGCTGGCCGTAGATCTCAAGGGTGAACCCGACTGGACCGATTTGTTCTACGGCACCCTTGAACATACCGGCGACGGACTGCCGGTTTTTAACCCCATGGGAAAACACGCCTCGGTGACCGCCATCGCTAAGGCCACAGCCGTAGCCTCAATAACTGAAGGACAGGAGCGTCTCAAGGCGGATGCAGTAATTAATGTGCAATTGCTCAGGTAGATAATTCTTTTTCAGCTAAAAATAAATTATATTTTATGTTTAATTCATTTGTATTTCAGCTAAAAAGTTAATGCTAACAATGACACTTAAGTCTTCTTTCTTTATATTACTGCGTTTTTAAACGCAGTTTTTTTGTCCTTGGTCACCAATGCACTAATGCATAAAATCCCATTAACAAGTTTTCTTTTTCACCCTCCTCAGCTTTTTCGGTGATACACATGGCGTCATTCCAAGTTAAGATAATTTCTAAATATAATACATATACCCATGACCTGTTTTATGTTTTTGGACTTCAGTTACCAGATCATTCAGCGTAACGTTTCCCATCGCGTTTCTCAACGCCGCTTGCAGTTTATCAAAAGCCACTATCAGCATAGATGCTTCGATTTCCGGAGCCTTTTCTGAGACAGTTGCTTCCGTGGGCTCAAAAAGTGCAAGTTCAACGGCTGACAAAACGTCCAGCAGGGTTATTTCCCGGGGCATTCGGACAAGCTGGTACCCTCCCTGCGAGCCCTTGGTTGAGGTAACAATGCCGCCCCTTTTAAGCAGTGAAAAAACCTGCTCCAGATATATTTTGGATATGCCAAGTTTTTTAGCAATGCTAATTACCGTGATATACTCTCCAGCCCGGTAATGCTCAGCCATACTGATCGTGGCCGCAAGAGCATAACGTCCTTTGGCCGATATTCTCATGTCCCGGCCTCCATTTCATACTTTTTATATATGTATTAAATACTATGTAAAAAACTAGCCATTGTCAATAATTTCGTACCATAGGTAGTGATGAGTTCTGAATATTTTAATAAACTGTTGCAAAAATAGGAGTGCAGCTATAATATAATACATATAAAACATATATGAAATACTAATAATTATCGGAAGGTAATCTCATGGCAAAGATATATAAAAGCTTAACCGATCTCATCGGGAATACCCCACTACTGGAGCTAACCAACTACGAGAAAAAGCATGCTCTGCAGGCCAGGGTGCTGGCCAAACTGGAATATTTTAATCCTGCCGGCAGCGTCAAGGACAGGATCGCCAAGGCTATGATTGATGACGCGGAGACCAGGGGTTTATTAAAGCCCGGTTCGGTGATCATTGAACCGACTAGTGGGAACACAGGCATCGGCCTGGCCTCAGTCGCGGCAGCCAGGGGCTACCGAGTTATTCTTACCATGCCTGACACCATGAGCGTTGAACGCAGAAATGTGCTTCAAGCATACGGCGCTGAGCTCGTTCTTACGAAGGGCGCTAAAGGCATGCAAGGCGCCATTGACAGGGCTGACGAGCTGGCGCGGGAAATTCCACAAGCTTTTATCCCCGGACAATTCGTCAACCCGGCCAATCCCAAGATGCATCGGGAAACCACCGGACCGGAAATCTGGGCCGCTACCGATGGTAAGGTTGATATTTTTATCGCCGGTGTCGGCACCGGGGGCACGTTAACGGGAGTTGGTGAATTTTTAAAAGCCCTCAATCCCAATATTAAGGTGGTCGCGGTTGAACCGTATGACTCCCCGGTATTGTCCGAAGGCCGGATTGGGGCCCACAAGCTCCAAGGTATAGGAGCGGGCTTTGTTCCCGGTGTTTTAAACACGTCAATTTATGACGAGATTATTCGGGTGCAAAGCGAAGACGCTTTTGCCACCGGCAAAGAGCTTTCCAAAACAGAAGGCCTGCTCGTTGGCATCTCATCCGGAGCCGCAGTCTGGGCTGCGACCGAGCTGGCCAAGAGGACTGAAAACTCGGGCAAGACCACTGTCGTACTTCTGCCGGATACAGGAGAAAGATACCTGTCCACCCCTCTTTTTGACGAAGGATAAACTAAAAGCTAAAACAACCTGACGAGACAGAGCTTAGCCGCCCTGTTCATGCAGGTTGTTTTATTTTGGTCATCTACTCATCGAGCAAATAAAATTAGAACATGCCTTTAAGCACAATATAAATGGCAGGGATGTTAATTATTAGTCCTAACAAAAGCATAAACCGGTTTTCTATCCAATTCCCTTTAAAGTCAGCAAAAAAATTTACGACAATACTTATTATAGCTCCACTTTTAAAAAAGGTATAGTAGGCTTCTACTTCACCCCAAGGATAAAATAAAAGCGATATATATCCGACAAGGGGTATTATTAAAGCTAGCCATATAGCCAGCAACATAACCCATTCAATTGGTTTGTACTTTTTCATAGGCTAAACCTCCCAGGTTAATAAAGTCAGTTGATGTGCACAGCAACTGCTCAACTTGTACATATACCGCATGGTCTACTACACTGGATGATAAACGTAAAAATTTTATTTTAAACTGGTTTAAGTAAATAAATATAAATTTTGTTGTATCCTTGTCCTGCATTTGTGATCTCCTTATTTTAGAGATTTGGGCAAAGGACTACCTATTCTCTATTATAAGGATTTTTTCTTTGCAAGAACAGGAATAACCCGCAATATTAACTGAATATGGCCTGTTCGTGTGTTTTGATAGCTAAATGAAACTGACACACACTAATTTGAATTTTGCGTAAAGATGTACCCTCTATAATTAAAAGGTTATGATAGATTAATAATTTAAGTACTATATACTTGGGTCCATAGAATTAGACCTGCACCTCCTCTGGTTCGGCCCTTCCCTTTGTTTCTAGAAAACTCTGGTACTATGGCCTCTGCTGACTTCTCACGGTTAATCTTGTTTCAACCGGGCTTTTTACTCTGTTTCCACCCGTCCGTGAGACCTCCCCGGGTAAGAACGCAGTCTTTCCTTCCATCTATCTGTCACATCTACAACGTAGGCTTTCGGATAGTTGTGGGCTTAAGTTTGTTATGCATCCTTACCCAGCCTACATATGCCTAATGTGATCTCTGTTCGTCAGACCGGAAGTTTGCCGCCAGCTTCCTTCAGATTCCACCTCACGATGGACACCCTTGCCTTAGGCTATGTGCTTGGCATTATCAACCCGCACTAGGGACTTTCACCCATTAGACTGCGCCCATGCCGCCGGGCGCACATATAAAAAAAGTCCGCATCCCAAAACGGGTGCGGACTTTACCATCATCCTCACAACTACCGGCTTTAGCACGAAGCCGGCAATGTAATTTTACAGGCAGGTCTCCTGACTTAGGTTCATCGCAGTTTTGTCCCTTCCCCTAAAAAAGAGTGGTATGACAATTGCTCCCCAATACAGTGGCGGGTCCGTCCGGGAATCTCACCCGGTTC
>JAENYF010000048.1 GCA_016841905.1 Desulfoscipio geothermicus | reverse complement strand
TGTTCATTAACCCCTGGGACCGGTAATATTAAAGCCTGCACCCCGATCAGGCATTCCTCCGGTTCCGGGCAGGAAACAATATTTAGCCCCTTAACTGGCAAACCGAAAGTTTTAACGGTTGCACCAACTTCAGCCAAATACTTCACCAGAGTTAATTCTCTGGCGTCTCCGCCCATTACAGCTACCGTTAGGCCTGTCAAAATTTGCATGGCCGGCAAACCCACCTCCAACCTTCTTGTACTTAAACCAATATATGAAGCGTCGGTTTTAGAGGTGCATATGTGAAATTGTAATTAAACTTATTCAAATAAAAGATTTTCTAAACCATATACTACTCCTTCTAGACGCAACACCTTTCGAATAGCCATTAATACGCCTGGCATGAAACATTCCCGGGAAGTGGTATCATGTCTAATGGTCAACGTCTGTCCTACATCTCCGAAAATTACCTCTTGATGGGCCACAAAGCCAGGTAACCTGACGCTGTGAATGCGCAATCCACCGGGCATTTTACCACCCCTGACACCGGCTATTTTTTCTTCTTCTAAAACTAAACCCTGCTGAAAGTCACCCCGCTGCTCTATAATCTTCTCCGCAGTTTTAATCGCTGTACCGGAAGGAGCATCTAGCTTTTGATCATGGTGTTTTTCTATAATTTCAACATTAGGGAAATATTTAGCGGCTTCAGCAGCAAACTTCATCATCAGCAACGCACCAATGGTAAAATTAGGTGCTATGATACATCCTAAACGTTCATTTTGAGCCAATTCAGAAACCTCGGCGAAATCTTCCGCCGACATGCCTGTGGCCCCGACAACAGGACGCACACCTGCTTTTAAGGCTGTTATCACATTTGGCCCCACCGAACGGGTGTCAGTAAAGTCTACCATTACCTCGGCACCGGAAGTAGCCAGCGCCTCAGCCAGGTTGGATGTAATTTTAACGCTCAGGGTTTCACCGCTCAGGAGTATTCCAGCATCAAGTCCATTGTTAAAAATATCAATTGCCGCGCATAATTCGGTATCCTCTGCGGCCAGTACGGCTTTTAACACTTCCCGGCCCATACGCCCGGCCACACCGCAAATAGCAACTTTAATCAAAATAGTCTACCAGTAATTAATTTTTGCAGTATTTAGTATAAATTAATTACCGGCTACCCCCTTTCTATGCTAATTTTCATATGCATAAATTAACTTATAAATTTCATTTTCTAATATCTCAACAAGTATGTCAAGTGAAAAACCATTACCAAGTAAATTTCCATTGCAAGAAATGATTCTCTATTCATGGTCATACCTGTTCTATATCAGCCGAGCTGTCCCTGTCCCTGGGCATGACTAAACCGTTGGGCATTTTTCTGGATTGATAATAAAAATCCGCTGCGGGAGCGCCTGAATATTCTGTAGCTACGTAATACTTACTGCTTGCTGTCTGGTAATTAATTTTATATCCCATCGATTGGCATAATTTTCGTTCCAAATTAACACCCCCTCAGAATATTTACTTGCTTTATCTCGGTCAGGTTATACTGACCGCCATCCTTGCTTATTAATATTTACGTTAATCTGGCCAGCCTCTGGATAATCTCTTCGTTCCACCATACCTGAAAATACAAAGTAATCGCTGCCGCACTCAGACTCAACTATACCGCTGGCCACTTCAAATTCAGTACGATTTCCCCTCATTATTTCAGTAGGATTAAAAGGTTCGGCCAGCTTTAATTCAGTGGCGATGTCATCATACAAAGTCCACATCAAATTATTAAGTTCATCATCCACAGAAATAACAGGCAACCCTATTTCTTCTTTAGCTTCGCGCCTGGCGATCATGTGATTATGGGCATATAACTTCTCGGTAAGATAATCCACTATATTTTGCGTCTGTTCACTGTTCAACACTTCCTTGCGCAGACCAAGCATTTTATTGGCCAGAGAACGGATAAGCATCCAGTTGCGGTGCACATTGCCCAGAGCTAGCGGATGGATTTTTTCCGCCAGTAATAAAAAAGCCCTAGCCATCATATTATCATCGTAAATGCCCATCTTTTCTGCAATCAGTGTCATGTAGGAATAAACATCCTCAATGCTAACCGGTAATTTGGCTGAAGGATTCGACGGATCCTGAGGATTAAAGGAGTTAATAACGCTGGGATCAATAGGCCCCAGCTCACCCATTTTCCCCATAACAATCTCATCAGCCCCTAAGCATAAAAGTGTACCAGCACTGTAAGCCCTAAACGGAACTAAAACGGAAAAATGCTCCGTATACTCGCGAATCAAATTAACCAAGCGCCATGGTGTTAGCACATCACCACCTCGGGTATAAAGTAGCAGGTCCACCCGCGGCTTGTTACCAATAACCTCTAGATGCCGATAAATTACCTTTACTACATCCGGAGCAATTCTGGTACTTACGTTTTCTCGATCTCCCGTAACGTACGATAGGACAACTGAATCTCTAAGCTGGCCAATCTTTTGCAATAGCTCGATTCTTTGCGACCGGGCCATAAAATGCCCCCCTATTTTCCCATTATTATAGCCCGTTTAACTCCACATTATATTAAACTATGTACCATTAAAAAAATCCGTGCTACGACGGATTTTTATACCAAATATTTGCCACACCTGGGGATAGCTTGATCAAGTTCTACTATAATTACCTCAAACCCGATTTTCTTAATCGATTCCCAGGGTATTATTAATTCTTGCTTTTCGTTAAACATACTAAACAGGTTACCTCTGCGAGGCAAAATAATGGACTTTATCTGTCCAGTTTCATCATCGATGGCCAAATCGGTTTCCCCAATTACCCCCAACCGGGCGCCATCGTTAATATTGATTATTTCTTTTCCCGCCAGTTCGCCCAGTTTCACTAGCCATAAGCCTCCTTTGAGCTATTTAAAAAAATCAAAATCTTCTTCCCACCCATAAACGCATGGCAAAGGGTTGGATAATAGCCAGTGCGATGGACAATGTTGCCAGCGGTTCCAAACTAATACCGCTTACCTGGATAGAGTTTGGTATATGCAATTCTAAAAAAGTCTGTACGATGATTAAAGAAAGGTATATACCACCCGCCGTACCCACCATACCAGTGATGGCCTGTGATAAAGGTGATGATTTAGGGTCACCTAAAACATCCCAATTTTTATTCCGCATAGATTGCCATCTAACGCGCTCGTGTACGGAAACAATAATTAACAACAAAACAATTAAAAAAAATACGATCAAACTAATATGCAAACTTTCACCTCCCGTACCAATTTATATTTAATTGACTGTAAAATATTCCTGGTTTTTAGTTAACCGGCTACACCAAATTAACCGAAAAAAAATAAAAGACCGTTTTCACAGTCTTTCTTATCTGCCCGTAGATCCAAATCCCCTTGAAGACCTGACCGTTGGGGTCAACTCATCAGTATAGGCAATGTCCACCTGCCAACACGGCATAAATACAAGCTGAGCGATTCTGTCACCAGGCTTTATTTCGTACGGTACCTCACTGTTATTTTGCATAGCACAAATTATCTCGCCCTTATAGTCACTATCAATGACCCCCACCGCATTGGCCAGGGTTAGCCCATGTTTGCTCGCCAAACCACTGCGTGGGAAAACCAATCCCACCATATGAGCATCCGGTATATCGACCGCCAGCCCAGTGGGAACGAGCACCCTTTCCCGCGGTGCTACTACTATTGTCTCAGTCAAGGAAGCGGCCAGGTCAATCCCGGCCGCACCTGAAGTAGCATACGCCGGTTCAGGCAAGGTAATCCCAATCTCCTGGTTTAACTTTTTAAATTTTACTTGCACCTTCCCACATCCTTAACAATGCCATTTAACCTTGTCTAACAATCTCTTTAAGAATACCACCGTCATCCCAAGGGCCCACACTGGCCATACAGAAGTGACCCGGTTTTAAAAAGGTCCTTGCAAAATCTTTTATATCACTGTCTGAGATTGACATAATACGCTTAACGATTTCATTTGGAGAAACAACCTTATCTAGATACAATTGAGACTTGCCCAGCCTGCTCATCCTAGTGCTGATACTTTCCAGGCTGAGCAACAGGTTACCTTTTAACTGGTCTTTAACCCGCTGCAATTCGGTAGCAGACACCCCATTGGACTGGATGTTATAGATTTCCTTTATAATCAATTCCAGAGCAGGGCGAACATTTTGTTTGCTCAGCCCCGTATATATGCAGAACAAACCGGAATCATGGTATGAACTATGATAAGAATATATCGAATAAACCAGCCCGCGCTCTTCCCTGATTCCCTGGAAAAGCCGGGAACTCAAACCACCGCCTAAAATTGTGTTAATAATTTGCAGAACATATATCTTCTCATGATCCAAAGCCAATCCCTGTGTGCCTAGACATATATGTACCTGCTCGTTATCTTTAGCCCGGCAAACCACCTGATGAGCAGGCTCGGGTAAGGTATAAGATCTTTGTTTTTTCACCCCGGTTAATTTTCCAAAAGTATCACTTAAAACATCCATAACCTTGTTGTTGTCAAAGTTACCTGCCACCGATATCACCATGTTGCCAGAACTGTAATACTTGTTGTAAAAGGACAGTATTTGTTCCTGGGATATTCCCAGCACGGTATTTTCGTCTCCACTGATCGGCCTACCCAGCGGATGGGACTCCCAAATAGTACCGGCAAAAACATCATGGACCAGCTCATCTGGGGCATCCTCATACATTTTTATCTCTTCGATAATTACATTACGCTCCCGATCAATGTCTCCCTGGTCAAAACGAGAATTTAGCAGCATATCACCAAGCAAATCAACTCCAAGTATTAAATATTCATCCAACACCCTGGCGTAATAACAGGTGTATTCTTTGGTGGTAAAGGCGTTCAACTGACCACCCACAGCATCTAGTGCCTCAGCAATTTCCTTAGCTGTACGTTTTTCGGTCCCTTTAAACATTAAGTGTTCGATAAAATGTGATATACCTGCCAATTCATTGCTTTCATCCCGAGAACCGATATCCACCCAAACTCCAATAGCAACCGAGCGCACATGCGGTATATTCTCCATCAGAACCTTGATTCCATTAGCCAGTTCGGCTACCTGTATCACATGGTTACCTCCTGTTTATCAAATCACCAGACTACAATACTAATTTGTATATACTTTCTTGATGTTTTAATAAAACTCCTTGTTTAACTGGAACTTTTTTAGTTTCAATTACCTACCTGAGCACCTTATGCAATAAAGGTCTTTTATCGATTGTACATCCCGCTACAATATTAGTAGCATCCACCGCTTCGCCGTTGAGAAAAACAATTATTTGGCCCAACGTTTGTCCCTCATATACCGGAGCGTTGATATTGCGCAATAAGGTTACTTTTTTCTCAAGCTGGTCCGTGCCGCCCACCCGCATATTAATGGTAATATCCCCTTCCGCCCTAACCAGCACTGTATCGCTCACTCCTCCGGTAACCTTAACCCGGTCATATACAGCACCGCTATAAACAGTTTGTACATCTTTAAATGTGTTAAATCCATAATCCAGCAGTCGACCAGCATCTTCAAACCGGTCACTCCCATTTAATATTACTGCCAGCAGACGCCTGTCCCCCTTAGTGGCGGATGCCACCAGACACTTACCTGCCGCTATAGTTGTGCCCGTTTTAACCCCATCCGCACCTGGATAACGCCAAAGTAATTTATTCGTGTTTTGCAGATAATGGTTTACACCACTGAGACTTTCCACCACCCTGGCACGAGTTTTAACGATCCGGCAAAATGCAGGGTCATGTAGTGCATAACGGGTCAACAATGCCAAATCAAGGGCAGTTGTATAATGATCGGCTGCTGGTAAGCCATTGGTATTACTAAAACTGGTCGCTTCGGAACCCAGCAGTACCGCCTTTTCATTCATTAATTGCACAAAAGTTCCCTCTGTACCAGCCACATGTTCGGCAATAGCCACGCAGGCATCATTGCCGGAACGCAGCAAGACACCATATAATAGCTGTTCCAGGGTAAGCTCTTCTCCTAGCTCAAGATACATAGAAGATTCACCAACCCCGGCTGCCCGGGGACTAACTGTTACTTTGCTATTAACATCTGCTCCCGCCAGGGCTACCACCGCGGTCATGATTTTAGTCGTACTGGCCATCGGCCTAGGTTGCCGGTGGTTTTTAGCATAAAGAATTTGACCGTTATTTACATCTACTAAAATTGCAGACTGAGCGCTAACCTGCGGTGATTGTTGATGATTGTTCGCCAGGCAAGGTGAGGTAAAGCTAACTGCAGATAAAAGACAAAAAAATAGCCCTAACCTAGTAAAACTGCTTAAACGCAATGGAAACACCTCTTTTTGCCAAAATATCTTTGTGTTAGGTTTTCCCGTTAAGCTTAATTTATCCAATATCTAACCACCACTAATACTCTGCTTCGACACGCTGGATATATTTACACCGCTTCTAGCTAATCTACTATATAGTATAGCAGGATTTACTCACTCTTAAATCTAGAATCCTCGTGCTTAGACACTTGTTCCAACATCTTTCCCACGGTAATTAATTGATAACCTTGTTCCAGCAAAGCGTCTATAATGCCCGGCAGAGCGTTTACCGTGGGTGCAGTTGGATGCATCAGCACAATGGCACCGTTTTCCATTTTATTTAAGACACGTTTACGGATGACCTCGGGGGCAGGTCGCTGCCAATCCACGGTGTCAATACTCCACAGCACAGTACGGTACCCCAACTCCTGTGCAGCCTCCAATACAGCAGGTCCCCTTTCCCCATAAGGAGGGGCATAAAGACGTGGTTTTTCTCCAGTAAGATCAGCAATTATTTTTTCCGCACGGCAAATATCCTGCAGGTTTTCCTGCCGGGATAAACTGTCAGGATGCGGGTGTGAGTAGCCGTGGCTGCCAATTTCATGCCCTTGTTCAGATATTTTCTTCACCAAGTCGGGAAATTTTTCAGCCCAGGTGCCACCAATAAAAAATGTCGCTTGCACATTATTTTCATTTAAAATATCCAGCATCTGCCCAATATAATCCTCACCCCAAAATACATTGCAAGTCAGCGCTATAGCTTTCACATTTTCATCACCCTGGTAAATAGGTTCGACTACAGCAGAAGTGGCGACATATTCACGCGGATAAACTGCCCATAAAACAAAAGCCCCAATACAGATCAAAAGGAAATATTTGATCAACCGCTGACGATTAATGAGAATAAATATATTTATACCTCCTACCTAAACTATTTTACATCAATATTTATTCACCAATAGATATGAAAATGCGGGACAATATAAATAACCTGCCCTCAGGTAGGTTATTTGACTAACTTTGTTTGCCTACAAAAAAAAACACCCCTTTTGTTTTAGGGGTATAGTTTACTAGCTTGTTGTTTTATTACTGGGTGGCCGCCGTTGGCTGCGCTGTGGGCGCCGGTTATCTCTATTTTCCTTTGGTCTTTCTTTATATTCCATGCCCTCGGGAACCGGTAACAAATCTTTATGAGAAAGTTTTAATCTCCCTTGATTGTCATAACCAATTACTTTAACCTCTAACATATCTCCTTCGTTGACCACATCTTCCACTTTATTAACCCGCTCGTGTGCCAACTGTGAAATATGAACCAACCCATCTTTTCCTGGCAGGCCTAATACCCCAGGAATTATTTCCACAAAACATCCAAAATCGGTAATCTTAACCACTTTTCCATTATAAATTTGGCCGCTTTCCACATCCTTGGTTAGCTTTTCCACCATTGACAATGCTTGATAGCCTGCCTCGGGATTAACCGCTGCTATAAATACCCTGCCGTCATCTTCAATATCAATGTCCACACCGGTTTCTTCAATAATCTTTTTAATGATTTTACCACCAGGGCCAATTACATCCCTGATTTTATCCGGGTCAATAACAGTTTGAATAATCCTGGGCGCGTAAAAGGATAAATCAGTTCTAGGTTTATCGATCACTTCGAGCATTTTACCTAGAATATGCATTCTACCCTCATTGGCCTGGCTCAGGGCAATCTGCAGTATTTCCCGGTCAATACCTGCTATCTTAATATCCATCTGCAAGGCAGTAACCCCTTTGGCCGTGCCGGCCACTTTAAAATCCATATCACCCAAATGGTCCTCAAGACCTTGAATATCAGTTAGAACCGCAAAGTCATCGCCTTCTTTTATCAGTCCCATCGCCACCCCTGACACCGGTGCCTTAATTGGCACACCTGCATCCATTAGTGACAGACAACTACCACAAACACTTCCCATCGATGTGGAGCCATTACTTTCTAACACTTCGGACACAACCCGAATTGTGTAAGGGAACTTATCCTCCGCGGGGATCACCGGCTCAAGAGCACGCTCAGCTAAAGCACCATGGCCAATTTCCCGTCTACCCGGTGACCGCATCGGTTTGGTTTCCCCAGTACTGAAAGGAGGAAAATTATAATGGTGCATATAGCGTTTACTTTCTTCGATACCCAAGCCGTCCAACCTTTGCTCTTCAGAAATAGCCCCTAGAGTCACTATCGAAAGGACCTGAGTTTGCCCCCGGGTAAAGAGACCGGAACCATGTGTACGGGGTAAAATACCAACTTCCACGCTGATGGGCCGCACTTCATTAAGAGCTCTGCCGTCCACGCGTACCCGATCAACTAAAATAAAGCGGCGTACTACTTTCTTCTCTACGCTTTCGATGACATTGACAATAGTTTTTGCTTGCTCGGGGTACTCTTCCAGCAATTCCACGGCCAGCTTATCTTTTACACCATCGATTAAGTCTTCCCGCTCTTTTTTGGATAACTGTTTAACAATACCTTCCTGTACTGCTGATTTAATTTCCTCGGTGACCCTGACCGTAATAGCACTTTCCAGATCTTCATCAATAACCGTTAATTCAGGGTTATATTTCTCTTTGGCTAAGCCCATGGCCAGCGCTTCAGCACGAAAAGCTTTAATAAATTCCACAATCTCCTTGACCTTTTCATGTCCAAAGACAATGGCTTCTAACATCTCATTCTCGGGCACTTCTTTAGCGCCCGCTTCGACCATCATAACTGCTTCCCCGGTTCCGGCAACCACCAAATGCATATCGCTTTTTTCAGCATCAACTATATTGGGGTTTATAATGAGTTTATTATCCACCCGACCTACAGTGACAGCACCAATAGGCCCGTTGAAAGGAATATTGGAAATTTGCAGGGCGGCCGAAGCGCCTACCATGGCAGCCATATCAGGAGGGTTATCCTTGTCCACCGATAAAACTAGGGCAATAACCTGCACTTCATTGCGCAAACCTTTAGGAAACAGAGGGCGAATAGGCCGGTCAATCAACCGCGCAGTTAGCGTGGCCTTTTCACTGGGCCGTCCCTCCCTTTTAATAAAACCACCGGGTATCTTGCCCACTGCATAAAGACGTTCTTCATAATCACAAGTAAGTGGGAAAAAATCAATCCCTTCCCGGACATGCTGGGACATAGTAGCGTTAACCAGCACCACGGTATCGCCATAACGAACCAGCACAGCACCACCGGCCTGTTTGGCCACCCGGCCTGTTTCTATGGTCATTGGCCTACCGCCGACCTCAATACTTTTCAATAAAATGTTTGGTTGCTGCATATTATGCTTTTTATTCCGGTCCCAGAAAATAGGAACCGGTATACCTCCTTCCTCATCCAATCAAGCTATCCAAGACTGGAATAATTTACTTTTATCATAAAAGAATCTCATTCTACATATTTAGTAGTATATCCTGCCTAAAATGAAAAAAATACATATTCTTTTATTATTTATATAGAGCAGTTTAAAGTCGGGATAGCTAATTACTACTTTTCCGCTCTGCTTTCCCGCTAGGAGGGTAAGGCTCCGGTGGAGACCGACCTGAGCGCCTGACGGGTTCTGCCGGTAATATCAGGAGTTAGCTCCTTGGGAGTTGCCTCTTATCCTTTACTTTCTATCCTCGAGGAGAACCAATCGCTTAACTCCGGGGGCGAAGCACCCGAAAAAGATTTTTACACCACTTGTTGAACGCTTTGCCAAAGGCGGATAGCCCCGTTGGTAGTATAATTCGTTTCCAATTGTAATAATTTCTATATACATTAGAAAATGCAATGTCACTTGCCGAATTGGGTAGCAATCACAATAAATCTACAGAAAGCCAAGCGAGGTGCATAATTATGACCAAAATAAACATCATTTGCAGGAAATACATCTAAATAAGTAGAAATATGTGTTATATAATCGAGTCTCCGAGCTTTGTTACCTAAACCCAAAGGTATGGTTACTGGCCTTTAGGGTACATTGGGAAACTAATGTGCCTCCCGTTGTGGAAAGGAGAGTCAAGCTTTATTTTTGCTGTAAAGCTTTGTCCTTTTGCAATGGGACAAAGCTTTTTCTATTTTTCAATGGTATCTTCGAGCTAGAAATTAAAACAAAAAAATAAAGCCTGTATTTGTAAGGCTTTATAACTTTTCATACACATAAAATATTATGGGGTGCCGGAAATGGAACGGTTTGTTAATTCAATAGAAAACAATGAAGATTGGTTAATAATTACGCTCATGACATACGTTAAAAACTCTGGCCATGAATATACTTCTCTGTTTGACAAGGAAGATTTTCATTTGGCTATAGCTGATTTTTCTTTTCTATTTGTAAAAGTTTTGCAAGATGATAGTCTGGCACTAAATTATTCTTATGTCAATACTGCTAAAGATCCTGTAGCCACCTTTGGTAAGCTGAATGCGCAAAATTATCTGCAGCGTGGTATGAATTGTAAAATGATTCTATGCTTTTTCAATTCAATTCGCCAAAGTTTTATTGACCTAGTCCTGCAGACAAGATGGGAACCCGACTATAAAAAACGTTGCCAAATACAAATTTTAAATTTTTTTAACTGTATCGATTTTGGCATTTTATTATGGGCTGAAGCACAGGAAGAACGAAGCGTCACTAATAAAGAGCTGGGAAAGCAGGTTTTAGGAAGTTATACTAGCAGGGAAGAATTAATAATGGCTAGCCACCAGTTAAATAATATCATCGGCTTTTTGCCCAATGCTACTTTTATTATTGACAAGCACAAAAAGGTAATCGCTTGGAACAAAGCTATGCAAGAGATGACGGGAGTTGCCAAAGAGGACATCCTTGATAAAGGTGATTATGCGTATTCTGTACCTTTCTATGGTAAACCGGAACCAATTTTGATTGATTTATTAATTACTGATGATCAACAGGCATTGGGAAAATACATAAAAATTGAAAGACAAGGAGTAGTTCTGATTGCTGAAAGTTTTCTTCCGGCGTTTAACAACGAGCGAGGGGCTTATCTCCGCAGCAAGGCATCGCTGTTATTTGATGACTTGGGTAATTATATCGGAGCTATTGAAACGATCTATGATATTACAGATTTTAAAAGAGTAGAGGCGGCATTGCACAAAGAAAAGGAACAACTAGCTATTACCTTGGCCAGTATTGGTGATGCCGTAATCGTTGTAGATTTGAAAGGTTATGTGACTCTATTTAACCAGGTGGCGGAAACCCTCACCGGATATAGCAGGACCGAGGCCATAGGCCAACCACTGGGTAAAATATTTAACATCTTAAATGAATATACCCGAGAGCCGGTTGAAAACCGATTAATAAAGTATTGACTGAAGGAAAGTTAGTAGGCTTGGCCAATCATACGGCGTTAATAGCTAAAAACGGTACGGAGCGTTCCATCTCTGACAGCGCATCCCCCATTGTAGATGCTGCCGGTAAAATTTTAGGTGCTGTTCTGGTCTTTCGTGATGTTACCGATGCTAGACAAAGGGAAGAAGAGCTCAGGAGAAGTGAAGAGCAGTTCCGCTTTTTAGCGGAAAATGCTCAGGATATTATCTATCGTATACAAATCCACCCGGAACCGAAATTTAAATATGTAAGCCCGGCAGTAACCAGAATAACTGGATATGAGCCAAAAGAATTATACAAAAACCAAGAAGTCATTTACCGAATTATCCACCCTGATAACCAGAACGTTCTGGATGACCGTTACGCCGAGTTTGGTATGCCAATAATCGCTAAGTGGTTTCATAAAGATGGCCACCTTATTTGGACAGAGCAACATAACACACCTATATTTGATGATAGTGGCCAACTCATAGCCGTTGAAGGTATCGTGAGGGATATTACTGAACGTAAAATGGTTGA
Organism: Desulfoscipio geothermicus; assembly: GCA_016841905.1. Lineage (GTDB taxonomy): Bacteria > Bacillota > Desulfotomaculia > Desulfotomaculales > Desulfallaceae > Sporotomaculum > Sporotomaculum geothermicum_C. Next base: position 9,763 of record JAENYF010000048.1, on the reverse strand, counting down.
AGAGAAAGCGCGCACTGCTGACAAACGATTTCGTGATATTGTAGAATTTTTACCTGATGCTACCTTTGTTATAGATAAAGATAAAAAAGTGATCGCCTGGAACAAGGCTATGGAGGAAATGACTAATACAACAAAGGATAAAATTATTGGCACAAGTAATTATAATAAGGTATTTTATTTAAATGAAGACCATCCTATGTTGATTGATTATATAGTTACAGAAAACAACATATAAAAACATGACTTATTAAAATATTATAGTTCTTTAAAAAGACATAACAACGTAATTTATGGAGAATTATTTATTCCAGATAGGGATAAGACATTAATGGTTGGAGCTGCACCGTTATATGATAGTGAGGGTAAAATGGTCGGTGCTATAGAATCGATACGTGACATAACAGACCGCCAAAAAGCGGAAGAAAAACTCAAATATATTACTTTTCATGATTCTCTTACCAATGTGTATAGCCGTGCTTATTTTGAACGGAGATGCACCGCCTGGTCAGTGGGCGCTTTAACCCGGTGGGTATAGTTATTGGCGATGTAGACAGTCTAAAACTGGTTAATGATACATTAGGGCATAAAGCAGGTGATCAATTACTTAGCACTGTAGCATATCTTATGCAAAAGTCTTTTCGTAACAGCGATGTGGTGGCCCGCATTGGTGGCGATGAATTTGCAGTATTAATGCCCAATTGCAATGAATCGGTGGTAAAAAATGCCTCTGAGAGAATTAAAAATGAAATAACCGTTTATAACAGTGCCCATGAAACAATGCCGTTAAGTTTATCAATTGGTTACGCAGTTGGTAATACAATACCTGTAAATATGGATAAACTTTTTAAAGAAGCGGACAATAACATGTACCGGGAAAAGCTACATCGACACCAGAGTACCAGGAGTGCCATTGTAAAAACTCTGACTAAGGCATTGGAAGCCAGAGATTTAAACACTGAAGGTCATGCAGAGCGACTGAAGGGCCAGGTAGAAAGTCTGGCCAAGCCATTGGTCTATCCGAACGCCAGATATCTGATCTGCTTCTGCTTGCTCAGTTTCATGATATCGGCAAAGTGGGTATACCAGATAGTATACTCTTTAAAAATGGCTCTCTTACTAAAGAAGAATTTATTGAAATGCAGCGTCATTGTGAAATTGGCTTCAGAATAGCACAATCGGCTCCCGACCTGGTTCCCATAGCCGATTGGATATTAAAACACCATGAAAGATGGGATGGCAAAGGATATCCCCTTGGGTTACAAGCAAATGAAATTCCACTGGAATGTCGAATATTAGCTATTGCCGACGCATATGACGCTATGATTAATGACCGTCCTTACCGCAAAGCGATGTCTAGCGATGCCTAGGGCCGATGCTTTAAAAGAAATTAAAAGATGTGCGGGATCACAATTTGACCCGATATTGGCGGACAAATTTATAAATATAATTGTTCTGGCAACAACTACCAGCACCCATGATAGTGGGCTACTGGACGTTTTGTTACTCAAGTTCCAAGAACAAACCGGTTTTTCGGTAAAAACAGTACCAGTAGGCACCGGGCAGGCATTGGAATTGGGCAAATCGGGTAACGCCGACGTGTTGTTGGTGCATGCTCCGGATGCTGAAAAGCCATTGGTAGACGAACAGGTGGTCATCAATTACCAGTTGGTTATGCATAATGACTTTGTTTTGCTAAGACCGCCCCAGGATCCGGCCAAAATAAAAGGTTGCTCCGATATATTAGAAATGTTTAAAAAAATTGCCAATAAGAAAGCATTATTTATTTCCCGCGGTGATGATTCGGGAACAGATAAAGTGGAGAAGGTCATTTGGGCAAAAATTGGCGTTAATCCCAATAACAAAATTGGTATAAAGAAACCGGACAGGGCATAGGGGCTACTATTACTATGGCTAATGAAGAACAAGCCTATGTATTAAGCGACCGCGGCACATTTCTGGCCAAATCTAAAAATATAGAACTAAAAATTGTATCCGAAGGTGATGATGTGCTAAAAAATATTTATCATGTCATGCAGGTCAACCCGGAAAGATTTGAGTGGATAAATATGGAGGAAGCTAAGACGTTCGTCGAGTTTATGATCAATAAAGATACTCAACAAATAATCAAAGAATTTGGTTTAGATAAATTTGCCAGCCCGCTGTTCTTCCCCGACAGGCTGAATAGTTAAGCAATCTTAATACACGAAGCAATGGAAGTTGGAATTCACTTATTCCCTGGTAAGATAAGAACAGTCCACACTTGCTAAAAAAATACCCCTTCGGTGTATGAACTTTAAATATATATTCGATAGACCCTGCTCACAGTGCCCAGACAGTCAATATTTGCAATTTAAACCTGGCCGGCCAATCCTTGTCTTACCATCTCCGGCGATTTTGCCTTAAAACGCTCCTGTCGCAAATTCAGCCTCCAATCAGGGTGGTACTTGATTGAAGATAACTTCCAACTCAAAAAATTGCGGCGTAAAAATGACTGCAAGACCTGTTTGGAAGTAATGCATCTCATTTAATAAGCCGATGGCGTCGGCGCAGCATTGAACGCATCAGTCCTAACCTCCCAGATTTTACAGCCTTCGGGCTTTCCCTTTTTGTGCAAGGTTACCCATCTGGTAAGCCAACACCAGTTCGCTTGCGCTATGTTCCAAGTTCCCCTTCGTCTTCCTTCAGACCCTATTGACGCCAGTGACGCCCTTGCCTACGGGTTGTCTTCCCGCTGGTTAGGTGACAGGGTTTCTTGCAACCCATCGGCTCGGCGAACATGCCGGGCGAACACATAAAAATAAAAAGCGGGTTTAAACCCGCTTTTACTTACGTAAACCCAACCTTTCAATTAATACACGGTAACGATTAAAATCCCGGCTTTTCAAATAGTTCAACAAAGCCCGGCGCTGGCCAACCATTTTAAGCAGCCCACGCCTGGAATGATGGTCTTTTTTATGAATCTTAAGATGCTCGGTCAGATCGTTAATCCGCCTAGTCAAGATAGCCACCTGAACTTCTGGTGAGCCGGTATCGTTCTCATGCAACTTAAAATTGTCGATAACCGTCTGCTTATCAGGCACTGATAATGCCACAGGGTTCACCTCCTTCATTTTATAATCGCTGCTAGCCAAGCTAATCGTCGGAGATAAACGAGTTCCCTAGCTAACAGTTCAAATATAATAAATTGAAATTATTTACCAATTACAGTAATCACTAATCGCCCATTGGATATATCCTTAGCCACAATATCAAACATTCGTCCCGATTTTGCAAAAAAACCTCTAAAACGTGTTGCTGTAGGTACCCGGCCTGGTATACCGGTGGTGGCTGTGATAATATCGGCAACCGTAATTTTATCCTGGCGATAATCACGCAAGCGCTTTCGCGCGTGTTCAGTAATAATTACATTCATATTATCTTAATTAGCCCCTGTCTGGCAGGCTAATATATCTTCTTCCTGCGCTAAAAATGCATACAAAGCATCCTGAAAGGCGGTTATTTGAGCATCTTCCTCAATGTCAGCCTGTTGATATATTTGTTCCAATTCCCTTTTTAAATTCTGAAAGTCTTCACTCAAACAAATCAAGGCAATATGATTTAACCATTTTTTCATTTCCGCTTCTGGTAAATCGATCTTGGACACCCCCCATTAATGAAACGTCTAGATGAGACGTTTACAGACCGGGCAACAAAACCGTTTTATTATAAAATCATTGTAGCATATTTCACTCGACAAGTAAACTTAGTAAGAAATAGAATACCCTGGCTTCAAATAGCAGCACTCAGTTACGATTAAACTGTAAATGATGCATCTATGCGGGCCTCATTAATGTCTTTTTGAATCTGTTCTACTAATTCTACAGCTGAGTTAAATTTTTGCTCATTACGCAGTCGCCTGATGAAATGTACTTTAATAACCTTGCCGTACAAATCGCCACAATAATCCAGCAGATGAATCTCAATGCTTCTCATGAAAGAGTTGCTGTGAAATGTAGGCTTAATTCCAATGTTGGCCACCCCTCCCCAAGATTGCCCTTCTAGATTGACTTTCACTGAATATACACCATTGGCCGGCACTAATAAGTTTTGAGCAACCTCAATGTTCGCTGTGGGAAAACCCAGGGTACTACCACGTCTTTCACCATAAACCACCGTACCCTCAAGGACTGGGCTGTAGCCAAGGAATTTTCTCGCCTCAGTTATTTCTCCATCGGCCAGCAGACTCCTGATCAATGTACTGCTTACCGGTTGACCGTTAATGCTGACAGGTTGCAAAACCTCCACATCAAAACCCAGTCTTTCACCATAGTCTTCTAATAATTCTGGAGTTCCCAGCCCTAGATAGCCAAATGTATAATTATAACCGACTAAAACAGCACGCACAGCCAGTTGTTCATGTAATACCTGCTTGATAAAATCCTCAGGACTCAGACGGGCAAATTCCTCAGTAAATGGTATCCATAACAGCATCTCTACACCCAGTTTAGCAAACATATCCCTTTTCACATTCGGCGGCAAAATCAAGGGCGGAGCACCCTGGGGGTTTAATAGCGCCAAGGGGTGGGGGTCAAATGTAAATACAGCCGGCGTTCCATTAACCGCTTGCGCTTTAGCCACGATATCGCCAATCAACCGCTGGTGCCCTAAATGTATGCCGTCAAAATTACCAAGACCAACTACTAGGTCTTTAAATGTATCTTTTATCCCTTTCCAGTCTCTATAAATACGCACTGCTGCTATAACCTCCAGATTTATGTTTAAACCAGCACTTTAACAGGTTGAAGCATATACTTACCCGACGTATTAGAGTCATCTTTAATAACAATCGCCAGGGCAATTAAGGCACCGGCTTTTTCCAAGCGAACCAGCTGTTGAGAAGCCAACCGGTCTGCCCAGGCATGGCCATGCAACTCAAAACTATTGCCACACCTAACAGTTCTTTCCAATGCACTTTCAACAGTTACCACGGACAAGTGTCCCAGCGCTTTACCCATTGGTACCAGCAAGGTAGCCACATCAGGGCTGTTAGGCTCGCTCAATTGCTCTAGCATCACAGAATCCTCTAATTTAAACAAACCCGCTCTGGTGCGCAATAAAAACGACATATAAGCTCCACAACCCAGCATTTCCCCTAAGTCGTGACATATTGTACGTATATATGTGCCTGCGGAACAATTTATATGCAATATTGCTCTTGGAAATGACGGATCATCATAAAAGCCTCTCAACTCAATTTCGCTTATGTAAATAACTCGAGGGACCCTCTCCACTTCAATACCCGCCCTGGCCAGTTCATAGAGCTTTTTACCCTGCTGTTTGATGGCCGATGTCATTGGCGGTATTTGCATAATCCACCCTTTAAAACTCTTTAGCGCTTGCTCAATATCTGTAGCACGTAACCCTTGGGCGCCGATCGATGTAAGCACATCACCAAACATGTCCTGGGTAGTGGTGGATTTGCCAAAGGTCACCTCCGCCCGGTAGCCCTTACTATCCGGCAAAAACTGAATAATTTTCGTAGCCTTGCCCAAACAGACGGGCAATACACCTGCAGCTCCCGGATCCAGCGTGCCAGTATGTCCAGCTTTTTTTTGACCGGTCACTCTGCGTATAAAACTTACCACATCATGACTGGTCATGCCCGGCGGTTTAAGGATATTTAGAATGCCATCCATAATCATTCATCCTTTAAATAAGGTAATGCCGCCTGCAGCAATTGGTGTTTTACATCCTCTAAATTTCCTTCCATCACACAACCTGCTGCCCGTGGATGTCCGCCCCCGCCAAACATGGCCGCTAATTTGTTAACATCTAAGTAATATTTGGATCTTAAACTAACCTTATATTTGCCATCTTCCGTTTCACGGAAAAATAAAGCCAGTTCCACACCTTTAATTAAGCGAGGGTAGTTAACCAAGCCATCTACATGTTCATCAGCTGCATTTAACCTATGCAGCGTATCTCTTTCCACAAACATCCAAGCCACTCGGCCACAGCCGCTGAGTTCCAGCGATTGTAAAACAGTACTTAATACTTGCAGGCTAACTAGTGGTTTCTCTTCGTATAAGCGTTTATTTATCCAGGCTGCCTTTACGCCAAGCTTCAATAATTCAGCAGCTCTAAGGTGGGTCTGGCTGCCCGTGTTATCATAAGAAAATGAACCTGTATCGGTGACAATCGCTACATACAGACAGGTAGCAATATCTTCGTCTACTAACACCGGCAACCAAAGTAAAAGATCATACACAATTTCACCTGTTGCCGCACAAACAGGTAAATTCAAATAAATATTACCAAAAGGAACTGAACCAGTGTGATGATCTAAAACGGCCACCCGACCCGCCCGGTCAAGCAGTACTTGAAAATGCCCCAACCGCTCGGGCACCGAGCAATCCACGGAAACAAATAAATCAAATTGACATTGTTGCTCAAGCTCAACATGGATTTCATCTGCACAAGGTAAAAAGGCATACAACTCGGGCACCGGGTCGGGACTATAAAAAACTACCTTCTTTCCCATTTGCCGCAGAGCCAACCCCAGAGCCAGCATTGCCCCCAGACAATCGCCATCGGGCATAACGTGACCGCAAAGCGCTATCTGCTCCGCCTTATTTAGCTCACTAACCATTGCGGAAAACAGCTGTTTTGCTTCTTGCTCACACATCTTTGCTTTTAACCTCTTCCAACAGTTCCATAACCCGGACCCCGTGATCCAAGGATTCATCAAGAATGAAGGATATCTCAGGCACTTGCCTCAACCTGATGCGGCGCCCAAGTTCCGTGCGGGCAAACCCCTGAGCTTTGGTTAAAGCCTGCATAGTGCTTACCCTTTGCTCATGGTTACCTAACACGCTGACATAGATTTTTGCGTATTTCAAATCACTTGATACATCTACACCAGTAATAGTAGCAAAACCAATCCGCGGGTCCTTTAATTCATTTAACAACAGGTCGGACATTTCCTTTTTTATTGCCTCGGCCAACCTTTCCGGCCGGTGGGACATAATAATCCCCCCTTACGGTTATAGTACTCATATTAAGCCAGTTCGCGTTTAACAGCCTCTACAATATAGGCCTCTATCTGGTCGCCTTCCCTGATATCATTAAACTTTTCCACAGTGATACCGCACTCGTAACCCTGCATCACTTCTTTAGCGTCATCCTTAAACCTTTTTAGCGAATCAAGATGTCCCTCATGGATTACTATGCCATCCCTAATTACGCGCACACCGGCATCCCTGGTTACTTTGCCTTCCGTTATATAGCACCCTGCTATTGTGCCCACCTTGGTAACTTTAAATGTCTTGCGCACTTCGGCACGTCCCAACACAACTTCTTTATACTCGGGCTCTAAAAGACCGCTCATGGCCTTCTTGATATCCTCGATGGCATCGTAAATAATCCTGTATAACCGTATGTCCACTTTTTCCGTCTCCACAGCATTACGGGCATTTTCAACGGGCCGTACATTAAATCCAATTACTATAGCATTAGAGGCCGAAGCCAGCATAATATCAGATTCAGTGATGGCACCAACACCACCGTGGATAACGTTAACCCTGACCTCACTATTTCCCACTTGTTCCAGTGACTGGCGCACAGCTTCCACCGAACCCTGCACATCAGCCTTTATAATTATGTTCAGTTCTTTAACCTGGCCTTCTTGAATCTGGTTAAATAAATCATCCAACGATATTTTTGGTGCGGAGAGTCTAAACTCTTCCTCCCGTTTTTTCGTAGAACGTTCATCAATGATTTGCTTGCCGAATTTTTCATCTTCCACAGTATAGAACAATTCCCCCGCCGGTGGTACTCCCGAAAAGCCAAGTACCTCAACCGGCATGGACGGACCTGCTTTACTCACCCGCCGGCCGGTATAATCCATCATCGCTCTAACTTTACCATAAGCCACACCGGCAATAATGAAATCACCTACCCGCAGCGTGCCGTTTTGCACTAATACCGTAGCCACCGGCCCTCGGCCTTTGTCAAGTTCAGCCTCAATTACTGTGCCCCGGGCCGTCCGGTTAGGATTGGCTTTAAATTCACCAACTTCCGCTACCAGCAGGATCATTTCCAGTAATTCTGGGAGGTTTAATTTTTCCTTAGCTGAAACCTCCACGAAAATTGTATCCCCACCCCATGCTTCAGGTATGAGGTTATACTCTGTTAATTCACGTTTCACTTTTTCCGGGTCAGCACCGGGCTTATCAATTTTGTTTACTGCCACAATAATGGGTACACCTGCAGCCCGGGCGTGGTTAATGGCCTCCACAGTCTGTGGCATCACACCATCGTCTGCGGCGATTACCACGATGGCGATATCTGTTACCTTGGCGCCCCTAGCTCGCATTGCCGTAAATGCCGCATGACCGGGTGTATCAACAAAGGTAATTTTTTTACCCTTATGCTCAACCTGATAAGCACCGATATGCTGAGTAATACCACCTGCTTCAGAAGCTGTCACATGGGTATGACGGATAGCATCCAAAAGAGATGTTTTACCATGGTCAACGTGACCCATGATCGTAACCACCGGCGGACGCCATCTTAAATCTTCAGCATCATCATCGGGTACTTTCATCATCAGCTGAGCTTCCTTATCCAGCTCAACCTTTACCTGCACCTCAAAGCCCATTTCATTAGCTACAATAGTTGCAGTGTCGGCATCTATCTCTTGATTGATAGTAACTAATGTGCCCAGTTCCATCAATCTTTTAATAACTTCACCAGCATTAATGCGCATCTTTTCAGCCAGTGTTTTGACTGTAACGGTATCACCAATAACTACAGGTTTTTTCTCCACTACAGGAGCCGGCTGACTTTTCCTCTGAGGCCCCTTGTTGAATCTTTTGTTCGAGCCAGACCTAAAGCCGCGCTCTTTAGGTGCATCCTTAGTAAACCTGTTATCTTTGGTGTCTTTTCCTTTAAAGGCATGCTTTTCAACCTGTTTAGAGCGTTCCTGGGCTTTATTTTTCTCCAGTGTTTTCACTTGATCAGGCATGGACTTTTGAGCCATCTTGGCTATACCGCCAGCCTGGTTTTTTGGACCGCTGACAGCTCTGGCTCGGTCAATCGGTTTTGGGGAGCGCTGTTGACTTGTAGGCCGGTTATGGTCACCCGTCTTGTTGCGATCACGAAAAGCCGGAGCCGGACCTCTGGTTTGTTCGGGTTTATTTACAGCCGCACGGTTATCAACCGACGCATGTTCACGGTCAGCTGTCACTCTACCTAGCTGGCCATTTTCTTGTCTGGGCTGATTAGGCCTGGGCTGGTTACTCCTAGGTTGGTTACTACCCGTCTGGTTACTTCTGAGTTGGTTACTCCTGGGTTGACTACCTCTATAGTGATTGTTTTTTTGTTTATCGTCTTGTTTTTGATACCTTGTCTCATTAGCTCGCCCTTTGTCACTCAAGAAACTACCAACAGTTTTTTCAGTAAATACGCGATCAGGCGGACGGTCGGGAACCCGGTCTACCAACCCAGGGCCTCGATCTTGACGGTCTCGGTTGCCAGCGGTTTTAAAGCCCCCATGTTTTTCATTCTTATGTGGCGCTGGTTTAGCTATATTAGAGCCACCGCCAACACTCTGATAATGATTTTTTATTCTAACAATTTCATTATCTTCTAAGGTGCTCATGTGGGATTTTACTGTTATACCCATTTGATTAAGTTGATTTAGCATATCCTTACTTTCTATATTAAGCTCCTTAGCAAGTTCATGAACACGTTTTTTTACCATACAATCACCTCCGAATGATTA
>JAENYF010000047.1 GCA_016841905.1 Desulfoscipio geothermicus | reverse complement strand
GGCGACGTTTGTTATGTTATCATTTTGGAGGCACTTGTGCAACCGGTAATTTGTGCCTATTTTCCTCACTAGACATCGTTATACCAACAGTGTGCCCATATTATGACTCTATTACTATTAGGTATTGGTAAAAAACTTATATAAGAGATAAATGCCTGCAATAAGTGCTACCCCTCCGAACCATTTCTTTTGAGTAATCCTCATTAAATTATTCACCCTTTTATATCTTTTACTTTTTCGATTTAAGACCGATTTATCACTGGAAAGAAGAACGAGTACCCGGATCATATCTTCGTCTGCTTCTTGGCTTCTGTTCTACAGGTTATGCTAGCTAAACTACTCAAAGACAGCAAGCATGGGTTTAAAGATTTAATGAATGACCTAAGGAAATTACATGATGTACAATTTTACCATCGGTCAGGAAGAGTTTATTTTACGCACAGAGTTAAAGAGCAAAATCTTTGATATTTTTAAGAATGTTGGTTGCAGGCCGCCAAATAGGATATTCGGCACAAATCTACCATATAAAGGAATATTGCAGTGGTACGTCTATTTGACATGCCCGGAAACCGTTGATATTACTGGATTCCTTTGTGCACTGGTGTCAAACTCGAAGTAAGAGGTTGTACATTACCAATTTTCGTTCAAGAAAAACCGACCTGGTTGGCCGGTTGGGTAAGGTGTTTGAATTCTATTAGCGCTGAGAAATTTCCCCATGATGAATCTTTCCAAAACCTGCTTCTCATGGCTATATAATATTTATTATAACCTCACACTAAAATAACATAAATAATGGTTCGATCAGGCTCTAACTGGTTAAGCTATTAATGGCTCTTTCTCGTTGGGGGATAGGCTCTGGTGGGGCAAACCTGAGCATCTGACGGGGTTCTGCCTGGGATAGCAGGATTAGCTTATTAACCTGCTATCCCAGCGGAGAACGAGTAAAATTCATCACTCTTAAATAACATAGATGACAGTTACTCAATCATAGCATGCATAAAGTCAAGGTTAAACTTGTAACAATTAACAAGAGGCTCTGGAAAACTGAGCACTTTCAAGCCTCTTTTAATTAACTAATGTTTACTTAATACAGCCTACATATCAACTGCTTTCACTTACGCGATACAAAGCGTTTTTCCTCAACGATGTACCTAATTAACCCTTGATTAGCCGAACTAATCAAGGGTTCTTCTAAACAGGTAACCCTCAGGAACATTATCCCATTTTAGTGCAGGTTTATTGATAAGCTTGTAGAACTTATGAGTAAAATATAAAGATTTGGAAAACCACTCGACAGCGCTAGGTGCCAGTGAGGGGCTAATAAAAAAATATAGTTAGCTATAATTTAAATTTATATCCGGCTCCCCTAGATGAAAGTCAGGTTAACAACTATCAGGCGGCCATCAATCATGCATCCATAACATCCGTTATTGTTTTTTATAATATACAATTTTGTTTCCGCATAGCCGTGACTCAATAATTGACCTAGTGGAAAGAAGGTTCACTATGAAGCTCATTACTATCGCTGGTCCACCCTCTTCAGGCAAGACCTCAGTAATTTTAAAATTAATTGAGTGCATGGGGTTGCCAATAGGCAGTGTGGGTGTGGTAAAATTTGACTGTCTTACTTCTTTTGACAACCTGCGCTACCGGGAAGCGAACATTCCAATCCAAACCGGGTTTTCCGGGAAAATATGTCCGGACCATTACTTTGTCAGCAATATTGATGACGCTGTCCAGTGGGGTATCCGCTCAGGCTTTCAAATGCTCATTACCGAGAGCGCCGGACTGTGCAACCGATGTTCCCCCTATATAAATGGGGTATTTTCCGTTTGCGTCATTGATAGCCTGTCCGGGACCAACACCCCCAGGAAGATAGGACCCCTGCTGAAGTTAGCTGATATAGTGGCAGTGACTAAAGCGGATATTATTTCCCAGGCTGAGCGGGAAGTATTTGCTTTCAGTATTAAACAGGTAAACTCACATGCCAGGGTTGTTTTTGTCAATGGCATCACCGGTCAGGGTTCCTTCATTCTGGCCAAGTATCTACAGCAAGCCCGTGATATTCAAACCCTCCGAGATATGAAATTGCGCTTCACCACTCCCGCCGCAGTATGCTCCTATTGCACTGGAGAAACGAGAATCGGAGAATCTCACCAAATGGGCATGATGAAAAAAATGGAGTTTAAAAAGTTATGATCAGAAAGGATTTTTTAGCGCTGGCCAATGACATTAGTATTGAAGATTTATTGCTTGAACATCCTATTGTCGCCGATTTCCTGGCTAATTTACGCTTAGATAATATTCCCAGGCAGCTGCCCTTGTCACTGGCCATTGAAGAAATGGATGAGGATATTATCCAAGAATTTGGCTTAGACAAATTTGGGGTACTCATTAGTTTTTGCGAATTCATGGAAACATTTTCTACAGCCAAAGCCCAAAATCCGGCGGTTGCCACCCTTACCATCATTGGCGGTTTAAACAAGTCCGGGGAACCGGAAAACATCAGCCTGACTATTTCCTCAGGGGATATTGTAAGTATTGTAGGACCAACCGGTTCCGGTAAAAGCAGATTGTTAAACGATATTGAGTGTCTGGCCCAGGGTGATACCCCGACCATGAGGCGCATCCTGGTTAACGGGGTCGAACTTGATGACCTCCAACGCTTTGAGATGGAGGGCAAGCTGGTAGCTCAGCTTTCCCAAAACATGAATTTCGTTATGGACCTAACTGTCCGTGAATTTTTATATTTGCATGCTAAAAGCAGGTTAACGGTCAACGCAGAACAAGTAATAGAAAAATGTTTTCTCGGCGCCAATGCTCTGGCGGGTGAAAAATTTTTATTAGACACCAAGATAACCCAGCTAAGTGGCGGACAATCCAGAGCCTTAATGATTGCCGATACGGCATATATAAGCAACTCCCCCATTGTCCTTATTGATGAAATAGAAAACGCCGGTATTGACCGACGTCAGGCAATTGAGCTGCTAGCTCAAAGAGAAAAGCTGGTCTTTATTTCCACCCACGATCCCCTGCTGGCACTGAGTGCTGATAAACGGATTGTGATTAAGAACGGCGGTATTATCAAGGTCATGGAAATTATTCAGGCAGAAAAGCAAAGCCTCAAGGCCATCGAAAAACTGGACGGTATCCTGCAAAACCTCCGTCATTGCCTGCGTGAAGGAGACCAAATCACAGTAGATCTGCTCAAAGCATAATATAAGAGGTGTTGAATGATGTGGCAAATTTATGATGCTATGATCAAAGGAATCCCAGCAGACCTCCTTGTAGATGAGCTTATTTGCGGAAACCACTATGCCTATGTCCACAGTGGGGATGGCGTAGGTATTAGCGGGCTTGACCATTGTGAAACCAGGAAGCCCATGTTTTCCAAGAACCTGCTCGGCGCCACCCTCCAGGAGGTCGCTAGCTGCATTAAGTCCTGGAATTTTGTCGAGGCCTCGGTAGGTCTGGCCGCAATAAATGCTTATTATAATAATCCCCGGGTGGCCAGGGCTAATGGCGTAGCGTTCTCCGATTCCCAGCGGGTTGAGGACAGAATCTTTGATCCCTTTATCATGTCCCAAAATGATGTCCGGGGTAAGAATGTAGCGGTGGTCGGGCATTTTCCACATTTGGAAAGTCTACTCGAACCAATCTGTGACTTTTCGCTTTTCGAATGGGAGCCGGAGGATGGGGATTATCCTTTTTCTGCTTGCGAATACATTATTCCAGAGTGTGATTATGTATTTCTAACCTATATTTGCGTGATCAATAAGACACTGCCCAGACTCCTCGAGCTAGCCGGCAGGGCCAAGCAGGTCACGCTAGTCGGACCAGGGACCCCACTTGCACCGGTTTTATTCGATTATGGAGTTGGAGATCTTTCAGGTTTTATGATTAAAGACACTCCACGGGCGTTTAGAATCGCTACCGGTTCTGAGAGAGTAAGAATGTTTTCCACCGGACAGAAAGTATCCTTCAAAAAAAGTGATCGTAAAGGTGTTTAGAAAGGGGCAAGCCAGTGAGATTTGAGTGGAATGACGATACGATTAGATGGTACCAGAACGCGAATGAATATACCGGTTTTTTTAAGCAGGTGGCGGCACTTATTGCCCCCAGGCTGGGGGGTTATGACACGCTGTGCGATATTGGCTGTGGCCTGGGGCTTTTGGATCTGGAACTTTGCCACAGTATTAAACACATTACCTGCATAGATATCAGCCAGGAAGCCATTAACGCCTTGCAAAAAACACTCCAGGACAGGAACATTACAAATATTGAAACCAGGGTAATGGACAGCAGTGACATCAATGAAAATTGGGATGTAATTGTCATAAGTTTTTTCGGGGCCAGTAATATGGATGATTTTTTGCCCCACTGTAAAAAGTTGTTTTCGGTCGTTTCCGGTAGTCATGAGACTGAGCTCACGCCCGGGAAGTACAGCCCTAGCAAAAAACAAACTGTCCCTAAAATAGAACAGACGCTACAGCAGAAAGGCATACCTTATATTCTTAGCAAAGCAATCTTTGAATTCGGGCAACCGCTTGTCTCCAAAGATGATGCCGTGAAATTTGTGCAATCTCATTCACCGGGTATAACACCTAAAGATCCGGCCAGCTTCTTAACCGAAAAAATTATTGAGACGGGCAATGACAGGTTTCCTTTCTTCTTACCACGCATGAAGAATACCGGTATCTTTGAAATTGAGGGTGGGCTGTAAAATTAAACCGTCCACAGCATTATCCTGCCATAACAAAGCAAATTATACTTTATCATATTGGCTTTCCACTAGAGTGTGATACCGTAAGAAAACCACCGCCACACCGCGGTGGTTTTAGCATATCAACCTAAATTAACCGGTAAACATTATGTTTTTTCCTGCAGCAGCCGGTCAAGTTTCAGCCCGGTAAGACCCAGTATTGCCGCCACTCCACTTAGCAAGTACAAACCGGCGCCCAAGCCCATCCCAAGGCCCGCAGTAAGCCAGATACTCGCTGCTGTGGTGATACCTCTAATATGGTCTTGTTCCTTAAAAATAATCCCCGCGCCGATAAATCCCACACCGGCTACAACCTGAGCAGCCACCCTTGCCGGGTCAATATTCCTGACTACTGTCACTCCCTGGTCAGCCGGGGGAAACCCGGTAATACCGATGATGGTAAATAGTGAGGCGCCCAGGCAAACCAGCGCGTGGGTACGCAAACCGGCCGGTTTATGGCGTTTTTCCCTTTCTAAGCCAAATAAAATGCCCACGGCAAACGACAACAGCAACCTAAATGCAAATTCTGCTTGTTCGTTCATCAATATCCTCGTCATTTTTTGATTAGTATATTCTAACTTGACCGGGATATTCGCCAATAACAGCAATAGCCGGCACTAATCAACCATACCAGCGAAGTAAAAGCCCGGTAATTTCCGTCGACCTTTTCTGTGCAGCTGTAAATACCTTCAAAGAAATTTAACACACTTAGCTTTATTTTAGTAGTTTGCATGAATTTATCTTTTACTTTAATTCGCTAGCCAAAGCCGATTTCTTGGGCATACTCTTCATTTCAATAAACAATAACGCGGCTGTCAGCAGCACAGACAAAGCATCAGCAATAGGTGACGTTCGCCAAACGCCCTCAATGCCCCAGAAGTTAGGCAAAACAAATAGAAGCGGAATAAAAATGAGCACCTGCCTGGACAAACTAAGGACTGTCGATTGTACTGGCTTGCCTACCGCTTGGAAGTAATTTGAGCCTACGATATGGAAGCCCACGACGGGCAGAAAGGCAAAAAATACAACCAGTGCGTGAGCTGATAATTGGGTTAGGGCAGTATCTCCTTTGCTAAAAAGTGCTGAAATTGGGGTAGCAAAGAATAAAATAACGATAAAACTCACGATGGCCAGGGTAGTACCGGCCATAATTGCTTTATTCAGTGTTTCTTTTACTCGCTCGTAACTCTTAGCTCCATAATTATAACCGATGATTGGCTGCGCTCCCTGACTGATCCCGACAATCGGCATAATTAATATCATGCCCACACTCATGACAATGCCCACCGCTGCAAGGGCTAAATCGCCACCATAGGACATGACGATTTTGTTCAAGATTGTTTGCTGAATACTACTGGCTATTTGCATGGCAAAGGGTGCAAAACCAATCGCCATTATTTTTATCGAGATGGCCAGCTGGGGCCTCAGGTTTTTAAGTTGGATTTTAACTTTGCTTCTACCGCTCAGGAAATAACTAATTACCCAAATCGCTGAGACGGTTTGGCCCAGGATTGTACCCCAGGCAGATCCTTTAATACCCATATCTAACGGAAAAATAAAAACATAGTTTAAAATGACACTGACCACCCCACCAATGATTTGGGTGAACATGGAGAACCTGGGATTTCCTTCGGCCCGGATAAAGTTATTTAAGCCAAAACCAAGCGCCGCAGGAACAGCACCCAGCATAATGATATGGATATAATCCCGGGCATAAGGCAACACCTCCCGACTGGTAGCACCAAATAACCTTAAGATCGGTTCAGGGAAGAGAAAATATATGCCTGAAATTATTAAGGGTAACAATATTAACAAAAGAGTAGCATTACCTGCTATTATATTTGCTTCCTCTTTTTTCTGTTCTCCAAGACGAATCGAAATCAAGGCCATAGCGCCAATACCTATCAGCATGCTCACCGCAAATAAAACAATCATAATCGGGAGAGCTACCGTGACAGCAGCGATAGCTAGGGAATTCACGCCTTGCCCCACAAATATACGGGATATAACATTATAAAGGGCATTCACAACCACGCCGACTATGGCGGGTATTGAAAACTCCCAGAGTAACCGGTTAATATTGCCATTTCCCAGGTCTATTTTCTTATTCATACTAGAATTAACCTTTCTTTACCGTTAGTCATTTAATTTCTTCATAAACCCAACCACATTTTGTAAACTGGTTATAAATTGCTGAACTTCTTCGGAGTTAAAATTTAACAACAATTCATCCACTTTGGCAGCACAAAAATTCGTGATGCGGCCCATCTCCTCTCTACCGTGTTGACTCAAACATATAAGAGATTTCCTGCGATCCAGCGGGTCATTTAAACGAAGCACGAAATCCTCCTTTTCCAGCTGGTCGATCAGAGTGGTAAGACTGCCTTTTTCGATATCCAGCATTTTACCAATCTCTGTTAAGGTTATACGGTCATTTTGGTATAGAGTGTTAAGGATTTTCATATGATTCTTTTTAAAGCAGGGTCTACAGTTTAATTCCTGTGACTCTTGCCTAAGGCGAAGAAGATACTTTTCATGGAATAACCCCATGAAGGTAAATAATAAATTGTGGATTATTTTTGCGGTCTCAAAATTCATTTTACTCACCTATAAAACCAAAATATTAGAATTCTAAAAGTAAGAATACTTATCTATTTTAGCTGAAAAGAAACAATCAATCAATAAAATAATACTTGTCGTTTTTTCTTGATTTTTGGCATTTTCCGTGTTAATTTGTCGAAAATGTATGTACAGGTTATTATTGACAAAGCATTGAAATGAAATCATAATAAAATTAAATAAATAGTTCTGTACGGCAATTTAGTTGAAGACCTTTGGAAATTCACGGAAGGCTAATATTTTTAGGGTTATCTTGATTAGATTACCTTAAAAATATTAGCCTTATTATTTATAGGTTAGTTTGATAGGAGGGTCTTTATTTTGACAACAACAGAAACCCTTGTTTCAAAAATAAAAAACGGTGATATGCAGACACTTAGAATTGTTTATGAATTATTCTACAAGCCGGTTTATCAGGCTGCCTATTATGTTATTAAGGACCCAAGTCTTGCTGAAGATGTTGTTCATGAATCCTTCCTGAAAATGAAGTATAAAATAGATCAACTTCAAGACTCTTCCAAGCTAGAAGCATGGTTGTGTCGCATCGCAACTAACATTGCACGTGACTTAATTCGCCGACGCTTAAGAAACACTTTTTATATGGAAACCAGGAATGTTTACCCAAACAACCAGCCATTATCCCCGGAAACCAGCCTATTACAAGAGGAAGATAAAATAATGATTAAGCAAAAGATTAAGTGTCTTAATCCCAGTTACCGTCAGATATTATACTTAAAGTATTACCGAGAAATGTCTTGTGAAGAAATTAGCACAGCCCTAAATTTACCGGTAGGCACTGTAAAATCCCGTTTATTCAACGCCAGACAGAAAATCAGAAAATTAATTGAATTAGATAATGAAAATATTGCCATTAATTAGATAAATAACGGAAGAGGTTAAGTAACCATGAGAGAATACACTAAATCAGAATGTGATAAGGTGTTAAGAGAGGTAATACACGAATCGGTTAATTCAATTACCCCTCCACCGCTGGAAGATTCGTGGGTAAGGTTTGAAAAAAAACTGCAAAATCAAGTAATAGCTGAAAATCATATTAAAGCTTTATATGCTAAGGGTATACCTACCAGCGATATTAAGAATCAGTTGCGGAGCATCTACGGCATAACATTTTCAACTTGCATGATTGACCAAATTATAAAAAAATTTTCCACGATGGTCCAATGGCAGTCTCGCAAACTCGACCGTGTATACCCTATTGTTTATCTGGATGCTGTCCAATTCAAGGTTCGTAAAGATAGTAAGGTAATAAATAAAATAGCTTATATTGGGCTAGGCATTAATACATCCGGCCGCAAGGAAATGCTTGGAATTTGGGTCTGCGAAAATGTGAATACTGAATTTTGTCTTGATGTATGTAATGACCTTAAAAACAGAGGTGTCTATGACATCCTGATTGCCTGTATAAATGGGCTTTTTATCGTACCAGAGGCCATTAGATCAGTTTTTCCCAGGACCGAAATACATAGCTGTAACATAGGACAAATACTTTATTTAATTAAGTATTCAACATACCAAGAACAAAAAGAGTTGTTAAAAGACTTAAGGAAAGTATATCAGGTATTATCCTTTGAGGAAGCAGAACGCGCCTTTGTCAAATTCAAAGAAAACTGGGGCAATAAACACCCCATTGTTATTCAATACTGGGAGAAAAATTGGCTCGAGCTAATGTCCTATTTCAAATACCCGTATGGTATTCGCCAAATGATGTATACCACCAATATCATCGAAAGTTACCATAACCTGCTATATCAACTAACCAATATAAAATTTTATTATTCTACAGATGAGGCTATAAAAAAACTAATTTATCTAGCAAGTGTCGAGGCGGATAAGCAATGGACCATACCATTCAGTGAATGGTCATGCTTTGTGTCCCAATTTAACGCGTTCTTCGGAGATAGGGTACAGTTAGAATCGGTTATCTAAAGAGTAAGTTCATTGCTCGGTTTCCCAAAGCATATGCAAGCAAAAGGATAAGTAGCAACCTTTTTGGCTGCTACTTATCCTTTTATTAACCCCTCCAGCAACTTACGCTAAATACTAGTGTTTATTTCCAATAAAAAACACTAGTATAATAATTGCACCAGGTTTACAATTAAATAAATTTGTTTTAAAATCGACATATTCCCTTATTCGTCTACAATTAATTACTTTTTTCATCATACCTAAATTTTGTTTTTAGGTACGTATTAACCATTTCATTATGTAACCATTTGTAGTTAACTAACAGTTTAGTATGACTATCTAAAGTAAATACTGACATACATATCTTACTGAAAGGAGAAATGAAATGGGCTACAAACAAATTCTCGATGCCTACAAAAACATACCCGGCGGGATGATTGAGGCATTCAACGCCATCCAGGATATATATAGTTATTTACCAGAAGAAGCTATCATCGAAGCCGCCAAGGTTTTTAACGTTCCAGTATCAAAAGTTTATGACGTTACCACCTTTTACTCCATGTTTTCCATCAAACCGCGTGGGAAAAATGTGATTAGAATTTGCCAAAGTGCCCCCTGTCATGTTGCCGGAGCTGCAGAGGTGGTAGCTGCACTGGAAAGGGAACTCGGCATCAGAATAGGCGAAAGTACCGCTGATGGCAAATTCGCTCTAGAAACGACCGAATGTGTAGGTCAGTGCCAGGACACTCCGGTTATTACGATAAACGGCAAGCCATATATGGGTGTAACACCGGCTACTGTTGTTGATATACTAGCTGAATATAAATAATCACGACCTGGTTATCGAATAAGGGACAGAAGAAAGGAGGGACCTAAATGGCCGAAGAAATGCGTGTTGTACTGCGCAATTATGGTAAAATAAATCCTCTTAAGATAGAAGATTACCTATCTGTAGGTGGTTATGAAGCCTTAAAAAAAGCGCGTACCATGACTAAGAAAGCAGTTATTGAAGAGGTTATACAATCTAAACTTAGAGGACGCGGTGGTGCCGGCTTTAATACAGGTCAGAAATGGGCCTTTGCACACGAAACTCAGGACGACCAAAAATATGTAATTTGTAACGCTGATGAAGGTGAACCGGGAACCTATAAGGATCGTATGCTTATGGAAAATGATCCCCATGCAATATTTGAAGGGATGGCCATTTGCGGCTATGCTATCGGCGCTAACAAAGGCTACGTTTACTGCCGCGGTGAATACCCGCATTTAATTACTATTCTTAAAACAGCTATTTATCAAGCTAAACAGCGCTGCATACTGGAAGATTTCGACATCGAAGTGAGAACCGGGGCTGGAGCCTTTGTCTGTGGTGAAGAGACAGCTTTACTTGAATCCATCGAGGGTCACCGGGGTGAACCTAGGATTAGACCTCCTTTCCCGACTCAAAAGGGTTTATGGCAGAAACCAACCGTCGTAAACAACGTAGAAACCCTGGCTAATATTCCGGTAATCATCGACAAAGGAGCTGCTCATTTTGCAGCTATCGGCGCGCCAACATATCCCGGAACCAAGATTTTAACGCTATCAGGTGATGTTAATAATCGTACCTTTTTCGAAGTACCTACCAATACTACCATTAGAGAGGTTATCTTCGAGTTTGGCGACGGTATCCTTGGAGACAGAAAATTCAAGGCGGTACAAATTGGTGGAGCTTCCGGTGCCTTTATTGCCGCTAACGATCTGGATACCCAAATATCTTTTGATGCTATGTCGGCTATTAACTCAACGCTGGGGTCGGGCGCAGTTTATGTACTAGATGAAACAAGAGATATCATAGATGTAACAACTAGAATCGCTAGGTTTTTTGAACATGAATCTTGCGGAAAATGTGCCCCCTGCCGTGAAGGTACAGCCCGTTTGCATGAATTAATGTGGAAACTCAACAGCGGTCGGGGCTCGGCTAAAGATATCGCTCTGTTGAAAAAATTAGGCCGGGTAATGTCGATTACTTGTTTGTGCGGCCTGGGACAAGCTGCCCCCACGGCTATTTTAACTACCATAGAACGCTTTAGTGACGATTATGAAGCCAAACTGATGTAGGAAACGAGCAAAAGGAGTGATATTAAATGGTTAATTTAACGATAGATGGAATTAAAACTTCCGTTCCTGACGGCTCAACCATCCTGCAGGCAGCTCAAAAAATAGGTATTCATATTCCAACACTGTGTGCTCACCCTGATCGGATCGTTAAGTCGAATTGCAGGATATGCGTATGCGAAGTCGAAGGTAGCAGACTTCTACAGACAGCCTGTTCACAACCCGTTTTTGAAGGCATGGTTGTCAAGACCAGAAGCCCCAAAGTAATTGAGGCTAGGCAAATCATACTAGAACTTATTCTATCCAACCATCCGCAGGACTGCCTGAATTGTATTAGAAATGTTAACTGCGAACTGCAGCATCTGGCCAAAGAATATTGTATCCGCGAAAACCCATTTAAGTTAAAAACCAAAGGGCTACCCAAAGACTACTCTACTCCAGCCATCTTTAGGGATCCTAACAAATGCGTGCTTTGCCGCCGTTGTGTAGAAACCTGTACAGTAATTCAAGGAGTAGGTGCCTTAGGTTTGGAAAACCGCGGTTACCATACAATGATCGTGCCCAGTATGGGCAAGAATTTAGGTGACAGCCCGTGCGTAATGTGCGGACAATGCATCCATGCCTGCCCGGTGGGAGCAATCGGCGAAGTTGAATATATCGACGAACTAATGGAAGCCATTGCCGATCCAAATACCATTGTAGTCACCCAAATTGCGCCGGCTGTAAGAGTGGCCATCGGTGAAGAGGTTGGCATGAAGACTGGCGAAATGCCTATGAATAAACTGATAACGGCCCTCCGTCAAATCGGCTTTGATTATGTTCTACACACCAACTTTACAGCTGACTTGACTATCATGGAAGAAGGCCATGAACTATTGCAACGGTTGACTACTGGTGGTATACTACCCATGTTTACATCTTGCAGCCCAGGCTGGATAAACTTCTGTGAGACTTACTATCCGGATTTATTAGATAACCTATCCACTTGCAAGTCACCACAACAAATGTTTGGTGCTCTGTTAAAGACTTATTGGGCCGACAAGATGAACATCGATGCAAAGAAAATTTTTTCTGTTTCCATCATGCCCTGTACCGCCAAGAAATACGAGGCTTTCCGGCCAGAAATGAACGCTAGTGGCTATCAGGATGTAGATATTGTATTAACCACCCGTGAACTGGGCCGGCTGTTAAGGTTGTGCGAAATTGATTTTGACAAAGTTGAACCTTCCGAGTTTGATCCCTGGATGGGTGATTACACCGGAGCAGCCGTAATCTTCGGCGCCAGCGGCGGTGTTATGGAAGCTGCCCTGCGCACGGTTTATGAAGTGGTAATGCAGGAAGAACTGAAAGATGTTAATTTCACAGCCACACGTGGTTTCCAGGGCATCAAGGAAGCCGAGGTCGACCTGAATGGCACAGTAGTAAAAGTAGCCATTGCCAACGGCCTGTCTAACGCTCGCAAACTAATGGACCAGGTTAGAGCAGGCGAGTCGCCCTACCACTTTATTGAAATTATGGCCTGCCCAGGTGGCTGTATCGGCGGCGGCGGGCAGCCGATCACCAGGAGCAACATAAAGCGAGAAGAGCGTATTGCCAGCATCTACATAGAAGATGAGCAGTGCGCCATCAGGAAGTCACACGAAAACCCGGAAATTAAAATGGTTTATGAAGAATTCTTGCATGAGCCTCTGGGGCATAAATCTCATGAACTCTTGCATACACATTACCATGCCAAAAATAAACGACTGATCTAAATTAGCACCGAACTTGCAGAAAGGTCTTAGGGGCTGCTCTACAGGTACATATATCAATACGAAAATTAAACCCTGCTAACAAGGTCCACGGCTAAGTTAAAAGGGGCATCATATTTAAGCACCATCGGTGTAATATGCTGACCGCTTATCTTAGGATGAGCGGTTTTATTCATTCAGTACAGAAGGCTACGGATTATTCTCAAATATATCATATCCTTATATGTTGAATTATTAAACTAAAGCACTGGAGTTGATAAAGTTTGGATAAGCGATTAGGTGTTATTGGTATTGTAGTGGAGAACCGTAAGGTTGTGCTGCAGGTTAACCAAATCTTAAGTGAACACGCGGAGATGATTATCGGCCGTATGGGGCTGCCGCACCGGGAGCGAGAAGTTTCCGTTATCTCATTAATTGTGGACGGCACCACTGATCAAATGGGCTCCCTAACCGGCAAACTGGGGAATATCCCTCATGTTACAGTAAAAAGCGCCTTAACCAAAGTGTGATATTATTCTGTATTGAGTTTGGTATAGAAGGGGCTTATACATGAAATCAATAGCTGTTCAGGAATGGATTGGCCAAGTAATTAAACCGGAACAAAATGAAAAGTTTATATTCAATGGGAAAACTTTTATAGACGAAGCTTACATCAAATACTCCTTTCGTTGAAAAACCTCCTATAAAATTGATGATGATACCTTTAAGAAACTGGTAACTGTGCTCCGCCTGTTTGTTCCTTATACTGGAATAATCTTAACCACAAGAGAAAATGCTCAGATTCGGCAAAATGTTATTCCCGTTGGCATCACCCAGTAGATGCCGGTTCCAACATCGGTATCGTCGGCTATGCCAGAAACTCTGGATTACAACCGGCAACAATTCATCCTGGGCGGCAATCGCAGCCTGGATGAAGCCGTTCGGGACTTGGCTCTGATGGGCCAAATCTATTCTTTCTGCATGTTTTTCTAGACTGCACCGCTGGTGCCAGGTTGAAAGGTTGAAAGTTGAACGAGCACAGGGAAAATGGAAAAGGAATTCGGCCAATTTAGTACTCACTGGGAAGATTCTATGGATTTGTAAAGGTGGTGTTGGAGTTGTTGGATCGTTTACAGGTGATGGTCAAGGAGCATCAACATGATAAGGACCTGGATTTTATTAAAGCCTGTCATGAGGTATTGACGGAAAACTATCCAAGCCTGCACCTGTGCTGGGTGCATATATACGAGAAAAGATGGGCTTATATTTATGGCAATTCAGGTGACTCAGGCCAGAGTTTGCCAAGAATACAATTAAGCCGGAATTACGGTATTTGTGTAGTTAATGCTGAATTGGTGGAGCCTGTAGAGTTGGACCAGACTGTGGCAATAATTAAGGAGCATTATAATGGCAAAGTCATGGTCTGATAAAGAAATTACTAGTATTTTATCCAGCCGGGAACCCCGAATGCTGGACGAATTGTTTGATGCTGCCGACCGCTGCCGCAGAGACAGTGTCGGCCCCAATGTTTTCTTAAGGGGTCTAATTGAGTTCTCCAATGAATGCCAGCGCAATTGTTACTATTGCGGTATCAGGAAAGGTAATCTGTCTATCCGTCGTTATCGTCTTACTAATTACGAGATCATTGCTCTGGCCATGTCAGCCTTTGAAGGCGGTTACTCTTCCCTAACCCTGCAGTCAGGAGAAAGCGATGAGACCCGAGAAATTAATGAGGTCGTGCATTTTGTCCAGGTAATCAAGGCCCAAAGTCAAGCCAGGGACAATACCGGCCAGGGTCTGGGCATTACCTTAAGCATAGGTGAATTAACCTTTGATCAGTACCAGGCATTATGGGAAGCAGGGGCACATCGCTATCTATTACGCATAGAAACTTCTGATCGCCAACTCTTTAGCCGGATTCATCCTCCCGGTCAGTACTATGATAAACGCCTCCATTGCCTGGATGCTCTAAAGACGATTGGCTACCAGGTGGGTACCGGAATCATGGTTGGTCTTCCTGGACAATCAATTGAGAATCTGGTACGGGATCTTCAATTTTTTGTGGAAAGAGATATTGATATGCTCGGGATAGGGCCATATATCCCTCATCCAAATACTCCTTTGTACAAGCAGCCTGCATTTGATTTTGACCCCTTTATCATGACCCTAAAAATAATCGCCCTGGCTCGCTTGATGATGCCAGATATAAATATCGTATGTTCAACAGCCCTACAGATAATTAACCCACGTGGACTGGAACTGGGCTTAAAGGCTGGTGCCAATATAGTAATGCCGGTACTAACCCCTGAAGACAACCGCGGCAATTATAGTTTGTATATCAACAAAAATTACACCCAGCCGCAGGAGTTGGTCGATAGGATTAGAATGTTTGGTTATGAGGTCGACCCGTGGACCTGGGGCGATTCCAGGCACTATGCAGCCAGGCAGGCGCAAGAATAAATGCCAGCAAATCTTCTTACATGGCTGGTGTGGGGGTTAACCAGATAGATTGAAAATTTATTAAACTGGAGGTGGTCATATGGACCAAACACCCAGAGGGAACAGACTGCACATTGCTATTTTTGGACGGCGCAATACAGGCAAATCAAGCCTGATCAACGCCTTAACTAATCAAGATATCGCCCTGGTTTCCAGTGTCCCGGGAACTACAACCGACCTGGTCTTCAAAGCTATGGAGATACTGCCGGTGGGACCGGTGGTAATTATTGATACCGCCGGCATTGATGATGAAGGAGAACTGGGACAGCTGCGGGTCCAACGCTCTTTGGAGGTTTTAAACAAAGCGGATATGGTCCTGCTAGTCATTGATGCAGTCGCCGGAGTAACTGAATTTGAGAAAAGTATCGCCCGCGCCTGCCGCGAGAACAAGCTGCCCATAGTTACGGTACTTAATAAAAATGACGTACATCCGGTAACCGCTGAACAAGTGGAACAAACCAGGCAGCAACTGGGCGTAACGCCAGTGGTTACCAGTGCCCTGACCGGCCAGGGCATTTCCGAGGTGAAAATTGCTATCATGAAGTCAGCCCCGCCCAGCTGGGATAAACAGGCTATAGTTGGCGACCTGTTAAACCCGGGTGACCTGGCAATTCTAGTGGTGCCGATTGATTCGGCCGCACCCAAAGGCCGTTTGATTCTGCCCCAGGTCCAAACTATCAGGGATATCTTGGACCATCATGCAATGGCCTATGTGGTTAAAGAAAGTGAACTACAGGCATGCATGCTGAGCCTGCAAAAGAAACCACGGATTGTCATTACTGATTCCCAGGCATTTCAAAAAGCCGCTACCGAAACCCCGTCGGATGTCCTACTAACCTCCTTCTCCATTCTCTTTGCACGCTACAAGGGAGATCTGGAAACCCTGGTCGCTGGTGCCAAAGCAATTGAAAACCTGCGTCCCGGGGACAAAGTGCTTATTGCTGAAGCCTGCACCCATCACCGCATGGAGGATGATATCGGTACCGTTAAAATACCCCGCTGGCTGTGCCAATCAGTAGGCGGAGAGATTGATTTTCAATGGTGTAGCGGTGTACGCTTACCGGCCGATTTATCCGAGTATAAGCTAGTCGTGCACTGTGGAGCATGCATGATTAACCGCCGAGAAATGCTGTCCCGGATTATGCAGGCACAAGTTGCGGGAGTCCCCATTGTTAATTACGGAGTTTGTATTGCTTATGTAATGGGTATTTTAAAGCGAGCTTTGTCTCCTTTTCCTTTGCTGCAGGAAAGCTTATAACTTGTGGATTAAAGCTGTCATATCCTCCGGGAGAGGAGCCTGCAATTGCATAGTTTCCTTGGATACCGGATGGTAAAACGCTAAATACCAGCTGTGTAAAGCCTGACGCTTGATAAGCTCAAGACTACCCCCGTATAGATCATCGCCCATGACGGGATGGCCTAAATGGCTCATATGCACTCTTATTTGATGAGTGCGTCCTGTTTCCAATCGAATTTTAACCAGGCTACCGGTGGCAAAACGCTGAATTACAGTAAAATGAGTGATCGCTGCTTTACCCTGGGGTGTTACACCAAAGATAAGTGAACCATCATTAGGCCGGCCGATAGGAAGATTGATTGTACCGGCGTCACTATCTATGCTGTTGTGCACTACTGCCAGGTATTCCCTCCGGCAAAAGCCTTTATTCATCTGCTCGGCAAGTTGATAACAGCTGTAACTATTTTTGGCAATTAAGATTACCCCGGAAGTATCCTTATCCAACCGGCTGACTGCTCTGAATTTACTGTTCTGCCCCTGCTGCTGCAAATGGTAAATAACGCCGTTAGCTAAAGTGTCCAGCACATGATAGGAAAGTGGATGCACCAGCATATTGCTAGGTTTGTTTAGTACCAGGATGTGTTCATCCTCAAACAGAATATCCAAGGGCAGCTCCTGGGGTATTACCGGTTGATTATCATCCTCCTGTAAATTTATCAGGATTAAATCGCCTGCTTTAACCAGCGCGTTCAAACGAACTGTTTGACCATTCACCAAAACTCCCGCACAGCGTTTAAGCCTGCGCATTTCACCACGGGAAAATTTCAGCTGACTCTTGAGTATCTGTGAGACCTTTTGGTTATCGTGCTCCTCTGTTACCTTGTATTCGAGGTGCATATAGTAAACTCCATTTCAATTTTCATCGAATGCTCCGAATGATTATAACATTTCTATATTAATATCCCAAACTCAAAAAAGAAAAGGCCGAATTTTAGGCGGCCAATTTAAATACTACTGAATACTATCAGTAGCTTTTTCCCCACCCAGATAAGACAGTTTATTGACTGACAACAAAACCATGAGCAACATACTCACTGTCGCTAAAGCATATGGAATATTCATCTGGATATCATATAATGCCCCGCCAACCATAGGTCCGAAAATGCGCCCAAAGCTACTGAACGATTGCATAATCCCTAATGCAGCACCCTGCCCGCCTGATGCATTTTGGGTTACCAGGCTCGAAGAAGTGGGACCAAGCAACGTCCAACCTATATTAAATATCGCAGATGTTACGTATAACCCAAATACATTGGGCGCCAACAGCATTAGCAGCATACCCGTCGAACCGATCAGCAAACCTGCTTTAACTAGTTTTACATCGCCGAATCTTTTAACCAGTCTTCCGAGTAAACCTCCCTGAATAATTACGCTAACAATACCTAAAACAGCAAACAAAATGCCCATTTCCTTGGGTCCAAAGCCAACTTTATCCGCCGCAAATAAAGCAAACGTACCCTGAAATAAGGACGAAGTAAAATTAAATACAAAGCAAATTAAAAACACAATAAATAGAGGTTGTTTGATTACTTCCAGGGTAATTACGGCCTTTTCGTCGGGAGTATTTTTATTGGATTCCGGCAGAGATTCAGGCAAAAACCAAATAGCAAAGGGTATAGTAAGCACTGCCAGCCCACCGGCCACAAAAAAGGGCAAGGCAAAATTGTCATTACCCAGCCAGCCTCCCATAGCAGGCCCTATAATCATTCCCAACCCCATCGCCGCACCAAGTATGCCCATCCCCTTAGACCTTTCTGCACCACTGGTGGTGTCGGCAATATATGCCATGGCGGTAGGCAATGTGGCTGATGAGAGAATCCCTGATAATACTCTTATGGCAAACATCATCCACAGCTCAGACACAAAGCCAAACAAAGTAAAGGTAATTCCGTATCCAACCAGGCCGATTAATAATACCGGCCTTCTCCCAATCCGGTCGGACAGGCTGCCCCAGAATGGGGCACAAATAAACTGCATTACAGAGTAAGCAGCCATAAAAAAGCCAAGGGCAGTTGCCCCGCCACCTAAATCAACAATTAAGAAAGGGAAAATTGGGATCACAATCCCAAACCCCATCATTACCAGCAGCAGTGTCATAAACAATACGGCTATCGGCTTGATTTTTTTACTCATTTCCTAATCCCTTCTGATAAAGTGCATTGTTCTAAAAAGTCCTTTAGAACCTCGTCACTCAGCACCCGGGGTATTTTAACCTGGTTTTCTGAAGCCCCTCTTAATATTAATTCCCGTTGGAAACGTTGAAAGGTACCCGGCCGGACAATTTGCAGCAATAAACTACCTATCCGGCCGGCTTCAATGCCAGCCCCGTACCTGGGATTAGCTTCCTTAAGGGCTTTTTCCAGTATCCCTTGCCAGGTAGTATAATCTGATGTTTTTTCAGGTTCCTGCACTTCGACGAAAAACACATACCTGCCTACAAGCCCATCCAGGTCAATAGCGGTAGCATAGTCCACTACATCACCGTCCCAAATTTTAACAGCCTTTTTTAATGCAGCCAGAACAGCCGTCTCCTGAGTTTTTTCCGCTGCCACATTGAGCAGTTGGCCTTTGCGATACAAAAATTCAATCACAGGACTGCAGTTGTAGTAATCCACCACCTTTACAACATCTCCAAGTTTATAGCGGTAAAACCCGGCTTGATTAGTTACCACCACCTCATAACTCTGACCCTTTTCCAGTTGCTCTAAATTAAGCACAGCAGGATTGGGCATTTCTGCTTCCTCCACCGGGATAAACTCGTGATAAGCTGTTCGGGGTGTAACTACATAGGTAGTATCATTAGTCTGAGTACATATACCAAGCATGGCTTCGGTGGCGCTGTACACTGCTGAATAATAAGGAATATCACCGGTATACCGGCGCAGTTTATCCAAGTAGATACTAAAACTTCCCCCGGATACACAGCAAATATAGAGCACTTTGGGCCACAGGCGACCGGCAATATTACCCATGCCTCGTTTAGCTTCCTTTGCCAACTGCTCGGCCCGCGCTGCATCAGGCCGCATCCGCTTGGCCAGCTTACTCCTCACTTCCGGCTCCAGGTCCAGCAGTTTACTAATGCTACCCTCTGCCAGGTCACTCACTAGATTCGGCCACTCTGCTTCCAGCAGGCGGAATAGCTGTAATATAGGTGATGGGAAAGGTGCATTAATATACGCTAAATCTTTTTCCTGCAGGGCAAAAAGTAAGTGCAAATAAAGGGCTGTGCGCAGATCAGCCAGCTGCAGTATTTCGGGCGGCGACGTCCACAGGTAAGGGACAATAAACCGCATTGAATTCATGCCGCCCGAGGTTGCCGCACCGGTGGGAATACCTCCGTCGGTCATCCCGGCCTTGACACTGTTCATCAGAAACAGCCCCCGTCCGCCCTTTCGGGCTTCAGGTACAGCCTGCAACAGCATGCCCTGGGTCAACAACATCATATTATTGTTCACTACTTTCCGGCTTTGAGCAGTAACAGGTATTAATTTACTTTTACCCGTGGTCCCAGAGCTTAAGCCGAAATATATAACAGGCAAAGAGGTAAGGATATTGACTGCACCATTGGCCATTCGTTCAATATAAGGCCGGTAATCCTCATAACTAGTTACGGGTACTTTGGCTTGATAATCTGCAGCCGACATGATGGAAGAAAAATGGTATTTGCGTCCATATTCTGAATCTTTATTGATGTTTAATATTTCTTTTAATACTGCTTGATTAACTGCACCAGCCCGCAAAGTGTCATCTTCAAATTTTATTCGATAAGAATTGGCAGCCGCGTTCATGGTGAGACCAAGTATTTTTTGTAACATAGACATAATATCCTGATCCTTTCTACCCTTTTTCCAGCTCATGCAAATGATAATTTAATAACTTGATTGTTTTCTCTAACCTGGGCTTGATTTCTTCGCGCATACCCCAAAGGGCATCCCTGCCCAAACCGGTCAACTCATAAACTCGGGTAGACTGCCCCCTGATATTATCTACGTATACAGTTACCAGACCCAGCCTGACCATTTTTTGCAACATCGGGTAAATCGACCCCGGAGAGGGTTTCCATTCACCCCTGGTCATATTAGTTATTTGATCAATTATCTGCTTGC
This sequence comes from Desulfoscipio geothermicus, assembly GCA_016841905.1. Classification (GTDB taxonomy): domain Bacteria; phylum Bacillota; class Desulfotomaculia; order Desulfotomaculales; family Desulfallaceae; genus Sporotomaculum; species Sporotomaculum geothermicum_C. The sequence goes on along the minus strand of JAENYF010000047.1, from coordinate 1,405 downwards.
CGTACATTTTCTTTTCCGCTAATAAACTAAGTACATAAAAGGACAACAATCCCCTTAGAAGCAATCCTCCACTTAACTTGGATACGTCAATAAGGTCTTGATATGGTTTTTTAATAAGCAAGACGCTCACCCTCTATCGTTAACGATTATCGCTAGCGATAGCATATAATAAGTTCATTATTTTTGTCAACATCCGAAAAAATAACGACTCCTGGATGAAGTGCCGTTATTTAATCATATAATCTAAATTTCTTCATGAGAGTGTAATTCGTTTTCGTCTTCCTTTATCTATGCCCAGGGGTCTGAAACTTCCCACCTGACCTGGAAGCATAAAAAAACCGCGCCCCGGCAGAACGAACGGGGCACGGTTATAAACCAGTATTGCAGCTGTTACTATTATGCCGCCTTAGCACGCCACTGTGCTGAGTTGGTGAAGAAAAGCGGCTCGCCGTAAACATCCTTCTTGAAGTTTTGGATCAACGTTTGACCCTCGTCTGAAGTAGCAAAGTCCACGAATTTCATCACCATATCATTCTTGACCTGGAGGAAATTATCCGGATTAACCGGGATCAATGTGATGTAATTTAAGAGTGATCCATGCTTTTCTACCAGAACCTTTAAGGTAATCTCATTCTTGAGTATGAGATAGGTAGCCCTGTCGATGACGGTATACGCCTGCTGTTCATTTGTGTAGCGCAATGTGGCGGAGTTGCCCTGCGAGCCGCCCTCCCAAACCTGGTACCAATCGCCCTTTGGTTCCATTTCTGCGGCTTTCCAAAGCCCCATCTTAGCTACATGTGTGCCGGAATTGTCGCCACGGCTGATAAACTGAGATTCCGTTTCCATAATCTGCTTCAATGCCTCCGTCGGGGTCAGCCCTTTAATCCCGGCCGGATCGGATGCCGGACCAACAAAAACATAGTCATTGTAGATGCGCTCTGTACCCCAACCCTCGGCTACAAACTGCTCCTCAAGAGCCTTAGCGTGTACCAGTACCAAGTCAAAGTCTCCGAGTAGTACGGCTCAGTTAATTACATTTGTTATATATTTAGTATTTTTTTAATTAAGCCTACCCAATTAATAAAGGGTTATCAGGCAAAGGCACCTACATGTACTGACACCTTAACCTCCTTTCAGGTAAAAAATAAATCCGGTTGGTCAAAAAAGAGCCAGCCGGATCTTGGTTTCCAAGCGATAGCTCCTTCGCACAGTGGGAGGCCGGCCTGTTTCCAGGTCAACCTAACGGCTCTGTAACCTTAGGGTTACATCCTTTTGGTATGAGGGCTCGGAGCAATTATATTGTTTTGACCAAATTAGATGCTACAACTCTGTACACCCGCTTTCATCAACTTATTTAAGCAATTTGCATAATTGCTGTAGCATAAAATTCAATGCCAAAATTAGA
>JAENYF010000046.1 GCA_016841905.1 Desulfoscipio geothermicus | reverse complement strand
GGGGTTAGGGCTGAGGCTGAGCTGGCTTCAAAAGGGTACTTTTTCAGTGGTCTCGGACTGTCCCCTTCTAATATTTATTGAGGATGGTGTTAGTCAGGCCCAATAACTACACGAGCACTAGTTTTGTGGAATCAAATTGTCCGACAGAACAACTGCCCCCTCTGGCAAAGCATCAGCAAGATCTATTACCCATTCGTTGTTAACCAATACCACGGGATAGGTCATTATTTTCTCTTCACCAGCTAAAACATAACTAACTTTAACGATAACCTTGTCTTTGCCACGCATTTCACTAGATAGTATAATTGGTGGTTTTTCTGGAAGCAATCCAGCTTCATGTTGCATCTTGAGAGTATTTCTTCGTATATCTTCGCTCATCCTTTTGTCTGTGGAAACTTTCTTCAAAGTATCATAATCATTTTTTTGGACTGCTTCAAAAAAATCATACACGCATTGTTCAGCAGACTTTATTGCGCTGGAAGAAGACGATGAAGATATCTGTTCGTCAGAATTTACTTCGTTGAAAAAAACCAATGAGGGTATCCCGAAAAAAAATGTAAACGCAAATAAAGGTGCGATTATGCAGACTAAATAGTTTTTGAATTTCTTCACTGCAACGATGCCTCCCTAATAATGTTCTTCGTTATAGAATTGTTTTTTAAATATGAATCTGAATTACTAGCTAGCTCTTTGTAGGTTATGTCAATGTTTTTGAGGCTATTGCTGTCTTGTCGCTCACTGCCCTGTTCTTAAGCACTGCCTTAAGCTAGCCATGCCGTTTCATTACTCTGTAGATCTGACAATGGTCTTTGTCTAATGATTATCTGGTCTCGGTCTCAGAGACCTGTTTGATTTCACTGACCTCAACAAACTGCCTAACATAACCATTTTTTTGAATAGTTCAATTTTCTTCTTCCGTAGACGTAAAAAGAAACATTAAGGAGTTTCTCAAAACTTTTTTAAAGTTAAATCACTATAATAGTTTTTTTGCCATGGCTGATTAACTCTTGAGGGGAAATTTTTCCACTAATCCAGTAATATATGTATTTTGCTTAATACTAATTCGTATTTAAAACCATTCCATAATACGAATTAGTAGATATTATTTGTTATTTCTGCGCGGTTTCTATATTCTGCATATAAGAGCAAGGCTTTAAGCCTTCTCTTTATATTATTGTCCTTGTTTTTAATGTGTGCGTTTTCTATTTTTTCAATTTGTTTTGCATTTACATCTCTGCGTTTTGATATTTTTTACACCTTCTGCCGTTATACCATTTTTCTTTATTTCGCATAGTGGCTTTTACTGCGTAATAGTATCATTTAGTTAAAAAAATCAGTAAAACAAAGATATTACTGCTTCTGGGAAAAAACCATCCAGCCGCCAGTAAATCATCAAGTAAAAACAGCAAAAATTGATATATAAAACTACTATCTTATTTCTAAATTGATTGATAAATACATACTACTTGTAATAAACATTGCTTCTCCACAAATATTCGCTATTGGTTAATAACCATCGTAGATATGGCCAGATACTGCGGTATTATTTCGAGTAGTACATATTTCCATAGCAAGTATAATATTAGTTCCCCATAGCTGTGAAAACGTCTGTACAAAGCCGTATGGGTCATAATTATTCTGTTTTATGATAGAGGCAGGTTTCCCTGTAGATGTAAACTCACCTAGTGCATTTAGAAAGAACATCCCATAACTAGCATTAAAACTGCCAGAAGCACTTTGAAATCCTTGTACTGTTGCTACTTTATCACTATTAGTAATGGTATAGTAAACATAATATCTCACACCGATATTTAAAGTGCCTGAGTATGGGAAGTAACCAGCTTCTAGTTTTGTGGAATCATAATTGTCTGACAAAACAACTGCCCCTTCTGGCAGAGCATCAGCAAGATCTATTACCCATTCGTTGTTAACCAATACCACGGGATAGATCATTATGCGCTCTTCACCATCCAAAACATAACTAACTTTAATGATAACCTTGTCTTTGCCACTCATTTCACTAGATAGTATAATTGGTGGTTTTTCTGGAAGCAATCCATATTCATGTTGCATCTTGAGAGTATTTCTTCGTATATCTTCGCTCATCCTTTTGTCTGTGGAAACTTTCTTCAAAGTATCATAATCATTTTTTTGAACTGCTTCAAATAAATCATACACACATTGTTCGGGTATAGTTTGTGTAGATTAGCTTTGGATATTTTAGGATTTCCCCGATTTGCCTCAAGAATCATTTTTTAATTGTCAATTTTTAAAACCCTATCTCACCCTCATAGACATCACCCTCTTTTAAACTTAAATTTGGTAATAAACTTTATTAAAACTAACTGTTGAAATATTAATACCTGACAGTTTGAGAAATAGCACTGATGGTTTCTATAACTTTATTCTTTAAATCATAGATTATAGCAGAAACATAAAGATGATAATTCAGTAGTGTTGTATAAAAACTTAAATTATTTTACAATTAAAAATCAATGAGTAATATCAGATAGTGGTGAGTAACCTTAATCAAGGCAACGCAGTTCTTGTATCCTAGCCCAAACCTCTTACTATAAATTTATATATAATTTTCACCGCACCGATACAGCAGTAGAAGTTGATGAACCGGATTCTTTGATGCCTGACTCAGTAATCTTGTGCAATGCATACACCCGGTAATCGCCGCCCGCAACAGCTAATACTTTATTGCCGGTTATAATATTTGTTCCGTAATCTTCAAAAATCCAGGAACCCTGACTGACCCAATTGCCGTTGACCTTCTTTTGTAAATAAAGAGTTAACGAAATAATATCGACGTTTGAGTATGCTGTTGTTTTACCACTGATTTTTACTGTTCCATTCATATTGTTAGTGATACTGCATGTCCCATCTGCTAACCATTGCAATGTTTCCGGCCCAATAGCTGTAAAGACGCTGCTTTCCCCCTTGCTCTCTGATAGTTCATTAGCCAGGGCAGAAGACACAAACAGAATGCAAGACACTAAAACAATAAGAATTAAAATTATCCTCTTTGCCAAGTGTTCACCTCCTTTCTACTAATAAGACTTTTGAGGGACATAAAATGATTCTCCAATTCAGTTAAAATATAACAGGTTTTTTTTGCAATAATGTCGAATGGCCCCATAGCAGTTAAATTGCGAGGTTGTGCTGTATGAGCAAATTAAAAGCAGAAGACTTATTGAAATATTATGAGAAAACTTTTCACGCCGCACTTTTCATATCAGGGAATAAAGAAACTGCCGAAGACGCTACCCAAGAGGCTTTTTTAAAAGCTTATAATAAACTTATGGGATTACATGATCCAAATAAAATAGGTCCCTGGCTGGCGGTCATCGCCATGAACTGCGCCAGGGACCTTTTAAAAAAGAAGAAATTGATTCAACTGGTTGATAATATAGAGACAGTTGTTTCCCATAGGATAAATAATCCCGATGAATTCTTAAAGTTGGATTTAAAAGTAGATATACAAAAGATATTAAGTATGATGACTGTTGAGCACAGACAGGTATTAGTATTGCGTTATTATTACGACCTACCTGTAAAAGATATTGCATACCACCTGGGTATCTCGGAAGCTGCCGCCCGGTCCAGGCTGCATAGGGCAAAGTCAGTGGTTGAAAAGATGCTTTAAAGTTACTAATGTGGACTGAGGAGGTGTTATACATGGAGCAAGACAAGATTGATGAAGTAATTAAAACTGCAATGGAGGATATGAAAGTGCCGCCTCCTCCACCGGATGAGTTTTTGCAGCGCCTTAATAAAACATATTATGAAAGACGAAAGAAACTGATATTGGTAAAAATAAAGACCTTTTTTGCTGCCGCTGCTGTGATTTTTTTGCTTGCCATTGGTTCATTTATTCCTAAGGATGCAACGGCGGTTGGTAACGTTATTTCGAGATTATTTAATGTGGAAGGTAAAGGCAGTATAAATAACATAATTTTTGAATTTTTCCATGGATCTAAGAACGAACAGGATGAAATACGTGAAATTACCACACTTCAGCCTGTAACAATGTCGCTTGAAGAAGCCCAGGCAAAAGTGCCCTTTAAAATACAGCTGCCTCTTTATCTACCTGCCGGTTTTTCTGTGGATAAGGTGACGTTGGAGGAAGTCCATGACCCCAGTTATATAGTTACCTTGTATTACAAAAACTCAAAAGGTGAAATGCTGTCAATTTATGAGGAAAATATTATCGGAGAAACCGGACGTGGTTATATGTACGATAAAGATGATACAGGAATAGAAGAGGTATCTATCAATGACTCTACGGCGACCTTGGCCAACCTGAAAGATAAATACGTCCGGTTGTTCTGGCTTAAGCAGAGCATATCCATAGAGATTTTTGGCCAAATAACCAAACAGGATGCAATTAAAATTGCGGAAAGCCTAAAATAAATATCAAGGGAGTGTGGAAAATTACGTAGGTGTATCCCTGATTTTGTTTAAAACTAAATTGATGTAAAAAAGGCGGTATTCTTGGGGGCAGATGGCAAAAATAGTTAGTGCTGCCCCCTATGTTTGGATTACACTATATGACCTGACCAATGATGCTGTGGCCTGGTAACCAAAAAACCTACCCGGTTAGCCGGAGTAGGTTTTTTGGCAATTAAAGGAATAAAACTTGTTAGTCGTCCGGAAGGCGATTTTGTTCAAATTTAATTATTGTTCAGTATCTGATAGCTTTGTTTGGCTATCTACACTGTCGGGACCAGTTAAGGATACTTCTTCAGCATCCAGTGCTTCCTGCGGGAGCATTATATCCAATGGAGCGTTATAGTCACTGTATGTGAAATCATAGGCAACCTGCATTGAATCAATGGGCATAGCCTGGCCTTGCAGCTGCTCGGCAAAAGTGACTACAGAAACGTTATTGGCGCTTAAGGGCAAATAAGTTTCTTTGTCCACATACATGGTACCCGTGTAGGTTATTGATTGCAGCAACCCCTGGGCCTGGTCGAGAGTTTGTTGTAGTTGACCGCCTAGTTGACCTAGAGCGGCGATCATTTTAGTTAAGTCCTTAATTTCTCCGTAATAAGCCAGTTTAACTACATCTTTCCCTTCCAGCTTCTCTTCACCCAAATACCGGTAGTGGAATAGGTTCTTAATTTCTTCCGGCAGCGGATTGGTTTGCTGTTTCATTAAATCCATCATATTTGGGAAAACGCTATCGGGAATTTTGGTCCAGGTAACCTGTTTGGTTTCAGGGTCGGGCATGCTCATAAACATACCTTCAGGAGTCATGTATTGTTCCATGGTAAAGGATTGCTGGGGCAGGTTGTTACCTGGTGACATAGTTGTTTCCATAACCATATGCAGACCTTTGTCCATGACCAGCTCAGCATCCATGTAGACTGTGGTGCTAACGGTAGCAGGCATGTCCTGAGTTTCTCCAACCTGCCTCATGCTCATTAGCATATCCATTTTCCCGGACATCCGCAGGCTGGTGATGTTTTGATTGGCAATTTCCATTTTCTCGTTGATTTCACTGCACTGCTCGGCTGTACCAAATACACGGGTAAGCAGCTCTGCCCCTTCCTGGGGTGTTAGAACCTTTTTGGCATCTTCCTCAGTTAATAAACCTTCACTAATCATCCAGCTATAGTTAATATATGCCCAGTGTTGATTAGGAATGGATAACTGGACTGTCTCCGGGGCTAATACCTCTTGGGGTAAGCCCAGTGTCCGGGCTACCAAAGCTACGGTCTCAGCCTGGGAGATGGGTTGCTCGGGTTTAACTGTGCCATCGGCAAACCCTTTTAGTACATCCCTGGATAACAGGGTTTGTATACTGTTGGCATACCAGGCGTCAGCTTTAACATCGGCGGGCAATTGAGCTGCCTGCTCAGCGGGCTGCAGGTTGGCCGCTTCAACCAGCATGGCGCCAAATTCAGACCTGGTTAATACATTGTCCGATTCTTCCGGTAGAACATTAATTAAATCCGCAGCATTAGCAGCAAAGGCAGCTGAACATAAGGTAAAAAGCAAAAGGATAGTCAAAATTGTTACCCGGCGTAAAGTTTTCATGAACACAATATAATGCCTCCTTAATTATTTAATTAATTAATAATTCACCTCCTGTGTTAATTTTTATAATTATAACACATCTGTCTAGTAATTAGTGACAGTTGTGTTAGCGTTATGGTTTAATGATGAAAAAAATTTATAATTTTTTAACCTTGGATGATATTTTTTCACATTTTGCTGTGTTACAACAATGTGGGGAAGTTTCTGGAGTTGAAATTATACAACAAACAGTGCGGGGAGGAGTGGCCGTGTCAGGGACAAGCGAGGTTTTTGACACAGTTCAATCTCATGATCAGATATTCAATTTGCTTTATACCACCGCCTACAGGCTAACCGGAAACCATCAGTTAACTGCCGAGCTTATTGATGTTTCGATGAAAGCATTGAACCGGCAAGGCAGGGAAAGAAACATAGGGGCAAGAAATATGCTAAAAACGCTATGCACAGTTTTTATTACTAAAACGGCTGCTCTGGTTTGTGGGCGGAAGCAAAAGGCTATTCCTTTGAAGTATTATCAGTTATCTCGCAGCAGGGCGCAGATGCAAGAGGCACTGCTGCAGTTGCCGCCCATGGAAAGGCTGTTGGTGGTGCTACGGGATATACTGGGCCTGACCTATGCTGAAATGGCTGAACTGACCGGGCTGAAAAAAACAGATGTGGCCGGCTTGCTGTCTGCAGGCAGATGGTCCCTGCGGTTCCAGGTAACTAACCCAAATCAGCTAGCTAGCTCGAAATAATTAAATGTCTAGTAATTTAGCATATTTTAGGTGGTTGTGGTTATGGAGATGTTGACCGAACGATTAGCTGTAGTAGTGAGGCGTGCCGGGTTGTATGGATTACTGCTCGTGCTTATTTGGTTAACTGCCGGCTGTGCAGATGGACAGCAACTGCAAGGGCAGACCGGTAATTTGCCGGTTAAGCCTTCCGGTCCTTCTCTGGTGGAAAAGATAACGCCTGCAGAACGGAATGTATATGATTGGGTAGTTATCGGTGCCCGGGAGGAAGTGGCCAGGGGAGTGATTTATGATGCCTCCTACCGTCAAGTTAAATACCCGGACGGTGATGTACCACTCGAAGGCGGAGCTTGTACGGATGTAGTGATCCGAGCTTTTCGCTGGGCGAGTATTGATTTGCAGCAACTAATCCACGAGGACATGCGGGAGAATTTTGAGCTCTATCCACAACTCTGGGGTTTGTCGGGGCCGGATACCAATATCGATCACCGCCGGGTACCCAACCAAATGAAATTTTTTGCCAGGCATGGCCAGGCACTGCCACTGTCGGTGCAGGGGGAGGATTTACTAACCTGGCAGTGGGGTGATGTGGTTTATTGGCGCTTTGCCAACGGCCTTGAACACTGTGGTATTATCAGCGATCGCAAAAATATGCATGGGCTGCCCCTGGCCATACATAATGCCGGTATGGCCAGGGAAGAAGATTGTCTAACCAGATGGGAAATAACCGGTCACTTCCGGTACCCCCCGTTTAGTGAATAGCCGGCTTTATGCATGTCGGGACTGATTAATGAAAATCGGCATATGGACGGTTTCAATAACCTTTAATCAGTATTATTTTATGCTCAACCAATAATATGAGCAAATGGTAAATGAACAGTAATCTTTCTTATAATACGAAAATACTTTTCAAGCAAGCCAATTATTGATATAATAAAGAAAAGTAATTTCTCAACAACAAACAACTTGTTAATTTTTATAATATGCCTGTGAGTTTTAATTATTTATGTAGATTAATGCCAAAATGGAGGTGGCTGAATGGAAAGATCAATCAGAAGTTTACCAATGCAGCCAGAGCAGGATAAACGCCAAGTAGCTCTGGAGAGAGCGGAAGAACTTAAGTATCGCATAGAAGATTACCTGGAGGCCGTTAAAAGTATCCCTACGGGTTTCGCACTAGCTGAACAAAACGAGGCAAGAAAAAGTAAAATACTTGAATATTTCGGAGCTACTGAGTCTGACTGGAATAACTGGCACTGGCAGATGCGCAATAGGATCAGCGATGTCAAAAAATTAAGACAAATATTGCCTCTATCTGATGAAGAAGCAGGTCATATTGAATTTGTTAGCAAAAAATTCCGCTGGGCAGTCTCGCCCTACTATTTAAGCCTTATGCAACCTGACAACCCCAGTTGTCCGGTGAGGATGCAGGGCATACCAAGCATTTGGGAAATACGTGACAGTTGGGGTAAAGAAGACCCCATGGCTGAAGAATATACTTCACCGGCCCCACGGATTACCCGTCGTTACGCAGACCGTCTAATTATTAATGTAACAAACCAGTGTGCTATGTTTTGCCGGCATTGCCAGCGCAGGCGCAACATTGGTGAAGTGGACAGACCAGCAGCGGTTGAGGATGTCAAAGCAGCTATTGATTATATCCGGGCCAATCCGGAGGTGCGGGATGTCTTGATTACCGGTGGTGACCCGCTGACTTTATCCGACGAATGGCTGGATTGGATACTGACCGAACTGGACAGTATCGAACATGTGGAAATCAAACGGATTGGCAGCCGGGTACCGGTGACTATGCCGCAGCGTATTACACCCGAACTTTGTGAGATGCTGGAAAAACACCATCCCATTTTTATAAATACGCATTTTAACCATCCCATGGAAGTGACCCGGGAAGCGTTAAAAGCTACCCGTATGTTGGCTAAGGCCGGCATACCGCTGGGTAACCAGGCCGTGTTGCTGAAAGGGATTAACAATAATCCTCACGTGATGAAAAAATTAAACCAGGAACTGCTCAAAATTCATGTTCGCCCATATTACATTTTTCATGCCAAGCATGTTAAAGGAACAGCCCATTTTATCACTACCATACAAGAAGGCCTGGAAATTATGGAACATTTGCGTGGTTACACCTCAGGTCTGGCCGTGCCGTGGTATATTATCAATGCGCCCGGCGGCGCGGGCAAGACGCCGCTGCTTCCCCAGTATCTGTTGTCTGTAGAAAAGGATAACGTGATGATTAGAACCTGGGAAGGGAAAGTATTCCGCTGTAACAATGGCGGATATGTAGACGACAGCAATGATGCCTGCTGAACAAAAAGGGATGCGCTGTTTAAACGCATCCCTGAACCTGCTTCCCTAAACCATAGACTGTTCTGCCTTTTGTATAGCCAGGCGGACTAAATTGCCGCAGTCTCTTGACGAAACGCTGCCGAAACCGCCTTCTGAACGAACAATATTGGCAACCCCAAGTTCCTCGGCTAACTCCATTTTCAGCTTGTCCGACATAATGCCGCCGCGCCTTCTGGCCATGATTAGCCTGCCTCCTTTGGGTTTTTAAGATGTTTTAGGGTTGAGCAAGTTCTGTACTAGTATGAACTTTAAATGCATTGGCTATACCTGCTAAAAATTGTTGCGCTAAATGGTATGGTTTCGGCCGGTATACAGGTATTGGCCGATATTTTCCACTATGGCTTGCATAAAGTGCATTGTTTGGACTAAATCGCCAAGATCAGCGATTTGAGCCGGTGAATGAACATAGCGTAGCGGTATGCCCAGGGTAGCCACCGGTACATCGAACAGCTGGATTGCTGAAGTGTCGGTGTATGAGCGCGATACCCCTTCCTGCAGGGTAATACCTGCTGACCTGGCCACCTCATGTAAAAATGACCGCATGGGTGGGCGCATGATGGCCAGCTCATCCGCCAGGCGCAGCGCTACCCCCCGCCCCAGGTGGATTTGACGCAGGTGAGGAGAAATGCCCGGTATATCGCTGCCTACCATGCTGTCCACCACAATGGCAAAATCCGGGCGCAGCTTCATGGTGGCCACTTGGGCGCCACGTGAGCCATGCACATTAGCCTGGCCGCCGCCCGGCAGCATGCCGTGTTCTTCGGTACTGGTGAATACCCCGGTGACTTCGGCGGCCACGGGGTGAGCGGACAGCCGGCGCAACAGGGCGATAAGCAAGGCGCAGCCCATCCGGTCATCAAGACACCGGCCGGTTACCCGGTTTTGGTTCAGCTGCTTGAAACCATGGGTAAAGGTAACCGGCGTGCCGACAGTTATGCCCATGTGCAGTACCTCGTCCCGGCTTTGTGCTCCCACGTCCACGAAAATTTCCTGCTGTGCCGTGACAGGGAGGTGGGGCGGGTAGATGCCTACACAGCCCTGAATGACTGCTGCAGCAGTGTGCAGCGACACCCATTCACCCGCTCCCAGATTTTCAGGTATCCCGCCCAGAGGGAAAAGATAAATAAAGCCCTGGTCATCAATGCTGCTGACCAGGTAGCCCACCTCGTCCATGTGGGCGCAGATCATCACCCGGGGAAGCCGGCTGCCGTCCTGGCTCTCGCCGGGCAAAGTGACGTAAAGGCTGCCCATATTATCTGCACTGCAAGCTGCGCCGGTGGCTTTCAGCAAAGTCAGGATTTTTACCCTGACCGCATCCTCAAAGCCTGTCACACCTGCTACATCAATGAGCTCCTGCAGCAGCTCGATAATTTCCTTTCTCAATGCTTCGTGCTCAATATTAACCGCCATGTATAGTACTCCTTTAAGGGGAACTGGGCCGTTTTGTGTTTATAATTATTTTATCCGGAAAACAAAATCTTATCTCACACTGTTCCCGGCAGCAGTGGCTTTACTAAGTTGCCTGCGATTTTTCAAAGGGAACAATTACGGTCAAGCAAGACGTCTAAAATTATTAATTGCTACATATTCAGGCAGGTAAAATTCATTAAATTCAGAATATGAGTTAATAAAGCTTAAAGTATAATTTATACCGGCAACACACAGTTTAGAGCGGCAATAAACCTTGAAGGGCGTGGACTATAGCTATGGACGTGCTCATGAAGCTTGACCGGGTTACCAAGACATACCATATGGGCGAAGTAACAGTTAATGCTCTCAGGGAAACCTCCCTGGATGTTTTCCAAGGGGAAATTTTGGTTATTCTAGGACCCAGTGGTTCGGGCAAAAGCACCCTGCTGAACATTATGGGCGGCATGGACCTGCCCACCACCGGGGAAATGTTTTTTTTAGGCGAAAATCTCAGCCGGGCCGGTGATAAGCGATTAACCGGTTACCGGAGAAACGAAATTGGTTTTGTCTTTCAGTTTTACAACCTGATCCCTGATCTGACCGGCAGGGAAAATGTAGACCTGGCGGCTGATTTAGTGGATGAGCCGCTTAAGGTGCAAGAGGTGCTTGCAGAGGTGGGACTGGCCGAACGGATGGAACATTTTCCCTCGCAAATGAGCGGCGGCGAGCAGCAGCGGGTATCCATTGCCCGGGCGGCGGTAAAAAATCCGCGCCTGTTGTTGTGTGATGAACCTACCGGTGCGCTGGATTACCAGACCGGCAAGCTAATTTTAGCCCTGCTGGTGAAAATAAACCGGGAGCGGGGGAGCACAGTCGTGATTGTTACCCATAATACCCCTATCGGGGACATGGCCCACCGGGTGGTGCGCATGCGGGACGGCACCATAGTCGAGATCAGGGAAAATGCTGCTCCATTGCCACCGGAGAGGATTGAGTGGTAATGAGCGCTTTGAATAATAAATTGTGGCGTACCATCATAAAAACTAAAGGCCAATTCATTGCCGTAGTGGCGGTGGTGGCGATGGGTATAGCCGTATATATAGGCATGACCACCGCTTATCAAAATTTAAATACCTCCAAAGAAAAATTTTACCGCGACAGAAATTTTGCGGACTATTACTTTCATGTGGTTAAAGCACCACAGCAAGTAACTAAACAAATTGCAACCATTCCCGGGGTGGCGGGGGTAACCGGGCGGATCCAAAAGGATGTTGCTCTGATTAATGACTTTAATCAACGAGCCACCGCCCGTCTGACCAGCTATACACTGCCGGTGAAATATGAAATTAACAGCCTGCAGCTGCTCACCGGCCGGTTTTTTGCCGCAGAGGGGGTGGCTGCGCAGCCCGGGGAGCAGACCCGCACGGGGGATATCGAAGTATTAGTGGACCCCCAGTATGCTGAAGGCAACCGGCTGGACTATGGTGATACCGTTAGCATTGTGGCCGAGGGCAGGGTTGTTCCGCTGACCGTGGTAGGCACTGCCACCGGGCCTGAATTTATCTATCTTATGAAGGACGCCGGCACGCTGCTGCCCGATCCTACGACCTTCGGTATTATTATGCTCTCTCGGGAAAGAGCGCAGGAAATCTTAAATTTAAAGGGCCAGATAAATCAGGTGCTGGTGACTCTGGTACCCGGTGCCGATGCGAAGCGGGTGGCCGATCAGGTAGAAGAAGTACTGGAGCCTTACGGCAACCTGGCCGGCTACCCCCGTAAACAGCAGCTCAGCAATGCTATGCTGGAAGCGGAGTTGGATGGCCTCAGGGCTTCATCGCGCTATATGCCGGCTATTTTCCTGGGCATTGCCGCTGCCATTCAGTTTGTCATCTTAAGCCGCATGGTGCGGGCACAGCGCCTGCAAATCGGAATTATGAAAGCGCTGGGTTATCGCAGCCGGCAGGTTATACTGCACTATACAGGTTATGCAGTGCTGGTGGCTTTATGCGGTGCTATTCTAGGCACGCTGTTAGGTCTGGTGCTGTCTTCGTTTATGTCTCAGGCTTATGCCTTGTATTTCAACCTGCCTGCTAGTATTGGCGCGGTGAACACCCAGGCCATTATCTACGGTTTTGTCCTTAGTATCGGCATCAGCAGCCTGGCCGGTTTGACTGCCTGCCGCAGTGTAGTGAAGATAAATCCGGCTGAATCCATGCACCCTGAGCTCCCCAAGGGCGGCGCTAAAACCATGGTTGAGGGCTGGTCATGGCTGTGGCGCCGGCTGGATACCGCCTGGAAGATGAGTATTCGCTCTGCTGCCCGGAACCGGGGCCGCTTCGGGATAACGCTGGTGGGCATAGTTTTTGCCGTAGGCATGCTGGTGGTGTCTCTATTTACCCTCGATGCCGTTGATTACATGATTAATAAACATTTTTACCAAAACCAGCGCTATGATTACCTGGTCCGCTTTACGGCACCGGTTAAGGAAAGCGAGCTGCTGAATATCGAGCGGATTGAGGGCGTCCAAAAAGCGGAGCCTTTGCTGGAGGTGCCGGTTAGAATCAATTATAACGGCAAAAGCGAAGATGATGCGGTAACTGGCTTAAATCCAGGCACCAGCCTAAAGAAACTGGCGGATCCCCGCGAGCGCCCCCTGGAAGTGCCCGGGGAAGGACTGCTGATCAGCCAGAGAACCGCGAACAAACTGGGAGCCGGGGTAGGCGATATGGTGGAAGTGGAGACGCTGCTGGGCATTGGTCCTTCTCGGCTGTCCACCATTAAAATTGTGGGCATAAGTAACCAGCTGGTGGGAGGCGGTTGTTTCGTTTCCCTGCAGCAGGCAAATGTGCTGCTGCAGGAGCGACAACTGGTGTCCGGGGTGATGCTGAAGGTAGCTCCGGCATTAAGCGCCGGGCTGGAAGCGGAACTGGAGGAGATGACCGCGGTGTCATCCGTTCTCAGCCGCCAAAAGGAATTGGATAACTTTAATAAGAATTTGGAGGCTTCAATTTATTCCATTTCCATCCTGGTTCTCTTTGCTTTGCTGCTGGGCTTTGCGATTGTTTACAACTCTTCTGTGATCAGTTTTGCGGAAAGACAGCGGGAACTGGCTTCGCTCAGGGTGCTGGGTTTTTCTATACAAGAGGTCTCCGGCATCCTGCTCAAGGAAAATCTGCTGCAATCAGTGCTGGGCGTGGTCCTGGGACTGCCATTTGGTTATTTGATGGTCAAGGGCTATATCGGTGCGTTGAGCACAGACTTGTATAGCTTACCGGTGATTATTTACCCGACCACTTATGTATATGCGGCACTGGGCAGTTTTTTCTTCATCATTGTTGCTCATCTGTTTGCCGTCAGGGGTATTAAACAGCTTCAGCTGGTAGAAGTATTGAAGAATAAGGATTAACGGGGGGGACATTATGAAGCCGGTAGCCAAATATGGAAAAAGATTATTCCTGTTATCAGTATTTCTGGTTATACTAGCATTAGCTGCCATGTATATGATTAAGAACGGCGGCATTGAGGCGGAAACGGTTCGGGTCCGGACAGGAGATATCATAAAGGCTGTGGAGGACACCGGCTATGTTCAGCCGGCCACTAAATACGACCTGCAGGCTCCCCAGAATGCTAAAATTATTCAGGTGCCTGTAGCGAACGGTCAGCGGGTAGCCAAAGGTCAAACACTGGTGCTCATGGAAAACCTGGACCTATCCTTGCAAATCACCGATACCAGCACGCAGCTGAGCCAATCCACAGCTTCCCTGGCAGCAGCCCAGGCGGCTGTAGACCGAACCCGGCTGGAGCTAAAAAATGCTGAAGACAATCTGGAACGTTCCCAGCAGTTATTTGACGCCGGAGCTATGCCTATGGTTGACCTTGAAACTGCCCGACTGAAAGCAGAGACTTTAGAACAAGCCCTGAAAGAACAGGCTTTACTGGTGGAGAGCACCAGGGAAAAGGAAGCGGGGTTAAACCGGTCGCTGCAGAATCTCAATCGCAAGGAGAGGCAGCTTGTACTGCAAAGCCCGGTAGCCGGTGAGATCTTAAATTTACCGGCCGAACATGAACAGGTGGTGAACCCGGGCACTTTGCTGGTTAGTGTGGCGGTGGCGGGCAAACTTGAGATAAAAGCGGATATATTAAGTGATGATTTGGGTGAAGTAAACCTGGGTCAATCGGTCAAAGTCACGGCACCGGTTCTGGGCACCAAGGTACTCACCGGTAAAGTAATGGAAATATATCCCCAGGCTGAGGAAAAACAATCCGCCCTGGGCGTGATCCAAAGACGAGTGCCGGTCATTATTGCTCTGGATGACTTCGCGAACTTGAAACCGGGCTACGAAGTAAAGGTGGCCATAAAAACCTCCGCCAGGCAGGGTGTACCGGTTATCCCCAGGGAAACCGTGCGGACCCTGAAGGATGGCGGTAAGCAGGTTATGGTGGTCAAGGATAACCGAATTTTATACCGGACGGTGCAAACCGGTATCGGTGACCGGGAAAGTATTGAAATTACCAAAGGCCTGCAAGCAGGAGAAGTGCTGATTCGCGACGGCAGTCTGGATTTTAAACAAAACGCCAGGTTTAAAGGCAGCATTTGATTATAAAACGAGGATGAACTCACTGGTTAGGGTGATAAAAAATGGATGAAGCAATTTATCGGCGCTATCAAAACAAAAAAGAAAAGGTATTAGCCAAGCTGACTGCTATAAAAAAGCAAATTGAAATGTTTGTGCTTCTGCGCCCGCTGGTATTTCTGGGCGCGGTTGGCTTTTCTCTGGCTTACTCTTTTGGCACAGCCAATATTGGTTATCTGATTGGCATTGGTGTGCTGGTCATCATTTTTATCTGGATGGTGAGTAAACACAAACGCATCAAAGCTCAAGCAAACTATTGGGAGTCGTTAGTGCGCATTAACGAAAATGCAATGCGCCGGCTGGAAGGCAAGTGGGTGGAGTTTCCCAATACCGGGGAGCGGTTTGTCGATCCTGAACACCGTTATTCGGCGGATTTGAATATATTTGGCCAGGCCTCTTTATTCCAATATGTAAATTCCACTACCTCTTTAGTGGGTGAAGCCAGGTTAGCTCAGATGCTCATTGCACCAGCGAGCTTAACAGAAATTGAGCAGCGCCAGCAGGCTCTCCAGGAACTTAGCCCGCGCCTAGATTGGCGTCAGCATTTTCAGGCTACCGGCATGTTGGATAACAGTAATAAAACCGGGGATTTAGAAAAACTGCTGACCTGGGCGGAAGAGGAGCTGTCTTATATAAACCGGCATACATCGCTGCTTTTGCTTATGCCACTGTTCACTCTGCTATTAGCCGCTCTCGGGTATTTTAATATAATCCCGCCGTATATCTGGGCTTTTACCCTGGCCTTACAAATAGTGATTGTAGCCTTAACGGGCAAGACCGCTCAGCATACCTTTGTTAAAACCGGCAATACAGTTCATGAATTGCGACGCTACGCCGCCTTACTGGCCTGTATTGAACCGGAAAGTTTCACAGCGCCCCTGTTGAACAGCCTGCGGAAAAAGCTAACCAGGGGCGGTGCCGACCCATCACAGCAAATTAAACAGCTCTTCACCATTGTGGAAAGAAGCGACATGCGTTACTCCAGCCTGCATCCCCTGATTAATATTGGACTGTTATGGGACCTGCAAACGCTGATTAAACTGCAAAAATGGAGAAGCACCTCCGGCCGGTCACTGAGAACCTGGGTCGAGGTGATTGCCGAGTTTGAAGCCCTATCCAGTCTGGCCGGCCTGGTCCATGATCACCCCGGTTGGGCGATGCCCGAAATAAGTGTGGACCCCCCGGCATTAAAGGCGGTTGCGCTGGGACATCCGCTGCTTAAAGATGAAATACGCGTTTGCAATGATGTAGAACTGCCTGCGCCGGGTACGGTTTTACTCATCACCGGCTCCAACATGTCCGGGAAAAGCACCCTGCTCAGAACGGTGGGGATAAATTTAGTGCTGGCCTGCGCCGGAGCCCCGGTCTGCGCCGAACGATTCAAGTGTTCCTTGATGGATGTGTATTCCAGCATACATATTAATGACAATCTAGAAAAGAACATCTCCAACTTCTATGCGGAACTGCTGAGAATTAAGCTGCTCGTGGAAGCTGCCAGGACCGGCAAGCCCATGCTTTTCCTGATCGATGAAATTTTCAAGGGCACCAATTCCAAGGACCGTATTTTAGGCGCTCAAGCGGTAATCAAAAGCTTGCATGAGCTGGGAGCCGTCGGATTGGTATCCACCCACGACCTGGAGTTGAGCCGGTTGGAAAAAGATATTTCTTTGATTAAAAACTATCATTTTACCGATCGGATCAGCGGTAATGAAATTACATTTGATTACCGTCTCAAGACCGGGGTTTCCAAATCGACCAATGCTCTGGCTTTGATGAAGATTATTGGGCTGGAGGTGTAGGAGCAAAAGAACAGGTCATCCATCAGCGCTACCGTAAAACCCCGGCCCTAAAGCTCGGCGGGGTCTATTTCATCAATGAAACCAACCACCTTTAAACAAGGAAGCTTCTATACTGGATTATACCTATAATATTGATGACAAATAAGACATGACAAGTTTTTGGAGGATGTAGAAAGTAATAAGAGTCAAATTGAAACTTCAATTTCGAAGCCTTTTAATTCGTTATTTTCCTGGTATGCCCAGGGATAATAGGAAGCGGAAGTACCGACAATAACTTTTTTCGATGCTTTATCGGAATCAGATGCACCGTAAAGGATGTTCTTCGCTATGGAAAGCTATGAAAAGAAAGCTCGTCTAGAGTTAAGTAAATGGCAGGCTAAGATGATCAAGCGGCCCTCGCCTTTCAATAACTTGGCCAAGGGGATGCAAAACAGGGCGAATCTGTTGATCCCTGAACGGGTCCATCAGGCCATGACCACGGCTATCAAAAATCTGTTCCAAGCCATTTTACTCGGTTCGGAGTTTACAACCCTAAAGCCCATTTCCTTAGATTTAAACTTAGAGGAGCGGGAAAACAGGGTGCAAGGCCGGCTGGCCTTCTATCGCAAGGCCGCTGTTTGGGAGGGGGTCGGCACTGGGGCCGGCGGACTGCTGTTGGGTTTAGCCGATTTTCCGTTATTGCTTTCTTTGAAGATGAAATTTCTTTTTGAGGTGGCCGCTCTTTATGGTTATAATGTACGGGATTACCGGGAGCGGTTGTATATCCTGCATCTTTTTCAATTGGCCTTTGCCAGTGACAAGGGGCGTCGAGTAATCTACCTGAAAATCCACCGCTGGCAGGACACAGTAGAAAAATTCCCACCGTACCTTACCCTGCAGAACATTGATTGGCGGCACCTACAGCAGGAATATCGAGATTACATAGATTTGGTGAAGTTACTGCAATTGCTGCCCGGCATTGGGGCTGTGGTAGGAGCGTACGGAAATTACCGGTTGCTGAATACTCTGGGAGAGACTGCTATCAATGGGTATCGGTTGAGGTACTTTTGTCATCAGCCTTGCACCTCGGTCAATTAAATGTGATTAATCTATCTAACATTGCCTAGAGACACAAGGGGACGGTTCTTTTGTGTCAAGATGAGAGAAATGGTATAATTTGGGGAGAGGGGGACGTGAAGAAACACCCAGGAAGCCAAGAGTGAAAAGTACAACGAGAATCTACCATGTTATAGTACAAGGAATCGAACAGCAAGATATTTTTCATGCAGAAAAATGATTTTCAGAGGACATGCCTACCATTTTGCCCAGATATTCGTAAACATCAAACTGACGATGGCTGCCGGTTAAATCTGTGATGCTTTTTCTAGCTTCATAAGTGAGCTGGATATTGGTCATCCTGTCCGCACGGTAGTGCGAAATCCTTTCATTATCAAAGCTGCCCAGCATGTAGTAGAAATCCTGATACCACACATTGACATAAGGGCTGACCAGGCAGCGTTCTTTTTCAATGTACCGCTTTTTGCTGCTATTGTACTTGACATAATCAAATTGCAGTTTTTTATTTTGCTGGATGGCTTCTTTAATAATTTTTATGTTCTGAAGCACCTTTGCGTCGGGCGGCTTAACCGGGTCCTGGAGGATGATGCTGCCGGCCCCCGTCTTAGCCCTGCTCAGACCAGCTGATTGGTGCAGTTTTTTTATGATAGCGCTGGTCTCAGCCTTAGAAATAAACTTGGCCGTTAGCATGGCATTGGTAATAATCTCTACCTCTTCCTTGCTGAAAACATTTGCCTTGCTCACCCGGTAGTCCTTCATACCGGTCTTGCGCTCAACACGCAGGTTAGTGGCTGCGCATATAGCGTCAATGTCCTTATATATTGCCTTGCGATCAGAACTGCAGCCGCTTTCATTAGCCAATTGGTCGATTATCTGCTCCATGGTGATGTTTTCTGGGCCGCTGCAGTGCTCTTCTAGAATTTTCATCACCAGGAGCAGCCTTTCTCGACTATCCAGGCCCATTTTTTGTCACTTCCTCATTACCTATGGCATTAAGTACATCAAAAACTATGAGCGCCTTTTGATTCTTTTGGATTATTTTATATATCACTGTAATTATTTCCTGCCCTGTAATTATATTTTATCAGCACAGGCTGGCCCCTAGCTGTCACAGTTAGAAATATTTTCAGCAAAAATTACCTTGCAGGTCTTTAATTATTTCAGCTAATGATACCGCTTCAACTTTCGCCTTGCTCACCTTATCAGGAGTAGTATTCCCAACCAGGCCCTGACTCCACGAAAATATCGGCCGTTCTCCTTTTTCAATGATCTCCTCATTGGGATATGCTTGTATCGCCTCAATCAGCGGCTTCCATAGATCAGGAAAATGGTCAACTATAACTTTATTATACCTGGCACAGTCTTTACAGCAGCCCCTGGCACTGTGGGAGCCGGAGAGCGGACTGCCGCCAAGGCCGTATATATATACTTCACCACCGCAAAATTCACAGATGGCTTTTAACTTGCCCTGCTGCCAGAGAAGCGACAGAATTCCCAGCGGAATCATCCCGCCATGAATGAACATTAGCGGAATAAACGCCGAATCGAAGGTGCAAAAGAAATACCTTGGGGTGTTAATAATCACGTCCGCTTTTTCCAGCAGGAGCGGCAAGTTTTCCCTAAACAGTTTTGTTTCCGACACTATGACATCCGCCGGCCGGTCGTCCCGGCCCGGGGTATAAATATGCACGGTCATCTGTAACCCCTCCCTTTCTCTGACTAAATTTGCCCTTGCTGCCTGAACAACCTTGGTTGAAACTGGCCGGTATTTTTAACGAAAAGTAATTTAAAAGTGCCAGGCGCGTACTTCTTTTAGCTGTTCCTCGAGATCCAGCGCTAGATTGTATACTTCCACCAAACGCTCAATGCCTTGGGGATTGCTGTACCTGTCTGCAATTTCACGCACATTCTCCCCGGGCATGATATACATTGGATAATCCTCATAACCGTTGGCCATATCCCAAGTGTCACAAATGATTAGACAGTGGGTGGCCCCTTTTTGCACACCTTTTTCCAGCCATTCTTTGATTCTAGCAGCCGTTGTAGGCTCAGACATAATTAGCACACCTCCGTAAGAATTTTTGCAGGTGCCGGTATTTATCCTCTTCCCTGCAATTTCATTTTAGCAAAACAGCTGTACCACATTTGGTACAGCTGGAAAGTATTTTTAGGTTTAAATAATATTCAGTGCTATCACAACGTAGCAAATGACCGGCTACCCTGTAAGGACCGAAAGTATAATCACGCTGCGGTATCCATTAAGGTGGGAATGAGTCAAAAGCATTAGCTGCAGCGGGCCCTGGCCGGCCCTAAGAAACATGGACACCAGGGGTGCCCATGTCAAGGGCGGCTGCTCAAGATAAAATGTTGTATTCTATATAAGCTTAAGTCTTAAGTGTATATTCTCCAATTTTAGGGGTTCAAACGTTGGTTTAGCAGTTCAATACAAAGCCTTCTCGAGAAAGGACGGTAGCGACTGTTAACCTGTGCCCACTTTTAGGAGTGGGGTTAAAAAAACGATAAGTTTAACGGCAAAAGTGGGATAAGATATACCCTCAAGCACTGCTTGGGGGTTTTGTTATGTACGGGTAAAGCCTCGCGGAGTTTTGAGGGGTATGTGATAAGGGAGGAATATGAACATTTTAACAGAAGTACCATATTAAATATATCTTGATATTCAATGGGAGCGAGCAAGACTTTAAGCCTTAATAAGTTGGAGGTATAGCTATGCCCCTGGAACTAATACGCAACGATATAACGAAAGTTCATGCCGATGCCATTGTCAATGCAGCCAATTCATCACTACTGGGAGGCGGGGGTGTAGACGGAGCGATCCATAAGGCGGCAGGGCCGGAGCTGCTTGCTGAGTGCCGCAAGCTTGGCGGCTGTCGGGTAGGGCAGGCAAAGATTACCAAAGGGTACAAGCTGCCGGCCAAGTATGTCATCCACACGGTAGGACCGGTTTGGCGCGGAGGAAACCACAATGAAGAAAAACTGCTTGCCGCTTGTTATCAAAACTCACTTGAGCTGGCCAAAAAATATCAACTTGAGAGCATCGCTTTCCCGCTGATCGCATCGGGTGCCTATGGCTATCCCAAAGACCAGGCGCTCAAAATCGCCATTGCGGTCATTGGAGATTTTTTGCTTAAAAACGATCTTACGGTATATCTGGTGGTGTTCGACAAGAAGGCCTTCGCGCTTTCTGAAAAAATCTTCTCATCCATCGCCCAATACATTGACGATAAATACATAGAAGAGCATCGCATTGACCGGAACAACAGGTTGCAGTACAATCGCAGGCTGGAACAATACTATGTGCAGGATACGATATCTTCTGAAACGGCACCGTACGCACCGCCGGCCAAACGCAAACGCAGCCTGGATGAAGTCGTCAAGCAGATGGGGGAATCCTTTTCACAGATGCTGCTGCGCTTGATTGACGAAAAAGGCATGACGGATGCCCAGACTTACAAAAGAGCCAACGTGGACCGGAGGCTGTTCTCCAAAATCAGAAGCGATATCAATTACAAGCCCAGCAAACCTACGGCGATTGCGTTTGCCATAACGCTCATGCTGAATCTTGATGAAACCAGGGATTTATTGCGCAAAGCCGGCTTTGCCCTTTCCAACAGCAGCAAATTCGATATTATCATCCAGTACTTTATTGAAGACGGCAACTACAATATCTTTGAGATCAACGAGGCATTGTTTGCCTTTGACCAGCCTATGCTGGGCATATAAACCCGCCGCAAGGGAATTGTCGCCCGCATGCGACCGCCGGGCACAGGCCAAGTGTTATCCTATAATCAGCAAATCTGATGGGAGGGTAACACCATGAAAAAAGGATTAACCGAACTGGTCTTTATACTTGATAGAAGCGGCTCGATGAGCGGCCTTGAAAGCGACACCATAGGCGGCTACAACGCCTTGCTGGAAAAACAGAAGCGTGAAGCTGGGGAAGCCGTCATAACTACAGTGTTGTTTGACGACAGGTATGAACTGCTGCACGACAGAATTAACATTCGAGGTATAGCGCCGATCACAGATAGGGAGTACTATGTGCGCGGCACCACCGCCTTGCTGGATGCAGTTGGCAAAACAATTAACAAGTTGGTTAATGTGCAGAGACATACGGCTGAAGATGAACGCGCCGAGCATGTCATGTTCGTAATAACCACCGACGGATTGGAAAATGCGAGCCGCGAATACAGCTATGCCCAAGTACGCCGCATGATCGAACAGCAAAAGAGCAAATATGGCTGGGAGTTTATCTTTCTAGGAGCCAATATCGATGCGGCAGAAACGGCCGAACGGTTTGGCATCGCTCAGGACAGGGCCGCAAACTATCACGCGGATAGTGAAGGGACCCGGTTGAACTATGAAGTGCTTAACGAGGCGATAAGTAATTTGCGCGCCAGCCGGTTTATCTCGGAAAACTGGAAAGCACGCATCGACGAAGACTATAAAAAACGCGGGGGTAGGTGATAAACTGTGGCAGGTGCCGGCCTCGGGGATGGAGCGGGGCGTTTAAAAGCACGTTGAAACAGAATTGAGTTTTAAAGGAGGGGAAATTATGGAGTATGATGTAAAAGACGCAGTTCAAGGAGTTGATAACAAGTACCGATACTCACTTACAAGAATATGGGATGATAGTAAAGATATTTTATTGTATTTTTTGCTTAACCCCAGCACTGCAGACGCTTATGAGGATGATAATACTATTAAAAGTTGTGTAAGATTAGCAAAAGAGAATGGGTATGGTGGACTACGTGTTGTGAACTTATTTGCTATTAAGGCTACCAAGCTAGAAAACCTATCCGGGGAGCCGAAACATATACTAATTGGGGAAGAGTGGGAAAATTATATTATAGATTCTATAGAAAATTCTGATGTTATAGTACTTGGATGGGGCAACGCAGTCAAAGAATTAAAAGGCGTAAAGGATTTCAACCGTGAGAAGGAAGTAGCTGAATTTTTAGATAGTAAAGGTTATGAGTATTTTTGTTTTGAACTTACCAAAAAGTGTTGCCCCAAGCATCCGCTTTATATTTCAAGTGGAACTAAATTGAAAAAAATTAAGTGGAATGGCAAAGCTTTTGTGTTGGTTTGATGAAGGGGTTTTAGGGGTCAGATGATGAGAGTATTATTGATTTGATAAAATCAAATACGACTCTACAGACGATGGACCAGGTTGCATGAGGTTTAAGTCTGAGGTAAATATGCAGGATAACGATTTGCTATTCCACAATGTTGCTAGGCTTAGCTAGTGGCACAGGAGAACCGTCCGAGACCACTGAAAAAGTCCAAATTCAATCCAAAATAAAACACAAAAAGCAT
>JAENYF010000091.1 GCA_016841905.1 Desulfoscipio geothermicus | reverse complement strand
TATTTTAGACATAACCTTGAAAATGGAAAACCACTTTTATGCAACGCTAGTGATGTGTTGTTTGATTTAGTTTTGTAAAGCAATACTTAAGGAAACCGTAATAATCTTGGAGGTTATGATATGACTGATATAAATATTATTAGTTATGGGGATAAACTGCCAGTATTGGACCAAACAGTTTTCGTGGCCCCGGGAGCCCGTATTATTGGGCGGGTGGTTATAGGCGCGTATTCTAGTATCTGGTATAATGTGGTAATTCGTGGTGATGCAGATGAGGTGAGCATAGGCAGTGGCACCAATATCCAGGATGGTGCGGTTTTGCATGAGGATGGTGGCTCGCCGCTGGTTATTGGCGATAATGTTACGGTTGCGCATCACGCTACCCTGCATGGGTGTCACGTTGGGGATGGCGCCATGATTGGTATGGGAGCAATTGTGCTGTCCGGTGCTGTAATCGGTGAACACAGTGTCGTTGGTGCAGGTTCGCTCGTTTTAGGGGGCAAAGAGATTCCACCGTGTTCACTGGTGATGGGTTCTCCAGCCAAAGTGGTGCGCGAATTAACTCCGGAGGATATAGATAATTTTGGTAAGATGGCGCGGCGTTATCGTGACCGGGCTAGATATTTCCTGGGGGAAATTGAAAACCCGGATTATTAGCACTGCCAGAACGGTCTGTTTTATTTGCGCAGCAGAGCTTCAATAATCTGGTTTCTGATTTAATACCAAACTAGCTAGGGAATAGATTTTCATGGTTAATTTTTAATTTGAACGTTTACTTGTTAACCAGGCTATATCTGTAAGGTTTAGCTAACGTTGTAGGGTAAGGATTAATAATGGTTTGGTTACCTTGGTGGTTTCTCTTGAGCCTTAACGTACTGCTAATTCGTTTAGGCTGCAAGAGCAGCTCCAAACCATCGGAGATACCCGTTACTGCCACATCAGCAGATGATATGATAAACGCTGCAGTTCATTCGGGACCCAGTAAAACGATTGCTAGAGCCTCCCTGATCCAGCATCGGTCTATCAGGCGCCATTACCTACCGCTGCTACATAGTCCGCTTCCAAAGTTGTCACAGAATTACTTTCTCTTCACCGGTTAGGCCAAGAATATGCACTGCGCCATTAATGCCGCAGCATTCACCCCCATAAATACCAAAAGTAACGGCTTTAGTATCTGGATCTGTTTTTTACTCAGTTAATCTATCCTTTTTTCCACACGGGTAACAGTATGCCGTCATAGCCCATTATAGTTCAGTACAAGGTGTTTAAAGAGGTTCTTGGCCGGGAATGTCGAGCTTCATCATAAAAAACTTTCTTTTCGAAAACACTAGCTTAATTATATTAATTTTCGCGTATGTTGAAAACAGATGTGTCAAATGAAAGAAGGTTTATGATGGCAAGCGATCTGCAAAGAGATGAAATAAAATCATGGGTTAATAAAGATTCCCTAGCTCAGGCTTTCGCGATGGGCATGCATGGTGCTCCGGAAATTAAGCGTGATGAAAAGAACCGATATTTAGGCGAGTTTAGGGAACGTGTTATACGGTTACTGAGTAAAAAGCAAGTTGCAGAACCGGCAGTTTACCCGGAAATATTGGAGTCCTTAAAGGATCCTCGGGCAGCTCAAATGATCATCAGCGGTGACATCAATTACCGCTCAGCGGAAAAGTACCGCGAGTTAGCTGAGCAGGTGGGCAAAATTTGTACTGTTATTCACGACTCGGCTATGACAGGCGATACCGGATTGGTTATAGTAAGTAGCGACACTGTGGATGTAGCCGATATTTTTGTTCCAGACAGGAAAACAAGACTTGAACGGCTGGGAATGCCGGCAGCGTTGGTAAGTGCTGCGGGGAAAAAGGTGTGTGACAAGTGCTATGAAAAGATTACCGCCACAGCTCCCAGCGAAGCCATTAACTACAGTAAGTTGACTTTGGCCGATCGCTTCTGGGGAGACCATTGCGTTGCTTGCGATGGGAAGCACGGGGATGATTAATGCCCCGTGCTTCATTATTTTTTTTATTATACGAATAGGGCTTTGCTCAGTGCGCCAACCAGTAAGGGTTGTTTGGCTGCGTCAGGCAACATTATAATATGTAAGCGGCAGAAATTGCATCGCTGATCATGACTGAACAATATACTATACAATTATAGATAAGCTTGTTTTAACACTTAAATAAGCAATTTGCATATTCCACAAGCCAATATAATCAAGGGTTTAAAGGCC
>JAENYF010000045.1 GCA_016841905.1 Desulfoscipio geothermicus | reverse complement strand
AACTCTTATTTTATAGGCTTTAAACTGATTTTTGAACTGCGAAAGTTGAGTTATTTATATCTAAATTTCAATGTATTGACTTTAATTCTTTAGTTGGTTAAACTATTAGCCCGCTTAAGCGTCTAGCCATATCCGACGCTAGTTAACGGAAGGTGAAATCTTTGATTGTAGTGGAGCATATTAATAAGCATTTTGGCAAACTGCATGTGCTAAAGGATGTAAGCCTTACCGTGGCCAGGGGGGAAGTGGTGGTTATTATCGGACCCAGCGGGTCCGGCAAGAGCACCTTTTTACGCTGTCTAAATTACCTGGAGACCATTGACGACGGGTATATTACCATGGAGGGCCAGCCTATCGGTAAAATTAAGCTGACCGATAGGCGGCTTGTGGACGACAGCAGAAAGAATATCTACCGTTTACGCAGCCGCATGGGGATGGTTTTTCAGCGGTTTAATTTGTTTCCCCACCAAACAGCGTTGCAAAATGTGATGGAAGGACCGCTGACCGTAGCTAAAATTTCGGTGGCCGAAGCAAAAGCCCGGTCTTTGGCGCTGCTGGCCAAAGTGGGGCTGGCCGATAAGGCCGACGCTTACCCGGTGCAGCTATCCGGTGGTCACCAGCAGCGAGTGGCCATTGCCCGGGCTTTAGCTATGCAGCCCCAGGTCATGCTGTTTGATGAACCTACCAGTGCTCTAGACCCCGAACTGGTGGGCGAAGTGCTGAAGGTAATTAAGGATTTAGCCCGGGAAGGGATGACCATGGTTGTGGTCACTCACGAAATGGGTTTTGCCCGTGAAGCGGCCGACCGGGTAATTTTTATGAATAACGGGTGTATTTTGGAAGAGGCCAGCCCGCAAGATATTTTCACTAACCCGGCACATCCCCGCACCAGGGAATTTTAAAGTAAAATATTATAGAATTAATGATTTAATCACAGGAACAAATTACCCCGCATGGACGGGGTAATTTTTTAGCATTCTAAGAATAATAAAATTGATGTTTGCTGTGTACATGGCAGTATCTATCAAGGACGGTGAAATTATGCGGGCTCTCTGGAAAGGTGCGATTACCTTTGGGTTAATTTATGTACCGGTGAAGATGTATGCAGCCACTGATAAGAAAGATGTGAAGTTTAATTACCTGCATGCCCGGTGTAATACCCCACTGCGTTATGTGCGCTACTGCCCTCAATGTGCTGGGGAAGTAAAAACCGAGGAAATAGTACGGGGCTATGAGTATGAAAAGGGTCATTATATAACCGTTACCGAGGATGAATTAGCCGGCTTGTCCGGGGAAAAGAATCGCAGCGTAGCTATTATGGATTTTGTGGAGTCGCAAAAAATTGATCCTGTTTATTACGACCGTTCCTATTATCTAGGCCCGGGAGAGGGCGGTAAAAAAGTTTACGAGCTTTTGAGGCAAGCTATGCTTGAGACTTCTCGGGTTGCCGTTGCCCTGATCACAATCAGGAATCGAGAGTCTTTGGCTGTAATCAGGCCCACCGATCGGGCGTTAATTTTGGAAACGATGTTTTATGCCGATGAAGTGCGTGCGGTTGAACAAGTTGAAGAAATTGGCGGTCATGCTAACCTGCATGAGAACGAAATAAAGATGGCGGTAAACTTAATTGACAATCTTTCCATAGATTTCGAACCTGGTAAATATACCAGTACTTATCGTGAAAAGGTGAATGCCATGCTCCAGGCTAAAATTGCAGGTGATACGGTAGTGGATAAACCTGCTGTCCCCGTAGCTGAAAATGTGGTTGACCTGATGGCGGCGCTACAGGCCAGTATTGAAATAGCTAAAGAAGAGCGAGTTAATCGGAAAAAGCGCCAGATGGCAGGTAAAGGCTCATGAATCTGGCAGATACAGGCGTTCTGCCGCTGGTGAAACCAATGCTGGCAGTGCCAGCTCAGCCCTTTGATCATCCCGATTACTTTTTTGAAATCAAATGGGATGGGTACCGATGCCTGGCCTATCTGGATGGCCAAACTACTCTGGTTTCCAGAAACTTAAAAAATATTACCGCTGCATTTCCCGACCTTGGGGGTATGCATCTGCGGGTCAATGAGCAACCTCTACTCCTGGACGGCGAAATTATTGTCTTGAAGGACGGTAAACCTTCTTTTGATGCTTTGCAGTCACGGGCCAAGCTAGTAGAAGGTAACCGAGTTTGGCGGGCAGCGCAGGCGCTGCCGGCTATTTATGTAGCATTCGATATTTTATATTACCGGGGTAAATCCTTAATGCAGTTGGCTTTGCATGAACGCCGGGAATATCTGCAGGCTGCTGCCCTTACGGGTGATAATTTGATCATCCCCGAGCCGGTGCAGGGGGAAGGGGTTGCCTATTATCGAGCCTGTGTGGATAAAGGCCTTGAAGGGGTAGTAGCTAAAAGGATGGACAGTAAATATTTACCCGGCACCCGCTCATCATACTGGAAAAAGTTGCGCCATACCCGGGAGGCCGACCTGGTCATTTGTGGCTACAGCGAGGGGCGGGGAAGACGATTGCTGGGAGCACTGGTCCTGGCTGCCTGGAACGGTACAAGCTTTGTTTACCAGGGCATGGTGGGCAGCGGTCTAAGCCGGGATGATGAGCTTTGCTTGCTTAAGCAAATGGTGGGTCTTGGTACAGCAAGCCCACCATTCATTGAGCAACAGCCGCCGATGCACGATGTGCATTGGGTAAAGCCACGCCTGGTTTGTCGGGTGGAATACCTAACCCTCACCAGGGTGGGTATTTTGCGGCACCCGGTGTATAAAGGCTTGCGCAGCGATAAGTTGCCCGAAGAATCCGGGCAGGTAGAAGATCAAAATTAAATAAAAAAAAGGTGATGATTATGCCTGAGGCGAAGCGGGAATTGGTGAATATACAGGGGCGGGAATTAGCCATTACTAACCTGGATAAGCCGTTTTGGCCCGATCTGGGCTTGACCAAGGCTCATTTAATTAAATACTATTTAGATATGGCACCTTATATTTTACCGTATATACATAACCGACCGCTGGTGATGAAAAGATACCCGGATGGCATAACCGGGGATTATTTTTATCAAAAAGAATGCCCTGACTATGCTCCGGAATGGGTAGAAACCTACCCGGTTTGGCATACCGGCAAAATCATTAATTATATCGTTTGCAACGAAACGGCAACTCTGGTTTGGTTGGTTAACCAGGGTTGCGTGGAAATTCACGGCTGGCTCAGCCGGATCGAGGACATTGACTACCCGGATTTAGCGGTATTTGATTTAGACCCTGCCGAGGGGGTTGACTTTAGGGAGGTTTTGCAGGTAGCTTTGTTGGTAAGGGATGTGCTAAAGGAATTTCGCCTTACCGGCTTCCCTAAAACCTCAGGCTCACGTGGTCTGCATATTTTTATCCCCTTGGATGGGCAGCATACTTTTGCTGAAGTAACAGGAGCGATGAAAAGACTGGCTGAAATTATAGTCAGGGCGTACCCTGGTGGAGTGAGTCTACAGAGAAGTATTCACAAGCGCAAGGGCAAGGTTTATTTAGATTACCTGCAAAACGGGTGGGGCAAAACCATGGCCTTTATATACAGCCTCAGACCCTTGCCCGGTGCTCCCGTATCCACGCCTCTAACCTGGGCGGAGGTGGAAGCAAAGTGTTTTAAACCAGAGCAATTTAATTTGGCCAACACACTCGACCGGGTGAAAAAGTGTTGTGATTTGTTTGCGGACCTGCTACTTACCCAAAGTAATATTGATCTGTTTGTCGAAAAAGATAAACCATTAGTACTTAATTCTTTTAGAGTATAATAACAATATAACTTTGGCACAAGCAGGAAAAACCGTATACATCTTGAACATTTTTCAGTATTGGTATCAATAAGACCCGGTGGTGATTTGAATTGAATGATAAAATCTATTGGCTTGCCTGGCATTTAGTACTGGCCGGGCAGGCCCGTAAGTTTTGGACAATCATGGATTATTTCGGTACACCCGAAGATGCCTGGCGGGCACCTGACCCAGAGTTTATTGACCTAGCTAGCTCACGTCCGGCAAATCAAGTAGATATGCTGGTGCGCCGGAGAAACTGTGATTTGTCTAAGGTGGCTAGTTATCTAAATAAGCAGGAAATTACGGTGCTTTTTTATACAGATGCCGCTTATCCCGAACAGTTAAAAAATATCTACGACCCACCACCGGTATTGTTTTTGCGCGGCCGGGTCGATTGCTTTAATGACCTCTCGGTGGCCCTTGTGGGGTCAAGGAAGGCTACTCCTTACGGCTTGAGCGTGACAGAAAACTTGGCCCGGGAGCTGTCAGGTGCCGGCGTGGTTGTGGTAAGTGGCCTGGCTAGGGGCATTGATGCCGCTGCCCACCGCGGTACACTGGATGCTGGTGGTAAGACTATTGCTGTGCTGGGCTGTGGAGTAGATGTGGCTTATCCTAAGGAAAACGCTAGGCTCATGGGCAGTATTGTGCAAAACGGTCTGTTAATCAGTGAGTTTCCACCGGGCACTGGACCGGAGGCCTGGCATTTTCCGGTTCGTAACCGAGTAATCAGCGGGTTGTGCAAGTTGATCGTGGTTGTCGAGGCTGCCGAGCGGAGCGGTGCTTTGATCACAGCTCATGTAGCACTGGAGCAGGGGCGGGATGTGATGGCGGTGCCGGGGAATATTACATCCAAGTTGAGCCGCGGTCCTAATGAGCTAATTAAACAGGGAGCGGCACCGGTGCTTGGTGCCGGGGACATTATTGAGGAATTGGGCCTTACCGCAATTAAACCGGAGCCCCGAAAATCAGCCGAGGGTTTAAAATTAGATGATAATGAAAAACTATTGCTTAAATTATTAAATTTTGAAAGTGTTCCCTTGGAGCTTATTGTGCAAAAATCAGGCCTCACGGCAGGAGAAGTAATGTCAGCTTTGATGTTTCTGGAAGTGAAGGGTTTAATCAGGCAGATGCCCGGTAGGCTTTATGCTTTATCAGGTAAATAATGTTCTAAAAGAACGCGATGTAATATAGGATAGATTTAATAAACGGTATTCGGTTAGGAAAATTTGTTTGAGGCGCTTGTTAAGTGACCGGTTATCGAAACCTAGAACTTGAGGTGAACTGTGTGGCTAAAACTTTAGTAATTGTGGAATCACCAGCTAAGGCCAAAAGCTTGGGTAAGTTTCTCGGTAATAAATATACCGTCAAGGCATCCATGGGACATGTACGGGACCTGCCAAAGAGTCAATTTGGGGTTGATGTAGAGGAAGGTTTTAAACCTAAGTATATAACCATTAGGGGTAAGGGGGATATCATTAAAGATCTAAAGGCCGCCACTAAAAAGGCCGATAAAGTGTTGCTGGCCTCTGACCCTGACCGAGAAGGGGAGGCCATTGCCTGGCACTTGGCCAATGTCTTAAATATCAATGAACAGGATCCGTGCCGGATTGCATTTAATGAAATCACCAAACAAGCTGTGCAGCAGGCCGTTAAGCACCCGCGCCCGGTTGACCGGCATAAGGTGGACGCCCAACAGGCCAGGCGCGTTTTAGATAGATTGGTGGGTTATAATCTCAGCCCGTTGCTATGGCGCAAGGTGAAAAAAGGCTTGAGTGCCGGGCGGGTGCAATCGGTGGCCATGCGTTTAATCTGTGACCGCGAGGAGGAAATCCAAGCTTTTGAACCCGAAGAATACTGGTCCCTCACTGCTAAGCTAGTCAAAGGCAAAACAGGTAGCTTCGAAGCCAAATTACATAAAATTGACGGTGAAAAAGCCCATCTTCCTAATGAAACTTTGGTTAATAATATCAGGGAGCATTTACAAAATGAATCCTTCGAGGTAGCCAAGGTTACGAGGCGGGAAAAAAAGAGACAACCAGCGCCACCGTTTACTACCAGCAGTATGCAGCAGGAGGCTTATCGGAAAATAAATTTTACAGCCCGGAAAACCATGATGGTAGCCCAGCAGCTCTATGAGGGATTGGATTTGGGCAAGGAAGGCCCGGTGGGACTGGTCACATATATCCGTACCGATTCCACACGGGTTTCTGAAATAGCTGAGCAAGAGGCAGCTGCTTTCATAGCTTCGAGTTTTGGTACCGAGTATGTGCCCTCTGAGAAGAAACGCGTAGCGCCAAAGGGCCGGGCACAGGACGCTCATGAGTCCGTCAGGCCTACCTCTGTGCAACGGCAACCCGATAGTATTAAGCAATTTTTATCCCGTGAGCAGTACAGGTTGTACAAGTTGATTTGGGAAAGATTTATTGCCAGCCAGATGAGTCCTGCGATCATAGATACTACTAGCGTGGATGTGAGAGCAGGCAGGTATATGTTCAGGGCCGCTGGTTCCATCATTAAATTTCCTGGCTTTATGAAGGTATATATTGAAGGGCGGGACGATGAGGATGATAGCAGCGAAGAAAAGACTTTACCGGAACTTAAAGAAGGCGATAAATTAAAGCTATTAACGATGGTGCCTAATCAACATTTTACCCAGCCGCCGCCCCGGTTTACCGACGCTACTTTAATTAAGATTCTAGAGGAAAAGGGAATTGGCCGGCCCAGTACCTACGCTCCAATCGTCGATACTATCTTAAAAAGAGGATATGTAATCAGGGAAAAGAAAAATTTTTATCCCACCGAGCTGGGTTTGGTTGTTGTGGACCTTTTAAAAAAATACTTTTATAATATCATTGACGTTGAGTTTACCGCTGAAATGGAGCAAAAATTGGACGATGTTGAAGAAGGGGATGTGGATTGGGTTCACATCTTGGAGGATTTTTACATGCCATTTCAGGAATCTCTGGAGGTTGCCGATCAAGAAATTGAACAGATCCAGGTGGAGGATGAGGTTACTGATGAAATATGTGAAGTTTGCGGAAGGAATATGGTCGTTAAAATGGGCAGGTACGGTAAGTTCTTAGCCTGTCCAGGATTTCCGGAGTGCAGAAATGCCAAGCCGCTGCTGGAGCCCACAGGCGTAGCTTGTCCGAATTGCCAGGGCGAACTGGTTCTGAGACGTAGCAAAAAAGGAAGAAAATTTTTTGGCTGCAGCAACTATCCGGAATGCGATTTCGTAGTTTGGGACCAGCCCACTAATCATAAATGCCCGCAATGTAACAGCATGATGGTTTTAAAGGAAAATAAAAAGGGTAAATTATATCAATGCACCAACAAAGAGTGTGGAGGTAAAATTAACGCGTCAGCAGAGGATGAAGGGGAGAATAAGCTTACTTCAAATGAACCAAATGATTCCCTAAGTACTTATTAAAACGCTGTAATTAGTTGGGAGTGCAGAGGTGGTAATCATGCAAGAACCGTTAATCATTATTGGGGCAGGTCTAGCCGGGTCCGAAGCAGCCTGGCAGGCAGCTTGCAGGGGTATACCAGTGCGGCTATATGAAATGCGGCCGGCCAAGAATACTCCGGCGCATCAAACCGGTTATTTTGCCGAGCTGGTGTGCAGCAATTCTCTCAGAGCCCGAGCCCTGGAAAACGCAGTGGGTTTGTTAAAAGAGGAAATGCGCAGGTTAGACTCAATTATAATGCAGTGCGCCGACGACTGCAGCGTGCCGGCCGGGGGTGCGCTGGCTGTAGACCGGGAATGTTTTGCCCGCTCTGTTACCTGTAAACTGGAAGAACACCCGCTAATCACAGTGTACAGGGAAGAATATACTGATATAATGAACGGTGTGGTGCTGATCGCTTCTGGCCCTTTAACTTCGGACCGGCTGGCCGAGAAGATTAGAGATTTTACCGGACAAGAGTATTTATATTTTTACGATGCTGTGGCTCCGATAGTTAACCTGGAATCAATTAATCTGGCTAAAACTTTCTGGTCCTCTCGTTATGATAAGGGTGAGGATGACTATCTAAACTGTCCGATGAACGAGTCCGAGTACGCTGATTTTCAGCAGGCTTTAGCCAACGCCGAGCGGGCGCCCCGCAAGGATTTTGACCCAGAAATAAATTTTGAAGGCTGTATGCCCATTGAAGTGCTGGCTAAGCGTGGCACCGATACCATGCGTTTTGGGCCGCTTAAACCTGTAGGACTGGTTGACCCGCGTACCGGTAAGAGACCTTTTGCTGTAGTCCAATTACGCAGGGATAATGCAGCAGGTACGATGCTAAATATCGTTGGTTTTCAAACCCATCTTAAATTGAGTGAGCAAAAGCGTGTTTTTAGCATGATACCTGGTTTGGAGCAGGCTGAATTTGTGCGCTACGGAGTTATGCACCGCAATACATATATTAACTCTCCTGTATTATTGAAGCCAACTTATCAATGCAAATTGAAGGAGGAATTGCTTTTTGCCGGGCAGCTGACCGGGGTAGAGGGGTATGTTGAATCAGCTGCCTCCGGGCTTGTAGCAGGCATAAACGCTGCTATGCTGTTAAAAGGATGTCAACCGGTGGTCTGGCCAGTTGAAACAGCCCACGGAGCCCTGCCCCATTACATAACTTCAACTGATGCACGTTATTTTCAGCCCATTAATATAACCTTTGGTCTTTTCCCACCTCTGGAGGAATGGGTGCGGGATAAGAAAAAGCGCAACGCTATGTATGCTAACCGGGCGCTGGAAAAATTAAAGCAGTGCCAGGAATTACTGCAATAGTAAAAAAAGTAAAGCACTGGGCCGCAGCGGCTAAAATCGCATGTGGCTGGTGCTTAATTAGCGCTATTATATATTGTTATTGGTGAGGTTTAACCATGTACAGTTATTTTGATGGTTTTTTTGTTTACTTACTGACGGAAAAAAATGCTTCTCCTCATACAATAGAAAGCTATGATAACGATTTATATGACGGGCTAACCTTTTTTGCCCGGCAAATGGGGATAGAAGACTATAGCCTCCACCCCGCCCAGGTTACTAAAGAGGTTTTTAGGAACTACCTGGGGGATATGCATGCGCAGCAAAAATCAGGTTCTACCATTGCCAGGCGAATGTCGAGCTGGCGGTCTTTTTTCAAGTATATGTGCCGGGAAGGAGTATTGGTGGACAATCCCCTAGCCAGAATCAGTATTCCCAAGCGGGTCAGGAAATTGCCCCGCTTTTTAGCCCAAGCGGAAATGGACAGGTTATTGGCCTGTCCAGAGCGACAAAAGCTATTGGGAGCAAGGGATCAGGCTATGCTGGAAACGCTATATAGCACTGGTATTCGGGTAAGTGAGCTAGTGCGTATTGATATTGACGACATAGACTTAAGCAGAGGAAATGTCAAAGTAATCGCTAAGGGAAACCGGGAGCGTTTGGTTCCGTTGGGAAGTTATGCAGTGGAAGCGGTACGTTATTATTTGCATCAAGTGCGCCCGCAATTAATGGATGGGGAAAAGGGACGCCAATCAGCGTTTTTTTTAAATAACAAAGGCAGGCGGCTTACCGACCGTGGTGTACGCTGGCTGGTTAAACAATATGTACAACAACTACACCTGCAGGCCAAGACCAGCCCGCATACATTTCGCCATTCCTATGCTACCCACTTGCTGGATAACGGAGCTGATTTGCGGTCCGTACAGGAGTTGTTGGGTCACGCGCGGCTTTCTACTACCCAAATCTATACCCACTTAAGCAAGGAACGTATCAAGCGCGTTTATGATCAATGTCACCCAAGAGCGTGACTAAATTATTTTAAAGGAGAATAACCATATGTTTCATGCCACCACGATAGTGGCTGTTAAGATCAGCACTGATGTGGCTATGGCCGGTGATGGCCAGGTGACTTTTGGCCAAAATACAATATTAAAGCATAATGCCCGCAAATTACGTCGTTTGCATAGCGGGTCTGTATTGGCCGGGTTCGCTGGTTCTGTAGCTGACGCCATCACTTTATTTGAAAAATTTGAGGCCAAACTTGAGACCTACCAGGGTAATATGAAAAGGGCGGCCGTTGAGCTAGCTAAAGAATGGCGAACTGATAAATATTTGCGGCAATTAGAGGCTCTGCTGATTGTGGCGGATAAAGATTGTATGCTGGTAATCAGCGGGAATGGCGAAGTTATTGAGCCTGATGACGGAGTGGTTGCTATAGGTTCTGGTGGGCCGTACGCTATTGCGGCAGCCCGGGCGTTAGTTAAACACACAGGGTTAGGTGCTGCCGAAATTGCCCGGGAAGCACTGTCTATAGCTGCTGATATCTGCATTTACACTAATCATCAGATCATTGTTGAAACACTATGAAAAACGGAGGTTTTTAGATGAATTCGCTAACGCCCAGGCAAATCGTAGCGGAACTTGACAAATATGTGGTGGGGCAAAACCAGGCAAAAAAAGCAGTAGCTATTGCCTTGCGCAACAGGTACCGCAGGAGTAGGCTACCCGAGGATTTGCGCGATGAGGTAATGCCTAAAAATATATTGATGATCGGGCCAACAGGTGTTGGTAAAACTGAAATTGCTCGTCGCCTGGCCAAACTAGTTAAGGCGCCCATGGTCAAGGTGGAAGCAACAAAGTTTACCGAAGTGGGTTACGTGGGGCGTGATGTGGAGTCAATGGTACGTGACCTGGTGGAAACATCCATCCGCATGGTGCGCAATGAAAGAATAGTAATGGTAGAGAAAAAAGCCAATATGATGGCTGAAGAACGGATTATTGAACTGCTAGCCCCCATGCCAAAAGAAGATAAACAAGCGCGTAATCCTTTAGAAATGCTCTTTGGGACCACACGTCAACCGGATCAAACGGAAAATAACCATTATCAACAAATGGCCAACCGGGTCAAGTTTGAGAGAGAATCATTGCGTGATAAGTTAGCCAGAGGTGAACTGGAAAAAGAATATGTAGAAATTGAGGTGGAAGACAGTCGGCCACCCATGATGGAAGTATTTACAGGTTCAGGTGTGGAAGAGATGGGTGTAAATATAAGTGATATGCTTGGGAACATATTCCCGAAGAAAAAACGCCTGCGCCGGTTAACTGTTGCTGAGGCACGCAAAATTTTAACCCAACAAGAGGCCCAAAAGCTGATTGATATGGACGAGGTGACTTCATCTGCGGTGAAGCTGGCGGAAAATGATGGGATTATATTTTTAGACGAAATTGATAAAATTGCTATGCGTGAGGGTGGTACCGGCCCTGATGTTTCGCGCGGTGGCGTACAAAGGGATATATTGCCCATCGTGGAGGGCTCCACGGTAATGACTAAATACGGTCCGGTTAAAACAGACCATATATTGTTTATTGCGGCTGGTGCCTTCCATGCTTCTAAACCTTCAGATTTGATTCCCGAACTGCAGGGTCGCTTTCCGATCAGAGTTGAGTTGACCAGCTTAAACAAGGATGATTTTTGGCATATTCTAGTGGAACCCAAGAATTCTTTGATCAGACAGTACATCGAACTATTACGCACTGAAGGTGTAGAGGTGATATTTTCACCAAATTCTATTGTGAAAATTGCAGAAATCGCTTATACTGTTAATGAGCAAACTGAAAATATCGGGGCTAGAAGGTTACATACCATTATGGAAAAGTTATTGGAAGATGTATCTTTCGGTGCTACCGAATTAGAAGATAGATCCTTTAATATTGATGAACTATATGTCGTCCAAAAGCTTGGTGAGGTAGTCAAGGATCAAGACTTGAGCAGGTATATTTTGTAGTGTAAACTAGTAATAATTTACAGAAAATATGCATTATTTTATCTATATCAATATTTCAGGTATTATATTTAACTGAAAGTAAAGCTATGCGCTTTAGGTTATATGATTTGCAGCACTTACTGCAATTGGTTAATAAGAAATCTGCAATTATAATTAAGCTTAATAATTGAATTAGGATAAGAAAGAGGCGATTTAGCTTGTCTAATTTACTTGCCAAGACCCGCTCAATTAATAGAGTGCTACAAAAATCTGCCGGTCACCCAGTTGATTTTAAGGAGATTGCAGCAATACTAAGTGAAATTATCGAGTGCAGTGTTTATATATTAGACCGCCGTGGCAAAGTCTTAGGTTATACTTACCTAAAGGGCTTTGATTGCGACGTGACGAGAAGCATTGTGGAATCAACGACGGGTTTCCCGCCTGAGTATAATGAAAAGGTAATGAATATCAATGAAACCTTTGCCAATTATTGTAATCCCTATGATACCTGCGACTTAAATCACGAACTAACCTGCCACTTTAACAAAAAAATGAATACTACCCTTGTTCCCATTGTAGGTACAGGTAACAGGTTAGGTACGCTTGTGCTTGCTAGATTTGAACGAAGCTTCGATGATGAAGATTTAATTCTAGCTGAACTAGGTGCCACTGTTATTGGGATGGAAATATTGCGTGCGCGCCAGGACCGCATGGAGGAGGAAGCTAGAAAACGAGCTGCTGTACAAATAGCCATTGGTACTCTGTCCTATTCGGAGCTTGACGCTGTACATCATATATTTGAACAGCTTGACGGCGATGAGGGACTGCTCGTGGCCAGTAAGATAGCAGACCGGGTTGGTATAACTAGATCTGTAATTGTAAACGCTTTGCGCAAGTTTGAAAGTGCAGGAGTTATTGAATCTAAGTCTCTAGGCATGAAGGGTACTTTTATTAAGGTGTTAAATGATCGTTTGCTGGAAGAATTGGAACGGTTAAAAGAACGTTAAACTTAACTTAAATAAACAGCCAGCCATTATGAGATGGCTGATTTTTTTGCTCTATTTAATGGGTAGCCTTGTCATTGGTTAAACTTTATGTTAGAATACATCCTGGTGTTAAATACACACGCTGCCGGATTTTGCGCAGGCGGTTCCCTGTGGGGCCCTGGGAAAGATGATGGTAGCGGAGGAAAAAACCGGCTGGGGAGGAGGTGTTACACTAATGGCCGTAATATCTATGAAACAACTGCTCGAGGCGGGTGTTCATTTTGGGCACCAAACCAGAAGATGGAATCCTAAGATGGCCCCTTACATTTTTACAGATCGCAACGGCATTTACATTATTGATTTACAAAAGACTGTTAAAAAAGTAGAGGAGGCCTATAACTTTGTAAAATCTACCATACAAGATGGTGGTAGCATATTGTTTGTCGGTACGAAAAAACAGGCACAGGAATCAGTTCATGAAGAGGCTGAACGGTGTGGCATGTATTATGTCAACCAACGATGGCTTGGTGGTATGTTAACTAATTTCCAGACCATTCGCCGGAGAATTGACAGACTGCATGCTTTAGAAAAAATGGAATTAGACGGGACGATGGATAAACTGCCCAAAAAAGAAGTTGCTGAACTGCTGCATGAAAAAGAAAGATTGGCTAAATTTCTGGGTGGTATTAAAGAAATGCATCGTTTGCCCCAGGCTTTGTTTGTTATTGACCCGCGCAAAGAGCGCATTGCCGTTGCCGAGGGGCGCAAATTGGGTATCCCCATTGTAGCTATCGTGGATACCAATTGTGATCCTGACGAGGTGGATTATATTATACCCGGTAATGATGATGCTATTAGGGCGGTCAGGCTTTTAACCGCAAAAATGGCTGATGCCGTGATTGAAGGCAACCAGGGTGAACAAACTGCTGAATAACTTGTTGGCGGGGGATTAACCTGGGAAGGTTACCCCTGCTTTTTTCTATTTACTTAAACTTTTGGATATAATAATATATTTCGAGAAAAAAAACATGCTATAGGGGGTTATATTATATGGCTGAAATAACTGCAGCAATGGTAAAAGAACTACGTGAAAGATCCGGTGCTGGGATGATGGATTGTAAAAAGGCATTAGTAGCTTCAGAAGGCGACCTGGAAAAGTCGATAGTTTTTTTACGTGAAAAAGGTTTAGCCTCTGCTGCTAAAAAATCAGGCCGTATTACAGCCGAGGGTCTCATCGAGTCCTATATTCATGCTGGTGGTAGAATTGGCGTGCTGGTTGAAATAAACTGTGAAACAGATTTCGTCGCTAAAACCGATGAGTTCAAAGAGTTAGTTAAGGACATTGCGATGCAGATTGCTGCTGCTCGTCCGCAGTACGTGGATAAGGAAGAAGTGCCCGAGAGCATGGTTGCAAAGGAAAAGGAAATTTTATCTGCTCAGGCAGCCAATGAAGGTAAACCGGATAAAATTATCGAAAAAATGGTGGAAGGTCGGATTGAAAAGTTTTTTAAGGAAATCTGTCTGCTGGAGCAACCATTTATTAAAGATACGGATAAAACTGTTAGACAGCTAGTAACTGAAAAAATTGCCAAAATTGGAGAAAATATTTCTGTGCGCCGGTTTGCGCGTTATGAGCTTGGTGAAGGTCTGGAAAAAAGGCAGGATGATTTTGCTGCGGAGGTAATGGCACAAGCAAGAAAATAATATTGACCAAAAAGGGATTTTCATTTTCTTGTAGAATAATAAAGATGAAATGACAGGAGGTTAGATAGCCCTAATGGATGCACCCAAGTTTAAAAGGGTTATATTGAAGCTTAGCGGTGAGGCCTTAGCTGGAACCATGGGTTATGGCATAGATCCGGAGGTTGTATCTTCCATAGCGGTACAGATAAAAGAAGTGGTTCAGTTAGGTGTTGAGGTAGCGGTGGTTATTGGTGGTGGCAATATATGGCGTGGTGTAGCCGGTAGTACTAAGGGAATGGATAGGGCTACTGCCGATTATATGGGTATGCTGGCCACAGTTATCAACTCGCTTGCCCTACAGGATGCTTTGGTCCAACATAACATTGTCACCAGGGTGCAAACTGCCATCGAAATGCGGGATGTGGCTGAGCCATATATCCGATTGCGGGCTATCAGACACCTAGAAAAAGGCCGTGTGGTAATATTTGCCGCAGGTACCGGTAACCCGTACTTTTCTACCGATACTGCAGCTGCTTTGCGGGCTGCTGAAATAGAAGCTGAGGTAATTTTAATGGCCAAGCGGGTTGATGGTGTTTATGATTCGGACCCTCTAAAGAATAAAAATGCTATCAAGTTTACTCAGCTTACTTACATTGATGTATTAAATAAAGGGCTTGGCGTAATGGATTCAACAGCTACCTCTCTTTGTATGGATAACCGTATTCCCTTGTTTGTTTTTGACATTAATGTACCAGGCAATATAAAAAAGGCCGTTTTAGGCGAAAATGTTGGAACGTATGTTGGAGGTGATTTGATTGACACTTCTGTCTGATGCTGAAAAAAATATGCAGAAAACAGTTGAAGTAGTAGACAAAGAGTTTGCCTCGCTGCGTGCTGGTAGAGCTACACCTGCATTGCTAGATAAAATTATGGTGCAGTATTACGGAGCTCCGACACCGATAAATCAGATGGCTAATATCAACGTTCCCGAGGCACGGTTGTTGGTTATTCAGCCCTGGGATAAAAACACTTTGCCTGATATTGAAAAAGCTATATTAAAATCCGATTTGGGTATTACTCCTGCCAGTGACGGCAACGTAATTAGATTGGCAGTACCGCAATTGACCAAGGAAAGAAGAACAGAGTTGGTTAAAGTTATTAAGAAGAAGGCTGAGGAAGGCCGAGTAGCCGTACGCAATTTACGCAGGGACGCTAATGATGGACTGAAGAACCAGCAAAAGAATGGGGATATTTCTGAGGACGATTTGCGGCGCTTGCAGGATGAAGTGCAAAAGCTTACAGATAAGTACATAAAAGAAATTGATGCTCTGTTTGCTGCTAAAGAAAAAGAAATCATGACAATTTAATGAGTATTGATGGCTTTGGCTAGCTTTCAATAAATATCTGAGTTATTCATGCTCGACAATGAGTAAAGATATTAATCTATCTTAGTAGTGATCGTGGTGAGCAATATACAAATTGATGATCTATTGATTTTAGAACTGGATGCTGCAACAGAATTATGTCGTTCGGCGGGTTGGCAAGTTAAGGTGGAAATTACCTTGCCACCCCGTGGAGAATTGACAGGACGGTATAGGGTACTTCGTGTCCGAAAGCTAACCGGCGGCAGTGTTATACTGACGGTGGCTAAAGATGTTTCAGGGAAGGAGGTGTAGAAATTGGCGTATAGAATAACCGATGATTGTCTGGCATGTGGAACTTGTAAAGAATCCTGCCCCAATGATGCGATTATTGAAGGGGATATTTACAAGATTGATCAAGAGAAATGCTTAGAATGTGGAACCTGTGTTGATGAATGCCCCACCGGAGCCATTATTGAAGAATAATGGAACAACCCCCTCATTTTCCGGAGGGGGTTGTTTTATAAGAAAGGGGTGCAGGAATGTTTAAACGTCTGTTGGGCGACCGTCCAAAAAATGCTGTTTCCATGAAGAAGAACATAAGTGAAGAA
Organism: Desulfoscipio geothermicus; assembly: GCA_016841905.1. Taxonomy (GTDB): domain Bacteria; phylum Bacillota; class Desulfotomaculia; order Desulfotomaculales; family Desulfallaceae; genus Sporotomaculum; species Sporotomaculum geothermicum_C. Next base: position 10,556 of record JAENYF010000045.1, on the reverse strand, counting down.
GAATTATTGAAACAGCTGGACATGGGCAAATTGCCCGTGCATGTGGCGATCATCATGGACGGTAACGGGCGGTGGGCTACCCGGCGCGGTGCACCCAGGTCGTTTGGACACAGGGCAGGCGTTAACGCTTTGCATGAGATTGTCAAACTAAGCGTGGAGCTAAAGTTAAATTATTTAACAGTATATGCATTTTCGACTGAGAATTGGAAAAGACCGCGTGAGGAAGTCAACATTTTGATGAGTTTGTTGGTCGAGTACCTCAATAAAGAGATCGATGAATTGTGTGCCAATAACGTACGTATACATCCCATGGGTATATTATCGGAACTACCGGAAAAAGCTCGGGAAGCAGCTGATATGGCCATTCGGCGCAGCAATAACAATACCGGCTTATTTTTTAATGTGGCCATTAATTATGGTGGTAGGGCAGAACTGCTTAGAGCTGTACAGGAAATTGGGAAAAAAATAATGTACGGTGAGCTAAAGGTTGAAGATATAAACGAACAGGTAATGGCCGCTCATTTGTATACTGTCGGACAGCCGGATCCTGATTTGTTGATTCGGCCGGCGGGTGATTGCCGAGTAAGTAACTTTCTGTTGTGGCAATTAGCTTATACGGAACTTTGGCTAACCGATACCATGTGGCCTGATTTTGGCAGAAAGGAATTTTTACAAGCGCTATTGGATTTTCAATTGAGGGAAAGACGTTTTGGTGGTCTATTACATAACTAATTGTGTTCTGAAAGTGTTTTATTAAAATAACTATTATTAACAACCCGGGTTGGTGATATGGTGTTTTGGCTAAGGGTATTAAGTGCACTTATTGGAGTTCCTATATTAATTGCTGCGGTATGGTATGGTGGTGTTGTATTATTGGCCGTAACCGCAGCATTGATGTTATTGGGTGTTCGGGAAATGAGTTCGATGTTTTCCCGAATGGATTTGCATGTACCCCTCATTTTAGTAATACCGGGTTGTCTTTTTCTGACTGTAGCGGCATATCAATATAAGGTGGGTTACCCGGCCGAAGCTTCGATTCTTCTTTTAATATTTTATTTGGTTGCTATGCTTGTAGCTTACCCACGGTTATCGCCCCTTGATGCTGTAGCGTCCTATTTTAGTACGATATATGTGGGTCTGCTTGTTTTCATTTATTTACTCAGTACACTGCCAAACGGTTGGATATGGTTGATTATCATGCTTTTTTGTACCTGGTCCAATGATACGGGGGCTTATTTGGTTGGTCGCCGTTGGGGTAGGCGGCGCCTGGCACCTGAACTTAGTCCCGGTAAAACAGTGGAGGGGGCAATGGGTGGTTTGTTAGCTTGTTTGCTCGCGGCCTGGGTAGTGGCTTTGTTTTATACCCAGCTGCCACTGGGGCTATTATTGCTACTGGGGCTTATTATTGGAATGGCAGCCCAGGTCGGTGATTTGGTGGAATCAGCTATTAAACGCCAGACAGGGGTTAAGGATTCCGGCAGATTGATTCCAGGTCATGGAGGAATATTGGACCGTTTTGACAGTATGCTGTTCACGGCCCCACTGGTGTATTATTATGTGGGTAGGATGCTAATAAACTGAGGTGAAACAGTTGCCGCGGGCAGTAACAAAAATATTATATGTGCTGGCGGGTACGGTAACGCTACTTGCTCTTTACTTGACTGCGAAATATGTGCTGCCTGAGTTGCTGGACTGGCTGTTATATTTAATGGCTGTCTTGTCTCCGTTTTTGTTGGCGGTTATTTTCAGTATTTTTATGGAACCTCTAGTAGTTTTCTTTGGTCGCTATGGCAGGGTATCGAGAACAGTGGCTGTGTCCATTACCATGTTGGTATTTTTTGGCAGTGTTATTTCAATATTTACTTTGGTTATTTTAAGGCTGGTTAAGGAATTAAGTGATCTTTACCTGGCGCTGCCTCAAAGGGCAGCGGAAACACAGCAATTTATCGACCTGTGGGTAAAAAAAGGCATCTTATTTTATGGCACTTTACCTAAAAGTGTAACTGATAATTTGCAGTCATCTCTAAATAACCTGACAGGTATCATCCAACACTGGACCGGAGAATTGTTGAGTATCCTGCTCAATATCTTGAGTGGTATTCCCAGTGTTATTATGGTCATCCTGGTCAGTTTAGTAGCGACTTATTTTTTAAGTAAAGATAGAGAAAAAGTAGCCCGACTTTGGCTCAGGATAGTCCCATCGCCTTGGGGAATGCGTATCCTGGAAATAAGTAATCAGGTGGCTGCGGCCTTTTTATCATATGTACGGGCACAACTGATTTTAGTTTCTATTTCAACTTTTTTGAGTATTATCGGTTTGTATATAATCGGTGCGAAATATGCCCTGACCGTTGGTTTGCTGGTTGGTTTTTTGGATATGATACCGATATTGGGACCGGGTACGATTTATATCCCCTGGGCCATTTGGTCGTTTATCACTGGCCAGATACTGCTGGGTGTGCAGATTATCGTGCTTTATTTGCTAGTGATGGTGATCAGGGCGTTACTGGAGGCCAAAGTGGTGGCGGCTAATTTGGGCCTGCATCCTTTGGCTGTATTAGTGGCTATGTTTGTGGGCTTGAAAACCATGGGGGTTGTTGGGTTGATAGTAGGCCCGGTGTTGGTTATCGCCATCCTGGCCGTGGTTAATTCGATAAGTTCAGTTAATAAGTGAATAGGCTTAATTGGAGAGTATAATGAAACAACTGGCTATTTTAGGGTGCACGGGATCTATTGGGCGCCAGACTCTGCAGGTTATCGATAGTATACCCAATACAATAAAGCCGGTAGCCATGGCAGCCGGAAACAATAAACTGTTATTTTTGGAACAGGTTAAAAAATACAAACCTCAGCTAGTATCCCTGCATCATGAGGAAGATGCCCGCTGGCTGCAGCAGCAGTTGGACGGGCATCAAAAAGTTGATATCTACTACGGTAGCGAGGGGTTACTGGCGGTAGCAACTTTTCCGGATGCTGATACAGTTTTAACTGCTATATCTGGCGCGGTTGGTATGCAACCTACGGTGGCAGCCATTAAGGCCGGTAAAACCATTGCACTGGCCAATAAAGAGACACTGGTAGCAGCAGGTGAACTAGTTATGCTTTTGGCGCGGGAATATGGTGTGCATATTATGCCGGTGGATAGCGAACATTCCGCTATCTGGCAGTGTTTGCATGGTGAAAACAGCCATAATGTGGCTAGACTTCTTTTGACTGCCTCGGGGGGGCCGTTTCGCAACTGGTCAAACGAACAGATGACAGCAATTACCCCGGAGATGGCCCTCAACCACCCTAATTGGCAGATGGGTGCTAAAATTACCATTGACTCAGCAACTTTAATGAATAAAGGCTTGGAAGTAATCGAGGCCAGATGGTTGTTTAATATTAATTATGATAGTATTGATGTAGTAATCCACCCGCAGAGCATTATCCATTCGATGGTCGAATTTAATGATGGCTCGGTGCTGGCTCAAATGGGTGTCCCTGACATGCGGTTACCCATTCAGTATGCTCTCTTTTACCCTCAGCGGATGGCTGGAAAGGTAACTAGACTACAGTGGCCAATCGGTGAGCTAACCTTTACAGAGCCAGATTTTGAACGATTTCCATCCCTGAACCTGGCTTTCCAGGCCGGTCGGGTGGGTAAAACCATGCCGGCAGTGTTGAATGCGGCCAACGAAATGGCTGTACACGCTTTCTTAACTGGTAGACTTGAATTTAAGGCAATTCCTAAATTAGTGGCTAAAGTTATGGAAGGACACAGCCCATTTCAGTACAATACCCTGGAGGAAATAATGGAAACGGATCGCTGGGCACGCCGTCGTGCGGAAGAATTAATAAGGTAATAAAACACTATTCGTTTAGCCTAACTGCAGGTCAATAAAACTTTGTATATATAAGAATTAGAGCTTTTCTACATACTTTGCCAGGGTTAAATGAGTGGCAGTATGAAAAAATTTTCAAAAAGGATGGTCTGTATGGCTACTTTTTGGGCATCCATTTTTGTTTTTGCTATTTTAATATTTTTTCATGAACTGGGGCATTTTGCCGTGGCTAAAGCGGTAGGTATCAAAGTGCATGAGTTCAGTCTTGGTTTTGGCCCTAAATTGTTCGGCCAGAATCGTGCAGGCACTGATTACAACGTGCGCTTATTCCCGTTGGGTGGGTATGTGCGCATGGCCGGAATGGACCCCGAGGAAGAAAAAGTGGAAGAAGGCAAGGGCTTTAATGATAAAACAGTACTCCAGCGTGTAGCAGTGATTATCGCCGGTCCGCTGATGAACTTTTTACTAGCCGCGGTGTTGATGGCAATTATATTTATGCTGCAGGGTATGCCTGTGCAGGGCACAACGGTGGCCGGTGTTTTACCCGGTCAACCCGCTGAGCAGGCGGGCATTAGAGTTGGTGACCAGATTTATTCCATTGCCGGTAAAAAAATAGCTGATTGGGAAGAAATTATTTCAACCATTAGCAGTCGGCCCGGTCTACCTACTGATTTGGTGGTCATCAGAGATGAGCAAAGGATAGAGTTAACGGTAATCCCTATTGAAGGCGAAGAAGGCCGGGCGATGATCGGTATTACCCGGGTACAAAAATTAAATCCCCTAGCTGCACTGGTTAATGGTGTCAAGCTAACTTCTCAGGTGATTGTATTGATCTTGAGTTTTGTGGGCCAGATGCTTGTTGGTCAGGCACCTGCGGATTTGGGCGGGCCTGTGCGAATGGTTTGGGAAATCGACCGGGCGGTGGATACGGGTTTCTATTATTTGTTGCAGTTGGCTGCATTTTTAAGCATCAATCTAGGGTTATTTAATTTATTTCCTATACCAGCTTTAGATGGTAGCCGGATCATGTTTCTCGGTTTGGAAGGGTTGCGGGGACGTCCCGTTGATCCCACCAAAGAAAATTTTATCCATCTGGTCGGGTTTGGTTTGCTGTTGCTATTGGTTGTGTTTGTTACCTACAATGATGTTTTACAACTATTTACTCAAGGCCCCCAAGGCTCTCCCTAATGATAACAGGTAATATTAACCCCGGCAAGAAATGCCGGGGTAATAATTTGCGTTTGGGCCGTATGTTTGGAAAATCCTGCTGTAAAATGTTATAATGTATGTTGTTTAAGTGATAATTAAACCAGAATGGTACGGGATGCGTGATTTGAGTTGGAGGGTATATTTATGCAGCGTAGGAAAAGCCTACCTGTGCAATTAGGTGGCGTTACCGTGGGCGGCACTGCTCCGGTTTCAGTGCAATCGATGACCAACACCGACACAGCTGATGTAGCTGCCACCAGGGCACAAATTGGACGGCTAATCGAGGCTGGTTGTGAAATAGTTAGGGTGGCAGTACCTGATCAAGAGGCGGTCAGGGCATTGCCGGCTATTAAACAGGGGTTGACCATCCCTTTAGTCGCGGATATTCATTTTGATTATCGTTTGGCTCTTGCGGCTATTGAGGCCGGTGTAGATGGACTGCGGATTAATCCGGGCAATATCGGCGGCCGGGATAAGGTTGTGGCGGTGGTCAAGGCGGCTCAGCAAAAGCATATACCCATACGTATTGGTGTTAATGCCGGGTCCTTGGAAAAAGATCTTGTACAGGAAGGATTAACCCCACAGGCGCTGGTGCAAAGCGCTCTGCGACATGTGGTTATACTGGAGGAACTGGGCTTTTTCGACATTAAGATTTCCTTAAAGGCTTCGGATGTGCCCCTTATGCTTACTGCCTATCGCATGCTGGCTGAAAAGGTGGATTACCCGTTTCACATTGGCGTTACCGAAGCAGGGACAATGTTTGCGGGAAGTATTAAGTCGGCAGTTGGTATTGGGGCACTGCTGTGGGAAGGATTAGGTGATACCGTACGTGTCTCTTTGACCGGTGATCCGGTACAGGAGGTGCGGGTGGCTTACGAAATATTAAAAGCTCTTGGTCTAAGGAGTCGAGGAGCAGAATTGATATCGTGTCCCACCTGTGGGCGAACGCGTATTGATCTGGTTAGCATTGCCGGTGAGGTGGAACAGCGTTTAGCCTTGATAAACCAACCGTTAAAAGTTGCGGTAATGGGATGTGTTGTGAACGGCCCTGGGGAAGCCAAACATGCCGATGTTGGTATTGCAGGCGGTAATGGGGAGGGGCTTATATTCTGCAAAGGACAGATTATTAGAAAGGTACCGGAGAATCTACTGGTCGAAGAGCTGATGAAAGAAATTGAGCATATTATCCAAGGGAGGAACGGAGATGAGGATATCTAATTTATTACTGCCAACTTTGCGTGAGGTACCCGCGGAGGCTGAGGTTATTAGCCACCAATTGCTACTGCGGGCGGGTTTTATGCGCAAGGCGGCGGCTGGTGTGTACACATTGCTGCCCTTGGCCTGGCGGGTAGTCCGTAAAATCGAGCAAATTATCAGAGAAGAAATGGACAGGCAGGGTGGTCAGGAGATCATGATGCCTATTATTCAGCCTGCGGAGTTATGGCAGGAATCAGGACGCTGGGATGTATACGGCCCTGAGTTATTCAGGCTTAAGGACAGGCATGGACGTGATTTTTGCTTGGGCCCCACCCATGAGGAAATAATTACTTCGCTGGTTAAGGGCGAAGTTAATTCTTATAAACAGTTGCCCCTGCTGCTGTATCAAATCCAAAACAAATATCGGGATGAGCGCCGGCCCAGGTTTGGTTTGATGCGTGGCAGAGAATTTATCATGAAGGATTTATATTCATTTGATCGTGATCAAGCTGGACTTGATGTTAGTTATAATAAAATGTATGAAGCTTATACTAATGTTTTTAGCCGCTGCGGTTTACAGTTCAGACCGGTAGTGGCAGACTCTGGAGCTATTGGTGGCAGCGATACTCATGAGTTTATGGTGTTGGCTGAATCAGGGGAAGCCACTGTGCTGTACTGTGGGGATGAAAAATGTGGTTATGCGGCCAACCAGGAAAGGGCCGAGACATTTTCTGCAGCCAGCCCAATTACTAATGCGCTCGAGCAGCTGCAAACAGTAGCAACACCGGGATGCCGTACTGTCAATGAAGTAACAGAGTTATTAAATGTACCACCGGAAAAAATAATCAAAACCGTAATCTATACCACCGATAAGGAAAACGTAGCCGCAATGGTTAGAGGAGACCGAGAAATTAATGAAATCAAGCTGTATAATGCTCTGGATTGTGTCAGGTTGGATTTAGCTGATGAACAGACGGTACAATCGGTAACCGGTGCTCCGGTGGGCTATGCTGGCCCGGTGGGCCTGAGCGGGGTCAGGCTGGTGGCTGATCCTGAAATAACGAAGATGGTTAATGCTGTCTGCGGGGCTAATGAAAAAGACAAGCACTTGGTTAATGTCAACCCGCAGCGGGATTTTAAACCGGATGTAATTATTGACCTCCGTTTAGTGAAAGCCGGTGAGCCTTGTCCGCATTGCGGTTCTGAATTACATGAGGCCAGGGGAATAGAGGTTGGCCAGGTTTTTAAGTTGGGCACCAAATATAGTAAAGCGCTAGGCGGTACTTTTTTGGATGAAAACGGTAAAGCTAAGCCCTATGTAATGGGCTGTTATGGAATTGGCGTAACCAGGACAATGGCTGCTGCTGTAGAGCAAAACTATGACGATCGTGGTATTATCTGGCCTGTACAAATTGCCCCTTATCACGTGATAGTGGTGCCGGTTAGCAATAAGGATCAGAAACTCCTGCAGGCAGCTGAAACGATATATAATGGTCTTAATGCTACCGGCGTTGAAACTGTTATTGATGACCGGCCTGAGCGTGCAGGTGTTAAATTTAACGATGCGGACCTGGTGGGCTACCCTGTGCGCGTTACGGTGGGGTCAAAGGGATTAGCTAATGGACAGGTGGAGCTTTACCTGCGGCGGGACGGTGAAACAGTGTTGGTACCGTTAAATAATGTAGTGGGTGCTGTTAAGGCTAAGCTAAGGCAAATGGACTAAGGGTTTTTTAATTATTTTTATACAGGTAGCGTCATGATGTATTTTGTGCCCACCTTGTCAAACGATCCCTTTTATGATAATATTAATTTGCTTTTGTGCCCTATTTGTTTTTTGATGGTTTTTGGTCATAATAAGTAGTAGCTCTACATAGTGCTTAAATGTTGCTAGGCGTGAGCGAAAGAAGGTTGTCCCTGGGGACCAGTAATGATGACCGGTTGTTTAGAGATGACTACTAAAGACTTTATGTAGACCTGTTATTGAAGGAGTGGGTATTGCCCACTCTTTCATATTATACTAAAGTAATGATAACGGTAGTTTAGCATTAGGGGGATATCAAAATGAGTAATACCGAAAGCACTGTAGCACAAATCATAAACCCCAAACTGGTTGAGCTGGGCTTTGAACTGGTTGATATAAAATATACCAGGGAGGGAGGAAACTGGTTTTTAAGAATTTTTATTGATCAGACCAAAGGAATAGGTCTCGAAGACTGTCAGTTGGTATCCGAAAATATAGACCCGCTGTTAGACAAATATGATCCAATACCCCACGCGTACACCTTGGAGGTTTCATCACCTGGTTTAGATAGACCGTTAAAAAAACCGGCTGACTTTGCCAGATTTATCGGTGAGAGTGTAAAAATAACTACTTTTGCTTCTTTTGCAGGCAGGCGTAAGTTTAAAGGACAAATCATCGCTGCCGAAGATCACTTGGTAACTCTTGATATAGACGGTACCAGTATTGTTTTGCCGTTGGACCAGGTTGCCTCGGCCCGTCTGGCACCCGAGTTTTAAAGGTTGTGCTCAATATTGGTACGCCTAAATATTATGTACGGGAATAGTTGTTGTGGAGGGACACGGTTAAATGAATACCGAATTCTTGGAAGCCCTGAAGGACTTGGAAAGGGAAAAGGGTATTTCCGCTAATGTTTTACTTGAGGCGATAGAGGCTGCATTGCTCTCAGCGTATAAAAGGAATTTTGGTTCGCTGCAAAACGCCAAGGTGCTTATAGATCGGGAAACAGGCGATTGTAAAGTATATGCCCAGAGAATTGTTGTGGAAGAGGTTCAAGACTCGCGTCTGGAAATCTCGCTGTCTGAAGCTAGAGCCATTGATCCTCTATATAATTTGAATGATGTGGTAGAGACAGAGGTTACACCTCGCAATTTTGGCCGAATCGCGGCCCAGACGGCCAAGCAGGTAGTGGTACAACGGATTCGTGAAGCCGAACGGAATATAATTTACGAGCAATTTGCCAACCGCGAAGGGGATATCATTAGCGGTGTTGTGCAGCGTATTGAACAAAAAAATGCATTTATTGAATTAGGTAAAACAGAGGCTATTTTAACACCGGCGGAGCAAATCCCAGGCGAAACTTATGCTCCGGGCGATCGAGTGAAGGCCTATATAGTGGAGGTGAAAAAAACCACCAAGGGACCGCAAATTTTTGTTTCCCGAACACACCCGGGGCTTTTAAAAAGACTCCTTGAATTGGAAGTTCCTGAGCTCCAGGATGGTGTAGTAGAATTGAAATCTGTAGCCCGAGAGGCCGGTTATCGTTCTAAAATTGCGGTTTTTTCCCGGGATGAAAACGTAGATCCAGTTGGGGCATGTGTAGGACCAAAGGGGATGCGGGTACAGACAATAGTAAATGAACTGCACGGGGAAAAACTGGATATAATTAAATGGGATTCTGAACCATCAAAATTTGTAGCCAGTTCTCTCAGTCCGGCAAAGGTAGTAGCCGTGGAAATCTGGGAGGATGAAAAGGTGGCTCGTGTTATTGTTCCTGATTACCAGCTATCATTGGCTATAGGTAAGGAAGGGCAAAACGCTCGCCTGGCTGCTAAGCTAACAGGTTGGAAGATTGACATTAAAAGTGAAAGTCAAATGGCTGAATTATATCCTGATTACAAAGATTTATTTGCCGAGGAATTCATTGAATAGGGGGTCTCGGCTTGCCTAAAGTAAAAAAAATTCCGGAAAGAATGTGTGTCGGCTGTCAGGAAATGAAACCCAAAAAATTATTAATTAGGGTAGTGCGCACGCCGGAGGAGACCGTAGAGATAGATCGCACCGGCAAGCGTTCGGGTCGAGGCGCTTACATTTGCCCTAATAAAGAATGTTTAGATAAGGCATTTAAGGGAAAAAGACTGGAAAAATCGTTAAAACACGCTATAACTAAAGAAATTAAAGAGAGCCTGCTAGAAAGGGTGGAACAGCCATGACCGATGCAGTGGCTAATTTACTTGGTTTATGCAGGCGGGCGGGTAAAGTGGTCAGTGGCGAAACCGCAGTGCAAAATGCTTTTTTAAAAAATGAAGTAAAATTACTCATATTGGCTGGCGATGCATCAAAGCGCAGTCGGGGGAAGTTTGTGCAGTTGGCTAAAGAAAACAGTGTCCCTACTTTTTGTTACTCTTCCAAAAATGAACTGGGTTTTTTGCTGGGAAAGGCGCCCCGTACAGTGGTGGCGATAATAGATGAACAGCTTGCCCGGGGTATCGCCGGAGCGATGGAAAGGGGAGAGATTGACTTGTGTACATTATAATCATTCGGAGGTGATTGTATGGTAAAAAAACGTGTTCATGAACTTGCTAAGG
>JAENYF010000044.1 GCA_016841905.1 Desulfoscipio geothermicus | reverse complement strand
TGGCCTTTAAACCCTTGATTATATTGGCTTGTGGAATATGCAAATTGCTTAATTATAAGTATGGTCTAATTTGTTTTTGACCCGGTGGGTAACCCAACGAGAAACCATTAGGCTGTGTAAGGTTGCCCAAGCGGTCCATAGTAAGGCCAAAGGCAAGTATTTCAATAGCAAAATCTCCTATTTCTTAGGTTAAAAAATGTTTTGCCCTTATAATAACGCAATTGGTATCTGGGCAAAATGCTGGGGTTTTTAAAAAGCTTTTGGTTCGCTAAAATTAATTTTCTTGATGAGCTGTTGTTATGTAATATTGTTATTGATAATATATATTATAATCTGTATCAACTTCAAACAAATCCCGGAGAAATATTCTTAGCATAATTCACCTTACATCAAAAAGGGAGGGGATTTGGTGGGTTTACCTTTAGAGGGTATTAAAATATTGGATTTGTCGATGGTTCTGCCCGGTCCTTTTTGTACCCAGTTATTAGCGGATTATGGAGCAGAAGTTGTCAAGGTTGAAGACCGCAGTGGAGATAGGGGGCGCTGGATGCAGCCCTTTATTAAGGAACAGTCAGCTAGATTTTATGTTGTTAATCGGAATAAAAAGAGTATTACACTGGATCTGAGAAAGTTAGCAAGTAAAGACATCTTGCGCAGACTGGTGGCCGACAGCGATGTATTAGTACATAATTATCGACCAGGTATGATGGAAAAGTTGGGGTTAGCTTATGAAGATCTCAAGCCGGTCAATGAACGTCTGATTTATTGCGCCCTTAGTGGTTATGGTGGGACTGGTCCTATAAATAAAAACGCCGCCCATGACATAAATATCGTCAGTTTAGCCGGTGTCGCCGATTTGACAGGAACCGCAGACAGCATACCGGCTCTTTCTGCAGTGCAGTTGGGTGGTGTGAGTGGATCTCTATATGCAGCCATTGCGATTCTTATGGCCTTGCGCCAGCGTCAGAACACCGGTCGAGGACAGTACTGTGACATTTCTATGCTGGACGGGCTAATAAGCCTGCTGCCCTATACTCTAGCGGATTGGTCCGGTTGGGGAACGCTGCCTCAGAGGGGAGCAGGCTTTTTAACCGGTGGTTTTGCTTGTTACCAGGTTTATGAAACCAGCGATCATAAATACTTAAGCCTAGGAGCGCTGGAAGAAAAATTCTGGCAGGAGTTTTGCCAACTCATCAACAGGCCCGAATATATACCCATCCAGTTGGAAAAGGATTGCCAGGAAGAAATGATTTACGGCATTAGAGAAGTTATGAAAAGCAAAACCCAGGCTGAATGGTTACAAATGTTTGCTGACGATGATATTTGTCTGACCCCGGTACTTAATTTAGATGAGGTAAGCAAGCACCCCCAGGTATTAAACAGGGAAATGCTCATTAAGTTGCCCGATTTTGAGGACTCCGGGAAGGACATGGTCCTGTCAGGCCTGCCGATAAAATTTTCAGATACACCCGGTGAGTTTAAACCTATCTTCCCTAAAATAGGAGAACATACAAATGAGATTCTTGCCCATTTGGGTTATTCATCAGAAGAAATAGAGTTATTTAGAAAAGAGCAAATAATATAAACACCATCACAACCAGCAGCGCCACCTGCAGGGTCCAATAATATTGGGTAATAATGCCGGGACCCATTGCAATCAATCAGAGTTTAAATATACCACCTATTTATATAACCAAACTTTCATTAAGGACAGAAGTTGCTTTAAGTTTACCGGTTTACTGATATAGTCGGATCCTCCGGCATTAATGCATTTTTCCCGATCGTACTTCATATCCTTGGCCGTCAGAGCTATGATGGGCAAGGTTTGATATTGAGGCATTTGACCGATATGTCTCATCGCCTCATAGCCGTCCATTTCGGGTAGCATTATATCCATTAGCACCAGGTCAATATCTGAGTTTTCCAGCAAGGTTTTAATGCCGTCTTTACCGTTAACCGCAAATAATACATCCATCTTATCGTTTTCCAGTAGAGCAGTTAGGGCAAAAACATTTCGCGGGTCATCATCCACTATTAATATTTTCCGCCCTTCCAGCGGCCCCTGGGGCTGCTCTGGTTCAGGATGATTTACATCATCACTAAATTCTTCTTCCGAGCCTGCTGCTACCTCGCTTACTATTACGTCTTTAGTGGTATCATAAGCTACATTCAGCGGTATGAATAAGGTAAAAGTGCTGCCTTTACCTTCCTGGCTTTCTAGTCTGATAAAACCTCCCAGCAGCTCTGCTATTTTTTTGGAAATGGATAACCCCAAACCCGTTCCACCATACTTGCGGTTAGTGGTTCCGTCTGCCTGCAGAAATTCTTCAAATATTATGTTATATTTTTCTTCGGGAATACCAATACCTGTATCGATAACCGAGATGGCCAGCATCGGAGTTGCTGAAGTTTGCATTGGCGCAACTTTGATTTGCAGCAGAACACTGCCTTTCTCCGTGAATTTATTCCATTTTACCTGACTCTATCTTAGATAAATCTAAAATGTCATTAATTAAATTTAAGAGATCCTTGCCGGAGGACATAATTGTCTCCGCATACTCAACCTGTTTAGCGCTAAGGTTACCGGCACTATTCTCAGCCAGTATTTGAGCCAGCACCAATAGACTGTTCAGTGGTGTGCGCAGTTCATGCGACATGTTGGAAAGAAAATCTGTTTTATACTGGGAGCTTAATGCCAATTGACGTGCTTGTTCTTCCAGAGAAAGTTTAACTTTTCCAGCTCAACTGTTTTTTGTTTAGAGTCTTTATGCTGTTCTTCAAGCTTTTCGTTAAAAGTTTATAATTCTTCCTGTTGAAGCTGTAGTTCTTCGGATTGGGTTTGCAGTTTTTCCGTGAATATCTGGGATTCCTTGAGTAGTTTTTCTACCTGCATATGATTGGCAATACGGTTGATTGTGATGCCCATTATGTTTAACAAGAGGTGCAGGAATTCCTTGTGGTTGGGGGTGAATTCGTCCAACGAGGCCAGTTCTATTAATACCAATACCCTGTTCCCTAAATTGCATCAAGTTGCTGGTTAACGACTAGCTTTCGATTAAATATGAATAACATTTCCGCTTAATAAACCCGCAGTGGCCGGGTCACAGGTGGTAAAGATGACCTGGTTTTCTCGAGCGTATTCTAGAATTAATTCAACAGCCTTGGCCTTTCGCCCGGGATCAAGATTAACCAGGCAGTCGTCAAGGACAACAAAGCCTTGCTTATCTTTAAATAGATATTCCAGCAGGGCAAACCTTAAGGCCAGTAACACACAGTCATAAGTCCCCGCAGAAAACAAAGTACTTGGCAAGGCTGTGTTATCTTCCTTAATGATCCCCACCTCAAGATTGCCCTTTAGATCACCAACCGAATATTTGCCCAGGGTCAGTATGGACAGGTATTTACTGAATAACTCAACCAGAGGTTCATTAGAACCTTGATCTAATTCCTTTAACTTGTGATTTAAGGTCTGCTTGATCCGCAGCAGGCAATGCAAATGTGACAGCTGCTTCTCAAAATTAAGTTCAGCTTCCTTATAAAGAGGCGCTAATTCCTCAAAGGATACATCAGGCAATTTGGTGGTGTAATAATCCTGGGTTAATTGGATATCTTCTTTAGCGGCTTGTTCGTAAGCCGCTCTTAACTGCTTTAGATGACTTAGAAATTCTTCCGTAGTTTTGAATTCCTGTGGAAGTGCAGCTAAGTTTTGGAGTTTGGTGTCTGTTTCTTTAATACTGATTAAAGTAGTGGTCAGCAAGTCAATTACTTTATCCGGGCTTTCGTATTTATCGTTCCATTCTTTAATCGTTTTAGCTAAGCTGATCACTTCTGCTTTCAGGTTGGTTAGCTCACTATTTATTTTTTGCCTGTCCTGGTTAATTTCTTTAGCATCCCTGGAACTGAGGTTTTCCACTAGTTGGATAGATGCTTTAAGCTGCTCAACAGTCCTATCCCCTAACAAGGTCTCAATTTGTTTTTGCAGGCTATTAATATCACTCTGCAGCTGCTTGTATAGACGGTGATTTACCTTGGCCTGGGCTAGATCGGGAACACTGAGCCTGGACAATATACCGGCAAGCTCGTCTCCCGCCTCTTTGTACTGTTGCTTGAGCTCGGCAAAGGCGACTTCCCCTGCTCTTACTTCCAGGTCAAAGCCATCCTCAATTTCAACACGCAGATAGCCGCTTGCCGTTAAATTGGCTCCTTCTGTGAGCTCTTCCCGATCATAAAGACCCCTAGTGACGAAAACCAGGTAACCCTGACTCTTGTTTAATCTGCCCAGCAAGGTTCCCGCTTCCATTTTAGCTTTGGCGGATAACATGCTTTCGTGTAGTTTATCCAAACGTCTGATTTCTTCGTCCTTAATTTCAACCAGCTTATTTTGTTCGGCTATTTTTCCAGCTATTGCCTGACTAATACTGTCAACTTTAGCCAGGAGTTGTTTGGTCTGCTGAGCTTTTTGGATTAAATCTACGCTTTTTAGTTCATCCTCTAATTGCTGTGCTGTGGTCTCCAACTTTTGCAGTTCATTTCCTTTATTACTAAACTCAATTTGCATAATCGGGAATTGTCTGTTAACTTCTCTTAATACATCTGCTTCTTTTTGCAGGTTTAACAACTGGGGTTCTAAAATCGAACGTTGAATGATGTCTCCTTCAAATTGAGCGTACTTACTGCCCTGTTCTTTAATCTGTTGTTTACTGGCCCGCACCGCTTTTAGCTTTTCACTGAGCAAGGAGAATTCGATTTCGACCTTTTGCGCACTCTCCATGTCCTGCTTAAGTTGTTCTTTTTGGTAATAACCGGCTAAAACACTGCCAATCCCTCTTTTCCAGGGGTTGTTAATACCTTTATTACCCTCGGGGCGGTTGTTTGCCAGGTCCCATTTAGCAGAATAAGCCAGCAGCTTTTGATCAATTAGTTTCTTTAATTTTTCTACGGAAATCCCATC
The DNA here is from genome assembly GCA_016841905.1 of Desulfoscipio geothermicus. Classification (GTDB taxonomy): domain Bacteria; phylum Bacillota; class Desulfotomaculia; order Desulfotomaculales; family Desulfallaceae; genus Sporotomaculum; species Sporotomaculum geothermicum_C. The sequence continues at coordinate 22,126 of JAENYF010000044.1, read as the reverse complement.
TAGAACCATGACCGCCCGTTTTAAAATATTATCAATAACAGCCGAGGTTTCCTCGTCTTTATTAATCCTCTCCAGGGCGTCCTGGATGTCTTTTTGCCTGGCAAATACTATATTTTTAAAAGTGTTTTCACCATAACCCAGGGCCTCCTGCAGCTTTTGGGCAATAGTACCCTCATCTTTGAGCCTTTTACCATCAAAACTCACGCTGCCGGAAGGAGCAATACCCCATTCCTTGCTAATTTCATAATCCAGGTTATTGATATTAAAACAAGTGTCTACGACAGCACTATCACCATCTGGATAAGGGAGGTATTTTTCATAAAAATCTCTGCCCAAATTTGTATTTCGTTTTAAATTGTGGCTCCTAAATAAGGCGGCAAACATGGCATCTATTACCGTGCTCTTACCGGCCTCGTTGGCACCAACAATGACATTTAAACCGTCTTCAAAATTAATTATTTTATTAGAAACGCCACCAAATTTTTCGCACTTGATATACTTTATTTTCATCCGGCTTTTACCTCTCTAACCAATTCGTAAGCTACCTGTAGAGCTTCTTCATCGTTTTGCGCAATAAGCTCCATGAAAAGCTGGTGGGGCAGAGAACCGGCGGTAAATTCCTGGTCGATCACATCCGCTGTAATTTTTAAACCTAACCTTGAATCATCGATCAAAACATAACCCAAGCCCTGTTCTAACTCCTGGTAAAGGGCTTGTTTTTGGTTAAATAACTCACGGTCAACCCGTCCCTTGATGTTTAGACGCAGCAGTGTTTGAGCCGCTGTTTCATTTAAATATTTTTGTTTCAACTTGTCCAGGGAATCCCAATCAGTAATAATCTCTTTAGTATCAATAAATCTATAGCAACCGGTAGTAAGTCTTTGGGCTTGAACATTCTTTTGTTCATTAATTTCAATCAGCCAGGCATGACCAACATGGGAACAGTCCATGCCATCAGGTTCAGGAGAACCGGCATTAAAAATTTTATGGCCCTGCGTAGTCTCCAGATCCGGATAAGGTACATGAGTATGCCCCAGCAGCCAAAGATCAACCGGAATATGTTCTAACTCACTTACCTGCATATAAAAGTAATCCTGTTTTAAGTCTGGAGATAAGCCCTCCAGAGCTCCATGGGCGATCCCGATATGTAAGGCAGCTGCAGGTAGTTCTGGTAATTCATTGATCCAGCCTAGGTTGTTGACTTTACTTATTTTTTTATTGCATGGAGCAGGATAGATGGCTGCATCTAAGTCATGGGTTTGAGCCAATTGATAAACCTTATTTTCATTTAATACAACAATTTTGTCGGACAGTTTTCCGGCAAATAAATCCCAAAGCTCAATCATCCCATTGTCATAATCATGGTTTCCCGGCATGACCAGGACGCAATCCCCGGCAAAATCCTCAAGTATATTAATTACTCTTTCAGCATCTTTTTTGGCTATGGTTGTCTTATCAAATAAGTCGCCGGCAATAACAAATAAACGGCACTCTTCCTCGTTGGCCGTTTGTATGAGATTGGCCAGCACTTTGAACCTTGCCTCAACCAATTCTCCCCGGATAAATTCAGGGTAACCGTTGAATTTCATACCAATATGAACATCACTGGTATGAAGTATTTTTAAGGCCATGCCCATTACCCCCTTATGATTAAAAAAACGTGATACTTAAAGCATGTTCACGTTGTTTGCTCTATAAGGTTCGCCAAAACCTGTTATATTCCCTTTAATATAGAACTATTTTACTGAAGTGGCAGCTTTGAAGAATACGGTTATTTAATCCTCCGCAGAATATACTCTTCATGCTTATTGACCTGTTCTTCAATGCGTGTTAACTGCTTAGAGTGTTGTTGGTGACCTTCGAATAGTGCGTTGATTTTGGGCTCGATTTCGTTTTCTATGCGTGTGGACAGCTTGGATAATTTGGTGTCAATAGCATTGGTTGTGGATTTTAAGTTTAGTATTTCTGTTGCCAATATGTCCTGTCCGTTTTCAAGCTTGTCCATGCGGGCTACCATGTTGGCCTGGCCTTCTTTAAGTGATTTTTGACCTTCGTTGAGTGACGGGAGTTGTTGAAGTACTAGAACTTGAAATTCCTCGTTGGTCATAAGTTTATACTCCTTTCGGTTTATTGGGGGTGCGTTTTTATCACAGTCGGAAGGCGTTCGAGCGGCCCCACCAGGAAAGCCCTAGGATACATCGAGGTCAAGCCTAAAGCGTAGGCAGTTATTTAGTTGATAGACCTTTTTATGTTAAGCAGAACAATTGGAAAATATATTCAATAAAAGTAACGGCCGGTCAGGTTAGTTTATTCGGTAATTTCCTCTTGAACCACCTTTTCTTTTGATTTGTTAAGTATAACAACACCTGCAATTATGGTAAGAAAAGCTATGGTTTTAAAAATACTTATATCTTCATGGAAAAGCACAATGCCAACTAATGCCGTTAAAGCTGTCCCCATTCCAGCCCACACAGCGTAGGCTGTTGACAAAGGTAGATACTTTAAGGCCAGTCCAAAATAAAAAAAGGAAACTGCATACCCGATTACTACTCCTAATGAAGGCCAGAAAACGGTAAATCCTTCTGATATTTTTAGCATGGCCGATCCAAACACTTCTAAGATAATTGCAGCTGTCAGGAATAAACTACCTTTCATTTTTCTTACCATCTCCCTTAAAAATTGAGATCAATAGATTATGGTATATAATATTTATGAGTTTTAGTGGTTTTGGCACTGTTATTGGGTTAGATTAATTAATACAACCCCTACCAGCACCAGCGAAATACCGAAAACCCCTTTCCGGTTAATCTTTTCTTTAAACAAAAATAACCCTACCATGGTTGTTAGGACAGTGCCTAAACCGCTCCACACGGCATACGAAAATCCCAGGGGAAGCTCTAATAAGGCTAATGAAAATAAATAAAAGCATAAGGCATACCCTACTAATACTCCCAAAACCGGAAGTTTTTTGGTATAACTATCGGAGAGTTTGAGCATGGTAGAGCCAAATACTTCAGATATTATAGAAAAAGCTAGTAATAGATATACCATTATTCTTGCTCCTTCTCCAATTAGTTAAGTCCGCTATACTTTGCAGCTTGGTAGTATTAATTGAATATAGTATGAATGGTGTAATATGTATTGTCAATGTGACTTGTAAATGGGTAAGTATAAAATTCATTAAATTGTTAAAGAATAGAGGTAAATTACAATGAGGAGGCTATTACATGGATTGGTTGTCAAGAACTGCTTTAGTACTGGTAATTATCGGGGCTATTAACTGGTTGTTGGTCGGTGTCTTTCAATGGGATCTGGTAGCCGCTATTTTTGGCGGTGCTGAGTTGAGAGAAACATCTAGCTTGAGTAGGTTAATTTATTCCATAGTTGGTCTGGCCGGTCTTTATTGCATCACTTTCCTCTTCAGGGAAAACGCAATTACAGACAATGCTGTTAAAAATAATGATAAATAAACCTCAAGCAAATTATGAACATCAAAACGGGCACCTTCGGGTGCCCTGTTAATTTTCTTGCGTGCAGCTTCGCCTCTGCACCGCGTGGAGCAGCGTCCCAGGTAATTACCCCGGCGATGCCTTCCTACCAGCAAGAAATTGGGGTCACCCCCTAAGGTGACCGGGTTTGGTTGACGATCAAGAAAAATTTAATTGCAGTGGGGAGTGATTTGATGGGGTTGGTGGTTAACGGTAACTGACACTTTAGCTATAATTTGCTGCAGGGTGTCCGGTCTCGCTGTGTGGCTTTAAGCTGGAATAGATTTGAGCACGTTGGAAGATAATATGACATGACGCTGATTTTTAGAGGCGTTTTAAAAGGGGAAGCATATGAAAAAGCAGGATATTCGCGTTAAAGACTACATTAATACTCGTTTGCTCAAAGGGATTTTAACCGGTGCAGCCATTGGCGGGCTGGTGGGGGCGCTGGCCGGCTTTCTGTATCCAGGACTCGGCCTGGAATCGGCCTCTGTCGCCATTGGGGCAGCCGTGGCCAAAACGGCACTGGGTCTGGTTACCGGTGGTGGTATAGGTGGCCTGATTAGCTTTCCGGCCGCCGCCAATTACCCCGTATCGGCTAAAAAACCGGCTGTGCCCGAACCTGACCAAACGCTCCAGATGCGTGAAGAGCAGTTGGAAATCGCCAAAAAGTGAGTACAAACCGGGGATGTTACGGTGCATCAAGAGGTACGGACAGAGGAAAAACACATTATCGTTCCGTCACCCGTGAGGAACTGGTCATTCAGGCTCAAGACCTACCTGATTAACTTTGAAACTTACATAAAACGTGGTCCCGGCAGCGCCAGTCTTTATATTTATCCTGGCGTTATGCCTCTGGACAATGCTGTAGCAAACCGCCAGCCCCAGCCCGGTGCCCTGGTCCTTAGTGGTAAAAAAAGGTGTGCCGATTTTCTCCAGCACCTCCGGCGCTATCCCGGTACCCTGGTCTTGCACAGCCAGCACTGCTTCACCATTAGATTGGAAGGTTTTAATGGTCAGTTGCCCTCCTGGTGGCATGGCTTCCAGTCCATTACGAACTAGGTTAAGGATAAGTTGTTTAATCTCATTTTCATCAATAGTTATGTAGGGTAGATCAGCAAGCTCCATTTCTATATTTTTTCCCTGTTTCATGGCATCAGCCCGGAGCAAGGGAAAGATAGTCCTGATCTTATGGTTGAGGCTTCGAATTTTCTTTTCCACCGGCTTATCCTTGGCTAGTGAAAGAAACTCGGTGATAATGGCATTAACGCGGTCAAGCTCCTCGAGCATTAAATCAATATAAGCCTTGTCTCGGGCATACCTGTCCTTCCCCCCGAGCAACTGCAGGAAGCCCCTGACGGTAGTCATGGGGTTGCGAATTTCATGCCCGATGCCGGCAGACATTTCCCCGATCAGATGCAGGCGGTCCAAACGGGCAACTTCCTGCTGGTAGTGCCTTAACTCGGTAATGTCATTAGCAATAGTCAAAATACATTGTTTATTGTTCCAGGGTCAACTAATCCACTATAACCAACGGCAGATAACTTTTCTTCGGTTCTGCCAAACATCTGACAGGCTGCTGGATTGGCTGATAGTATAGTACCATCAGGAGTAGTCAATAAAATACCATCCAGTCTGTCGCAGTGTCATGACTATTAAGCGTTAATCTGAGGATAATAGAGCCTGTTAATTTGCTGCATACTTTTGGACCGGATGTAACTATCCTTAACAAGGTTAAAAAATATCAGCCTTAGAACCTCCCTCTAATGTCTCATTCGATAACCCCGTGTTTAATGACGTAAGAGTACTATAGGTATTGACCTAAAGGTCAGGGATATTATAGATTAGTAGACAAGTTATATAATTGATATAATCATTACAACAAGAGAGGTTTAATTGATAAGTATTCGCGTAAGCACGGAATTATCTGGGGGTGAGAGCGATTATTAGTAATCCAATCAAAGAAATGTTGAAGCAGAATCTGTGGGCTAAAATGCTGGTCGCAATGATCCTGGGGCTCCTGACAGGTATTGCGGTGAATCCCTCAATAGGTTGGATTTCATATGAGCTTGGCTTGATAATTGGCAACTGGCTGGCTTTACCGGGTAGATTATTTTTAAGCCTGATTCAAATGATTGTTGTTCCCCTGGTTTTTGCATCAATTATTCAAGGTATTGCCAGCAACGAAGATATTGAATTTTTGAAAAAGATGGGTCTGCGTGTGGTACTTTATTTTATTGTTACCACCTGCCTGGCGGTTACTATTGGTGTTTCTGTGGCCATGATTATAAACCCCGGACATTACCTGGATACAAGCGGGTTTAATTTTAGCCAGGAGACTCCCTTACCGTCGGGAGTGGAGGAAACCTTGGCCAATCCCGGCATTATCAATATACCAAATTATCTTGTTAACCTGTTGCCTAATAATCCTCTGCAGGCTATGGTAAATACACAGATGTTGCAAGTAGTGATATTTGCGGTAATCGTAGGAATTGCTCTGGTCAGCACGGAATCAAAGAATTCCCGGCTTTTGCTTGAACTGATGGGCTCTATACAGTCCGTTTGTATGACGGTAGTTCAATGGGCTATGCTTATCGCACCGTTAGCCGTATTCGGCCTGCTGGCACAGATTATGATTCTGGTAGGTCTGGAGGCCTTGTTGGGTTTGGTGGCTTACGTGGTTACAGTAATTCTGGGCTTGCTGATGCTGTTATGTATGTATTGTACAATTGTTTTTTTGGTAACCCGAATGTCTATTTTAGATTTTTTAAGAAAGATACGCCCTGCCCAGGTACTGGCCTTTTCCACTTCCAGTTCGGCAGCAGTTATGCCTTTATCGCTTCAAATTGCTGAAGAAAAACTGGGGGTCCGGCCCGGTATTAGCCAGTTTATGATCCCCCTGGGGACGACAATTAATATGGATGGAACTGCCCTCTATCAGGCTGCAGCTGCAGTTTTTCTGGCTCAGGTCTTTAATGTGGATTTAAGTTCTACAGCTTTACTTATAATTCTAGTCACATCAGTGGGCGCGTCAATTGGTTCACCGGCAACTCCGGGAGTGGGAATTGTAATTCTGGCCACAATACTTACAAGTGTAGGAATACCGACCGCTGGAATTGCTATCATACTGGGAGTTGACAGAATCTTGGATATGAGCAGGACAGCACTGAATGTCACCGGGGACTTGACTGCGTCATTGGTGATGAACAGGTGGTTGGAAGACCGGGAAGGGGAGCATCACTAACCTCTTTCAATATCCTGGCCATAAGGTGTGATAATTAAAATATGGCATCATTGGTTTGGCATTCTTGGTCCAAAAAAACTATACAATCGAGATTTGATGCGCGTTGAAAGGATTGCGAACATACACAAAACCATGATTTAGCCTGTTAAAGAACCGCTCACTATAAAATGCGGGAATATCGGTTCTTCGGCTTACACTTAGTATTATTATTCCCTCTATAGCAATTAAATAAGGTTGATAGGGATAATTATGTGGGCGCTAGTCAATTATAAGCTCTGCAGCCAAATAATAAGTGACATAATACCCTGAACCTCTAAGAACCAGTATATCTTTCACAATGCGATATTCACCCGTGACCAGACTGCCATGGAGCCATGAAGCTGTTCCTGGCTTAACAGTCATCTTAACGATGTCAAAATTGTTAACAATTTTATACGTTGTAGGTACCCGGTCAGTTGCTTTTTCCATAGAACCGCTGTGGTGAATCTCCGGGTTGGTTTTATCAACACAGCCAACCAGCACTAAAGCACCTAAAGCTTCAAATATAGCTCGAAACGGCACCAGTATCCGATCGTATTCAATAACAGATCGGATATCAAACTGAAGTTGCTCATCGTTTTGTGCTAACGAGATTGGTTGGGTTGCCAGAACACTATTGGGTAAATTAGCTATGAAAAATACTCCAACCAACAGAATTACTAATCACTTTCTTTTCAAATACAAAACCTCCTTTAAATTTATTTATAAGACGGGAGAAATTAATAATCGGTTCTCTCTACGGTTTATATTCATCTTTCCGTCAGGCATTAAAGCGTCCCATAAAAATTCGGTGCCAAAATGAACCTGTCATATAGCATTGAAAATAATTTATCAACTGATGACAAACTGCTGTCTTTAACCTAAGTTACAATTAAGCCATACAAATAAATAATCAAATCATGAATATGAGGCTGTTAGCAGAAATCCACGAAGATATTGATTTGGTTTAGAGAACTTTCAGATAACCTTGACCTTAAGTCCGAGTCTTTTTACAATAAGGAAGCACGCAAGCAAATGAGTTACAAGGTATACAACCGGAAGCGTGGACGTAATAGGAAATAAATTGGGGGGAGTTCAATTGCCGGATATATTCATTAAGCAGATGAGACTGGGGCAGGAAGTCAGGGGCTCTTTTGCCTTGTGGTCAAAGAAACTGCTGCCTTTGCGCAGCGGCAAGGGACACTACCTGGCTGTGGTCCTGGGTGATAGCACAGGTCAAATGGAAGGCCGGGTTTGGGATAACCCAGATGAGATTAATCAAAATTGTAAAGCTGGGGATATTATTCTGTTACAAGGACAGGTGACTGAATATAACGGCAAGCTGCAAATACAAATATCAGCCTTGACGGTTTGTCCGGAGGACGATGTGGATCCCAGGAAATATATCCCCTCCAGCGGGCTGGACCTGACCGCAGCCCAGGACAAACTGGCTACAGTGCTCGAATCCCTGCAGGATAGGCACTTAAAAGCATTGCTGTCCTTAATTGTAGCGGATGAAGCTTTCTTCAGCGCCTTCCTCACAGCTCCCGCCGCCAAGCGCAATCACCACGCTACCATTGGGGGCTATTGGAACACAGCCTGGGCATGGCCAAAACTGCTGAGCAAATAGCCGCTGTTTATCCTTGTCTAGACCGGGACTTGCTTGTAACCGGGGCGTTACTTCATGACCTGGGCAAAGTTGAGGAATACAGCTTTCACACCTCTATTGATTTTACTGACGAAGGTCACTTGCTCGGGCACATCGTACTTGGTACCCAGATGCTGGATAAATATATTAACCAGTTACCAAACTTCCCTGAACTGCTGCGACTTAAGCTGCTGCACATGATTGTCAGCCACCACGGTCAGTATGAATGGCAGTCGCCTAAAAGGCCCAAGTTTCTAGAAGCCGCCATCCTGCATCATTTAGACATGATGGACACTGCGGTGGATATGTTCAATACCGCCGTCGTGAGCCACGAAAACCCGGACGATGACTGGACCGGCTGGGTGAAAGGTTTAGACCGTAGTATTTTCTGTAAATAGGTATTTAAAAAAAAGATAAAGATGGAATTTGGCAAGGTTTGGTTGACCCACATTTGATTTGCCTACATACAGCATAAAAGGCGTATCTACTACAATTAATGTTGAAGTTACGCTTTATTAGTAGACATACTCTGGTTAAATTGCATAACATGGGCCATTATCCAATGACCTACTAAATCGTTTAACCCATAGAGTCCGCACAGGATAGTCTGTGCTTCTTCGATGAATTAGTGGTTTACATATATGAACGAACCGCTTAATATTTAATTATATAGTTGTTCAAAAAGGCCTTTTATATATTGATTACGACTCTTATTTATCTCTTTTAAGACTTCTATCCAGCCGGGCGATAACGACACTTTTTTAAGGAAATCGTTTAAGACCGGTATGCTTGAAACAGCCCACGAATCTTTGCTTTGCATAGCCATTTCAATAAGTGCAACCCATATTAACCAATATTTATCTTCCCGAAAAATGTGCAATACATCGGAAAACAATTCAGAAGGTCTAGTAGCCTCAAAGAATTTTGAGTAACTTAAAAGGCCAATTCTAAGAGTACCAATGTGTTGGATCATGTTTTCAGCAATAGCATTATTATCAATTACTAATTTAATAGCAATATCGATTAGTTCTTCAATCTCTCGTTTTTGATCGTATTCTTCCTTTGATAGATCGGAGAACCATAGTGCATCTTTGTATTGATATCTACTCCAAAATTCAATTGAATCATCATCATATAGAATGGTTCGAGTATTCTGGTTACAAGTGAAATCAATAGCCTCACCATTATCCAAATTGACAGCTACCAGGAGGCGACTACCTTTAACACCACTTTCCATTTTAACTGAATGAACTAAAGCAGGACTAACGATAAATTCATTGTTTATATTGGGAGCTGCTGTTTTAGGCTCAATAGTTACTAATCCAATAGAAATCCCTCCGCGTGGTAAAATAAAATATCGGTCCCTTTCTGTATACCATGTGTTCATTCGTAAACATTCACGATATAACTGACAAACAGTGTCCAGCAATAAGGACTTATCATCACTATATGCAATTAAAGAATCAGAAAATAGAGTTCCTGATATCTCCGGATTTTTATGTATTAATTTATAAGCTATATTGAAGAAGTCGTCGAGAACATCTTTTGCCCTACGATAATCATTCCTTACCATGTTACTAAAACCTAAAAGGTCCAAAAACACCAAGCCCTTCATAATTATTGTCCCTCCCTTTATAAGCTGCTTCTTAATCTATTATAGTTACAGTTTTTTGGCAATAACATCAGGCCATTATTGTATAATGGTACAACCGCAACTCATTTATATTACCAAACGGTACTAGACCCTTCCAATAAACTTAATACCTCTTTAAATAAGGAAAGGATAGCTCTCCCCGGGCTATCCTTTCCTTATTGCTTTGTCCCTATTGTTATAAAGTAAATTGGTTTTGGTGTCAATGATTTCCGCGCTGTGCCTCATTGTTGATTCTTCTCCTTATCGATCCCCTGAGTAGTTTAAAATGTTAAACTAGTTTTAAGCTATATCTAGGTACACTGTTTAAATACCCTTTTAAATTGCCATATTTGATCAGTTTGTCTGTATGTTAACCTCGGAGATTAAGTACAATGGACCCCAATGTCAAGACACGATTTTTTAAATTCAAAGCGACACTGGGTTTAACATAAAAAACTTTCTGACTGAATGTTGCGATAAGTTAAAATGGTGAGGTTATGCATATAATCCACCTAACATTTCACATTAATTATAAAAATGGCGGTCTCCATAGGGAGGGGGAAACCCATTCACAGCACTTAGCCGCCGCTTGTGGTCGGAGCGAAGCGGAGAGTCTTGACTCCATGTGCTAGGATTAATAAACCCGACCGTAGGCAATTGATTATTTGGCGTATATCCGTCGGTCGGGTTACCCATTAAACAGCACATGGAGTCAAGACCGGCGTCATTTTTGTTCACATCAGGTGGCTCAATAAATTGGCATTTGTTTAATCTCTCTTTCAATATATTTAGTTATGCAGATTGCTGCGGTAAGTTAGTTGTGGCATAATAAACACTTGCTGGAGTCTTTTTGCCGATAGATGTGTGTGGACGCTCGAAATTGTAACAACGCATAAAAGTAGCAATACCTTGGCGGAGAGCACTGGGGGTTTCGTAGTTCTTTAGGTAAATATCTTCCCATTTGATGGTTCTCCAAAAGCGCTCTGTAATGGCGTTATCCAGGGCTCTGCCTTTACCGTCCATGCTAATCTTGATGCCATATTTTTTGAGCGTATTTATATAATTAGGGCTGGTAAATTGGCTACCTTGATCCGAATTTAATATAATAGGGGCTCCGTGCGTTTCGATGGCTTTGTTTACAGCCTTAATGACAAATTCCTTATTCATCGTATCAGAGAGCTCGTATCCAACAATCATCCTGGAATACCAGTCAATGACGGCCACCAGGTACATCCAACGGCCTTGCATGGCACAATACGTAATGTCGATTCCCCAGACATGATTAGGATGGGCCGGTTTGATATTGCGGAGCAGGTATGGGTACACATAATGAGCCCTATTGCGTTTGCTGAGGTTGGGACCGGGGTAAATAACCCGTATTCCCATTTCCCGCATATATCGTTGAATGCGTTTGCGATTGACCTTGTAATCTATGTCATCCATCTTATTAATGTCGTCAACAATCCGCCTGGAGCCTTTAAATGGGTGCCGCGTGTGGATCTTGTCAATCAGGTGCTTAATCTCCACTTTGTGTTTAGACACCTTTTCGGCAGTCCAGTATAGACCCGTTCGATTCAAGGATAATAGCCCGGTCTGAGCTTTTATGGTTAAGTGTGGATTTGAGATGTCCCAATCCACCATAGCTTTGCGTTCATTCACGGGGTATGATACCGCCAGATTTTTTTTTAAGCCAATCCAACTGTGTTGTTAGACGGCCGACTTGTGCGTATAAGTTTTCAATGGTTTCCTCTTGTTGGCGCTTTTCTTGAGCAGCAGCCTTAGCACTTTTAGAGGTAACGAATACCTTGTCGGCGCCTTCTAAGAGCTCTTTCTTCCAGCGGTGAATTACACTGACATGTACTCCGTATTCCGAGGCGATTTCGCCAATATGACGTTCTTCTTTTAAGGTTTCTAAAACTATCTGTAATTTCTGCTCCGGTGACCACTGTTTTTTTTGCATGGGATATACTCCTTTCGCTTAGTTAGTTTAATTCGAGATTGGTGTCGCTTATCCCCTGCAAAATCGTGTCGCATTTCCTGGGTCCATTATAAAGAGTTCTATGAAAAACTTTCTTATGCGGTCATTGGTTATACTTTGCTTAACAGCCGCAACATGTATTAGCGTGGCACCTATGATACCGGAATAAACGTTTCGATATATAAGATCATCCTGAATAAAATGTTTGGTATCTGTAGGCCATGCAATAATCTCACAGGTTTTTTTGGTAGAGGTATGCCGAAACGCAAGCATTCTTTTTCCAGTCTGGACTCTTGTTTTTTTAATACACTCTGCAAACTCATCGCAACTAAAAATTTAAAATCCTTGTCGGATACTAAATCTTTGAACGTCTCCGTAAGGTAAATATTATCGTATCTATAAGTCAGGTGATCCCACAAGTGAAATGCTTCTCCTAAATCAATATTTTCGGTAACTCCTGAAGGTATATTGGGGTATCTGAGCGGGGCATTAATCCATCCATTATTCCTTGAAAGGCTATCCATCAAACGCAAATTTGTATGCGATATTGTTATAAAGGTACCTCTAATACTGTCATTAGTAGTCGTTGTCCTAATAGCTCTTAAAAATTTTTATTTATTATTTGAGCAAAGAAGTGTTTTTATCCGAACAAAAGCATGCGCACAATAAACATAAACATACTGTTCAAACGAGCTTTTTTATTTGCTTCAATTATATTTTAAACCTAACATAAAAAGTAGTTCCATCCGGCCCGGTATCAAAATTGATACCGGCATTATGCCTAATTGCAATACTGTAACATGTTGCTAAGCCTAAACCAGTCCCATTATCTTTAGTCGTAAAAAAGGGTGCTCCAATTTTATCAAGAACGTCTTCCGGTATCCCCCTACCACGATCTTGTACCGATAGCACCACTTCACTATCGTCTAAATACGTTTTTATAGTCAGATGTCCGCCTGAAAGCAATGCTTCCAAACCATTTCGGGTTAAGTTTAAAATTAATTGACGAATTTCCTTTTCATCTAAAAGCAAATTTGGGATTTCATTTAACTCTAAAGTAACGTACTTATCTGATTCCATGGCATCAGCTTGAATCAATGGAAATAAAGAATGCACTATATGATTAAGGTTTTGTGCCTTAAAATCTACAGCCCGATTTTTAGCAAGAGATAGGAATTCCGTTATTATTGAGTTGGCACGATCTAGTTCTTGAATCATCATATTGAGATATTCTTTGTCCTGATGGTATATTTTTTTCTTCCCCAGTAGTTGTAGAAAACCCCTAACTATGGTCATGGGGTTTCTGACTTCATGAGCAATACCTGCTGCCATTTCTCCAATAAGATTTAGTTTAGAAAGGCGGGACATCTCCTGTTCAAACTGTTTCCTACTGGTGATATCAATAAATAAATCCAGCACCAGCGGTGAACTATTAATATCCTGGAAAGGATATGTATATACTTCAAATATTCTACCATTGGGGTATATTCTTTCCCAAGTTTCTGGAATTTTTGTTTTTAAGACACGGTCTGATGGACATCCTTCACATGGTTCTTGTCTATTATGAATAACTTCAAAGCAACGTTTATTTTCAGGTCTCTCAAAAGATCTCCAAAAATACCGGTTACTAAAGGAAATATTATAATCAGAATCCCTAAGATAAATAATTGCCGGTAGTCCGTCCAAAAGTGAATAAAGTCTTTGACGTTCAGTTTTTAATGACTCTACAGCTTGTTTGCGTTCAGTAATTTTCAGTTGAAGTTTAGCTAAAGCTGTTTGTAGTAGTTTTGTGCGCTCATCAACCATATCTTCAAGGTGGTCGCGGTATTTTTTTAATGTTTCCTCAGCCCTCTTGCGCTGTATAATCCTCCACATGCCGCTCATCAGCAGGTTTAACTGATTAACATCGGACTCATCGTAATCTTCTTTCTTATTACCCACACCAGCCAACATTACAATGCGCTGACCATCAAATACCGGTAAATGCATATGGCGTAGCAAATTAACATGTCCTTTTGGATATCCTTTTTTAAAAGGGTTGGGAGCAGAGTAATCGTTCGACATAAGAGGTTTTCTTTGACGTACCGCCTCTCCCCAAAGCCCTGTTTTTTCTATTGGATAAATATATGGCTTATCGTTTATGGCACATTGCTCCATGGAGCCTTTTGACCAGGAATGCATTTCCAGCACTTTTTTGTCCTCATCATAAAAAGCAATATATCCAACACTGCTTCCTGTGAGCCTAATCCCTTCCTCAAGAGTAAAGTCGGTAATTTCTTTTAGAGATTCTTCTGTCATTTGATTAAGCTTTAATAAAGCTTCAAGACGGGCTTCACTTAGTTTTAGTTTTCCTTCGATACTCTTACTCTCAGCAATTTCTTTATTTAGTTTCTCGTTGACTTTTATTAAATGTTCTATTGTTTCCTTGCTTTGGGTAATATCTTGGGCCACACCTTCATAATAATCGATATTACCGTTGTTATCCCGAACGACACGTACGTTATTATATATCCAAGCTATGCTTCCATCTTTACGGTAAATATTAACTCCAAAACTGTAGGAACCATTTTCCAGTACCTGTTGAATATATTTGTCATGATCCTCTGCATTCACATACAATTGTTTTTCTATGTCGGTTACAGAACTCAATAATTCTTCAGGTGATCCATAACCAAGCATATAAGCAAAAGCAGGGTTAACCATGATAAAATGCCCTTTTGGAGAACTCTGAAAAATCCCGATTATTGTGTTTATAAAAAAATTATAGTATTTATCCTCATTTCCCATTGGTAATAACCCACCCTTAGAAAATTACCGGTAGTAATAAATAAAGTATTCTTTGTGGGTATGATAATTCCCTTTTGGGAATACGGTTTCGCCATTATTTAATTGCTTTCTTATTCTGAAAATAAGTTATGGAATGCTCTGCTGCATGTATTTTTTTATTACTTCCACTTTCTGTTCCGGCAAAAGGCCGGTGCTAAATTCATCCAAGCCCAATTCACCGGCAATTGCCGCAGCAGTGCGTGGGTTATCACCGGTAAGAATGATTACCTTGATGCCGATTTTCTTTAGCCTGCCGATTACCTCGGCTGCATCCGACCTTAACTGGTCGGTTATGGACACTACACCGGTAACCTGGCCGCCTTCCGCGGTGATAATCGCGGTACAGCCGGCTCTCTCCTGCTGCAGGTAATTTTCCACTTCCACTGGTATGGTAATGCCTGCATCAGTTATTAAAACCCGGTTTTCCACCAAAACATTTACACCGGATACATGGCCTGGGGCACCCTTATCAGGATACTTTAAAATCCTCCTCCGGTTTAATCTGGTCGCCCGCTTCATTGGCAATCGCTCTGGTCAGGTGATGTTCGGAATGTACTTCCACACTAGTCGCACTGGCCAAGACCTGGCTGCTGGTGCCCACAAATGCTTTAATCTCTTTTACCGATGGGTTGCCGTAGGTCAGGGTGACGGTTTTATCAAAGGCAATTACATTGACTTTTCCGGCCTTTTCCTGGTGTTCCCCGCCTTTAAGCAGCACGCCTCTCCTGGCCCCGTTGCCAATGGCCGACACTATGGATACAGGTGTGGCGATGACCAGCAGCGTGAGAGCTATTTCGATATCTCTGGTCGACAAATAAACGATTACCGCCAGCAACATAATCCCAGGGGTGTAATACCTGGCAAACTTGTCCAGAAATCGCTCGGTGGGAGCTTTGCTTTCCTGGGCCTCCTCGACCAGGGTTAATATCCTGGCTAAGGTGGTGTCTTCGCCGGCTTTTTCAGTTTTAACCTGCATGTAGGCCACTTCATTGATGGTACCGCTGTAGATCTTGTCGCCCACCGTTTTACCCACCGGCATGGGCTCGCCGGTTACATGTGCCTCATTGATGTTGCCATGACCTTTTATTACTGTGCCGTCCACACTGCAACCATGAATACCATATTGAACTGTTGATAGCCTTGCTGTTGACCATTTTTATCACCGACCGGTTCTTACTTTAGTTTAGCGTTATAACCCATCTTCTATATAGCCTTGATAATTTGGGCGGGGGAAATTACCTTTGCATCGTAGGCCATTTTGGCTTTACTTGTGTTGAAGAATACTTCCGCTTGCTCAACTCCCTTTGTTTTGTTCAGCATAGCCCCCACATTTTGCGCGCAAACCGGGCAAGCCAGGTTTTCTAAGCGCAGCACTAACTTTTCCAAAATATTGTCAAGCAGGTGTTTAAAAACCTTTACGATGGATCGGTGGGCCTGCAGGTTAATGATGCCTATACACCAGGTTTTAGTCCGGCCACTCCCGCAGTAGACCGCTGAATTTCTCGTAATACTCATGATCAAAGTGCTTAAGTGGTGGATTATAAAAATACTTAAATAGTGCTCGTAATTCCTGGAGGCTTTGGTAAAATAGTGTGCCGCTTATACCTGACTCCCTGTTTTTTACTTGCTGTGGTTTTTTAATCCCCGTGCCCACCTCAGCAGCCAGCACCCTTGTAAGCTCGGCTAGTAATCGCATGTTCCCGTATATGCGTAGGCGGGGTCTTTCGTAACGCTTGAGGATTATGGTTGTGTCCAACTTGCTATGAATTTCCAGGTAGGCCAGAATAAAATCACGGTGACCAACTGACATGAAGGGGTAATTACGCTCTACAGCCTGTCGCGCTTGCCAGCCCAGCCAATTAAGGTATTCTATATTAATATCGTATATATTCAATCGGAATTGAGGCTTGCCATTATGTCGCACTGTACGGATCTTAGTCTGCAGGGCCATTTCTTGTTCCACAACCTGCAAGAAGTAAGGCCTATGGTGCCTGAGCTGAAAATAACGAGAAATGGTTT
This sequence comes from Desulfoscipio geothermicus, assembly GCA_016841905.1. Taxonomy (GTDB): domain Bacteria; phylum Bacillota; class Desulfotomaculia; order Desulfotomaculales; family Desulfallaceae; genus Sporotomaculum; species Sporotomaculum geothermicum_C. The sequence goes on along the minus strand of JAENYF010000044.1, from coordinate 5,272 downwards.
TGGTTCCTGCATGTTCCTCATAACTGCCCAGCGCCCACAGTATGCCTAAGACATATGTATTCAATTGCTGCACTCTCAAACCAGTTTTTTCAGGACCGCGGTAAACCAGGTCTTTCATCGTATCCTTCATTCTGTTTCCTCCTCTACTCAGCCATTAATCTTTTCTCTAAAGTTTTTTGCCATAAAAATAGAGAAGACCAATGTTATTAAGGGTTAATAACATTGGTCTTCCGTGAGCTGCCCGAAGGTCTCTCTATAGCCTACCAAAAAATATATAATTGGAGAATGATTACCTAGACATTATAGCAATAGAAATACAACAAGTCATGTTGAAAAAATTAACAATTCATAAACCCTGCAGCTGCTTGACCTTGGATCAGAAATAGCAAAGCTTTGTTAAGAATAGAAGAAAACTCCCACTTGTGGCTATTGCTGTGGTTTCATAAAGCAGACCGTAATTGTCTCACCAAAGTGCCGGTCAGGGTAAACCCTAATCTACCTGAATATGGAGTATTTGGCTTGCGAGCACCTCATCGCCCCAATCCTATCGCTTTATGTCTGGTACACCTGGACTCAATAGAAGGTAATAATCTCAAGTTAAGCGGGTTGGATGCGATTAACGGGACTCCGGTTCTGGATATTAAATCTTATTATGAGCAGGACATCATATTTTCGCCCGATACCCCTTATATACGGCCCTTTCATCCTGTCATGCGCCGGAACATATTTTTAAAAGAAGCCCTGGCCCACCATCAGGAGGCGTGCCCCAATTTGCACTTGGCTGTGCGCATGGTTTTGATAGCAGGCGAATTTATGGGGCACTTGAACTCGCGGGATCTGAACCTTACTGTAATTGGGTCAGCTTGCCTGGCTGATACTTTACAAGGATTAAGCCGGGCCAGGTTAGTTAATCCGCCTAGATTTTGCTATGAGGAAAATAAGGCCGTTAGCCAAAGCATATGGCAGAAACCTGGTCGCCGCTTAACCATAACGCTGCGATAAGAGTTGAATGAGGAGATCTTGCAAGAACTCTCGGATGATGATCTCTTTGATATTGAACTAAAAGAATCATAAACGAAAGGAACGGAAATTAAAGTGCTTGATCTGCTCGGCTGTCCGGGAGAGTATATAGGGGAAAGTCATTACGCCATTGTGGAAAATGGTCTGGTAGCACATTCTGCACAGGTGCATAGTATATAACGCAACTAAAATTAAACTTTAGCTTAGGAGGTATGTTTAATGGGTTATGGATCAACTGGCGGCGGTTGTGGAACTAATTTCGATGGTAGTTTCATTCTCTTTCTAATCCTAATCCTACTGGTCTTTGGGATGGGGTTCTGTGGATACGGCGGAAAATGCTAAATCTAACGCAAAGCGCTCCGAGAGGGGCGCTTTTGCTTAACATAATCGCCTCACTTCCCTCCAGTTCTGCTCACCTTTTTACCATATTGTAGCACCGTCGAAACCTGCTAAACTGCACGCAAACCGCACTCTTATTAACCGAAATAAAAGCCGAACAACCTCTGAACGAATAAGGTTCAGCAATTACCCGGCACCGGTAATTTATTTTTACCAATCTATAAGTATTATAGGTATCATAATATCCGACAGACACAGATTTTCTCAAGATTAGCAACTGATCCCGATTTTATAATTCTATTAAAATTGGTATTGGAATCCTACAAAAGGATATTAAAATGCATTAGAGCAAATTTTGGACTTAGTTTGCCCAAGCATTACTCCAATATTACTGTTAATGTTGAAGATAAAAGTATAAGAGATGAATAATTTATGCTTAACATAATCAGGATGGACATGTTAAGGAAATTTTTTATTGACCTGTCCTTAAGTGAAATCGACAATTTGGGTAAATAAGCAAGTACAAAAAGGTTAAAGGTTGGGTATTCACAATTCCGATTATAAAAGGATAATAAGCCGACGTGCCGCAAATCGCTATAGTTATAGTAAGTATTCTCATGAAGTGGGAAACATGTGTGTCGTGGCCAAAGGCCCGAAGCATGGGCCGGCACCGATTCCTGTGGAAGGACAATGGTTCAAAATATATAATGTGAAAGATGTTTCTCAATATCGACCATTCGAGCACCCTGCATGTTGTTGTCTCACAACTTCAATCATACAGGCTGAGGCTCTCGAGATGGTCAATTTTTATGTTAGCACTACTAACTCTTTTGGCAATTATTACAGTTAGTAAAAGTTTATGTTGATTAGCAGATTCCCTTAATATATTGTTTAATCAATAGAAATATTTTGGCTTGCAGGGAGACGAAAATGTGTTGATATTCCAAACATTGTTTGGCTGGCCGGCCATTCTTGGTTCATTATTGATTTCACTTGTCGGCATTATCTTAGGTCGGCCCAAATGGATCTTAATCGGAGCAATGTTAATTACTGGTTTTGCTTTGTATCTAATTGCTTTACCACCGGCTACTTTTAAGCTCGTCGGGTTAACCTTGCCATTGCTGCATCTTGTCGCTATGTCTTTGGTTAACCGGGGTTTTAGTAGCGATGTGCTGAAATTTAAACAGGAACACCCGGAGGGGCTGGTGGTCAGTTACGTAAATACCCCGGCGGACATCAAAGCAGTCACCGACATCTGAGTTACTTCCTCCAACGCGGTTAAGATTATCAATAAACTGCCCCGCGAGGCTCGGATTTTCTTTATCTCGGACACCAACCTGGGCACCTTTCTAGCCGGTCAACTGGACCGGGAGTTGGATTTGTTCCCTTCCCACTGCCCGACCCACGCCCATATAACCAAGGCAGATATCCTGCAGCGCAAAGCCGAGCATCCGGAGGCGGCGGTCTTGGTGCACCCGGAATGCGATCCGGAGGTAGTGGAGCTGGCTGATTACGTGGGCAGCACCGCCGGCATCATTGATTACGCCACTAAATCGGATAAAGACACCTTGATTATTAGTACTGAATGCAGTGTCTTCCATAAAATACAACATCTAAGCCCCAAAAAGGAACTGGTGCTGGCTCAGGAAGACCTGGTCTGCCCCAATATGAAGAGCATCACCCTGAAAAAAATTCTCAGTTCCCTGGAAACAATGGAGACTAAAATAACGGTTCCGGAGGCTATCCGGGAGAAAGCTGCCCTGGCCCTGGAGAAGATGATTGAATATGCGTCTTAAAGTATATACGTTTGGAGATGTGGCACGTGAAATTATCGACTAAAGGCAGATACGGACTGCGGGCCATGATTGAGATGGCCCAAAGCACAGAACCGGGCCCCATCACCACCCATAGTATAGCCCAGCGTTAGGACATCCCCGAGCCTATCTGGAACAGTTGACTTCGTCGATAACGTGTTCAATACAAATCGCCTCTAGAGTTATAATCGAATTGCTTTGCCTTTCCATTTTTCAATATAGAAAGATTAGCCATCGTTATTCCAACCCTCTCCGAAAGTTCTGTGACGCTCATTTTCCTTTTAGCCAGCATCACATCAATATTGATTATAATGGCCATGTTATTCATCTCAAACCGTTAAATCATTTTCTATTTTATATCTATGGCATTTTGTAATAGCTTTTTAAAGAACAGCAGCGAAGACTGTAACCACCATTGAAGCAAAGATTATGACCATTCCGATTAGTATGGCACTTGGGGCCTCGTCTACCACCGCCATTAGATAGAAGAGTGGCGTACCCGCTACATACAGGATACTGATTGTAATTGCACAGTTTCTTATATTTATTAACGCAATTACAGATAATTCCGAGAATGCTTTGTTTTTGTCAATATAGCTTAAAAGTTTTAAAGTCTGATACAGAGCGAAGAAAAACGGTATTGCCGTTACATACAAAAAGATTAAAATGAGATATTACAAATAAGTTTTATACTTTTCAATTTGAAAAATTAACATAAGGTAGTAAAAGTATATGTTGTATTTATGGATCTGCAATATCTGCCCCCACTACCGCTCCAAGGGTTATAATCATTTATTTACCATTATGAAGCCTGCCGAAAAACTGTCGGTCAGGCTAAAAGCTCCTACCCTCTATAAAAGGAGCTTTGCTATTTCTGCACAGCGCAGGAAGCAGTGTTTAAAACTTATCAATGTTTTCAACCGGCTCAATTCTGAAATCGAACTTGGCTGCTTCAGTTTTGTTGGTATGAGATGAATGAGAAATAATAGTCGCATCTACTATGGTCAAAAATACTCCTTTTGGGAGTATTTTCTACAGTTTTTGTTCTGATGATTTATTTTCTGTTATCCTGGTTAAGATTAAAACAAGCACAAGGCCATAAATACTCGCATTGACTAGATCAGATATTGGGGTTTTTAGGGGAAGCCCCATGGTTGGCTCAACTTTATATAATAATGAAACACCATAGATAAAAAACCATACTACCCAACCGAATAGTAATCCTTTTAAGGTAAAGTGCTGGTGGTTAATGTATGGGATTAAGTACACGAAAATAATGCCTAAAAGACCACTCCATATAATATGGCCAACTAAGCCTAACAAAATCTCACCAGTGGAAAATGGCCCGCTCTTGCCAAAGATGACAATAGCAGACCAGTCCGCCATACGCAAAGTGGTTAGGCCTTGTGCATAGGCAACAAAACTCAATATATTTTGCAGAACGCCAGCTCCTATCCCGGCGTAAAATCCCCTTGTAAGACGATCTCGCTCGATCATTTGCAACATCCTTTCTTTGGCTTCTTTTAATTGTCAGAAGCTGGACCAATACACGTTTTATTATTTCCCGGGGTTTGAATAATATACCATCAGTTCCATGTTAAACCTATTAATAACTGTGGTCGCGCCATCTAGCTAACGTTATTGCGGCAACTCATCGGCCATCCGTATCAAAAGGATTATCCTTGTGCATAGCTTACTTCATCATTTTTCGGCTGTTTTGGCAGTAGCAAGATAAATAAAACATATTATAATTAGTATTTATTTTTATAAATAACGTTTATTGCTAATTTTAAAATTTCATGATATTTTAAATTAAGATATCTTATTAAATTAGAAAGGAGCTTATTTGATGGCGGAAGAATTTAAGCCAGGATGCCAAAGACCACCTATTAGAAAGATGACCGTTGAAGCGGAAGTGAATGGTGAACCAGAAGTGAAGGAGGTTAAAAAAAATATGCTCAAAGTAGGAAAACCGGCCCCTGATTTTACAGCGGCAGCTTTTTTTCAGGGCAAATTTTTGAATGATAGCTTATCCGAACTCAAAGGGAAATGGGTAATATTATGTTTCTACCCGGGTGATTATACCTTCGTTTGAGCGA
>JAENYF010000043.1 GCA_016841905.1 Desulfoscipio geothermicus | reverse complement strand
ACTCCCATGAGAGTTCCTGAGGTACCAAGAGCGGAAACGAAATGGGTAACCTTGCCCCCGGTGTCCTCCCAGATTTCATGTGCGGTAGTATCATAATGGGCCAGCTTATTGTATTCATTGGAAAACTGGTTGGGCATAAAGTATTTATCAGGATAGGTACGACAAAGTTCATGGGCTTTCATGATGGCTCCATCCGTACCTTTTGAGGGATCAGTTAGAGTAGTCTTGGCTCCGAAAGCCTCAATCATTTTTCGGCGTTCAACCGAAACCGCTTCACTCATGACTATTTCAACGGCGTATCCTTTTACGGCTCCTATCATAGCCAAACCGATCCCTGTGTTGCCGGAGGTAGGCTCAATTATGGTTTTCCCAGGAGTGAGAGCGCCGCATTCTTCAGCCTGTTCAATCATTTTTATGGCAATACGATCTTTGATGCTCCCTGTTGGGTTAAAGCCCTCTAACTTTGCGTAAAGTGGAATATGTGGTTTGGGGTTTAATTTATTTATCTTAACGAGTGGAGTACGACCAATGGTATCGATAATATTATCGTACATAAGCTTTTTACCTCCTGATTTACTATTAACGCTATTGATTTACTGCCAAACATATTATATATGATCAACCGTGATAATAGTAAAAAAAGTTGTACGGCATAAATAATCATAATATTGAATCGGAGCATCAATTGGTTAATTCAAGTTTTATATGGCACAAATGATATTATTTGTATTCAAGGCCGGCCGGCTATGGTAAAATGTGGTCTGGATATTAAAAAAGCAAAAATTGCATACGTTAAACTGCACTAATTTATGTGGACAAGAGTTTGTGAGGAGGAATAATTAATGAAACGTGAGATTACTTTAGAAACAATAAATGAACCTGGTCGTAATTGCCTTGCAGATATGCTTGGATTAGAAATATTGCAAATTGATGAAAAAAAACTAAAGAGTCAAATGAAAGTAACTCCCCAACATCTAGCTCCAAACGGTTATTTGCATGCTGCGACAATTATTGCTTTAGCCGATACAACATGTGGCTGGGGAACTTACATTAACCTCCCTGAAACTGCCGGCGGTTTTGCTACTATTGAATTAAAGAGTAATTTTCTCGGAACTTGCCTTGAAGGCATTATTTATTGTGAAGCTGTTGCGGAACATATCGGTAAAACAACGCAAGTTTGGGATGCCACCGTTACGAATGAGGCCGGGAAAAAAATAGCATTATTTCGATGTACGCAAATGATTGCCTATTAATAAGTGCTAATTGCAGGCAAACATTTATAAGTGTAACAAAGGCAATGATATTTTCTTTGTAATGAGGTGTAAAACAAAATGCCTACACTAGAAAGTAATGGCACAACATTGTTCTATGAAGTAACTGGGGAAGGCTCACCGATAATTTTTACACACGGTGCATCATGGAATCACTTGCAAACACTGGTTGTACAACAACAACAGAGAAATCGGCCAGGGACTGACTAAGCCTAGTCATCCCTGCCGCCAATCTTGTCCAGGGTAGATGGGGGGGTTATACCGGCATTACCGATCCGGCTCCTCCGGGTACCGCAACAGCCAGAGTACAAATATCAAATTATTCCACGGTCCTCTTGACATGGGGGCCCCTGCACCCTCTGGACACCCTTATTTTAGGCGGAAATAAATTGTTTACGAGCGTGTTCAGTGTTCTTTATCCCGTACCGGTTAAGCCATTCCCGCTTTATGAGGGCATGAAATGATTCTATACATTCATTGTCCCATGGATTACCCTTATTTGAATAACTATGGATAAAATGTGCTGCTGGTGTTGCTTCAAGGTAGCTTTTTGATACGTATTGGCACCCACGGTCACTACTATGCCGAATTCAGTATAGTAGTGACCGTGGAAGCCAGTTTACTTCTCACTTATTCAGGGAAACACTTGCCAATAAAGGGTTCGGACAGAGCATGGGACGGACAGGCAGCTGTTTTGACAACGCCCGGATGGAGAGCTTTATTGCCACACTAAAAAAAGAGCTTATCTATCGCCTACCAGTGTATAAGATGAACAGAGCTGAGGTTCGGCATTATATCTTTAAATGGATAGAAACCTACTACAATAGAAAAAGAAGGCATACGTCAAATGAGCAGAACCTCCCGCCGCTTGTTAAGCGAAGGCTTTACCAGGAGCAGATTCAGGCAGCGGCATAAATGTTAGGTAGTAGATTAACCAACGGCAGCCTTGACATGGAGCCTCTAGGCCTGTGTTTTTGGGAGCTCGCGGGGGAGTCCACGGGGAGTCCACGCTTATGCGTTGGGCCCCGCCCAAATAGGCTAACACAGGCCTCCCTCCATGTAAAGGCTGCCTGGTTGGTCAAATTGCCACATTCTACCGATGTTTTGGGTGTGCGCTTTTATGACTTTTCCAAACCGATTAGTCACCAAGATATCAAAAAAGACGTCATATCAAGTGAATAAGCAGTATACTGAAAATGACTTTTTAATATTTGAAGGATGGGTAAACGAATACGTAACAAACTGGGCATCATGCGATACTCTTAGCAACCATACCATTGGGACATTTCTGGAAAAGTTTCCTTCGTATATAGAAAAACTCAAAGAGTGGACCCAATCTGAAAACAGATGGGTTAGGCGCGCATCCGCTGTATCGCTTATCATACCGGCGAAGAAGGGCCTTTTTAAAAATGAGATCAAAGTGTTAAATAAGCCGAGGGACAGATACTGAATGGTTATTTTACTTGGACTGTTAATTTATATGTCCCTGCCGGTACAGGTTTAGCTAACCAGGCTTGAATGTACCAAAGGTCAATTGTGGTTTGGCCGGGGTTTATTCCCTGATAAATCCAGTGGCGCCTACCCGGTGCCCCGGGTATGGTGAAATCCGGACTTTCAGCCCAAGTTCCCATTTCCTTCAGAACATTGGTATCCGGCGTTGATTTGTATTCCCACGAGTAACCGGTGGAAGCATTTTCTTCAAGAGTAAGTTCTAAATTTTGATCCATCTTCAGGGATACCACACCCCCATTGTTACTTTCGTTAACATTAACCTGTGCTATAGGAACACATAGTACATCAAAAGGAAAAATGAATTCCGTATTGGGAATATGCGGGTTTGCGGCAATAAGTTCCTCTTCGCTAATATTGAACATCTTTGCAATGTTATACATCGTATCGTTAATTTTTACCTCGTAACGGCCCTGGAAATTTTCCGGGCAATCGGTCGGTTTACGGAACCCCGGTACACACAATACATCGCCCGGATAAAGCGCCTCTGGATCGGCAATATGGGGATTTGCCGCTATAAGCTCTTCCTTAGTAGTGCCAAAATACTGGGCAATGATGGACATTGTATCCCCAGCTACAACAAAGTAGTGACTTATAAACCCCTCCGGGCAGTCTTGCGGGTAGCGTGCGGACATATATGACACCTTCCTTCTGTTTAAACACAATTGAACTAGAACTGCGCAGCAATTCCCAAATTCTTGGGTTATCTAATCCCATTCGCCAAACAGTTATACCCGGGATACCAAGGGAGAGAGCTAACTTAAGTTTGGCATTAAAGTTTTTGGTAGACCATATTGCCTGGCAATTCGCCATGTAATCTGAGGAATTCGAGTGCCCGTGGGTTGTAACGTAATACCCGTTTTTCTTCATACAATATGGCTTAGAAATCACATTGTCTCCCTCCACAAATCTCCTATTGCATCATATTATTCTGAATAGCTCTAGATGGTCAGATAATTTTGAGATGATTATTCTATCAAAAAATTTGTTTTAAATTAAAAAAAACGCCTTAGCCTCCCAGCCTTGCCAGTTGCCTGTGCGCGTTACGTGCTGCTGCCGTTAAGCCCCAGCTCTGATAACAATAACTTTCCCATGGCTCAGCTGATAATTTTATAAAGGTCTACGATATTCTTCCTCAATACCGGGATTTTTGTTTCAATAAGGTTAACTATGTAAACGTACCCGTCTTCGTCTACTATAGTTCATTTCCAAGATAAACTTTCTTACATTAAAGGATTAGGTCACATTTTGTTGAAATTAAACCGTGTTTTGGAACAAAAAACAGTCATCGAAACACCCCTCTTACCCATCCGATTAGAACTGGATGGGTGGCTGGGCGCTGCCTTGTGGGGGCTGTTATCCACTCCTTCCAGTCTACAAGAAATCTGCGCAGTCTTTCCCGAAATCGACCCCGAAACCATAAAGCTGCTGCTGCAGCTGTTTTGCGCCGCTGAAATAGCGCAAGTAGGAGAGGGAGACAATATCGGGGAAGACCGGAAATGGTAATAATATGACATCATATTACATTGTTTTTGAAGGTAAAAACTAATTTGTTGTTTAAATATAACCAAAAGTCTTATTTTTTCGAGAGGATGAATACTTTGACAACTAGCAAAGACGAAGAATCTAGTCAATTCGTAAAATCCGATGAACCTCTCAGCAACACAGTCAACCAAAATAATTTCCAGTTAACCGAGGATAAAACATCACGTATTCAAGAGCTTGAGACAGAAATTATTAAGCTTAGATCGGAAGTTGAAAAAATAAAAAAAACAGAAGCAATTTTAGAAGCCTTCTTTAATAATACAGTTTCACCAGTTGTTATCCTGGATAGAGATTATAATTATATTCGTGTAAATGAAGCATTTGCTAAAGCATGTTTCCGCGATGTTTCTGATTATCCAGGCCACAATCACTTTAAATTGTACCCTTCCGATTATAAAGAAATATTTGATAATGTTGTCAAGACAAAAGAAATCCATAAGGCATCGGCAAGCCCTTTCACATCCTTGGACCATCCTGAATGGGGGCTTACTTATTGGGATTGGACACTTACACCGGTTCTTGATTCATCCGGAGAGGTTGAATTAATGATTTGTTCACTAAATGACGTAACTAATAATGTTGGAACTAAAGAAAGACTGGTTGAAAGTAAAGAACGTTACCGTACCATATTTGATACGTGCCTTGATGGTATTTTATTGACTAATAAAGACAATACAATACTATCGGCCAACCCGTCAGCTTGTCTCATGTTTGGTAGAACAGAAGAGGAATTATGTGCTGTTGGTATGTATGAAATTGTTGACTTGGACTCAAAAGTTAGGAGTATTAATAGGGAGGTAGAAAAGACAGGAAGCTATAAAGGCTATATGATATTTAAACGTAAAGATGGGACGAGATTTCCGGCTGAAGTTACCTCAAATCTTTATAAAGGTTATAAAGGTAACATTTTATATAGTGTATTTGTTAGAGATATTACTGAACGTAAAAAGACAGAAGAAGCTCTTCGCTTATCTAAGGATAAATTTCATAAAGCCTTTTATCATAATCAAACAATGATGGCTATTAGAAGGTTTAAAGACGATGTGTACATAGATGTGAACGATAGATATGCTGAAGTTATGGGTTATAACCGGGAAGAAATGATAGGTAAAAGTGGATTAGAGCTAAAAATCTGGGAAGACCTCAAAGAACGACAAGATATGATCAAACAACTTGTTGAAAATGGCTGTGTCAGAAATTACGAATATAAATTCAGAAATAAGTCAGGCGAGATTGGTTATGTGGTTTTAACTGCTAACTTTTTAGATATAGATGGTGAAAAATGTATACTTACCTCTTTAATAAATATAAGTGAACTTAGAAAAACAGTAAAAGATTTGCAAAAGTCAAAAGAACTGTTTTATAAAATCTTTAATGCCAACCCTCTTCCAATGACTATATCAACAAAACACGGTATGTTTATGGAAGTTAATGAAACCTTTTTAAAGAGACATGGCTATACCAGGGAAGAGTTGATTGGGGTTATAATAGATGATATTAATCTTTGGGTAGACGCAGACGAACGTCTTAAATATATAGCAGAGATAAAGAAAAAAGGCTTTATCGAAAACTTAGAAACGAGGATTTGTAACAAATCAGGTGAAATATCGTTAGTTTTACTATCAGGCGTTACCATAATGTGGAATAACGAGAGATGTATTCTTACTACAGCAAATGATATTACAGAGTTAAGACAATACCAGAAGGAAATTGCACGTTTAGACCGTTTGAACTTGGTAGGCGAAATGTCTGCTGGAATCGGGCACGAAATCAGGAATCCAATGACAACCGTCAGAGGTTTCTTGCAATTACTTGGGGCAAAGGACAGGTATGCCCAAGACAGGGAATACATAGATATAATGATAGACGAGCTGGACAGAGTTAATTCCATTATCACGGAATTTCTCTTATTGGCCAAAAACAAGGCTATTGAAAAGAAGAGGCAAAGTCTAAACCAAAATATATTTAATATTTTACCTTTACTCAAGGCAGATGCTATAAAGCAGGAAAAAATTATCGAAGCGGAACTTGGTAATATTCCACACATAATCATTGATACTAACGAGATTAAACAACTTATCTTTAACCTTGTCCGTAATGGCCTTGAAGCAATGTCACCAGGAGGACTTTTGTCCATTAAAACATTCAAGGAGAATGACGAAGTAGTTCTGGCTGTTAAAGACAAGGGTACAGGAATTTCACCAGAAATTCTTGAAGAAATAGGTACACCTTTCTTTACAACTAAGGATAACGGAACTGGGCTGGGACTTGCTGTGTGCTACAGCATAGCTCAGCGGCATAATGCCATGATAGATATTGAGACTAGTGATAGTGGAACAACGTTTTATGTAAGGTTTAAGGCTTAGATAATTAACTTATTAAAGTATTTTATTAAAAACTATACCCTTCCCTCGATTCGATAGCAGCAAGTTTAGAGTGTATAGTATTAATAATCTACTTAATAAGTTATATGAGTCAGGGGGCGCCCTGACTCATTTTTTTAATTGAGGACGGCTTAACAAAGTTTCGACCGCATGTTCCCATGCAAGTAAACTATCCATTCAGTAAGATCTGAGAGGTTTTAGGCAAGATCAAAACGATCTGTCATCAACTCATAAACGACTGCAGGTACCGGATCTTGCCATATAAATTCTTCCTTCGGGACCTCCGGTCCCAAGTTGCGTGACCGTGGCTCCATATCACGATTGGGTTAAAAGGATTGAAATCGTCAATAAAGTGCTAGCAAACAGCTGGGCTCAGTCCATCCGCGTAATCCTTGAGAATATAGAGCTAACTAATGAAGACCTGCTGGAGCTGCGCCATTTCCGTCCCAACGAGCCGGTTAACGTAACCGTTCAGTTGGTGCAGCTTTCGCTGCTTGATCTGCCGCCGGCCCTGTCAAATACACAGGCCCGGCCTGGTACGGCCGAACATCTCCTTTTGGTTGGTTGGTGGGCTGACAAACAATAGCATTTTCAATTGGATTATTTGTGATAAGAATGTTAATCTATAATAAGATGTTTGATTACCAGCAGGTACAGATAATTTTAATATTAATAGGCTGAATGTGGGGTTAAACAAGTTCAAGGAGTGGTGAAATTAATGTTCAGTAACTTCCTATTACCAAAAAAAAATAAGCTAGCGTTCTTGATAATCTGCACTTACTTCTTTTTCAACGTATTGTCTGCGGCAGCGTTAGCCGCCGCAGACAATGGCGCACCTGGCACTGGTACTGGAACTAGTTCACAAGAAAAACCGCTTAAATTTGTTGGAGCCTACTTAACTACCAATAATGGAAATTCAGAGGTAGATATAACTAAAATTCAGCTACCTCTTAAACCAACTGTTAAAATTGCTTTTGACAAAAATGTGGTCGATGATGCATATTGGCCAAACAACGAACAATGCGTAAATATCTTCAATAATTCCGGGATCAAGGTTCCAGCCGAAGTTTCTATGATATCCGACCAGGGTTTAAATGAGTCGCGGCAAGCTATTTTAATGACCCCCCTGCAAGACCTAAATGCAGGTGAAGAATACAAAATTATGATCAGCCCGGGCTTAATGGCCAAAAACGGAGTGGCCCTGGGAGTGACCACCAACAATCAGCCGGTAGTCATTGAATTCACTACTCAGTCAAAGACAACCCTCAATAGTGCAGAACAAAATATTAGTAATGCCGTAGTGTCTGCCGGGCAAGCTAAAGAGCAATCAAGTCTCAGCACGTTGATGCTCTACATTGTTACGGGGACAATATTGGTGCTTGGCGGTCTATTGCTTGGTTTCAGATGGTTACACAACAAAAAATAATTACTGACGTCATTACTGTGTGCATAGTCATTGATTTTTTATTAAATAGCGGATGTTTGCGGTGAGTGCTTTCCAATCAACAATAATATGGAAAACGGTAACAATAGTAGCAATCACACTAAACCAGAAGTGCAAGTCTTTCCACATTGCTCTGGTTATTCCAAAAAGGATCGGAGTAGTACCGGCGAGATGCTTTGTGAAGTACAACATAAATCCAGTTGAAATAACATAACTCCAAAAAACAAGCAAAAAAATAGCAACGAATGCTCTTATTAGTCTAATATTTATTTTTTTACCCAAATTAGAACTCTCCTTAAAAAATCAAATATTAATCACCCAGTGTATTCCGTCTTCAATATATGTTTCCATGCTAATATCAGGGACTCGTTTACTATTATCTTCTATACAATTCAACAGAATCCTCTACATTTCGACAATGCTTGTCAGCATCACTGCCTGGCCTGAACACATATTGAGATAGAAGTGTTAATTGAGTTCATTATATGTAATCATTGAAAGGGATGGGGAACAGGATAAATACTCAGATTTAAAGAATGAGCAGGTAGGAAAAGACAAAGAGGTGCATGATGGAGCTTGGATACAGTAAGATAAAGGATAAATTTAATGAAAACGCTAATCAGTACGATAGTCAAAGAAAAAAATTCATACCATGCTTTAATGATTTTTATTCAATAGCAGTATCTATTGCTGAAACCAGCTCCGACAATCCTAACATTTTAGACATTGGAGCAGGAACAGGCTTATTATCTAATTTTATCTTGGAAAAATATCCTAATGCAAATATAACGTTAATTGATATCTCAGATAAAATGCTGGAAATTGCCCAGGAAAGGTTCAAAGGGAAAACAAATGTTAACTACATAATTGACGATTATACTAGATATCAATTTGATCAAAAATATGATTTAATTGTTTCCTCACTATCGATTCATCATTTAACAGGCGAAGAGAAGAAGCAGTTATATACTAATATTTATTCAAGCTTAAACGAAAAAGGCTCGTTCATAAATGCCGACCAGGTTCTTGGTAGAACGTCTTTTATTAATTCTTTATATAGAACAGATTGGAAGAATAAAGTAATTAATAGCGATTTATCAAAAGAAGAAGTACTTTCTGCTTATGAAAGGACGAAATTTGATAAGATGTCCACTTTAGAAGATCAAATTAATTGGTTACAAGACATTGGATTTTTGGATGTAGACTGTGTCTATAAATATTTTAATTTTGTAGTTCTATTTGGACGGAAATAATTCTTCCCCTAAAAAAACCTTCATTTAACTTGATTTAATGTGCGTTCAGATTGTTTACGAGGTACGCCGGTTATTATGTGCAGTTTAAGGAGAAGGGGGCATTTATTTGGGATTTAATGAGAAATTTCAACAGCTTCGAAAGCAAAATAATCTAACTCAAGAACAACTGGCAGAGCAATTATTCGTTTCTAGAACTGCAATCTCAAAATGGGAAAGCGGCAAGGGGTACCCAAATATTGAATCGCTAAAGAATATATCTAAACTTGCATTTTTTTCTGTCTTCCCATTGAGGGCTTTCACATTTTGGGCTCAGAGTCTAAAGTAATGTGGGAAAAACCCCACCCGTTCCACTCCCATAAGGTCACTTCTCTTCTGGCGGGGTCGGTATAACTGCCTTCGGTAACCACCAGCTCGTTTTTATCATCGTCATTAAGGTCAGTAAAGGCGGCGCGGTAATTGGGATGATCTAGGTTGGATGACTGCCACACCGGTTTAACGCCGCCTTTTTCCAGCTTGAAGATAAAAAGGTGGTTTTTAATGCCGGTATCATCCTCTTCTAGCCAAAAGGGCCTGTGGGGACCGAAACTTCCTTCTTTCCAAACCAGCAGGTTAAACTCCGGTAGACAATCGTTATTGGCGTCCCCCAAAAAGAAATAGTCCACCCACCAGTCGTCCGGTGATTGCCAGAGAGTGCGGGAAGCGTTTCGTACCGCTATTCTTCCGTTTCTTAGATAAAATTCTTCCAGGATGCCATCGCCGTCTATGTCAAACTGCCGGCTTTGCACCAGTCTGTATTCCGGCAGGGATTTACCGGCCTGAAATACATATTGTTCAGCTGCTGTGAAAATCATTTTTTCATTATCCCAGGCCGGTACGGTTTGCATATCCAGTTGCAATCCCAGTTTTTTCAGCACCCTCTGTGCCTCCTGTCCGCTTAAAGCCACGGGACGCGCATTATCGTTGATATATACCGGCAGGAATTCTATCTTTTCCACACTGTTTTCACAAATAAATATCCTGGCGACAATACCCTCCCGGGTGTCCCGGGACCACAGCTGGTCAAAAATAAAGTTGCCCAGGCTATAAAGGATGTATTTCCCCCGGTACTGCTCAACCTTTTGTACCACATGCGGGTGGCTGCCCAACACCAAATCAGCCCCGGCATCTATGGCAAGGTGGGCAAAATATACCTGGGTATCGTCCGGTGTAGAAGCATATTCAGTGCCGGCATGCAGGTATACCACCGTGAAATCGGCATTATCAGCTGCTTCCCTGACGGCAGCAGTGACTTTTTCAGGTTTCAAGACAGCTGTGCCGGGGCTATCATCAGCCATGTAGGAATCCGGTACAAATGTCAAATCATTAAAAGCCAAAAAAGCAAGTATTACACCCTTTACCTTCATATATCTCGGTGCAAAAGCTTCTTGCTCATTTTTACCGGCACCGGCATAGTGGATTGCAGTGCTGTCCAGGTAACACATGGTGTCCTGTATCCCTTGTTCGCCAAAATCCGGCACATGGTTGTTGGCCAGTGACAGGATATTAAAACCGGCATCTTTAAGGGCTGCAGCCATACAGGGGTCGGCTCTTAAAACCATCTCGGGAATCTTTATTTCCCGACCCGGGGTTACCGGTCCCTCCAGGTTACCGAAGACAATGTCCCCATCTTGCAAAAACCATTTAACGCCGGCAAAGGGGTAGTTCGGGTCGTTGTGTTCTTTTATTTTTTGAGCCACGTACCGGGAGAGCATTATATCTCCCACAGTCACCAGGCACAGGGGTTCATGTTTTTCCGGCAGCTGCATGCGGTACTCCTTAAAAACCGCCATGTCATGGAAATTCCCGCTGCCACCGTATTGCTGCGGGGCACAGGCGCAGGAGCAGTACAGCAGACCTACCGCCGGCAGGAGGATCAGTAGCAATCGGGGGAATCTCATTGGGCGATAAAGGTTTCGGTCCACCCGGCCAGGGGTGGTGTCTGCCCGGAGTTCAAAAGTTCATGCCAATTTTTATCGGTTAAGCGGTCGCTAAGCGGCCAGGAGAACTCATAGTGGGAGTAAACACCGCCCCGGGCGATTCTCAGGCTGCCATCAACGGGCACCACAGCATAAATTTCAAATATGTGCCCCGTGGCTTCCTGCAGTACCCGCCCCCCTGGATCGGTGGCCACATCCGCCACCAGTGCCGCAGGATTTTCAGCTATTGCTGAGCGGTGGTCCACCCCTATATCACTCAGTGCCTCCAGCCAGAAATGCTCCAACTGCCCCCCGTAGGAGCGGATTAGTTCATATTCCTCGTCGGTCAGGTGAATATCGGAAAGTTCCTTTTCCGATATGGTCTTTAAGGAAAGGGCCAGCTGCTCCAGCCGGTCCAGGCTGTCCCGATCCTTTTGATCCAGAAGATTCCGCGAGGATAGTCCATCTCGGGTCATGTCCACCAGTGCGGCCAGGCGGGCATAAAGGTGCGGGTTTGGCTCCACATAACCACGGTCATCCACTCCGGCCATACCGCCGCCCATTTCAGCATAAACTTGTTTGGCGAAAAGGATGGTATCGTGCTTGAGCTCTGTCCAGCCGGCTAAAAAACTATTCAGGTCTTTCCTGTTCCAGGCCTGGCTTTGCATAAATGAGGGATAACCTTTCCCTTTTTCCTGCAGCAGGGGTTCAAGGGTATAAAGCCAGCTCCAGTAAAGGTTCTGTGTCCAAATTCCTTTATCCAGACCGGTGATGTATTGCCTCAGTTTATTCATATTATCAGGATAGCCCTCGTACTGTGTTTCCTCTTGCGCCTCCAATATGGCGTAAGCCTCCTCAGAGCCCATGGCTGCCGGGATGTCCAGACCCCTGGGCAGCATTCTGCGCTCGCCCTGGCTATTTTCTTTAACATCGCGGTAGACCAGCCGCTGGAAAACGGCGGCATCAAGGGTAAACCGCTGACCCATGAAGCGAAAGCCCTTGATTGCACCTTCGCGGTCAGGTTGTATATCCTTTTCAAAAATGGGAATGGAGTTGATAACCGGGGATTCCAGCTCTGCTGCCGCTTCCATAAAGGCGGCCCATTTTTTGTCGTCGGAGGCCAGGTCTTTTAAACCGGCCCCGGTACCATAGGTTTTGTCCAACAGTTCCCGGTATTGCGGGTAGGACAGGTCGTCGGCCTTACCTACAAAAAAGCTGGTGGGCTGGTATATTTTATCCCATTTTTGCTTGAAATCACTTTGACCAAGAGCCGAAGTTATCAAAACAGCAGATTTGGTTTCATCCTCACTATTGAGCCGGAATGTCATTCTCCCGTACCACATCATAGCCTTGAAATATGATTGCAGCAGCTCGTCAGTAGTGTAGTGGCCCCGGGGAATGTACTGGGAGTAATCCTCTTGCAAGGTGTCCGGGCTCTTCAGGTCCTGCCCCATATTCATCAAAGGTGAGTTGCTGATGCCGGCACTGTTTTCGATTAGCCGCAGTTCCTCTTTCACAACCTGCATTACTGGTTCAGGAACAGTTATTTGGGGATCTAAAAGCTTCCCGGCCACGGCGAAAAAGCCAATGTTCCTCCTAGCGGCGTTCTCCCAGTCGCTGCCTTTAAGGGCGGCATACTGTTTTTGGGATGCGTTGAGCATGGCTGCGGTAAGCTCTTTTACTTCCGGAGCCAGCCTGTCCTTTTCGATAACCCTCAGCAGGTGACAGAAGAACAAGTGGTAATTATGCAGCATTGAGTCGGTGGTGATAAAGCTGGGCATCGGATCATAAAGGTTAATTTCATAGAGCATGAAGAACTCCCGGTGGTGTTGGTTGGGCACCACCACAAATCCGTTTTCCACCAGCAGTCGCTTGGCCTCCGGAGAAAGTTGAAACATCTCCTTATTAGTTACATTGGCCAACCCTGGCTTCACCTCATAGGGTTCCAGTGCGGGGGTGAAGTTCACCGGCACATTTTTATAAGCGGCAAAATCCGAAGCCAGTGCTACTGTTTCTTTGGCATTATCCTGCCCTGCTTGTCCGGAATTACTGCTGCAGCCGGATATTGCGGCGATAAGCAGCAATATGCTAATTATCCATGCACAGATTATTCCTTTCCTTTGCATCTCCATGTACCTCCTTTTATTAGCAGATTAATTAACTTGTTTGCTCAGCCGCAACGTTGCATTAATATCCACTCTTTATAAAACACAAGACGAATCTCCGCCTTCCTTTCCCATAATATTTATTAGGTGTCTAGTTTCAACAATTGGCTGCAATTTCCTGCAGGTTATTATTCATGATTTGACTCATGCTTGATTTGTGCTGCGAAAATTGACTTAGCCCCGGTCTTCTGCATATTTTGGGCATACCTGTACAGGCTTTAAAGAGCAAGGTTGAGCTATTTGATCAAATGGTATGGCAGCTGGAACAGCAGCAGCTGGACAACAGCTACTTGTTAATCGGAGAGCTGGACAGCCTGTTTGCCGCCATGGAACAGGAAATCACCGGGTTTCGCACCACGCGCCGCGAGCTGATCGAGGCGGAGATTGGCCGGGCCAGCTTTGGCCAGCATCAGCCTATCGTTGGCTCCGTTACCCACTGCAACAGTAAATCGCACTTGGTATTGTCGTATTGGGGCCGGAAGGTACCTCCGTGCAGGCGCTGCAAAATGCCGATCTGGCAGTGCAAGATATCATTCCCGGCCTGGACCTGCTGCTGCGGCCTAAACGGTTGATTGCCACAATGCGTCTATAGTTTACTATTAAATTGCGGATATCTGCAATTGCCCTGCTTTGCTTATTATAAACATCACCAGCGGCGATTGATTGATTAATCCTCCATATCAATTGCCTAATTTCATCTTGTGAGGAGAGGATTTTTCATGAATATGTGGATGGATGCTTCACTTTGGGTGGGCCTTGCCCTTGTGGCGGCGTTGATATCTGTACGGCTGGGTATCTCCGTAGCGCTCACAGAGATTATGGTCGGCGCTATCGGCGGTAATTACCTGGGCCTGCATATGCTTCCCTGGGTGGAGTATCTGGCGGGTTTTGGTGCCATCCTGCTCACCTTTTTGGCAGGCGCGGAAATAAACCCATCGGTATTAAAAAATAAATTCAAGGAAACTGTTTTAATTGGCTTCATTTCTTTTTTGCTTCCCTTCCTGGGGGCGTTTGCCTTTGCTTATTATGTCATCGGCTGGACCTTAAACGCCTCTTTAATCACTGGCATCGCCCTTTCCACCACTTCCGTGGCCGTGATCTACGCGGTTATGGTGGAAACCGGCCTCAACGAAACGGAGCTGGGCAAAATTATTTTAGCCGCTTGCTTTATCACCGACCTGGGCACAGTGGTGGCGTTGGGTGTCTTTTTTGCCAATTATGACTGGTGGCTGGCTGTTTTTATCCTGGTTTCCGCGCTCGTGATCGTTCTGACACCATTTACGACCAGGTGGCTTATTGAACAGTTTGGCAATCAGGTTAGCCAGATTGAGATTAAGTTTATCCTGCTGCTGCTTTTTGGCCTGGGCGGCTTAGCGCTGAAGGCCAATAGTGAGGCGGTGCTTCCTGCTTACTTGCTGGGATTGGCTGTAGCCAGGGTCTTTATGCAAAATAAACAAGTGATGGTTAAAATGAGAGCGATAGCCTTTGCTTTGCTAACCCGTTTTATTTCCTTAAAGCCGGCTTATTTATATCTTTTCCCGTCGTGATAGCGGGATTTGGATTAATCCTCCTGCTGCTTGCGGTAAAAGTGGCCACTAAATTCCTGGGAGTGTGGTCATTGACCAAAGCGTTTGGGTTTACTGCCCGGGACGGTATGTATACCACCCTGCTTATGTCCACTGGGCTTACCTTTGGCACCATTTCCGCCTTGTTCGGGCTCAACCATAATTTAATTGACCAAACCCAGTATACTATTTTGGCTATAGTGGTTGTGTCCAGCGCGGTAGTGCCGACGCTGAGCGCTCAGGCTTTTTTTATGCTGAACACAGCCACGGATGCTCAGCTTCCCCAGAGGAGTACCCAGTCTCCATTCCCATCTCCAGCCGACATAAACACTAAAACTTGTCATATTATTAAATAGAATTCTGGAGATATGAATGCCCCTGGTACAACGTGGAAATTGTACTAGGGGCTTATTTTACTAATGATCAAATTATAGCGACAAAATTCCCCTGTAGCCAATTAAAACAAGTGATTACTTCTTAAATACAGCGCCGGTACTGGCCGATTGCACTATATCGGCATAGCGCTTCATATACCCATGTTTAATGTTGGGTTCAGGCGCCTGCCACCTTTCCCTGCGGGCGGTTATAATTGCATCATCCACCAGCAGTTCCAGACTGTTTTGTTTAATATCTATATTGATGAGATCTCCTTCTTCCACCAGGGCGATTAAGCCGCCGGCAGCGGCCTCCGGAGATACATGTCCGATCGAGGCTCCTCGGGTTGCCCCGGAAAAACGTCCATCAGTGATCAGGGCCACTTCCTTGTCCAAGCCCATACCGGCTACCACTGAGGTAGGAGTTAGCATTTCTCTCATCCCAGGACCTCCTCGGGGGCCTTCATAGCGGATGACTATAACATCACCGGCTTTAATTTTCATACCAAGAATAGCTTCTACAGCTTCTTCTTCGCTGTTAAAAACCCGGGCCGGACCTTGATGCCTCATCATTTCCGGAGCAACCGCGCCTTTCTTTACCACAGCGCCATCCGGAGCTAGGTTGCCAAAGAGGATGGCCAGTCCACCGCTTTCACTGTAGGGATTGTCCAGGGACCGGATCACTGAATAATCCTGAACCGGGGTCAAGGCTATATTTTCGCCTATTGTCTGACCGGTAACGGTGAGGACGGAAGTATCCACCAGGCCCTTTTTGTTGAGTTCATTGAACAGTGCTTGCACCCCGCCGGCCCGGTACAGGTCTTCCATATGGTGTTCGCCGGCGGGACTGATCTTGCACAGGTGTGGGGTATGCGTGCTAATTTCGTTGAACATGTTTAAATCAATCGCCACGCCCGCCTCGCTGGCGATAGCCATCAGATGTAAGACTGAATTAGTAGAACAGCCTATCGCCATATCCATCGTCATAGCATTGCGGAAAGAGGCTGCGGTCATAATGTCAAGTGGTTTGATGTCTTTATCCAGAAGTTCCATAATTTGCATGCCGGCCTGTTTGGCCAGGCGAAGGCGTTCGGAATAGACGGCTGGGATAGTGCCGTTGCCGGGCAGTCCCATCCCCAGGGCCTCGGTAAGGCAATTCATCGAATTAGCAGTAAACATTCCGGCACAGGAGCCGCAGGTGGGGCAGGCATTGTCCTCGATCTTTGCCAACTGCTGCGGATCAATTTTGCCGGAGGCTGCTGCACCAACCCCTTCAAATACCTGGGTAACACTAACAGCTTTTTGATTGATTACACCGGCCAGCATGGGGCCGCCACTGACGAAAATTGCCGGCAAGTTTAGCCGGGCCGCCGCCATCAACATGCCGGGCACTACTTTATCGCAGTTCGGTATAAATACCAGGGCATCAAAGGCGTGGGCAATAGCCATAATTTCGATAGAATCGGCAATCATTTCACGGCTGCCCAGAGAATATTTCATGCCCAGGTGGTTCATGGCGATTCCGTCACAAACGCCGATGGTCTGGAACTCAAAAGGGGTGCCACCGGCTAAACGCACACCCGCCTTGACAGCTTGTCCAATTTTGTCCAAATTAATATGACCGGGAACGATATCGTTAAAGGAATTAACTATACCGATAAAGGGCCGGTCAATTTCTGCATCACTTAAACCCAGGGCGCGAAATAGTGAACGATGAGGTGCCTTTTCCAAACCTTGTTTAACTAAATTACTTTTCATTTTTATTCCTCCTGATATTTATAGCATTACCTCTTCATATCATAAACCCTGACCTGTTTCCTTCTTCAGGAATCGGTGCCAACCCATGTTTCGGGCCTTTGGCCATGATACGCAGTTTTCCACTTCATGAAAATACTGCATCAACTTGTCCTTCTTTGTACATAAAAAAATCCTACATTAATACGTAGGAGTCATCATCCCTTAAAGGCTTTTTGGCGAACCCCATCGCCATGATACAGATATTAATTTACTATAACAAATTACCACACGTAGACTTCTTTTAGCAAGTATAAAAACTCTCCATTAGCCAAGTAGACACACAGGAAGGACTTACCCATGTGGACTTGCCCTATAATTTACGGTTTTCTCACTTGTAAGTTAGCTTTTCTTGATGATATAATTAGAATTAAGGTAATTTTGTGGCAATTTTGAAATTAAGGAGGAGTAGACTTTGGTGAAACCGGAAAAAATTGACCATATCTGCATTGCCGTGAAAGATCTCAAGGAAGCGGTGGCACATTACACCAAAGCTTTTCAGCTGGAACAGGTGGATGCCTATGTGGATGAACCGGAGAAGATTAATGTTGTGCGCTTTATGGTCGGCGAGGTGGCCTTTGAACTCATGGAATCTACGAGTGAAGACGGGGAAGTAGCCAAGTTTATCAAGAAGAACGGGGAAGGCGTCTTTTTAATCTCCTTTAAAGTGCCCGATGTGGCTGAGGCAACGAAGGAATTAGACAATGAAGGCATTAAGGTGCTTGATGAAACACCAAGAAAATGGCGGAACAGCAAATTTACCTTTTTAAATCCAAAAGACTACCACGGGGTTTTGATTGAACTAATTGATTAGATTTTATAAAAGACAAAAACATGATTGGCCATGGAGGGTATTATATGAGCTACAATTTTATCAAAGTAAAAAATGAGGCCGGTTTAATTACCATTACCCTGAACAAGCCGCCGCTGAATGTAATAACGATACCTATGCTGGAGGAATTAGCCGACGCTTTTGCCTGGTCCAAGCAGGAACCAGCTAAGCTGATCCTGTTAAATGCCGAAGGCAAAGCTTTTTCCGCGGGAGTAGACGTAGCCGATCACACACCTGATAAAGTAAACAAAATGATCGAGACTTTGGATTGTCTTTTCATTAACATGTATGAAAACGAGAAACCCATTATCGCAGCTGTTCATGGCTTAGTGCTCGGTGGTGGTTATGAAGTGGTTATGACCTGCGATATGGTGGTCGCCTCGGATAAAGCCAAGTTCGGACAGCCGGAAATAGCGGTAGGGGTATTCCCGCCCACTGCTGTAGTTTGGCTTCCCCATTTAACCCACATGCCCCATGCCATGGAAGTGGTTTTAAGCGGAGAGATCTTCGATGCCGCTAAGGCTGATAAACTGGGACTGGTCAACGCTGTTCTGCCCGCTGACTCCTTTGAAGCAGGCGTGCAGAAGTTCTTGCAGAAGTTCATGGCCATGAGCCCGGTAGTGCTGGCCTATACTAAAAAAGCCGTTAAGGCCGGTCTAAACAAAGGCTTTGTTGAAGGCTTAAAGGACATCGATAATATCTACCTGAATGAACTAATGGTTACTGCCGACGCCAAGGAAGGGCTGACCGCCTTTATGGAAAAGCGTCAACCTGTCTGGCAGGGTAAGTAAAATTATATTTATATATGATTGTAGGCCCCCGTATGTTTAACATAGGGGGCCTTATCTTTTCACAAGCCTTATCATCCTTTTTAGCAACGGCTGTCAGGGTATGTGCCTCTTATTGGTCGTTATAACCAATTACACAAAATTAATTACACAGCTGACCGTGTGTTGCAGGTGTCAGATGGCGTTCTTACCGGCTTGGGGGAATACGCCGAATGAAAAGCTATCTTGAAGTGGATCACTGTTTCCCTGGCGTTTCACTTATTTATGGCTTACTATTATTCTAGCGTTTATATGTTGCAAATAGTATATCGTGAAAGTATAATATGGTTGGATTTCTCAAAGTGTTATGTTTACAGTTTTTTCATTAATCATGCTTTTTATTGAAACTTAAAACTGGTTTTCTTCAGTTATAACGCTATTATATCCCAGTCAAAAAGAAGAAAAAATATAAGTATTAGCGACAACATTTTAACCAACAATTAAATAGGGAAGAGGAATTACAATAAAATATGGATGAAAAAGAAGCTCGGAATGATATTTCGATTAGAAACAGTATAATTATTGTATTTACTGTTTCAATTATAGTCTCCATTGGATTTATTGGGTATATAGTGTTTTCAAGTTGGGTCTCTTCGGTTGGAGAAACAACAAAGAAAATTGCTGAAGATATGAATCGCGATATATTTAATCAAGTTGATTATTTTATAAATATTCCGGAACAAATTAACGAAGTCAATCGTAAATTTATAGAAAACGGTATACTGGATTTGAGCAATGAAACAGAGCGGGAAAAATTCTTCGTCAGCGTTTTACAATCCCAGGACGATTATATATATAGTTTTAGCTATGGAACTGAAAATGGAGAATATTATGGCGCACGTAGAAACGAAAATGGCGTTATAGAAATTATGCGCAATAACTCAAGTACCGGTGGTCATTCATGGTATTATTCCGTATCCGATGATATGACCGCCGGGGAACTTGTAGTCAAACTTGGAAAATTTGATCCTAGAACGAGAGATTGGTATAAGGCTGCCAAACAAACACAAGGTCAAGTATTTTCACCTATATATAAACATTTTGTTATGCCTGATTTAACTATGTCGGCTGTCTGGCCGATTTATGACCGAAACGGTAACCTTCAAGGCGTGCTGGGGACCCATATAATACTATCCAACATAGACAATTATCTTAAAAAAATTGTACAGGACAAAAGCGGTTATGCTATTGTTATAGAAAAAAATTCTGAAGAATTAATCGCCAATTCACTTAATGTAAATAATTTTATAACCATGGAAGACGGTACTATGAAGAGGCATACTCTTCATGACATTGAGAATCAAGTAATAGCGCAAGTATACGAACAATATAAAAATACCCGTGACAATTTTTTCTTATTTGAAACAAAAAGTGAAGATCTTTATTTCAACTTCCAGGATTACCGGAAAGACGGCTTGAACTGGGTAATTATTACGGCCATACCGGAAAGCATGCTTATGTCGGATATCACCCAAAATATCCGGCTGACCATTGTGCTTGCTATATTAGCTATCTTGTTATCGGTTGCGGCATATTATTTAATTACCAATAAGTTAATAAAACCGATAGACACGTTGATAGACGCAACTGAGAAGCTTTCTTCGGGCGACTTATCCCAAAGAGTAACTATCATAAGAAACGACGAAATCGGCAGGATATCTTATTCGTTTAATAAAATGGCCGACACAATCCATTTACTCGTTAATGACCTTGATGCCAGGGTAAGAGAGAGAACAGCGGAGCTGGCCAAAGTAAATAATGAATTGGAAAAAAACAAAGATCAGTTACGCCTTATATTGGATTCTACGGCTGAAGCTATTTATGGAATTGATCTAAATTGTAACTGTACTTTCTGTAATTTCAGCTGTATTAAGTTATTAGGATACAAACGTGAAGATGAACTAATCGGCAAAAACATGCATTGGCAAATTCATCATATTCGCAGGGATGGAACGCCATACCCTATTAATGAGTGTTCGGTTTTTCAATCATTTAACGAAGGAAAAGGTATACATATTAATGATGAGGTTTTTTGGAAAGCTGACAGCTCCAGTTTAGATGTCGAATATTATGCTTATCCACAATATAAAGACGGCAAGATTATCGGAGCGGTAGTTACCTTTATGGATATTACAGTAAGAAAAAAGAATGAAGAACAAATCAGGTATTTAAGTCATCATGACCCCTTCACAGGACTAATTAACAGGCATTATTTTGAACATTTAGTTACTAAATATGATACAAAAGATAATCTGCCAATCTCCATAATATATGCAGATCTTAATGGTCTGAAGTTAACCAACGATATATTTGGTCATGCCTCTGGAGATATGCTTATTAAGAAGTCGGCGGAAATATTGAAAAAATCTTGTCGTGTTGGCGATATTGTTGCCCGTGTCGGCGGTGATGAGTTTATAGCCTTATTGCCTCGTACTGAAGCAAGTGATGCTGAAAAAATAATTGAGAGAGTGCAAACAAAGCTTGCGAAAGAAAAAGTTAGTGCAGTTAAGTGTAGCATGGCATTGGGTGTTGATACTAAAACTTGTTCTTGCCAGGAGATTGAGAGAATTATTGAAAACGCTGAAAACATAATGTATAAAGAAAAATCGCTTTCCAGAAAGAGCTTTGGAGTTGATACAATTAACACTATAATGAATACACTCCATGAACGAAGCCCTCAAGAAAAGAAACATTCGGAAGAAGTGAGTTTATTATGTAATAAAATAGCTCAAGCTATGGGCTTGCCGGAAACCGAAATTAAAAAAATAAGAGAAGCAGGATATTTACACGATATTGGCAAGATTGTAATAGATGAAAATATCCTTAATAAGGAAGACATCTTAAGTGAAGATGAAAGCCAAAAAATGCAGCAACATTCTGTTGTAGGTTATAGGATTCTGAATTTATTCGAAGATACATTGGATTTAGCAGACATAGTATTAAGCCACCATGAAAAATGGGATGGCACAGGTTATCCCAGGGGGTTGAAGGGAGAAGAAATCCCTTTGTTTTCAAGGATTATCTCACTGGCAGAGTACTATGAACGAAAGTTACCCAAATCGGGTACTTTTGCTCCAAAGACAAAAGAAAATATGATTAACAAACTCCGTGAAGGTGCAGGTAGACGTTTTGATCCAGCATTAACAGAATTATTTATTACTCAACTATCAAACAGACAGACGTCTCAATGTTAATGAGGGATTGTGATGTATAATGATAGAAAAGGATGCCGCTGCAAATAAGGCAATTATAGTAAGCTCACTAGCTATTATACTTGCAGCATCCATTGCGATAATACTTCATGCTGTTATGCCTGCTAGTGTGAATACAGAGAATTTTGATAGTGTATTTGTTAAGCTTTTAGGATTTCCTGTAGTTGCGGCTTCCTACTTTGTTTTACTATTTACACACTGTATCGTGGTAATGCGATATTTGGGAAAGCAGTCAAATGTCCCCAAACTGCAAATTGGAATTCGTTTTGGGTTAGCCTTTGCAATACTATATTTCTTTGGAATGCAGGAAGTAGTTGTTGAGGGCTCTCCTTTTAGAGAATGGGGGTTTGCATTCGTTAGCTATCAATTCTTTATAGGTGTAGGCGATGCAATACCCGCACTGCTACTATGTGTGACAGTCGCATATTTTACATTAGACAATGCGAACACCTGTTTACCTGTACAAACCTTAAGGAGAACAGAAGAAATCAAAGTAGTTGCCTTTATTACGGTTGCTTTTTTGACTGAGCGGGTAATTGGCTATGAAACAGGTATAATAACGAGTAATTGCAATACATATCCTATTCCGTGTTATTTGTGGACAATATTATTTGGCATTGTGCTGGGATATTGTTATTTGGTTTTATACCCGGTACTAGCCAAAGAACAGAACAAATTACTGCTGTCCATCAAACTTCTTGTACAAACTATAGGAGTAAACTGGATAATTTTTAATAGCTTTATTGGGTTGATTTTTAGTGGTTACATGTCTCAGATGCTTTTGCGAAGCGGTATAGATGTGGCGATACTCTTTTTGTCCTGCACTGTAATCAGCAAGTACTTTATAAAACCTAATCTACGCGAAAAGCCGGTTTGAGCGGAATAACTTTAACCGGGCTAGGCAAAGCTGGCCCCTGCTGGGAAATGCGGCGGATATCGTAGTGGCGGATGGCTGCCCGCTAAATTAATGGCTATGTTTACCCAGGCAGGGCATAGTAGAGACAGTCGTACGGTTGGAACAGAAATAGTGTTTAAAAACAGTAATCATGTTAAAATGGGTTAATTGATAGTATGAATACACAAGAAATAATCAAAATGGAAATTTCAGTTTCAAACGAAATAAAAAGCTACGTACCACGTGTAGCATTAGGCACAATAAGCTATACAGTAGAAGTAGAAAAAAGCAATACCCCCCCTGTGTCAGAATAGTTGTCATAGGCCTCTAACTAAGTAGCTTGTATAGTTGTTTTTTATTGTATGGGGAGCAGTTTGACTTGTCTACAGTTGTGACAATGATACTTCGTATTTTTTTAACGGTAGACGGAGATGTTTGGCGGATGTTTGGCGTGTATTCAACTAGGCACGATTGTGCACGGCGATTTGAATTCTTTTCAGCCTCGGTGGGGCTGATGCTGCATTGATACTATCCAATGCAGCATAAAAACAGGAAGCCATATTCGGCCTCCTGTTTGCGAAATCACTATAACAGATTTCTTCGGAATATGGGATACATAATATCCAGCTAAACCGGTGAAAAACAAGCCAAGTACAGCGCAGAAATTATCGACAAAACGACCACTGTTCTTAATGAACAGACAGTCTAGAGACGCAGCAGTATGGTGGGGTAGCTTGGCAAAGCTATCCCCATCTTTTTATAAACGACGAAAGAAGGTTACGTTATGTTAGAAAAAATACCGTCGGCGGAAGAAATTGAGTTGTTGATTGGAGTCGATAGATTTAAGGCATGGACTAACCTATGTGACATTATTGATACTCTGTATGATATGGAGCATATATGGAATAACGGTGCAATATGAGTACAAATATCGCCGTGGTGGGAAAACGCTCTGTGCATTATATGCAAAGGCTTGTAGCTGTGGGTTTATGATAATTTTCGGTAAGAATGAAAGAGAAAAATTTGAAGCAGATAGACAAAATTACTCTGAGGCAGTTAAGAAGATATATGATGAAGCAAAGACTTATCATGACGGCAAGTTGATGATGTTTGAATTAGAGGATTTTTCTATGTTTGAAGGTTTCATAAAACTCTTGGCAATTAAAAGAAAACCAAACAGAAAGTAAGAAAAGAGCATAATTTATTTTTTTGTGGCATACACCGGTGCAGGGGATGGGGCCTGTGAAAAGATTCATTTAACTGTGGGATTAGTTTATTATGGGATTAAAAGCGTTGTTTCAACAAGTACTTATTGGCATATATTCGACAGTATTGACAAATATACGACAATATATTATTATATTAGCAAACAAATATAATTATAAATCATTGTGGGTAGGCTTAAGATTACCTCCGGGTGGTTCGCGGGAAAACGATGTTATCTAGGGAAACTGTAATCAGATTATCCCTTAATAAAATTGTTTAAATATTATTTGTCTTTTCTTGTTTAGTGTAAACTTATGGGGGCGAATTGGATGGGGGATAACTTAATCAATGCTTTCAGTAGGGAAAAAACCGAACTTAAACTGAGCGAGCAGCAACGCAAAAAATTGCAGCATGAATTTAAACTATATATGGAGAAATATTTTAAACAAAAATTAGGTAAAGGCGTTGACTATACCAAGGTTACTATTTGTGAGGATATGCTGATTATTAGGGGAGAAGGTTTTTTAACGGAGCCGGAAAAGTTTATTGCTCAAACCTCCTCGGGCAGAAAAACTATTAGGGCAGCAAGGTCTCACGTAGCGTTACAGCACTTTCACGACAATATCAGATATTTTGAGGAAAGATTAAACGCCAAGGTGATCCATAATATAGGCGGCATGGAACCGGAAAAGGATTTTTGGATAAATACTTTGATTTTTGACCGTTCTTTTACTTAAATTTAGGTACTTAAACCCAGGCACATTGGCTAATTAAATAGAAAATATCTTTGGTAGGCTATCGAAATACCTTCGGGTGGTTCACGGAAGACCAAGGTTATTAAGGAAATTATGTTCCTTAACAACCTTGGTCTTTCTATTTTTTGCAGAAAATGAGGTTTGTTCTTTAAATATTATTAACTACGAAAATAACCTTGAAGATAAATAAAAGATTGAATAGAACAATAAGGAGGAAAACAAATATGCTAGACACTATGAAAGCCTTGGTTTACCGTGGCCCGGAAAAGATTGGTTTGGAGGATGTGCCGGTACCAAAAATTATCGAGCCGGATGACGCCATTGTCAGAGTTACTACATCTACCATTTGTGGGACAGACATTCATATCTGGCACGGTGGTATGCCGGAAGTTGAGCCCGGCAGAATAATTGGCCATGAGTTTGTGGGGGAAGTTGTCGAAGTAGGACCTGCCGTCAGAAACTCAAAAGTAGGGGATAAAGTTGCCGTTTCCTGTGTTACGCAGTGTGGTGAGTGCTTTTATTGCGTGCGCGGCCATTATTCTCATTGTACTACCGGCAGCTGGATTTTCGGCTATATGATCGACGGCTGCCAGGCAGAATATGTTAGAGTTCCCCATGCCAATCTGGGGTTGTTTGAAATACCCGATGGCTTGACAGAGGAAAATGTACTACTCGTTGGTGATATCTTATCAACTGGTTACTTCGGTGCGGAAAATGCCGCGATTGAACCGGGGGATACTGTAGCGGTGATAGGTTGCGGGCCCGTGGGTATGTGCGCCATGACAACAGCCAGGTTATGGGGGCCTTCCAAAATTATCGCTGTTGATATCAACCAGCAAAGGTTGGATACCGCAGTAGCCCAAGGTATAGCTGATGTCGGAGTTAATCCCTTGAATGGAGATGCCGTCGAGCAAATCAAAGAATTAACCGGGGGTAGAGGGGCTGACAGAACTATTGAAGCCAATGGTTTTAAGGCAACTTATGATATGGCATTAGATGCTGTAAGGCCGGGTGGTAACGTTTCCCTTATCGGCGTTTTTGAAAAGTCCCAGGAACTTCCTATGAACAGGCTTTGGATAAAGAACATTAAGATAAGTATGGGTCTGGTTAATGCCAACCGGATCCCGGAATTGATTAAACTAATTCAAGCAGGGAAAATCAGCACCGACTTCCTGCTTACCCACCGGGCTCCCTTAAATGATATTATCACAGGTTATGATGTCTTTGGCAATAAAAAGGATAACTGCTTGAAATGGGTCATAACTCCTTATCAGAGATAAGGAAAAGTTTAACTAAAGAAAAGGCTGCACAATGAGTTTATAGTTCGTTGTGCAGTCTTTAATAAATGAGCTTGGAAATTGTCATTAATAGTGGAAGATGCTATTGTACATATTTTAAATGTGGTGATATTCATGATGGAACATAAACAGTATTTTTATCAAAACATGATAGCAAATATCAAGAGTAAGTTAAATTATAAAAAAGAGTTAAAACCTGAGAGAACAATAGAGGATTTTTCACCTCTAGATGAATATAATCTATGCAAAATATTAGACCTAAAAGATTTAATTAATCACCAGGGGAACTCTAGTTTAACTAGAGAGGAAGGAATTAGTAAGGTATTTTTGAGTGTTTTAATGCGTTTAGGCATGTGTATAACTTGGTGTAATTGGGCAAAGAGCCTGAGCAACCCGAACGCCATACAGGGTTCTATAAAAGAAAGCTGTGGATACTCTTCTCAGCTTTCTTTTTTTACTAAATATAATAATTTATAGGAGGTCTTTATTATGGAAAGATGTCGTTACGACGAATGCGGCTATGTACATGAGTGGAATACGACATCGGATAAGAGTCCCGACTGGATCAACGAATTGATTGATTTTTATTTCCCCGACAACGAAAAGATAGACCTGGCCCGCGGGAATACCAGAAATTATTTTGAGATGATGACAACCTCTGGTCCAGATCTTCTGTGGCGTAGCGACGAATGCGGCTATGTACATGAGGGGAATGCGGAAACGGACAAGAGCCCCAACTTAGTTGACGAATTGATTGATTATTATTTCCTCAATAAAGAAACAATAGACCTGGTCCGTGGGAAAACCAGAATTACTTTCAGATTTTGGGGATTCGAAAAGCCTTCTAAAAAAGCATTTCCCAGAAAATTAATTTTCGGTAAATTGGTGGGCTGAAGCCGGTTCACATCCTGAATAATTATGGCGTAGACCTTGTCCCTAAGCCTACCGGCTTTAGCATCTCAAGTATTTGACCCACTGCATAATCCAGATAACAATAACGGTTTGTGTACTTTGGTGTTTATCAGAAAATTTGTTAATTAAGCAATTTGCATAATTGCTGTAGCATAAAATTCAATGCCAAAATTAGAA
>JAENYF010000042.1 GCA_016841905.1 Desulfoscipio geothermicus | reverse complement strand
TTCTAATTTTGGCATTGAATTTTATGCTACAGCAATTATGCAAATTGCTTAATTACTATCGTATTCTTTACAATGCAGTGGCTCTGACCACTTTTATTCCCCTTTGGGCCTACTCGGAAAATCTGGATAGTAAGTTACTTATCGCCTATAATCCGCCCTGGCATATCCTACAAAATGCTTTGCTAGCTTTTTCTTTAATCATTTTTACTTGGTCATTTAGACAATTTGATTTTTTTAAATTTTTAGGTATAAAACAATGTATGCCTAACAGATGCAACCGCCAGATAAAATCACCGGCCTCAGCCATAATCACCAAAGGACCCTACAGGTTGGTGAGACACCCCGTGTATTTTGGGGTATTAATTTTTATTTGGAGCCTGAACGCTACCCGGGCAGAAATCATAACCCGAATTATATTAAGCATTTATATATTAATTGGCTGTCTGATAGAAGAGCGCAAGCTGGTGGATGAGTTAGGAGCTGCCTACCGGGAGTATCAAAAACGGGTACCCATGCTTATTCCTTTTTTAAATAGGTTTTGGCCATCGATATGGAGCAGGTAAAAGATATAGCTTAGCCTTGTCCTTGTGCCAGGGTTTATTTTTTATGCAATATTATTTATACCACAAATCAACATAGCGCTGCGTATACAAAATTGGGAGTGTATTTACATGGACCTGCTTGCCTTAATGGGATGTGTAACTTCGCTGAGTATAATTGGACTATTTATCATCGCCTATCACTACGACAAGTCTCGGTGATAATTGCCAGGACTTATTTTTTTATTTTTTCCCTGACAACTAACAATTGTTTGACATAATACCCGCTCAGAACTTATACTCTTTCCATGTACTGGAGAAAGTTTGGGGTTGATAAACGTTTGCAGAAGTAGGCTAAAAACCTACTATTTTTTGGCTCAATGTTACAAATATTTTGTGGCATGACAATATATTACATTATTCCAGCGCTGCAACCGGCGGCCTGGCCAGCGTATATTATCCCGGAAGCATGGGTTAAGGCGCGATTACAGCATCGATGAAATCAAGTCTTTATGCGCTCATTTGTGGGCAGCATAAAGCAGGCTCATTAACACCGGGAGCCTGCTCCACCGGCAGGTGCTCTTCGCTAAAATAGATGAAAAAGATATGTAAGCCTGATATAATAGCTGCATAACATTTCATGGCAATCACAACAATTGCCTGCAAAAACTTTAGAAAGAGTGATGCCTGCATGTTCAGCAAGGAAAGCCTGTTAAAATCCGCCACCACCTGTGGCTTACTGGAGGGAGAAAATCCCCATTTTATCCCGGAAACCCTGGGGGTGCTAAAAAACCTGGCCGACGGGGCAACAGAAACGATCTATGAACACCCTGATGATAACGGGTTATCCATCCAGGTGATCCAAAAAGCCTTCCATTATGTTTTTGCCAAGAGCATTGAGACCTATTTTCTCTGGCAGGCCACTGCTGGTGAAAATGTAACCTTGTCCTTTTCCGAAGCCGACCTGTTAAACGGCAACACCGGGGCGTTAGTGCCACCAAACGAAGCCGACTTCATGAATACTGCGATGGGTATGTGCACAGCGATGTTCAACGCTTTTCAAGAGTGGCTGAAAACCAACCAGGACTTGTTCCAGGGCGAGTTCCTTGACCTTTATGACGAGTTAAACGAGGCCTTGAACTGGTCGGCCAGAATTGGCCTTTCCTACGCCGTGACCCATTTTTCCGGCGACCGGTAAAATATTGGTACCAGCTAAGACACGGCTACTGCAGCAGGCTTAGTAAAATAAACAAAGCCATACAAACCATGGAAATGTGTTTGAGATTGCCGGAGACAGCCAAGCGAAGATTCTTGACCTTGATAAAAATACCGGATTATAGCCACTTTAAGTTAGATTGGCAGGCCCTGGCTTAAGTACAAGGTTATATACAGAATCAGGAGTTAGCACGGGCTATTTAAGTGTTTAACAACCATACCACGTCTGACTATGCCTGAAGGGAGTATATCCTTATTGCTCCAGACAACCTATTATTATATAATGAGTTGGCAGGTTTTTAGTTTGTAAAACCCGTAGAATGGAGGTTGTCATGGAAGCTACAGGTTGTCTGGAGAGCAAAAAATGGAATGACTGGCAGTGGCAATTGAGCAACAGAATAACCACCGGCGAACAACTCTCAACAGTACTAAATTTGAGTGCCCGGGAAGTCATGAGCATTAACCGGTGTTTGCACAAATTTAAAATGGCCATAACTCCCTATTATGCCTCACTCATCGACCAGGTAGATAACCAGTGCCCCATCCGCAAGATGTCTGTACCGGTACTGGAGGAATTACAAACAGGCTACGGGGATATGCACGACCCCCTGCATGAAGAAGTAGACTCCCCGGTGCCCGGGATTACCCATCGTTACCCGGACCGGGTACTATTTTTAGTCACCGACCAGTGCTTTATGTATTGCCGGCATTGCACCCGACGGCGACTGGCCGGTTCCCGGGATAAACCCTTGCCCAAAGCCCAGATCGACAGGGCCATTGCCTATATCCAATCCAATAGCAAAATTAGGGACGTCGTGGTGTCGGGCGGGGATCCCCTGACCTTGCCGGACCAAGCCCTGGAGAATATCATCAAACAATTACGCGGCATTAAGCATGTGGAGATCATTCGTATCGGCACCAGGGCTCCCGTGGTTTTGCCTCAGCGGATTACCACAGAACTATGTGCAATGTTAAAGAAATATCACCCAATTTGGATCAACACCCATTTTAACCACCCGGCGGAGTTAACCGCCGAGGCCGGTGCGGCCTGCGAGCGCCTGGCGAACGCTGGTATCCCCTTGGGCAATCAGACGGTTTTGTTAAAGGGCATAAATGACTGCCCGAGTCTGATGAAGGAGCTTATGCAAAAATTAGTTCGTAACCGAGTCAGACCGTATTATATTTACCAGTGCGATTTATCCCAAGGGATCAGCCATTTCCGTACTCCGGTGAGCAAGGGCATAGAAATCATGGAAAACCTCAGGGGTCATACCAGTGGCCTGGCGGTGCCGACCTTTGTCATTGATGCCCCGGGGGGTGGGGGTAAAATCCCTCTGCTGCCCCAATATGTACTCTCCCAGTCTGAAGATAAAATTGTGCTCCGTAATTTTGAGGGCAATATTTATGTCTATACAGAGCCGTCCTCCGGGCAGCCAAAATGCAACTGTAAGCACTGCCGAAATGAAAAAAATAATCAAACCGGGATTGCCGCGTTATTAAAATACGGTAAAATTAAGCCGTCACTCAATAAGATTGAGGTTGGTTAAATGGCGGTTCACAGCTTATGGGTCTACGAGTGCAAAACCTTTGATTTTGAGGCAAGCTTGATTACCGGAATAAACGGCTCTGGGTTAACCAGTGCCGTTATCAAGACATCGTGGCCATGCAAGATTATCTTGCCGTTTACGCTGCTGAATTAGGGCTGGAAAAATCATACTGCCTGTAAAGGAAGAGCAAGTAGCCGATTACGGCCTGTTTTAACCGGAGGGGCGAATAAAGGGCTACCTGCATGGAACAGGACGCGGTCTTTTTGGCCGGCTATGTCCAGCCCCGGCGCGGGCTTAGTTCAAGCCTGACAGCCGAAAGAACGCTCCTGGCTGATGTAATGCATAAGGAATATCAAAAAGCCCAGCCGCCCCAGGGGTTTACGTTCAGGAAGGCTTCCCCGGACAACACCAGGGACATGACCCTGGTGTTCCGCAAAGTTTTTGCCACCTACCCCAGTCCGGTATATCAACCCGTCTACCTGGTCAAGCGCATGAAGAACGGCGATAAATTCTGGTTAGCGCTAATTAATGGACAGCTGGCCGCCACCGCTACAGCAGAAATTGATTACTCCAACAGCCGGGCTGAGATGACCGATTTTGCAATACCGGGGGCGGGGACTAGCTGCCGTGCTTCTGGAGCAAATGGTGCGCTAGTGCCGGGGGCTGGGCATCAGCTGCTTGTTCAGCCTAGCCCGGGCCTCTTCCTTCGGCATGAACAGTGTTTTTCACCAGGACGAGTTCGTTTATGGCGGGACATTAAAAAATAACTGCCACATTTTCGGTTGGTATGAGAATATGCACATCTGGTATTTGTCTTAAGACGCTCCCTAAGCCACACCAAAACGCTGCTCCACCAGATTGTTATTGTTCGGATAGCAGATAAAAAAAAGACTGTCCAAGCTGTTATTAAAATGGCATAATTATAGAAAAGAACCAGCAACATGACAATTGGAGGAGACTAATGCAACTATCAGCTAATGGCCAAAAGGTATTTGATGCCAGATACGCCGGTAAAGATGAAAACGGCCAGATTAACGAAACCTTTCCCCAGGCTGTCCACAGGTTAGCGGCAACGGCCGCCAGTGTGGAACAGGACCGGCCCTACTGGGCAACTAAATTCACCGACGTGATCGGAAATTTGTTATTTGTACCCAGCACCCCCATCTGGGCTAATATTGGCAAGACAGACAGGCCCTGGCAGCCTGGGGCATGTTTTGTGCTCGCCGTCGAGGATAGCCTGCATTCAATGTACGAAGTGCTGCATCAAACAGCCACAATTTTCAAATCCGGCGGCGGTACAGGCTACAACTTCTCTAGCATCCGGCCCAAAGGTGACCTGGTTCACTCCACCAAGGGTCAGGCCAGTGGGGTAGTGGAGCTGATCAGGCTTTATAACGCATCGGCCAATATGGTGATGCAGGGCGGAGTACGCCGAGGCGCTTCCCTGGGCATCCTGAATATTGACCACCCGGAAATTAAGAATTTCATCAATGCCAAGCTAAACGGCGATTTAACAAATTTTAATTTATCCGTGGGCGTGACGGATGCCTTCATGGAGGCTTTAAATCAGGGGGCGGACTGGGAGCTTAAATTCAACGGCCAGGTCTACGAAATTATCACCGCCACTGAACTCTGGGATATGCTGATCTGGGCCGCCCATGCATGCGGTGACCCCGGGATTATTTTCCTGGACCAGATCCAGCGGGCCAACCCAGTCCCCGGCAAGGTGATGAATGCCACCAATCCCTGCGGTGAGCAGCCTCTTTATCCCGGTGAATCCTGCCTGCTGGGCAGTGTTAACCTGGCGAAAATGGTTAAGGCCGGCGCAGTGGACTGGGATTTGCTACGTGACACGGTAAGTTTAGCGGTAAAATTTTTGGACAACCTCGTCGATGTAGCGGAATACCCCTTACCGTTGGTTGATCAGAACACTAAGGCGACCCGCAAAATAGGCCTGGGTTTCACCGGCCTGGCTGATGCCCTAATTATGGCTAATCTGGCCTACGACAGCCAGGAAGGACGCTCCTTTGCCGGCGAGCTGACCCGGTTTATCCAGCAGACGGCCCATGAGACCTCCAGTGAATTGGCCGAGGAAAAGGGGTGTTTCCCGGACTGGGAAGACAGCGTCTATTATCCCCATGAAAAACGCCGCAACGCCGCCTGCATTACCATCGCGCCTACGGGCAGCGTTACCGCCATGGCAGGCTGTGAGGGGTACGGCGTTGAGCCAATATTTGCCGTGGCTTATACCAAGCAAACTAAAGTAGCCGGTGATTTTGAGGTGTTTTCTCCGTTATTTTTAGAGGCGTGCCAGAACAGGGGCGTAACCGCCGGTGTGTTAACCGATGTAGCACAAAGAGGCACCTGCCAGGGGGTAACCGGTATACCCCGGGACATCCAGCAAATCTTTAAGGGCGCCCAGGATATTGCGCCGCGGGATCATATTAAAATGCAGGTGGCCGTGCAAAATAATACTGACAATGCTGTAT
Source organism: Desulfoscipio geothermicus (assembly GCA_016841905.1). Classification (GTDB taxonomy): domain Bacteria; phylum Bacillota; class Desulfotomaculia; order Desulfotomaculales; family Desulfallaceae; genus Sporotomaculum; species Sporotomaculum geothermicum_C. The sequence continues at coordinate 21,931 of JAENYF010000042.1, read as the reverse complement.
CTAAGACCATCAACTTACCCAATAGCGCTACGGTCAGCGATATCGACAAAAGTTACCGGTTAGCCTACCAACTGGGCTTAAAAGGGATCACCGTGTTCAGGGATGGCTGCAAGGAAGGGGTAATTACCGTTGGCGAAGGGAAGCCCCGGGCAGCCGCCAGCATCACCAGGGGTGAGATTATCCCCAGGCCCCAGAACACCTTCGGCAAAACCTACCGGCTGGATACCGGCTGCGGGAAATTATATCTAACGGTGAACTGGGATGACGACGGCAGCATCATCGAAACCTTTATCACCACCGGCTCAGACGGCGGGTGCCTGGTGTACACTGAAGCAACCTCCCGGCTGATCAGCCTGGCGATTCGCGGCGGCATAACGGTGGATAAAATAATTGAACAGCTGCAAAGCACCCACCCCTGCCCGAACTACCTGATGGCTCGGGGTAAAGGCAAACAATTATCACCCGGCAAATCCTGCGCGGGAGCTATTGCCAAGCAGTTAACCGCCATATTAAGGGAGGAAGGACTGGCCCCGAAGCAGCCGCCGGTGCAGTTTGAGCCATCAGGCCAGCTATGCGATGTATGCGGCACCGCCATGCTGCCGGTGGAGGGCTGTTATAGCTGCCCGGAGTGCGGCAATAGCCACTGTTAGTTATTCAAATGCACAGACACCCTAGCAAAAATGGAGCAGTCGGGTTCCGAAAAGGAATATCCGTCTGCTTTTATTTAACACCTGCATTTCAACCTGCGTTGGCAGTTGACTAACCATACCTCGTGTAGTTTTCTGAGGGGTAGCAGTTGGGTTGATTGTGTGAAATACTATCGTTATGCATGCTTAAGAGGTGCTTGTTTTAAGCTCACGACGCGCTTTATTAAACCACTCTGTAATAGCGCTCCTTTTCTTCGGCCTTGAAACTCTTGGCGTTGTCCCGGCATAAAAAGTAGGCACCTTTTAAATTCGTTTCCTTATTTTGGATTAGAAAACGGGCTATCATCACCCAGCTTAGCTATTAAATACGTACATAAAGCGCCATATAAAGCATGATTAAAGAAAAAAATAACCGGTGCTATAGGTTTTTAATTTTTACTTTTATCCCTAAATTAGCAACCACTCCTTCAACCAGAACCCAGGCTAAACCGCCCATCCCGATACACTTCATAGCGATTTGTCCCGGCTGGTAAGAGTAAGTATATAAGTATTTAATACGCGTCCCAGTTTGTACTCCAGCACATTCGCTAATCTGCCGGCAATACCTGCTAGCATGACGCTGATAGCTCCAAGCATAATCTGGTCATTAATTTTTTTCATATCATTACCCCTTATGTTTGTTCTTTCTATAGTTTCTACATCTTCAAGTAGGATATGTTTGAAACTTGCAGTCAGTAATTGTCAAACCAATTGATGCATAAATTTTTTGATAATTGCGTATTAATTGACAAATAGTTATTTAGGGCACATCTCGATATCAACTCCTCCTCATTACCTGTAGTTTAATCGACTACAGGTTTTTTTATGGGGTTGCAATCCGCTGCGCAGGTTTGAATTATTTCTTTTGAAAATTATGAGCATTCGCTGCAGTTTTGGGTTGTTGCGACGACAGCAATACCTTTGCAGCATTGGCTCTTAATACTGTACTGCAGACCGAACTGTAACTTTTAGAGGAAATTATGGTCATTTAGCGAATTAATAAATGAACATACTGTGCCGGCATTTTAGTAACTGCTGGCTATTTCTTATGGTAAAAAACACAACCCGGGGTTGGGTTAATGATGAAAGAGGAATAGCGTTATGATCAAACTTCTTCATCTGGCGGACCTGCACCAGGGCTGGGAGCCAAAGTATCTGCCGGAAGACAAAAAGCAGCTCCGCCGGCGGGAGCGGGACCGGCTGCTGGAGAAAGCGGTGGACTATGCGCTGGCGCCCGGACATGGCATCCAGGGGATGCTTATTGTTGGGGATTTATTCGAAAAATATAAACCTGATGAAGCCCTAGTGCGGGAAACGATGCGGCAGTTGGGTCGCCTGACCGCCCGGGGTCTGCTAGTGGTCACGGTTCCGGGCAACCACGATGAGATTACTTACCGGGAATCAGTTTACCGCACCAAGGGTGACGCCTGGCCGGGCCTGCTGGTGACCAATCCCCTTCCGGAACACTGCCTGAGTCTGCCGCTACAGGGCACCACCGTACATATTTACTCCCTGGCTTATACCGGCGGTCTCACCAAAGCTGATTCCCTGACGGCATTTCCTCGGCTCCCCGAGCCGGGCTTCCATATCGGCGCTTTCCACGGCTCGCTGGACTGGGAGGGACTTGGCGACCGCAGCCTGCCCCTCACTTCGGCTAGGCTGGCCGGTGCCGGTTATCACTATCTGGCGCTGGGCCACTACCACCAGTTCAGCAGCCAGGTTGTCGGCGATGGCCTGGCGGTATATCCGGGCGCAGTGGAATTCAAAAGCTTCAACGACTCGGGCACAGGTCATTTCACCGTCGTTTGCTGGGACGGCCGCCAGGTCACCCTGGAAAAACCACCGGTAGGCATTAGAACCTGGCAGAAGGTTACGTTTGATATCTCCCTGTGCGCCGACTACCAGGCTCTGAAGGAACAATGCCTGGGCCAAGCCGACCCGGAAAAAATACTGCAGCTAACCTTGACCGGCATCCCCAGGTTCCACATCCCGGAGGAGCAGTTGCTGGAGGAGCTTGACGAATACTTTTTCCACCTGGAATTGATTAACGGAGTTCAGTATTTCTCGGCTAGTTTCCTGGACGCTATAGCCGGCGAACCCACCATCCGGGGCCTGTTTGCCAGGCGCATCCGAGCTAAGCTGGCCACCGCCGGAGACGCACGCCAACTCACAGTTTTAAAGCAAGCGCTGCTGAAAGGCCTGGCGGCACTGAATGGAGAAGACTGATGGTAAATAACCAACCTTACCTTGACTTTAATAATGAAATACTTTAATCTGTTATTGTCGAAAGTAGTATGATTATCATTTAACTAAAAAAGCATTCTCCGAGTCTGTTACACCTGTAAAACTTATATTGTTATGGTGTACAAACCGGCAGGGTATATCGGGAAACCGGTATGCCTCCCTTGTGGAAAGGAGAACTAAGCCTTATTTAGGGCTTATTGCTTTGTCCGTTTTGCAAGAGGACAAAGCTTTTATTTTTTTATATCATAATAGCCAATGGGCACTAAAGGAGGACTTTATCATGTTTCGGACATAAAAAAGCTAAGTTCTTATGGCGGTAATTATCACTCTTAACCTAATCGTATGAAAGGTGGTCTTTAAGATAATATATATACCTGATGCTACCATCGAACAATACATTAAAGAAGACGTACCTTACCTTGACTTAACAACCTATACCCTCGACTTAGCCGGAAAAAAAGGTAAAATCCAATACATTTGCCGGGAAGAAGCAGTTATCTGCGGTACGGAAGAAGTACTAAGAATTTTTAGCAAGCTAAACATTTTACCTTCAAAGCATATATCTTCGGGTACCAAAGTTCAGCCAAAAACCAGCATTGTTGAAGCTGAAGGCAATGCGGAGGATCTGCACGTGGCTTGGAAAGTAGCCATGAATATTTTAGAATATGCGTCAGGCATTGCCACCAGGACCAATAAAATTTTGTTCAAGGCCAGAAAAGCTAATCCCCACGTGGAAATTCTTACGACGCGCAAGATTTTCCCCGGAACCAAGGAACTGGCCATCAAGGCAGTGCTGGTCGGCGGTGGACTACCCCACAGGCTGGGTTTGTCGGAAACTGTTTTAGTATTTAAGCAGCATTTGAATTTTATAGGTGGCATTGAAGGTTTGATATCCAAGTTAAGTGAACTCAAGACAAGATTAAACGAGAAAAAAATAATTGTCGAGGTTGAGACAATAGAAGAAGCTTTACTGCTCTGTCAGGCAGGAGTAGATGGGCTGCAATTTGATAAAGTAGCCCCGCCGGAATTAGAAAAGGCAGTTGAATTAATTAGGGCCCAAAATAGCCATATCGTCCTGCTAGCTGCGGGTGGCATCAATGAACAGAACGCTGAACTATATGCCGGTACAGGTGTCAATGGCTTAATTACGACCTCGGTATACTTTGGTAAGCCGGTTGATATGGGTACCATAATCGAACAAGTTTAAGCGCAGCAAGTTTGTTGCAGAAAAAGAAGGAGGTTGCCCAATGTACAGATTATTAAAAATAGTAAGTTTAATTATGCTTATACCTCTAGTGTTTTTCATCGGAGGATGTTCAGAAAAATCGGGGGATACAGCCACTAAAGACAATAATTTAGTCAATACAGGCAACAATGTAGAAAGTATTACTGTTTATTCCGGCGCTGGTTTGCGCAAGCCTATTGAAGAACTGGGCAAAATGTTTCAGGAAAAGACCGGTGTTGAAGTGCAATTCACTTATGGTGGAACTGCTCAATTAATTAGCCAAATTCTTATGATAGAAAAGGGAGACGTATTCTTACCGGGTGATGTAGAGGAGTTAACGCCTTTACGGGAAAAGAATAAAATTGCGCATGAAAAATCAGTAGTATACCACATTCCCATTTTAGCCGTACCCCAAGGTAATCCATCCAATATAAAATCTCTCGCTGATCTTGCCCAACCAGGAGTTAAAGTTGTTTTAGGCGATCCGGAGGCTAACCCGATCGGGAAACTTGCAAATAAAGTATTGAAAGACAATGGCCTATTTGCACAAGTAGAACCAAATGTTGTCGCCCGGGCAATGACTGTTAATGAAATGTTTGCCTATATTGCCATGCAACAAGTAGATGCTTCCATTATCTGGGAAGACAATTTAATAGGTAATGAAAAAATCGAAATGGTGCCGACCGCAGAGTTTGATAATTATATCAAAGAAGTGCCGGCTGTGTCCTTGCAATATTCAGAGCATCCCGAGCTAGCCGAGCAATTTGTAGATTTTGTTGCCTCTGCAGACGGCATAAAAGTTTGGCAGAAATGGGGTTTCAAGCCAACTGCGGAGGTTAAGTAATGGCTAAAAAAAGATGGTGGCAGGAAAAGTTTAATCTAATAACAGTTTCCTTTGCTTACTTAGTCTCCTTCTTTATTTTAGCTGCTATATTTACAGTAGTAATAAAGGGCTTTAACAGTATAGGGAAGGTCATTCTTACTCCTGAAATTCAGTTCGCCATTAAACTTAGCCTATACACCTCGTTGATTTCCACGGCTGTTTGTATCCTGATCGCCATACCGGTTGCTTATGCCTTGGCTAGGGCAGATATGCCGTTTAAATCCTTGCTTAACACGATTCTTGATCTTCCTTTAGCATTGCCACCCGTTGTTTCCGGTGTTTGTCTGCTGCTAGTTTTTGGTGCAACGGATTTTGGCTCCTGGCTTGATGATATGGGTCTAAGTTTTGTCTTTACAGTAAATGGGATAATTATTGCCCAGATTTTTGTTAACTTGCCTTTTATGATTAGAGTATTAAAATCTACTATCCTGGCAGTGAACCCACGTTTGGATTTTATTGCCCGTACTTTAGGCTGCACCCCAACCCAGGCTTTTTTTAGAGTAACCCTGCCACTCTCAAAAAATGGCATTATTGCCGGGACTGTCATCACCTGGGCCCGTGCCCTGGGGGAGTTTGGCGCAGCTTTGATGCTGGCTGGGGCAACCCGTTTTAAAACTGAGACTTTGCCTATTTCACTGTTTCTAAATATGTCTACCGGTGATTTGGATGCTGCTATGGCTGCCGCTAATATATTGATTATTATTTCGTTAATATCCTTATTTATTTTTAATAAATTCGGCGGAGACTTTATCGGCGGCTCTCGCGCAAGTTAAAATACGATCCGGTTAATTGGAGGTAACTATGATTGCATTAAAAAATGTTTCCATCTCCCTTGGAGATTTTTCTTTAAAAGATGTAAGTTTGGAAATACCGGCAGGTGAATTTTTTACCATTTTAGGACCCACCGGTACCGGAAAAACGGTAATTTTAGAGTTAATTGCCGGGTTATATCAACCAGATAATGGTCGTATTTTAATAGATAATGAGGATGCTGCCCAAATAACACCTGAAAAAAGAGGAATTGGTTTTGTTTACCAGGACTATGCCCTGTTCCCACACCTAAACGTCTATAAAAATATTGCCTTTGGTTTACAATTAAGGAAACTACCTAAGGAGGAAATCCAAAAGGCAGTTGGGGAATTAACAGAGATGCTTGGTATCACCCATCTCTGTCATCGTTATCCCGGTACGCTCAGCGGCGGAGAACAACAGAGAGTATCCCTAGCCAGGGCTTTGGTTTTAAAACCAAAGATTCTATTGATGGATGAACCTTTAAGCGCCCTGGATCCAAACACCAAAAAGCTGTTATGTCAAGAATTAAAAAGAATCCACGCTACTTATCAATGTACGGTAGTGAATGTTACCCATGATTTTAATGAGGCCGGTATGTTATCTACCCTGGTTGGCATTATTTTAGACGGCCAGGTTCGGCAGGTTGGCAGCCCGGACGTGGTTTTTAATCATTCTATTGATCCTAAAGTAGCAAGCTTCCTGGGCATAGCTCCGAAGGTCACATATGCCTAACAGCCATGTCGACCATACAAAGAGGATTATTCTGGAACATTGTAGAATGATTGATTAAAGACTTGGAGCATGGGTTGCGCGCTGGAAGGAGATGTGGGTTGATGACCGGGAACACAGTGGTGTTTGAAAAATTAATCTTACAGGGTTTTGGCCCCTACCGGGAAGCTACCACCTTTACCTTTACCCAGGGTATCAACGGGTATGTTGCCGCCAATGAAACGGGTAAGAGCTCCATGGTGGCAGGCCTGCTGGCCACTATCTTTGGCCTGAGCCACCGCCGCCGCAGCGGCTCCGCCTTGAACCTGGACAGGTTACGCAACTGGGATCATCCTGCTGCCTGCCGCGGTGAGTTATTTTTGTCCTCCGCCGGCCAAAAGTACCAGCTACAGCGTGATTTTGACACTCACCACGTCACCCTCTGGGAGCTGCCGGACGATTATGGACGACGCCGACTGGTAGTGGAAGGGCAACACAACCCGGAGGCCCGCAAGCCCCTGCGCAGCTATGAAAGGGCAGTGCACCGGATCCTGGGCATCAGCAGCCAGGATCTTTTTGAAGCGACCTTCTTTGTCGGCCAGCCCCTGCCGGAGGTAAGCCAGATCAGCGCCGACCTTCAGGGCCTGCTGGCGGGAGGTAAGAGCGCTTCTTTTCAGGAAGCACTGGCCACTTTGCTGGCCAAGCTGAAAAACCTAACCAAATACACCGGTCCTAATAAGCTGGGGGTCACGCCCAGAAACATGAGCAAGGACGGTCTCCTGGAACGGCTGGCGGGGGAGATCCAGGTTCTAGAAGAGCAAATTAATGCCGGCCGGCAGGCCGCTGACAGCTTAATCGATACCCAGCTCAAAGTTAGGGCAGTGGAGGAAGAGATCAGCCAGGCTCGTCAGGCACTGGAGCAGAATAACCGTGCCCGACAGGCCTGGTCGGGCTGGCAGCTGCTGGCCAGCCAGTACACCGGGGCGGTTAAGGAACGGGCTAATTTAGAGTCTGCCATTGTGGAAGTAAATAAATTAACCAGTGAATTAGTTGAGTTTGAAAAAGCTTTGCAGGAGCAGTACCCGGAGTTTGCCCAGGCCGGCCCGGATGTGGCGGAAGGCCTGGAGCAGCTGATTTACCTCAACCGGGAAATTGGTCAAGCTGCGACGGCAGCCGACCATTGGCAGAACAGCCGACAGCGGCGACTGGAGCGACAGGCTAAGCTTACTGCCTCAATCGCCAAGTACCGGAGCTGGAACCTGCTTGGTGCTGACCCGGCAGAAAAAATCAGAGTGACCCGGCGCACCGCAGCAGCTTGTTTAAAGAGTTGGACCAACTTGCAGGCTGACCGTCAAAAATTAGCCGTTCTAAACCAGCGGCTGGCGGATCGCTACGGACTTTTTGGCGCCGCATCAGATAGCGAACTGGCCACGATTAGCCAACTCAGCCAAACCCAGACCACGCTGGCTGCGGAAATAGTTAAAGTCGAGCAGGCTTACAAATATGCAGCCCAAAAAATTGGGGAATTGAAGGATGCCCAAAGAGAACACCTCGCTAATTTCGCTGATCTCCAAGAGCTGCCGTCCGGGGCTACCGAAGCTTCAGCGGCTAAATGGCTGCTACTCAAACAACAACGAAAGCTGGACCAACATCTGCGGGAGCTTGGTGCGCCCCCCCAGGTGCCGGTGGGGGCACGCCTGGCCGGCGGGGCGGTCCTGGCTGCAGCTGTCTTTTTCCTGCTGGGTACAGGCAACACGGCTATGCTGGTGGTAGGACTTGTACTGGCCTTCCTGATGGGCACAGCAGGGGTGGGGTTGTTTTATCATCAAGCCAACGCTGCACTTATCCGCAAGCATCAGGCTGTGCAGCATGAGCTGGCCAAGCTGCAGGAGCAGCTGGCTGTATATGATCAGCAGCTGGGCACTTTTGCCCGGGCGGATGACCTGGGGCTGGCCCGGTTAATAGAGCGGCTGAAGCAGTATGCAGAGTCAGAACACCGGTTAAAGACCAGCCAAGAGGAACTGGCGGGCATTAACCTGGATACTTTGGAGCAGCAGTGGCTGGCCAAGAAGGCAGCCCTGACCGGCTTCCAGTCCGCCACCAAAAAATTCACCGACGCCTATGGGGATGTTCAGACTGCCTATCATGAATGGAATGATTTGGTCAAAGAGCAGCAGCGGCTGGCCACGGCTACCGATCAATTCGCTCAGGCCACCTTCGGCTGCCGGGCAGCAAACGCCGAATCGGCAGAGTTAAATAATGCCGGCAACGATGAGCAATGGCGAGAGCTGGCGGCTGTGCTGCAAATCCTACAGGGAAAAGAGCCTTACTGGGTCATTACAACTATCGGTGCCTTGATTAACCAGCTGGGTGAACTTGCCGACGCCTGGTGGCAGGCACGGGAAGCTGAAGCCGAGCAGCTGGTTTTATTAAGGACGGAACAAGAAACGCTGCAGCACCAACTGACCACTGCCCGAAAACTTATCGAGGTGGAAAGAGGCAAAATAACCCGGCTGCAGCAAGAGCAGCAAGGTTGGAAGAAAAGCTTGCGCACGGTACTGCAAGCCAATGGGAACAGCCCGGAGCAAGCCCTTAAGCAGTTTAAAAAGCGCATGCAGCTAATAAGGTGCCAAGAAGATGCCTACACCAAGCTGGCCACGCTGCTGCACAATTATCAAGTCGCCGACATGAGCCGGCTAATGACTAAATACCAACTGGCCAGTGACCAGGTGACCAGCCGGATGCTGCAGTGGCAGCAGCACAGCGACCAGTTTCCCGGGCTGCCGGAACCGGCCCAGGCCGATGACCAGGGCTTAGTTCAGCAAAAGCTGCTGGAAACTGAAGCCGTCATCCAAGCCATCGAGGACCAGATCGGTGTTTTAGACACCCGTCGTTCTGAGATCTACCGCCAGCTGGCCAGACTGGAGGGGGTAAACCCGGTAAATATCGCTGCCGCTGAGGTGGACCTGCAGGTCTTGAAAACCGAGCAGGACCGCCTGAAGCTGCAGGCCAAGGCCTTGACCTTGGCCCACCAGGAGATGGGGGCGGCAATTGTTGAATACCAGCAGACCTACCAGCAACGGTTAGAGGAAAAAGCCACCGTTTACTGCCGGGAGATTTCCGGCGTGCCGGACCGGCAGCTGGTGCTGGACGAGCAACTCAACCTAGGCATCAGGGAAGGCGGGCGCCCGGTTACCCTAGAAAGCCTGAGCAAAGGGGCCCGGGACCAGATCTACCTATCACTGCGGTTCGCCATTGCCGACCTTTTAGCAGAGGAAGTCAAACTGCCCCTGCTCTTTGACGACCCCTTCACCAGCACCGACTCAGTTAGGTTGGCCAGAATCCAAGCCATGCTGGCCAACCAAGCAGCGGTACGTCAATTTTTCATCCTGGCTCATGCTGCACAATACGCCGGATGGGGCCAGAATATTGAGATCACTTGACCGGAGCCGGCCGGCGCCAATATGCTCTGCCGGTTAATCAGGGCTGTTTCAGCAGCTGCCGGTTAACCCAATAAATCCTATTTAAATCTGGCGTCTTGGTTAATCAGCTCGATTAGTTTAAGCAAATCAGTCCCATTTTCTAAAAGCATTTTTTTTTCAACATCACTCTTCAGTAGATTGGTTATTGACCGATTGAATTGACAAATCAATAGATTTAAGCCATTTATCTAAATAAGTGTCATAGTCATTTATACCATTGTTATTAAAACTTTGTTTAATTTCACTCAAACTCTTCCTAGCACTATCGAAAGCATTAACATCAACATTGTTAAACCCGGATTCCAATTCATGTAACATATTTTCAAAACCGCCTAAAACATTTACCTTAGATAAAGAACTGCCCTGCTGGTCAATGATGGACTGCTTACCAATATAAGCGTTTTCACCGTCCCAGTTAACTACTACCTTCAGGCACTCGGAAACAAACCTGATCGGCACGTATACTCTGCTGTCATAAACCTTGGGCGCAACGTCCAATTCGACAACTTCTTTGCCCACTACTGCCCGGTTATTTTTAACTGATAATACAATTGTCGCTTCACCCGTGATAGTGATCGTGCCTGTTGCAGCATCCCAATTTACCGTCGAGCCAAGATTTTCCGAGACAACCCGAACCGGGACCAGAGTTCTGCCATCAACTAATTTGCTATCCACGGCCATGCCATTCACAAAAGTAGCCGCTTCAACAAAAGAGCCAAAAGCCAGCAGCATCATTAAAGCCAGTATAACTGTGAATTTTCTTTTGATGTTCATCACCCCCTATTTATTTTCTTATACATTCAGCTTGCATTAAATTAAAACTCGCTCAAATCCCCAAGGCATCCCCCCCTTATATTTTCTTCTTTTGTACCTGAGGCATCTGCCGGAAATTCCGACCTAATGTACCAGCTTACGGTAATTCATGCTCATCGCGGGCAGGGGCATTTGTTTCCGCGGTTAACCGAATTAGCTGCTCTAGCTTCTCGATTATTTCCCGTTCATTTTGCGTCTTTTCCTTCATAAAATTAACTGCAGTTAACAGAAAATATATGCCTAAACCAAACAGCAGTAGTGAGCCGGCAACGCATAACAAAACCAAGATCATGGTACCGCCGGACATCCAACTACACATCATCTTCTATACCCCCTTTAAAAATCAATGTAGTAGTAATTTTAAACAACCGGTTATGGATTCCTGCGCAAAACAACCAACCTTTATTTAATGTGAAAATTATTCTGAAAACATAGTAACCTGCAGCAGCCTCCCTATACCGGCTTAAATTTGGGTTAGCCGACCTCCCACACTCAATTTCCCATGCATATTCATTGGAAAAATAACGTATAATTGTGTTAATATATTATTGAGCACAAATTTGTACACAGGTGAGAGATATGAATATCATACGGGTAGGGGACAAGGTTTTAAACACCGACCGGATCCACCGGATGGTGGATCAAATACTGCAGCTGCGGCATGAGGGGCTTTCCCAGCAAGAAGTAGCCGACCGGTTGGGGGTTGACCGGACTCTCGTCTCGCGTTTGGAAGGCCTGGGGGAAATTCGCAAGGGTCCCCAAGTGGCGGTGATCGGTTTCCCACTGGCCAATGCCCAGGAATTAACAGAGGTGGCCCAGGCCGGCGGCGTGGATTTCATCCTCCTAATGACTGAAGAGGAACGCTGTAATTTCGTGCAGGAACAAAACGGGGCTGCTTTAATCAACTACATTATGGATATATTTTCTCATATTAGGAGTTACGATTCGGTTATTTTCATCGGTTCGGATATGCGCATTAAGATGGTGGAAGCCATCCTGGGGCCTAAGATAATTAGCTGGGAAATAGGGATTTCACCCATTAAAAAAGACTGTTGGATTGACCCTGAACAATTAGACAAGCTTATACTGCATTTAAAGAACGCCGGTTAATTACTTTTTACACTAAACTGCTTGCACTTTTTTTCGATGCGACTGTGGTAGAGGAACAAGCATGGTTTGTCTTTAGTTTTTGAAATCAAAAGATAAAGAGGTATTCATAATGCATAACTTTACTAGGTACGTCAACCCTCATCTGGGCGATCTGCTGGAACAAGTACATTTAGACAAAACCTATACCCGAGGGGAAGGGCATTATCTGTTTGATTCCGAAGGCAAACGCTATCTTGATTTTATTGCCGCCTACGGGGCACTGCCCTTTGGCTACAATCCCCCGGAAATATGGCAAGCTATGGACGAGGTCCGGATCAGCGAAGAACCAAGCTTTATCCAGCCATCCGTTCTGGAGGCTGCCGGTGAATTGGCCAGGCGTCTAATTGAACTGGCCCCTGAAGGACTGCAGTATGTCACTTTTACCAACAGTGGCGCCGAAACAGTGGAGGCCGCCATCAAGCTGGCCCGCTCAGCCACCGGCAGGCCGGGTATTTTAAGCACCACCAACAGCTTTCACGGCAAAACCTTGGGCGCCCTTTCGGCCACTGGCCGGGAGTACTACCAGCTGCCCTTTGGAGCGCCGGTGGAAGGCTTTAAAAGCATACCCTACGACGATCTGTCCGCGCTGGAGCAAGAACTGGAGAACAACAGCAACTACTACGCTGCTTTGCTCCTGGAACCGATCCAGGGTGAGGGCGGCATTGTAGTGCCCAGCCCCGGCTATTTAGTCCAGGCCAGGGAGTTATGCCGACAGCACGGAGTGCTGTTTGTGCTGGATGAAATCCAGACCGGGCTTGGCCGCACCGGCAGGCTTTTTGCCTGTGAGGAGGAAAACCTTTGCCCGGATATGCTGCTGCTGGCCAAAGCGCTGGGCGGGGGCACCTTCCCCATCGGAGCCTGCCTCAGCACGGCGGAGGCCTACAGTAAGGATTTCGCCGAGCGGCACTCTTCAACCTTTGCCGCCAACACCCTCGGCTGCCGCATTGGCCTCAGGGTATTGGACATTCTAACCAGGAACGACCAGTCAATAATTCGGCAGGTGCAAGACAACGGCCGCCGCCTGCGGGAAAACCTGGAAATACTGCAGCAGCGCTATCCCCGGGTAATTAAAAGCATCCGCGGCCGCGGTTACATGCTGGGCGTGGAATTTGACCTGTTCAGAGCGGATTTTCCCAGTAGCTATTTAAGCGTGCTTTCATATCAAGATAATCTTACACCGCTGATCGCCAGTTACCTGTTAAATGTGGAAGGGTTACGGGTGGCGCCAACGCTCAACGGCAACAAGGTGATCCGGCTGGAGCCTTCTCTGACCGTAACCTGGGAGGAATGCCAGGCCGTCCTTCAGGCCCTGGAAAAGGTGCTTATCGTGCTGGATAAAGGCAATACCCCGGAGCTGCTGCGCCCGATCATTGGTCTGGGTAATCAGCCCATCATCTATAAGCCCCGGGAGGAAATGTACCCCTGGGATCGCTACCAGCCCACCGGTCACCCTGAGGAAGGCCGGTTTGCCTTTATCATTCACCCGCTGGACTTATACCAGTACCCGCTGTTTGATCCCAGCCTCAAGGGCATTGCTACCGACGCGCTGCAAAAGTTGGCCGAGCTTGGCAGACAGCAAATGAAACCTTTTGTTATGGGCAGGACCGCGGTGGTTTCCCGGACAGGCCGCCGTGCTTACGGCGAGTTTATCTGCCTGCCCCACACGGCCAAGGAAATGCTGGAGCTTAAGACTGAAGTAATTAACCGGGAACTGGAGGAAGCCCTGGAATTAGCCCAACAGCGGGGGGCCCGCATAGCGGGACTGGGGGCCTACACCTCGGTAGTATCCCGAGGCGGTCTGCTGCAGCAGGGCAAAGTCCTGCCCCTGACCACCGGCAACAGCTTCACCGTGGTGGCAGGGGTGGAGGCCATAAAACTGGCAGCCCAGCGTTTTAAGATGGGACTCAGCCAGTGCTCCGCCGCGATCATCGGCGCCACCGGGGCTATTGGCCGCACCTTGGCCATTCTACTGTCAGAAGAGATGCAGACCATCATCCTGGTGGGCAATGCCCGCCATCCCCAGGCCAGCACCCGCCGTCTCCGCCAGGCCGGGGCGTATAGCTGCATGCACCTGGCCGAACAGGCCAACCGCGGCTGGCAACCGGCGCCGGCCAGCTTTGGTGATCACCTGCTGCAAATGAACCTGCCGCCGCTGAGCACCCCAGTGGAGGAATGGCTGCCGGTGGTTGCGGAACTGGAGCAGCAAGGACGACTGATCATCACCACCGACATTGCTCAGGCGCTGCCCAGAGCCCAGGTAGTGTTAACCGCCACCAGCAGCGTGGATGAACTGGTTAACCCAAGGTGGCTTGCCCACGGGGCCATTGTCTGCGATATTTCCAAGCCCTCCAATGTTAGCCCCACTGTGCGGCAAATCAGGCCGGATGTGCTAGTGATTGACGGCGGGGTGGTAGCCGTGCCCGGCCGCCCGGCCCTGGGGTGGGATTTTGGTTTTGAACAAGGCCTAGGTTACGCCTGCATGGCTGAAACCATGATGCTGGCCCTGGAGCATCATTACCAAGACATAAGCCTGGGATCAGACCTGTCCCTGGGTAATATGATGTACTTCAGGGGGCTGGCGGCCAAGCATGGGTTTGAACTCGCCCAGTTGAGGAGCTTCGAGAAGCCCCTTAGCGAGCAGGAGTGGGAGCGGGTAGCAAAAGCCCGTGGGCAAGAAGACCACCTTATCAACATTGCGCGCTAATTTAATGTTACCGGCTAATCATCAAAAGCGGCTGTCCACCTTGCCAGCAAGGAGTTGCACAGCCGCTTTATTCATATTGAGCAGGGGTAGTGAGTAACTTGGATATTAAAACAATTCTACATAACCAGCGGGAGTATTTCCAAAGCAGGAGCACCAAACCGGTGTCTTTTCGTCTGGCCATGCTTAAAGATTTAAAGCTGGCCATTATCCGCCGCGAGCAGGAAATTATCACGGCGCTGAAAAAGGATTTAAATAAACCGCCCTTTGAAGCTTACGCCACAGAAATAGGTCTGACTCTAGAGGAACTAAAATATACCATCAGACATCTCCACGTCTGGGCTAAGCCTCGTAAAGTAAAAACAGGGATGGCTAATTTCCCGGCTAAAAGCTACATTACCCCTGAGCCGTATGGTATAGCCCTGATCATGTCACCCTGGAATTATCCTTTTAATCTTGCCCTTACCCCCCTCATTGGTGCCATAGCCGCGGGTAATTGCTCCATCATCAAGCCTTCCGCTTACGCCCCGCACACCTCATCGGTAGTAGCTCAAATTATCGGGGACTGTTTTGCTGATAAATTTGTGGCCGTGGTGGAGGGGGGCAGGCAGACAAATCAAGACCTACTCCGTGAAAAATTTGATTATATCTTTTTTACCGGCAGTGTTGCGGTGGGAAAAACCGTGATGCGAGCTGCGGCTGACCATCTTACACCCGTGACCCTTGAGCTGGGGGGAAAAAGCCCGTGTATTGTGGACCGAGAAGTAAATATTGACCTGGCGGCCAGGAGGATTACCTGGGGCAAGTTTTTAAATGCAGGTCAGACCTGTGTAGCTCCCGACTATCTCCTGGTACACAAGAGCATCAAAGATAAGCTGTTAGGCGATATAAAAAAATACATTACTAATTTTTATGGCCAGGACCCTTGCAGCAACCCCGACTATCCCAAAATAATCAACCACCGGCATTTTAACCGCCTTCTAAATTTGCTTAAACAGGGTGACCTGGTTACCGGCAGTCAATATAGTGAAGATAAACTTGTTATCGAACCGACCGTTATTGAGCACATCACCTGGGAGAATCCCGTCATGCAGGAAGAGATCTTTGGGCCAATCCTGCCGGTGCTGGAATATGAAGATTTAGCCGGGGTTATTGCTGAGCTCAGCCGTCAGCCCAGCCCACTGGCGCTGTATTTTTTCTCCACCAATCGAAGAAATCAACAAAGGATCATAGAAAACCTGTCCTTTGGGGGCGGATGTATCAACGATACCATTATGCATCTGGCGACTCCCTATTTGCCCTTTGGCGGTGTCGGTAACAGCGGTATGGGGTCCTACCACGGCATAGCCAGCTTTGATACCTTTTCCCACCCCAAAAGCATCCTCAATAAGTCTAACTTATTGGATATTAAACTGAGATACCCGCCTTACAATAAAAACAAGCTAACCATACTGAAACATATTTAATACCTATCCCTTTTCAATCATATCGACAACCAGCCCGGCCAAACTCAGCGAGGAGGTCAACCCCGGCGATTCGATGCCAATCAAATTGATTAAGCCGGCCAGGCCATGCTCCACCTCATGCCGCACCACAAAATCCCGCACCGAATTCCCGGGCCCCTGGATTTTAGGCCTGATGCCGGCTATATCTGGCTGCAGATCAGCAAAATCAATAAAGGGCAGGTAAGATTTAATCGCCTGATAGAATTCCCGGGCATGTCCCTCATCAACACTGTAATCAAAATCCTGTACATAAAATGTGCTGGGTCCAAACCTCAGCCGACCGTCCAAGGCTTTGGTGGCGTGGATGCCCAGGCCCTTTAATTCCGGCAACGGCGGGGGATAAACCAGCCTCCTCACTAGGCCGGACTTGGCATTAGAGACGCCAAAATATTCTCCTTTACAAGGATAGATGCGGTAGCCAGCCTGCTCAACATCCATCCCCAGCCAAGCGGGGATTTTATCCGCCCCTAAACCTGCACAGTTAATTAGCCAATCACAATAAATCCGATCACTTTGGCCACCGGGGCCACGGTATGTTACCCGGTAACCGGTGCCGCTCTGTTCCACCATTGTCACTTCATGCCGGTAAGCAAACATCGCCCCCCGGTGGCGGGCCAGGTATTCCAGGCGGGACATCAGTGCGTGGGAATCAATTATGCCCGTCGATGGTGAAAAAACTGCCGCCACCGCTGCAACATGCGGTTCTAGCTGCCTGACCTGGCCGGCCTCCAGCAGCTCGAGGTCGTTAACCCCATTGGCCAACCCCTGGTTTAAAATAGACTCAAGCACCGGTACTTCCTCTGCCGTCCGGGCAATGATCAACTTACCCAAACGTTCATGTGGAATACCCCACGCCTCACAGAACCGGTATAGACGTCGGTTGCCCTCCACACATAACCTGGCTTTAAAGCTGCCGGCAGAATAGTACATCCCGGCATGAATCACCTCGCTGTTCCGGCTCGAGGTTTCCTGGCCAAACTTATTGTGCCGCTCCATCACTACGATAGCTTTCCCGGCCAAACTGGCAGACAATTCCGCAGCCACCGCCAGACCCACCACACCGGCACCGACAATTACCATATCCACTCGTCGCATATTAATTAACCTTTCCGTGGTACAGGTTTTATTCGATAAATTATAGCATACCGGGCAGCAGTATAAACAGGTTGGGGTTAAACAAAAAGCTTTCGAAAGACCAACGGGTGGTTGCGCCGTCAACTAAGCAAAGTGATGCCCTAGGTTAGATTGATTTATTGGTAATGTAGTTAAAAGGCTTGAGCGTATCTGAAAAGGAGACCTGAAGAAATCATTTTAGTTATATGTCAACTGCACAGAGAAGAAAAGCGCAAATGCATATTTAACTATACCTTTATACGCTTCTTCAACCTTAGGCGGTTGATAAAATTAGCCTTACTAAAGAGATATAAAAATTTTCTCAATAATTTTATTATTTGGAGGATATATAAAATTCATGTAGAATATAATAATCAAGAAGCTATAGGGATTAAGCGGAAATTTTTATTTGATAAGCTTTTTCAGTAGTAATTCCTTAGCTCTTAGCTGAATTCCATAACTACCTCTTCTCCTCCCGGCTGGAAAGCCGGAATTTTTTTATCTGCTGGCTACACCGGCATTTACAAAATAATTCTGCATTTCGTGACCTTGTCTGGTTTTTATCACAATGTAAACAAGGGATATAAAATAATCCTCAAGCAATTGCGCGTGAGGGTTTTGTTGATTACAGAAAAGCCTGCTGGGGCCGCCTGAATCGGACAAAAAAGGTAGTCCCCGCGGGGCTGGTTTCCACCTTAATGACTGCGTTGAACCTGGCGGCAATGCTGTAGCATACCGCCAAACCCAGGCCTGTCCCTTGATCCTTGGTGGTAAAAAAGGGCGTGCCGAGCTTCTCCAAAGCATCAGGTTCAATGCCTTTACCCTGATCCTGCACACCCAGAACAACCTCCTGGCCTTCCAAGTATGTTTTTATAGTTAAATTGCCGCCGGGGGACATGGCTTCCAGGCCGTTGCGAACCAGGTTTAAGAGCAGCTGGCGCATTTCTTTTTCGTTAAGGTATAAGTCCGGAATATCCATGAGCTCCAGGCTAGTAGATTTCTCATTGTTCGCAGCGTCGGCCTGCATCAGCGGCAGCAGAGTTTCAATAATCGTATTGAGGTTCAGTTTCTCAACATCTACAGCTTTATTTTTAGCCAGGTATAGAAATTCTGTAATAATGGAATTGGCCGTATCCAATTCCTTGATCATCAGATCCAGGTAGTCCTGGAATTGCAAAAAAACATCTTTACTTTGAAATATCTGCAGAAAACCGCGTACCGTGGTCATTGGATTTCTAATTTCGTGAGCAATACCGGCAGCCATTTCCCCAATCAAGTTCAGCTGCTCCAGACGGAACATTTCTTTCTCCATTTGTTTGCGCGCTTCCTCCGCCCGCTTGCGCTCGGTCATTTCCTGTTTCAGCTGTTCATTGGCCTGAATAAGATCGTTGGTACGCTCTGTCACTAGCTCCTCAAGGTGAGCACGGTGTTTTCTCAGCTCATACTCGATTTTTTTGCGCTCGGTAATGTCAATGCCGGTACAAATGATGTACTCCACCGAGCCCTGATTATCAAAGAGAATGGTATTAGACCAGGCAACCACCCTTCGGTCACCATTTCTATTGACTAGGCATGCCTCATGCCCAACAGGCTCCTTACTAGTTTTCAAGATCTCAAAGACACGCTGAAACGCTGCCACATCTTCCGAAACAAGCAACAAATTCCAGATATGTACGCCGTTCACCTCGTGCCCGCAGTAACCGGTTGTTTTCTCGCAGGCGCAGTTAAACTTGATAATCCGGCCCTCGCTGTCAGTAACCAGAACCAGAGCACCCGCGGTATTCACCACGGCAGAGGCGAACTTCCTTTCATTTTCCAGTAAAACCTCTTTTTGTTCGCGGATTCGCAGTTCACGTTGCAGCAGTAAATATAATAACAACCCGGTAACGCTCACGTAAGCCCAGCCCTTATAGGTTTGCAATACCGTTAGCTGTTTTATATCGCTTACCAACAGGTAGAGCAGGTTATCGGAAAATGTAATCCAAATAATACTCAGGATAATATAGAGCAGGCTTATGCGTATCGCCGGCCTTATATATGGTTTTTTAATCAGCTTCATATCCATTAACCCCGCCTTTTATGAGTATACCAACAGCCAGTGTCCGGCTGCCTTAGGTTCAGCAGAATATATCCCCTTTTTACCTTTTCATTAAACACATATACACAAATTTCCTTCAGGAAATATATCGAAGATTGTCTATTAAGAAAATTTTTTCCATGGTAATACTTGTCATATTTTAAATATTCCGGGCTACTCAATATTGATAACATTTTTATAGTAAAATGCAATTTTATTGTTGACTAATGTTATAATTTGTCGTAATATATATATGAACTCATTTTTATTTCCTCAATCTCATGTGCCCTTTTACTGGTAAGTATTTAGACCAGTTAAAAGTGGTATTTTTTTTAATATCCTTTTGAACGTACCAGGCATAATAAGTATTATATCCCCTAACTTTTTTAGCAAAAAACTATCTCCTTTTCTAACTGGCTGTTCAAGCCAGGTTTTTTTTGTGCCTCCCTTTGTGTACGACCAGCCTTGCCCGTACTAAACCGGATTGTATCCAGTAAAAGTTACTATATTAAGAAAAAGGTGGTTGGAGCAATCTTTGTGGTATCCTAATTATACAAGTTTTTTTAACGAGGCTATTTCATGCTCACTTCGTTTGTCAGACTGGTAGCTCAATCGGCAAGGAATCTACATTGGCTGAATTGTGCATTAACCTGGCTTAAGAGACTCGCGCCCAAGAGAAGGCTGTTTGATGTACACCCCATATATGTCAGCCGAAAATCCCGCAGAAATAATCGTTTTCGCAAAATATGTTGACCAAGAAGCTTTAGAAACCCACAGTCAAACTCCTTACCATAAGACCGCTGCAGAGCAAATTCTTAATCTCGTGGAAGAAAGAAGTACTGATATCCTGGACGGAGAAATAACCCTGTTCAAAGAACTTGTTTAATGGTGGAACAAAAAATGCGGGTTAGTGTTACAGGGATTTTACCTTGTCGCCGTTCGTCAGCACAAAAAAAATATCAGATAATTAACTTGAAATCACACATTATTAACTCCTAAAAATTTGAAATATATGCTACTTCGTACAGGTAGTGGAAACCATTTTGCCCGTGTCAGCTAAATTAAAAGGTGTAGACTGTGAGTAATTAATTAACCAGGCCATCCTTACCCACAGCTGCGGTACCGGCAGTATGACCGTTGCTGAGACTGAAACCGTATACACGCTAACCAATACCGTCAGCCGGGAATTGCGCCATAAATACTCCTTGTAAGATTACTTAAGGCAGGATATAATAGCTGTGCCGCTAAAGCCAATAAACCAGGAGGGTTGGTTAAAATGTCTGTCAGCGATGAGTCAGTCAAAATCGAATTTTCCGATAAAGCCAGGGTTTATATTCTCGAGCGGGGCGACAGCATAACTGTTGAAGTAGAAACAACTTACATTTGAGCCAGCTGCAACCGGGAGCCTGTCGTGTTTACAGGCCTGCCGCGTGCCCCTGAGAAATATGAGCAAGTGTTGGCTTACGGTATTAAGGTTTACATTGTGCAGGGTGCCGATATTGCCCCGGGGGGTCTGAAGATATCCCTGGGCAGTTGGAGGGGGTTTCCCACCCTAGAGGTAGAAGGGCTACTTACTTACTAAGCTCATATTAACCAAGGTACCGGCCTTTTACCGGTACCTTGGTTTAGCCTTGTATCCCGTATAGCTGTTGATATTGGCTCTTAGCCAGCTCTTGTTGCCGGGCACCCTGGTCACATTGCGGCTTTAACAAAGAACAGTGATTAGAGCAACCATCGCAAAACATATTGGCGAGAAAATCATTTAAAGTAACCCCATCACCATAGTCACCGGTGCCTGGTGCATGACCATTATCTTGCTCTATCTCAGATGGGTACTCAACTGCGGGAGCGCGGCCACCCGGTAGGCTGTGGGCATAGCTATCTCCGGGGTGGTGATGGTGATGACCATGACCGTGTCCTTGACGCTGCAGGGGAGGTTCCCTGACTATCCTGACTAGTTCAGCATCCTCGTTTGAGCTGGCAGCAATTTGAGCATACAATATGCCGGCCACCAGCACCAGGACTCCCACACCTACCATCGCAAATTTAGGGATTTTCAGGGCAGTGCCCAGTTTACCTACAGCATTTACAATAAATCGCCAATGCAGGGCTAAATGAACGCCAAATAGCCCGAGGCAGAAGTACGCTACCCATTTATGCACAACCACAAAGTTATGATTTATATCCGCTGTATACGAGACAAACAGCACCCGCGAAATTTCAAATCCCGTCCATAGCATGGTTATTACACAAATGAATGAAACGGTATTCAATACATAAAACAGCTTAGCCCTGGTCTTATAGGCCGGGTTAAACAGGTTCCGAGTTGTTTTTTTCACCCACGACCAGTTCAGCAGCACATGCATTGTAAACAAGAAACCAATGCTTACGCCCAAAATTTCATGCCACGCCATCCCGGTACTCCGAGGTTCAATTAAGATCAGAAACAAAACTGCCAGAGCGATATCAAGCATTAATTTCGCCAAGATTTTATCAGGCATCACTAGCGTTGCATAAAAGTGGTTTTCCATTTTCAAGGTTATGTCTAAAATA
>JAENYF010000041.1 GCA_016841905.1 Desulfoscipio geothermicus | reverse complement strand
CAGAGCAACCCCATTTTCCTCCTGCGTTTTTTCATTGGTGTATGTGCCTGCTTCAATCAACAACGCCGTAGGCATTAAATCCTGGTTGTAATTACCCGAAGCCAGGTATATTTCCTTTACTAATTCCGGGTTTTTCTTGTTAACATAAGCCATTAAACGCTTGGCAAAATCAAGATTAGCAGACATATTAGGATTCTGCCTGCCCACCACCAAGCGGATTTGAGTAACATCCTGTTCTGATATAATCTGGCGATAGAACTCGGGATCGTCTATACCATCCCGGTGCACATCAAAAATTGCCACCGGGTTCTGTTCCAACAACTTAACAGCTGTCCGCCGGGAACGGTAATAGGCATTGGCATCGTGTGGACAATGGGGCGTTTTATTATAATCCACCCTAACTTTTTGTTCTTGAAGTGTATTGTTAAAAATATCCCCCACTTGATAAATCCCCCCGTTAAAAGGTATGGAAGCCTTACCGTCGGTGGGCAAATACGATTCATCCGAGTGGGTATGATATATACCTACCGGGCGTTCCTGCCATGCCTGGTTCGACACAACAGGTGCGGCTTTAATTTGCTCATAATAAATCATATATGATAGTATAATTTTATCCTTACCTAATAATTTAACCTGAGCCGTGTTGCCTTGCACACTGCTTACCTGATAGTGATAACCTTTGCTATTGATTATTTCGTCACCCCTAGCCGGCTTCCGGGAGGTAAGAGTTACCAGATTACCATGTTGGTCAACATATTCATAGCACACCCCGGCCATATGATCAGCCTGCTGCTCAGCCAGCGCTGACAGTGGGCAGAAGAGACAAACATAATACATACTTAATATAATTATCACTGCACGTAATCGCATCAAGACAAGGCCTCCATAATAACATAATAATTTTATCATGGCCTTATCTGAAGGAATATAGACATGCTAAAACAAAGAAAAAGTTAGTACTTTTTATAAATGCTGTTCATAAACTATATAAAGACCAGACGGGCAATTTTTATACTGGGAGAGTTAATCAATGATATTAGCAATATTTTTTACACCGGCGGCGATACCGGCCATGTGGGCGTGATAAAATTATGCCCGATTCTAACAATCAAGTACCCTGCTCCTCCGGTCTTTTTTGGATTGTTAAACCGGGGGATACACTATATTTAATAGCATCCTTTGTGGGTACTACCATTTCCATACTTAAGCAGCTCAATCCAGATATCGATCCCGCCAACTTGCAAACAGGCCAGAAAATTTGCCTGCCCCCGGAGAGGGTTTGTCCCTCGGGCGTATTGTGGTTAGTGACCCGAGGTGATACCCTGTACACCATCGCCTTGGCCACAGGCACCACTGTGGAAAAGCTGCGGGAACTCAATCCCAACGTCGACCCGCTAAAACTTCTGCCCGGACAAACTATCTGCCTGCCAGGATAAATTTCACTAGTCCTAACCTTTGATAACTCCCTGGATGCTGACTACTATTTCACGCAAAATATCTCGATCTTCGCAGCTTAGCACCTCCTCTCGCAGCAGATCAGGGCGGCGTTCCAGCGTTTTGAGCAAGGCCTGGCGGCGGCGCCAGAGCCTGATTTTCTCGTGGTGACCGCTCATTAAAATCTGAGGCACCGACAAATCCTCGTAATCACGAGGCCGGGTATATTGCGGGTATTCCAATAAGCCCTGATAAAAGGAATCCTCCTCGGCAGAGGCCTGCTCACCTAGCACACCGGGTATCATCCTGGCAACCGCATCCACCACCACCATCGCCGGCAGCTCACCACCCGTAAGCACGTAATCACCTATGGATAATTCGTCAGTTACGGCCAGCTCGCGCACCCGTTCATCGATACCCTCATAATGACCGCAAATAATAACCAGGTGTTCCTCCCTAGCCAAGTCCCGCGCCCAATGCTGATCAAAGGTTAAGCCGGTGGGGCACATCAATATTACTCTGGCCGACGCACCACCCCTTTGACTGTACGCATGCTCCAGCGCCCGCATGATGGGCGGTGCCTGCATCACCATACCAGCACCGCCGCCGTACGGGGTATCGTCCACGGTATGATGTTTATTACCGGAAAAATCGCGAATATCAGTAAAACTTATTTCCAGAAGTCCCCTGTCTCTAGCTCGCTTAACAATGCTGCTATCAAAGGGACCCGAAAACATCTCCGGAAACAAGGTAAGCATATCTATTTTCATGACAGTTCTTCCAACCCTTCCGGTAAACAAACGGTCATTTTTTTTTGCTCCATATCAACATTACGTACAACTTGTTTAAGTGCCGGTATTAAAAGCGGGCTCTTCGTTGCACCTTCTACAATAAACACGTCATTGGCTCCGGTTTGCAGCACATCCCGCACTTGCCCCAAATAACGCCTATCATCAGTAAACACTTCCATGCCCACGATATCAAAGATATAAAACGCATCCTCAGGCAGCGGCATTAGCTCATTCCTGGGAATTAACAGCGTTGCATTTTTTAGCGTTTCTGCAGCATTCATATCGTTTATACCGGCAAACTTAATGATAATATATTTTTTATGCGGATGAGTTTTCTCAATATTCATCAGCCTTGTTTGCCCATTAAGCTCAACTAATGCCTTATTCATAGCGCTAAACCGCTCAGGGAAATCCGTTAACGGTATAACCCTCACCTCACCCCGGTGTCCCTGAGTATTTACTATTTTACCAATGGTTATATATTGTTCTTCCACAACCAACCATCACCTCAAACATCGAAAAGGTTATTGTCATTATGTCATAAACAGCAGCAAAACAATCTTCCCATAATAAGAAAGAGGGCGGATGCCCCCTTTTGTTCTTATCCTTATCCCAATTAAACAATCTCTACAGTGACCTTTTTGTGCTCCTTGGTGGCTGCCGCTTTAACAACAGTTCGAATGGCCCTGGCAATCTTACCTTGTTTACCAATAACCTTACCCATATCATCCTGGGCAACCCGCAACTCAATCGCGCAAGACTTTTCTCTTTCAATCATATCCACGGTCACCATATCAGGATGGTCGACGAGGGCCTTGGCCAATGTTTCCACCAGTTCCTTCATCGGATAGACCTCCTCTGCTGGTCCATTTACTGCCCCTCGCCGCTAACGACTTTTTTATTTATACCAACTTTTTTAAACAGCGCTTTAGTGGTATCGGTAAGCTGTGCCCCTTTACTTAACCAATCAGCCGCTTTGGCTTCATCGATTTTAATCACAGCTGGGTTCTTAAGCGGGTCATAATAGCCAATTTCCTCTATAAAACGACCGTCCCGGGGAGAGCGGGCATCGGCCACCACTATCCGGTAAAACGGCTGTTTCTTGGCCCCCATTCTCTTAAGCCTGATCTTTACTGCCACAATATTCACCTCCTCCTTTAACTGATGTTAATTCACCTGTTATTTAAAATGGCGATCCCTTTTTACCAAAACCGAGCAAATTTTTCTTGCCTTTTTTAGCACCTTTGCCCATCTCCACTAACTGGCGCATCATTTTTTTTGTTTGCTCGAACTGTTTGAGCAGGCGGTTAACTTCCTGTACACTAGTACCACTGCCCTGAGCAATACGCCGGCGCCGGCTTCCGTTTATCTCCTGGGGGTTCTGTCTTTCCCAGGGGGTCATGGATTTAATAATAGCCTCTACAAAAACCAGATCTTTATCGTCTACTTCCAAATCCTTTAGCTTCTTCATCCCCCCCAAACCTGGAATCATGTCTAGGATTTGGTCAAGAGGACCCATCTTTTTCACTTGATTCAGCTGCTGGACAAAATCGTCTAGAGAAAACTCCATACTCCGGATGCGCTTATTGAGTATTTCCACCTGCTCTTGATCAAAATTAGCCTGAGCCTTTTCAATTAAAGTCAGCATATCGCCCATACCTAAAATACGGTCAGCCATCCTGTCGGGGTGAAAATCTTCCAAAGCATCTAACTTCTCACCCATACCAACAAATTTAATCGGACAGCCTGTCACTGCTTTAACTGAAAGCGCAGCCCCTCCCCGGGTGTCCCCGTCCAGCTTAGTAAGGATTACCCCTGTTAGAGATAAACGCTCGTTAAAGGCCTTGGCCACGTTAACAGCATCCTGGCCGGTCATGGAATCCACTACCAGCAATATTTCATTGGGGTTGGTGGTTGCCACAATATTTTGTAATTCGGTCATTAATTCTTCATCAATATGCAGCCGGCCGGCTGTATCAAGAATAACCAGGTCATTACCCTCCCGGCGGGCTTTCTCCACAGCCGCCCGGGCTATATCCGGCGGGGCAACGTTATCACCCATGTTAAACACCGGCACATCTAATTGACCGCCCAGCACCTGCAGCTGTTTAATTGCCGCCGGGCGATAGATATCACAAGCCACCATCAAAGGCCGGCGCCCCTGGCGGCGCAGGTGGTTGGCCAGTTTGGCAGTAGTGGTGGTTTTACCTCCCCCCTGCAGACCTACCATCAGCACCACTGTGGGCGGTGCCGGTGCAAGCTCAATTTTGCTCCGGGTTCCCCCCATGAGAGCAGCTAATTCATCGTGAACTATTTTAATAACCTGCTGAGCAGGGGTAAGACTTTGCAACACATCTACTCCGACGGCCCTTTCCCTGACCTTGGCGATAAAATCTTTAACCACCAAAAAGTTAACATCTGCGCCGATCAGCGCCCGGCGCACTTCCTTTAAAGCCAGGTCAACATCCTCTTCGGTAAGCCGACCCTTGCCCCGTAATTTTTTGAAGGTCTCCTGGAGCTTTTCTGCTAAACCGGAAAATACCATATATGTTACCCCCTGTCCATCTCCAGTAGTTCCTGCAAGAGCTTCCTAGCCTGGGCCAGTCGCTGAGGTGCAAACTCGCCAACCTCATCCAACAACAGAGCGACTTCGGCCAATTTATTGCGCTGCACTAAAAATTTATCGATTAAGCCTAATTTATTTTCGTAATTAACCAGAATGTTTTCCGCCCTTTTCAGCGTATCATGCACCGCTTGCCGGCTGACCCCGTAGTTTTCGGCAATTTCACCCAGGGAATAATCATTTCCATAATACATATCGATAAACTTTTGCTGTCTTTCCGTTAATAGTGGCCCGTAAAAATCGAACAGCAAAGTCATCCTGATCACCTTATCCATAAGTACAAAAACCTTTCGTATAAAGCCAAATTACTTTACAGTTAATTTTACTTAAATACAGTAACTATGTCAAGTAATATGCAGAAATTGACACACTGCATAGCATGTATCTCACAACATAATGCATAAAGTATTTCTCAACGCCACCCACGACACCTGTGTCATTGACCGCAACGCCATGGCCATGCGGGGACATGTTTCTCCGGAATATGATGGGAACATCCACCTATACCTACCATGCCTACATGCCTTTCGTACTTGCCTGGCAGACTTTTTTATGTACCAGATCGGCTATACCATGAGCCCTGGATAGGCGTAGCCTGTATTTTAGCTCCCAAAAACCCGGCCAACCAGGAGAAGGCCCGGCAGACCGGTGCCAAGGACATCAAGGTGACCGGGTCCATTGAATGCGACCACGAAGTACTGCAGCGTTTTACCACGGATGACGTTTCTACGGGTTAACCAGCAACTGGATGACTATTAAGCCGCTGCTGGCCACCAGCACAGTAAGACGTGTTTACTATGGATGAAAACTGCAAAACCGGGATACTGCATATGCACCCCGGTTTTTGTTTAGGACCTGATCTGAGTTAGGAGTTACCACTTAGATTTTACTTTTTTGCACCAGCGCGTCAGCACAGCGCTGAGCTTCTGCCATAACCAGATCCTCGTCCAGCGTTAAGAGTCGGCGATCCTCCATTACCACCCGGCCATCAACGAGCACCGTGTGCACATCAGACGACGCGGCAGCATAGACAATCTGTGCGTAAATATCAAACAGCGGGTAGAGATGCGGCTGATGCATATCCATTAAAACTATGTCAGCCTTGAGACCGCTCACCAGTCGCCCGATTTGCTCCTGCATACCTAGCGCCCTAGCCCCGCCGGCAGTGGCCATATGCAAGGCCTGATACGCAGGGAGCACACTGGCATCACCGGTGTGCAGCTTTTGCAGTAACGCCGCGGCCCGCATTTCTTCCAGCATGTCCACATTATTGTTGCTGGATGCGCCGTCGGTACCCAGGCCGACAAGCGCTCCTGCATGCAACAAACGACTTACCGGTGCCACTCCGCTGGCCAACTTCATGTTGCTCTGGGGGTTATGAGCTATACCCACCTGCCGACGCCTCAAAATATCAATGTCGGCGTCATTGAGCTGCACACAGTGAGCGGCAAGTACAGGCAGTTCAAAAAGCCCAACCTCTTCCATTAAAGCCACGGGGGTTTTTCCGTACTGGTGACAAATCTCTTTTACTTCATCGACTGTTTCGGCTAGATGGATGTGGATACCTACACCCATTTCTTTCGCCACGGCAATTACTTGTTTAAGGTACTCCGGCGGGCAGGTATAGGGAGCATGAGGCCCAAGCATGGCGGTGATCCGCCCTCCGGCACCACCGTGCCATTTTTGGATAAATTCTACGCTTTCGGCCAGCGCGCTTTCACCACCTGGTCCAGCGCCGATCATCCCCCTGCTGAGCACCGCTCGCAGGCCCGATTCGTCCACAGCCTGGGCTACCCGGTCCATTTCCACATACATATCCGCCAAGGTGGTGGTTCCCCCACGGATCATTTCCGCGCAGCACAGCAACGTACCAAGATAAATATCCTCAGGGGTCAACAGCGCCTCTAGAGGCCAAATTTTATCATTAAGCCACTGCATTAGAGGCAAGTCATCGGCATAACCCCGAAACAGTGTCATAGCTGCATGGGTGTGGCAATTGACCAAGCCAGGCATAGCCACCATCCTGGGATAATCCAACACCCGTTCTGGTTTAAAATCAGTCGGTGTCGAGCCTCTGGGACCCACGTGATAGATTAGATTATCCCGAACTGCAATTTCACCATGGTTAATTACACCATCCTCGCTGTCCATAGTTAAAACAGCCATACATTTGATCAGTAAATCCGCCATATCAAAACCTCCTCAATGGGGTTTGGAGTTATTAATTATCCTAAACAAACGAACCCCTCATCGTAAGCTCTATCTGTTATACCCGCTGCCCGTAGCTAGTCTGGTAGGATTTCCTTATTGCAGCCACATCCCCTGGCTGTATTACTGCTGCCTGCCCGATTAACTCCGCTAATATGTATACCTGAGCAGCCTTTTCCACCACCAGGCAAACTTGGTAAGCTTCACCCACTGTGCTACCCAGTCCCACCACACCATGATTAGCCAACAGCACAGCCTTGCCCTGACCCAGGGCACTTACAGCCGCCGCAGCTAAATCAACGGTACCCGCCTGGGCATACCTGGCTACCGGAACTGCGCCGTCCACCAGCTGTACTTGCTCCTCCAAAATGGGGGGCAACGTTTTCCCTGCCACTGCCAAAGCGCTGGCATAAATGCTATGACTGTGCACGATAGCGCCCGCTTGGGCGCAAGCGCTGTATATGGCCGCATGCAGCGTTAATTCCGTGGATGGCTTCCGGTCACCCTCGATTACGCGCCCCGTAATATCTACAACCACTAAATCCGTCTTAACCAGCACGTCATAGGATATACCGCTGGGGGTGATCACAAACAGGTTTTCACCGGGCAGTCGGGCTGATAGATTGCCCCAGGTGCCCATCACCAAACCAGCTGCAGCCATGCGGACACCAACATTTAAAAGCTGTTCCTTAACCTCTTCTGTGACATTAGACACACCGAAATCCCCCTTAGTTGATATTTCTTCTTGTACAATGACCTCGCTACTCGCAACGCCACTCATTGATATATTTAAATTGTTCACTGGTCAGGTGATCTATTTGTATACCCAGCGAGGATAATTTCAACTCGGCAACCCGGTTATCTATTTCAGGCAACACATTATATACCTTTTTATCCAATTCCCGGCCATGCTGCAGAATATACAGCGCTGAAAGGGCCTGCAAGGCAAAAGACATATCCATAATTTCCGCTGGGTGTCCATCTCCAGCCGCCAGGTTCACCAGTCTGCCCTCGGCCAGCAAATACAGGCGGCGCCCATCCGGCTGTTTAAATTCTTCAATGTTTTTCCGTACAGTACGTCGTAAAACTGAGACCCGTTCCAATTCAGGAATATTTATTTCCACATCGAAATGACCGGCATTGGCCAAAATAGCCCCATCTTTCATGCGCCGGTAATGCTTTTCAACCAGTACATCCAGACACCCCGTCACAGTAATAAAAATATCCCCTTCGGCAGCTGCCTGCTCAGCTTGCATTACCCGAAAGCCATCCATATATGCTTCAATGGCTTTGACCGGGTCAATTTCACAAACAATCACCTTAGCCCCGATTCCTTTGGCCCGCATAGCCACACCCTTACCACACCAGCCATAACCGATTACTACGACAGTTTTGCCGGCCGTCACCAGGTTAGTAGTGCGCATTATGCCGGACCAGACCGACTCGCCTGTTCCGTAGCGATTATCAAACAGATACTTGCACAAGGCATCGTTCACTGAGATCATGGGGAATAGCAGTTGACCGTCCCGCTCCAACGCCCTGAGCCGTAACACCCCGGTGGTGGTTTCTTCGGCACCGCCCAACACCTCACCGGCCTGCTCCCGCAGGTCAGTATGCAGCAAGTGCACCAAATCTCCCCCATCGTCTATTAATACCTGGGGGTGATTGCCCAGCACAAGACGCAGGTGTTCATTATATTCCTCCGCAGTGGCAGCATACCAGGCGTAAACATTAATACCCTCTTGGGCCAGAGCTGCAGCCACATCATCCTGGGTAGACAAGGGGTTGGAGCCGGTAATGGCCACCTTTGCCCCCCCGGCGCTAAGCACCTCAGCTAGATATGCTGTTTTGGCCTCCAAGTGAATGCTCATGGCTACCCGGATCCCCTGGAGGGGACGATTTTTTTCGAATTCCTTCCGAATAACATTTAGCACAGGCATATGCGCCCGTACCCAATCTATCTTCAGACGTCCCTGATCATGTAAATTAATGTCCCTGATAACGTAATCCAACAAACGATCAGCTCCTTAAAATATGTAGCAAGTAATATTCAAAAAGGCTATGTGCTCAAATCCACGGTCATATAATAATTGCGGCAGATAAACAACGGGCTTTCCCAATACCGTAAGTATAAGCGCAATATTACTTATCTGCCATGGCTGGCAGAGTTTCCGTATAAGGAGGTCGGGCTACTCCCCGGTCCGTGATAATGGCGGTAACCAAAGGATGTGGCGTAACGTCAAAGGCCGGATTCCACACCATAACACCTACCGGTGCCACCTGCTGTCCGGCAAAATGGGTTACTTCCCGCTCATCTCTGTTTTCAATGGGGATTTCCTGCCCTCCGGCTAAGTTTAAATCAAAGGTGGACACGGGAGCGGCAACGTAAAAGGGCAGGCCGTGTTCTTTGGCCAGAACTGCCACGCTATAGGTGCCTATTTTATTAGCCACATCGCCATTGACAGCAATGCGGTCCGCCCCGACGATAACCAAGTCTACTTTACCACAAGCCATCAGGTAACCGGCCATGTTATCAGTTAACAGGGTCACCGGAATGTTATCCTGCATCAATTCCCAGGCGGTCAAACGAGCGCCCTGGAGCAGCGGCCTGGTTTCATCGGCATATACATGGATACTTTTACCGGCCTGTTGGGCAGCCCTAATGACACCCAGGGCAGTGCCAAGACCTGCAGTAGCTAGAGCTCCGGCATTGCAGTGGGTCAAAATAGACGCGTTCGGAGGAATTAACTTTTCGCCAAACTCCCCAATGCGGCGGTTGCTCTCCAAGTCTTCCCGGTAAATAGCATGGGCTGCTGCCAGCAGTGCTTCCTTTAATACCTCAATACTATCCGAGGTATGCTCACGCAGGATTCGAAGCATCCGATCCACAGCCCACTGTAAATTTACCGCCGTAGGCCTGGTGGCACTAAATTCTCTGGCGATTTGTTCAACCGCAGCAATAAATTCAGCCCTGCCCGCAGGTGCTAGCAACGCAGCACCCAAGGCCAGCCCGTAAGCAGCGGCAGCCCCGATAGCCGGCGCACCGCGCACACTTAGCCGTCGAATAGCATCACAAACTGTTGTATAATGCTCACATTTGATATACTCAGTTTTTCCCGGCAGCAAAGTCTGATCCAAAACTTCCAGACAACCGTCAACCCAGCGCATCGTCTCCATATGACGCAACACCGGTCCTTTCCAATTATACTCGCTCTAGGCACATATTCTATTTAACTGCAGACGGGGACTCAGGTAGATGCTGGCAACTGCAGTCGGCTTGCTCATCAACTGCATTAATAGCTTCCATAACCAAGTCTCTAAAATTGTGCACATTCTCATTCATCACACCCACCACTTCCTGGTGAGACAGCGAGTCCGAGGAAATGCCAGCGGCAAAATTGGTAACCATCACTATCGTGGCGTAACACATTTCCGCTTCCCGGGCCAGTACCACCTCGGGCACGCTGGTCATGCCGACCACATCTCCGCCCAGCTGGCGCAGCATCCGAATTTCAGCCGGAGTTTCAAAACGCGGTCCTTCCATACATACATAGGTCCCAGTTTGGTGGTAGGGTAAACCCAGCTTCTCAGCGGCATCACATAGCACATGGCGCAACCTGGAGCAATACGGGTCGGTCATATCCAAATGAATAACTTCTTGTTCCACAAAGGTTTGCGGCCTAGTTTTAGTAAAGTCTAAAAATTGGTCAATGAAAACAAAATCCTTTGGTTTCATGTCGGTATTTAATGAACCTACCGCAGCAGTGGCAAAAATATTTTTAACGCCCAGCAGGCGTAGACCCCATATGTTGGCCTGGTAATTGATTAGATGCGGCGCCACTGAATGGTCTTCGCCATGTCTGGGCATAAAAGCCACCCGCTTGCCTTGATAACTGCCCACTTTGACCTTGATACTGCCATAAGGCGTGTCCACCTTTTCCTCGGTGATATCCGTCAGTATATTGGGGTCGTATACCCCGGTGCCTCCAATTATAGCGATATTTATACTCATCTATATACCCCCGTTTACTTATTTTATATTTATTAGCATTTACTAATCACATTACCTGGTATTCGCGTCTTTTCCATCTATTCCTTTCTCAAACATCCTGTATAGTCATTGTACCATCCCTGCAAAAAAGCAAACCCTGAAGAAAATTTAATCTTAAGAAGTTTGCTCTTTCATACACCTTAAATTCAACAATAAAATTATACACTAAGATAATTTGTCAGTTAGACAAATAATTGTTATAATATAGCTAATTAAAAGCATCCGTCTATTTATACCAAACGGGAGAGATAATAATGGATTGGAGATTTGTTTTATCGCTTTTTTTCGCAGTAATTGTGGCTATATTCGCTGTGCAAAATGCTAATACTGCGGACGTCAGATTTCTTCACCTGCAATTGACTATATCTCAAGCTTTAGTTATTCTAGTCTCGGCAATTATCGGAGCAGTTACTGTTTTCTTGCTCAGCATTATCAGATTTTTTAAGCTTAAGAAAAAAATGAAAGAGCTCAATAAAGTTATCATTAACCTTAAAGAAGAGAATGTACAATTGAAGCAGGCTTTAGCGTTGGAAAATTCTAAGCCTCCTTCTCCAAGTGCTCCGAATGAACCAAAAACTCCTAACAAATTCTAAATTCAAGGCTAATTTTATGACCCATACTTATCCAACTCTTGCTTAACCGTATCAATGAACAGGTTGAGGTCCAGAAAACCGTGCGACCGGGGTATACCGTTAATGACCGTCATAGGCACATTTTCTCTCAATGATTTTTTCGGACCACCAAAGGTGTTCCAACCACCATTGCATCACCCGCCAAGACTAACATGTCCGTTAACACCGAAAAAGTTAACCAGGCATTTGCTATTTTTCATGCCGGTAACCTCCTCACTGTTTGCTGCTACTACCTAATCTCCCTACCTATTATTACATCTCCAGCAAAAACAATCAATTTTATAGCGCCTAAGTTATTCAACTTTACTCAGATGTTCCCTAACCGTTTCAATGATCAGATCCTGGTCCAGGTAACCGTGCAACCGGGGTACACCGTCGATCACCGTCATCGGCAAAAAAACTTGATTAATAGTCTTTTCTATCTCGGGGTAGTTTTTCAGGGCGCTTGTGGTGATGTCAATATACCGGCACTCCACCCGGTCACCAAAAAGATCCTGTA
This sequence comes from Desulfoscipio geothermicus, assembly GCA_016841905.1. Lineage (GTDB taxonomy): Bacteria > Bacillota > Desulfotomaculia > Desulfotomaculales > Desulfallaceae > Sporotomaculum > Sporotomaculum geothermicum_C. The sequence goes on along the minus strand of JAENYF010000041.1, from coordinate 15,529 downwards.
ATTTGACGGCCAGCTCCGCAACATTTTCCTGCAGGGTTTTCGAGGGATCGCCAAAAGGTTTCCAACCCCCGCGGCACCCCCCACAATAATCGATGGGTTCATTATCGTCAAAAACACAAATTATGCTCCTGCTTTCTGCCATGCCAGTTCCCCCCTCGCCTGTTATAACATATTGTAATCATCTCTGCTGGCTGTGCCAGGGTTTAACCTTTAACCCAGTCTTTCTTTGATAGATTTATCTAACAGTTTGTAAACTGTCGCAGCAACAGGTACCCCCAGTAAAACGCCGGCAATGCCTAGCAACCCGGCACCAACAGTAATGGCAGCAAATACCCATATTCCCGGCAACCCAATGCTATCACCCACTACTTTAGGATAGATTATATTACCCTCCACCTGTTGTAAAATCACAATAAATAAAATAAAAAATAATGCTTTCACTGGGTCAACAATGACGATTAACAAAAACCCTATTGCTGCACCTATATAAGCGCCAACCATGGGAACCAGGGCAGTCAGCCCAATGACCGGTCCAATGATGGTAGCATAAGGAAAACGGAAAAGCAGCATACCAATGGTGCACAGCAATCCTAAAATAATCGCTTCCTTACACTGGCCGATAATATAACTGGAGAATGCTTCATCGGCTGTGCGCAGGCCCTCATATAATCTTTCTCTTCGCTTTGCTCGCATATAAGCCTTCAACAATCTGCCGAATTTATCATTGAGATCATCCTTCCCGAACAGGATATAAATAGCAAATATAAACGCCAGTATTACATTGATAACTATGCCAAATACTGATCCCATAAAAGAAACCGTTCCCCATGCCCAGTCGCCGAGTACATTCATGACCTTCTTTAAGGCTGTGGCCCCATCCATATTAAGTCCTTCTAGCTTCTGTTGTAATACTGGAAATTCATCAGCATACTGGCTGGCGCAGACGTACACATTATTGTATAGCACAGGGAACCCGGCGGCCAGCAAACCAATAGATTGACTGAATTGTGGGATAACGATACGCAGGAAAAATAATAGCACCAGTATAATGGTTAAAATTGACAATACAATACATACGCCCCGTCGTATGCTAATGATGACTTGATTGAAACTATTGGGTAAAATTACTTTTTCATATCCTGACACCAAAATGTTAAGCACGTATGCAATTGCGGCACCCAGCAATAACGGAAAAATAACCCCATAAAGGTATTTAAAAATATTGATCACTTCAGCAAAATATAGCACTGCTAATACAATAATGCCAATTAAAACGACTGTTTTAGCAGTTAATTTCTGTTTATTGTTATTAACCTCACCATTCATATAAAATTAACTCCTTAATTAGGTTGATACCAATTATACCAAAAATTACATTTAAACACAAAGCATTAGCCCTGTTCGCAATCGCCAAGGCCGCGTGGTGCATTTCTGCAGGTTCATTAATACAGTCCTTTAATGAAGTGATGTCTAGTCAAAATATAAATTAAGCAGATAATATCTTGTTCCTGCGCCGGTCGATAACTCATACTAAAAGAAACGACAACAAAGAAAAAGTTAATTTCTGTTATTTGATTGTTAGTAATTGACAGGTTAATCAGTACGTGATAAAATATTGTAATATCTGAAAGGAGGGGATTTATTATTATACTGACCAAAGAATTGATTAACGAAATTCTTGAAAGTATCGGTTTAGAAGAAACAACCGAAGAAGAAGAGTAAAACCGGAGGCAAGTTGACCGAACGCCTTCGGTTTTGCTTCTTCTGGATATTCTTAGGAAAATATCTCTTTCATTTTAACAGCAAATTGTTCGCCAAAGGTTTCGCATTCAATAAGATCCTCTGGCGTAGGATCGTATTTCATTTTTATCGGGTCCATGATCATATCAAAACCGGCATCAGCTAATCTTTGTTCAATTATCTTAGGAGATTCGCCGCTCCAGCCATAAGAACCGAAAGCACTGCCAATCTTGTCTTTGAATCTAAGTCCTTTTATCATTTCCACAATAGAAGCCGTGTCACTTAATATACCCTTATTAATAGTTGAACTACCCATGATGATTCCTTTAGCCTTAAATACTTCGGTAATAACATCATTTTTATCCATTCTGCCCACATTAAAGAGCTTAACACCAATGCCTTTGTTTTCTAAACCTTTGGCGATAGCTAAGGACATCTTCTTAGTAGCTCCCCACATAGTGTCATATAATATGGCTACCGTTCCTTCATGATAACCGCTAGCCCAAAGATCGTACTTTTCCACAATTTGCATAGGATTGTCCCGCCAAATAATCCCATGGCTGGGGGCAATCATATCAATATTAATATTCAGTTCCTTAACCTCTTTAAGCTTCTTTTTCACCAAATCACTAAAGGGTGTTAATATATTAGCATAGTACTTTATGGCTTCTTGGAATAGTTCACCCTGGTCTACCTGGTCGTTATAAAGCTGCGGTGCGGCGTAGTGCTGGCCAAAGGCGTCATTTGATAATAAAACATTGGCCCCGGCCACATAGGTAGCCATTGAATCAGGCCAGTGCAGCATCGGCATTTCTACAAAAACCAGTTTATAATCCCCCAGTTCTACACTGTCGCCGGTTTTTACAATGTTAAAGTTCCAATCCTTATGGAAGTGGCCTTTAATCATGGCAGCGCCATTTTTAGTACAGTAAATTGGAACGTTTGGTATTTTCTCCATCAAGTACAATAGGCTGCCCGCGTGATCTTGCTCAGTGTGGTTAATAACAATGAGATTAATATTTTTTAGGCCGATTTCCCGGTCTAATTGCTGTACAAAGCCTTCATGAAATGGTGTCCATACCGTATCAACCAGGGCTATTTTCTTGTCTTTAATTAAATATGAATTATAGGTGGAGCCCCGATGAGTAGAATACTCCTCCCCGTGAAATCTTCTTAGTTCCCAGTCCTTGATTCCGACCCAGTAAATTTTTGGTTTTATCTCCGTCATTTTTATGACACCCCTTTCCATATTATTTGATGACCTGCATTTAATAAAAGTAAATAAAGTTTACTGCGTCGTTGATAATACAACAAACCCCCGGCTGAAAAGCCAGGGGACTGCTTCGATTAAATTAAGCAAAACAGACCACCCCTGGGGACTGCAACAATCCTCAGGCTGCACTGAGTCGACATGGAGTTGCCAACACTACCCGGCAAATTGGGCATATGGTAACCAGTTATTGGCCGGAATTAGCAAATACCCCTTCCCATTCTTTTTCATTAAAACCAAACAACACCTTTTCACCATCAGTCATGATAGGGCGCTTAACCAGCAAACCATCGGATGCTAGAATATCGTACAATTCATCCGTACTGGCGATTTTAATTGTATCTTTTAACCCCAGTTCTTTGTATTTTGCCCCACTAGTATTAAATAATTTTTTTATTTCTAAGCCACTCTTCTTATGTAAATCAATAATTTCCTCCCGAGTGGGACGCTCATCTACAATATGGCGAGTTTGATAGGTGATCTCATTTTGAGCAAGCCAATTCTTGGCCTTTTTCACCGTACCTCATCTAGGGTAATCAAACAAAAGCCAGGGCATGTTTTCCCCTCCATTTATAATATTATTTTGACCCAACAGCTAAATTATTAATACTAATCACAAACTTGCAGCTTAAAGCCAAAAAATACTTCCTGCTGTTTGACATGTTATCATTTCCTGCCCAGTAGTGGGTTTGAAAATTTGGTGCTTATGTTTTTTAAGCTCATGCTTCTTCAGTTAGCTTGTCTCGAAGCATGGTATTAACCAAACCGGGATTAGCCTGACCCTTGGTCGCTTTCATAATTTGACCAACTAAAAAGCCGATAGCCTGCTTTTTGCCTGCTTGATAATCCGCTACTGATTTAGGATTCTTAGCAATAACCTCAGCAATAATTTGGGCCAACTGCCCCTCGTCAGATATTTGTGACATACCCTTTTCTTTTATTATTTGGTCCGGCTCTTTGCCCTCCACGAACATAACCTCAACTATTTCTTTAGCCATCTTGTTGCTGATTGAACCTTTTTCTATCAACTTCAGTAGAGCAGCCAAACCGCTGGGGGTAATTTTTGCTTCACTTAGTTCCATATTACGGGCATTCAAGAGCCTTAATAGCTCTCCCATGATCCAGTTGCTAATCGATTTTGCATCGGGAAACTCCTTCAGTGTGGCATCAAAAAACTCCGCCAAAGCTAAAGAACTGGTAATTACCCCGGCATCGTATTCCGGCAGCCCATGTTCCTCAACCAGACGTTTCCTGCGCGCGTCGGGTAATTCAGGGATGGAGGCCTTAACCTCTTCAATCCATTCCTCCGTTAGTTCAATAGGAGTAAGTTCCGGCTCGATAAAACACCGGTAATCAGGGTTTTCCTTATTGCGCATGGATACGGTAATTCCCCTGTTTTCATCCCAACCGCGAGTTTCTTGAATAACTCTTCCCCCGTCTTCCAGTACATCTATTTGTCTCTCCACTTCATATTCAATAGCATACTGCACAGAACGGAAAGAGTTCATATTCTTAATTTCTGTTTTAGTGCCTAGGGTCGTGGTGCCCACTGGGCGCACTGAGACGTTGGCGTCACAGCGCAGAGAACCCTGCTCCATCTTTACATCGGAAACAGCAATGCATTCCAAGATAGCCTTTAACTTCTCCAGGTAAGCTTTAGCCTCTTCGCCAGAGTGCATCTCAGGTTCCGATACTATTTCGATAAGCGGCATACCGGACCGATTATAGTCCACACATGAATATCGTGAGGTAGTAATCGAACCACCGGAATGGACTAGTTTCCCTGGGTCTTCTTCAATATGAGCCCTGGTAATGTTTACTCGTTTAGTCGCACCATTTACATCTATGTCAAGGTGGCCCTGATAAGCAATAGGCCGAAATACCTGGGAAATCTGAAACCCCTTGGGTAAGTCAGGGTAATAATAATTCTTCCTGTCAAACCAGGTATAAGTACCTATGGCGCAGTTTAAAGCCAGGCCTGCTTTAGTAGCTAGCTCAACTACTTTTTTATTTAAAACGCCTACAGCACCTGGCAGACCGAGGCAGACTGGGCAAACCTGAGTATTAGGCTCCTTCCCGAATTCCGTAGAGCAGCCGCAAAATAATTTTGTATCCGTCTTTAACTCAACATGCACCTCTAAGCCGATAACTGCTTCGTATCTATTCATCTTTACCCCCTATGAATATTATATTTGAGGAATAAGCCGGGTTTTGGCCTGGTTTGGTTTGTACTTTGTTCCAAAGTATAGCCTACCCTCAACAAGGTCTCCTCCTTAAAGTGCCGGGCGATAAGCTGTAGTCCTACAGGCATCCCATCCACCATGCCAAAAGGTAGGGACAGGGCGGGAAGACCAGCTAGGTTTACCGGCAAGGTACAGACACCGGACAGATGCATAGCTAAAGAATCGTTTGGATTTTTACCTGTTTTGCCAGCAGTTGCAGGGTTGGTAGGAGTTAAAAGGCAGTCAAATTTCTCAAAGGCCCGGTCAAAATCCTGCTTGACCAGACTGCGAACCTTTAAGGCCTTAACATAATAGGCATCATAATTACCTGTACTCAATACATGAGTGCCCAGCATAATTCTTTTTTTGACCTCAGCGCCAAAGCCCTGACTGCGGGTTTTTTTGAACATGCTCAACACGTCTTCAGCTTCCACCCTTAAGCCATGCCTGACCCCGTCAAAACGGGCAAGGTTGGAACTAGCTTCAGCAGAAGAAATTATGTAATGAGCAGGCGCTGCATACTCGGTATGAGGCATGGCAACCTCCTCACAAATAGCCCCCAACTCCTCCAGCTTACTAATCGCTTCCTGAAGCTTGGCTGCAACCTGAGGTTCTACACCTGCTTCATATTCTTTGGGCAAGCCAATTCTAAGCCCTTTAACTTCATTAACCAAACTTTTAGTAAAATCCGGGACATCTACTGAAGCTGATGTAGCATCCTTAACATCGTGGCCACAGATAGTATTTAAAACCAGCGCCAGATCAGTCATATCCTGAGTAAAGGGTCCGATCTGGTCGAGAGAAGAGGCAGTAGATATCAGGCCAAACCTGGAAACATGACCGTAACTAGGCTTGAGTCCAATGACTCCACAAGAAGCAGCCGACTGACGTATAAAGCCACCTGTGTCTGAGCCCAAAGTGAAAGCCGCTTCACCTACGGAAACAGCAGCTGCTGAACCACCGCTGATATAGCCTTGTGCTGCTTCAGCGTCAAAGGGATTCTGGGTAGTATAAAATGCTGAATTCTCGGTTGAAGAACCCATACCAAACTCGTCTATATTACATTTGCCCATCAGTATGGCACCGGCACCCTTTAACCTTTCAGCAACAGTAGCATCATAAGGCGGGATGAAGTTATACAGTATTTTAGAAGCACAGGTAGTTTTGATCCCCTCGGTACAAATATTGTCGTCCATGGCCATAGGAATTCCAGCCAGGGGAGAAAGCTCTTCCCCCCGCGCCCGTTTCTGATCAACATCCCTGGCCTGAGCTAAAGCTGTTCCTTTGCTAAGCGTTACAAATACTTTAGTTCCACTTTCAACCTGGCTGATGCGTTCAAGGTAAGCATTAGTTAGTTCTTCGGAACTGATCTCTTTTTTCTCCATGAGTTCGCTAAGCTGAAATACTGATAAATTGTATAGTCGCATTAGAAACCTCCTGCTTAAACAATACGGGGTACTTTAAAACACCCCGCTTCTTCTTCTGGGGCATTAGCTAAGACCAGCTCTTTAGCCAGGCTAGACTGCAGCTTGTCTTCACGAAAAACGTTTTTAAATGACAGGACATGGGCGGCAGGCTCTATATTATTGGTATCTAATTTATCTAACATGTCCAGATAGTCCAGTATGGTATTAAGAGACTCTGTATAGACAGCTTTATCTTCCTCTGTCAATTCAAGGCGGCTGAACAAAGCCACTTGTTCCACATCTTGCTCAGTAATTTTCACAGGCTGGTTAACCTTCCTTTCCCGGTAAATTCGTGACATTATGCAAAATACAAGATTAATTATATTAAAAATTTCGCATGGTGGCAATTATCATCAAAACAAGATAAAAACGCTGGTCATTCAAATAGACACAGTATCGCTTCGGCAGTCTTTAGAGCAAAAGCATAGTCTTTGACCCCGGATTTGGCCGAAATCAATAAATCCGATGCAATGACTTGATCAGTTAAAACATCAACTCCCATTAATTTTTCAATAACGGAATTCATCTTACAGCCTCCAATATATTGTATTTGTGTGCGAGATAGCAGGTCTAATGCAGCAATTTGGTAAAGATAACAAGATATTAGACGTGGCTAATAATAACATTGAAATTTTTTTTAAATTTAGCAAAAAAAATTGCCCTGCTATTTAAACAGAGCCATAACCTTAAATGCTCAATTGTTACATGATCGGAAATTGACTTGTAAGTATATTTTTTCTTTCCTTCACGCCATAACTTAGATAAGGTGTTTGATGCCCCAAATCTGGTTAATTAGAAAACCACACTGATAGAATTACACAAGCTGGTCAATATAAAAGCGAGCTATTTTAGAAGCGGACACTTGCACCGGAAACAATAGTCCTCCTGCATATCGTTTAAACTGGCGCAGGCGTTGCAAAAGATAATGTCGTCGTTTGATTTATCATATTTTTCAATTGAATTTAAGCCACCATGATGCCGCACTTTATCACCAATTCGGAAGTAGTTATAAACCGTATCGTCATCCTCGGCACTTGTAGTGTATATTTTACCGTTATCCTGCTTGATGCTCACAGTGAATAAAGTATACTGCTGCCAGTAATACTCGTTATTGCCGGTATGGCGCTTGCGTCTTTTGTTTTCGATTTGTTTATCCACCACTATACCGTCCCAGGTAGTGCTCCTGTTTCTACCGATGCTCTGTAACAGTGCAATGGCAAGGAACATACCCCCGATGCTCAACCCGATAAAGAACGCCTCCGGATTATCCATTTCTGTGCTGGTTTCGCCATAAATAGAAAAGCATATAATAGCTATCAGAGCTATGATTGACGCAAATAAAAACGACCAGCGTTTAGTATTTTTTATATATTGGGTAAAAGCCGGGTCATTAATACGGGGTGAAAAACCGATCAATTCCTCTCGGCTAGACTTTTTCTTTTCCTCTGCTTGCGGCATTGCGCTTCCGCAGTTGATACAATAAATAGCGCTTTTATCTGAGTCTACCCCGCAATTCGGACAAAGCATGGTCCTTCCTCCCCTCTGCTTCTACCGACCACCATAACTTGAACCGCCGCCGCCACCACTGCCACCGGAGGAAAATCCACCTCCACCGCCGGAACCTGATGATGACTTGCTAACCGCCGCGTGAGCCGTCTTAAGTGAGCGTTCTACCACAGTTCCAATGCCATTAAAAGAATCATTTAGATCATGAAAGCTGTTCCAGGCGCCATAGTTTAACCAGCCATAGCCAAAATGGTAATCACCGTCCTGCATATTAGGGAAGACCAATTCCAGCTGATTGATTACTTCCCGAGCCACCCCCAGGGTTACTGCATAAACCAGATAGTGTTCCCATATAATTAGACTCGGTATTTCATGGCGTTCCATTTGTGAAAAATGCTGCAGAAAGAGCCGAAAAGCCTGCCAACGCACGTAATCCTCCTGCCCGGTGGTCGAGCGTTTCTTAAAGGACCGTGGAACAAGACCAATGCTTGCCCCGGCGAGCATTAATGCCGCACCTAATATAATCTTTTCGGAAACGATAGCCGCTCCCCCTATGAACAATAGTAATCCTGCCAGTAAGGTTATCAACGGCATATTGCCGTTGAAATCAAAATAGTTCAGCCTCTCTCCCTGCTCGTTTAAGCCTGCCGTCCACTGCTGCCAAAAACCATAAAAGCCCTGACCGTTTTTCTTGGCGTATTTTTCTATGTCATTTAAATAAATAAACCCGTGCCCGTTAGCAATGGTATGCTGCAGATAATCCAGTAGATCTTGTTCATGGGGACGCAATACCGCTTCCTCGGGCTTTCTGAGAAAGGCCGGTTCAGGCGCAGGAAGGAAAGTGAGCCGATAGCTCTTGAATTCCCTGGTGCCCAATATTTTGCGTACTTCTTGTCTTTCTTCCTCAATGGCCAGAAATCTGCGCCGGGCTAAATCCAGTATCGTAGCGGTAAAATCACGTGGTTTTATCTTTCTGTAATTCCAGAGAGAACTTAATTCCGCAGGGCTGTATTGACCGGGCAACTCGCGGTAGTATAGGCCGTTGAATTGGGTAGGATAGCCCCGCCCGTATTTGCGCCATAAGAGGTATATACTCCCCAGAGCCATCAGTACAATAGCCACGGCCCCGCCTACTTCCGCCCGCGCCAGCATACGTTCACGGTTAGCCTCTTGTGCCCAGCCATGTTCTTCAGCCAGTATGTCCGAAAGTGCTACTTGGCCGGTGTATGCATCAGCCGGCGCGTCAGGAAATAATGCCGGAGGCATGACTACCCGTCCTTCCACAAAAGTATAGGCGGGGAGATTATTGACCTGCCAGGTAACCGCACCGGAACCCGTAAAGTTTACTTCACCCTGCAGCGGTCCGTGACCCCAGATTAGAATGTCTTTGCCCTGTTCGTAATTTGCGGCACCCGGTGGCAGCTTCAGGTTCACCTGCACTTCACGAACCCTTTGGGAATTGTCTGAACCTATGAATTTGCGGTAAAGTTCGGCTGCATCACTGTGCACCTTAACTGCATTGATAACACGGTAGGAGATGTCAAATGAACGGACTTCGTCAGAAGCGTCGATGCTCCAATCAATAGTCGTTTTACTGTTTTCATTTTTTACGATGTAAGTGCCGGGAGGACCATAACTGCTCCCTTGATTGAAGGTATAAGGCCGGCCATTCTCATACACCACCACATCACTGACCGGTGTGTCACCCCGGGGGATACTGATAAAAAAGCCGTTCCAGTGGCCGGAAAAATCAACTGTTAGCTTTTCTGTAACTTGCATGGAAGCATCCGGCAGCACTTCAGCTTCAACTACTACCTGCTGCATAACAAAACTGCGCTCTGCCCGGGCTGTATCAGTAAACACCAACGGCAGAAGCAACGCCAAAATGAGCGTAAACAGGCCGCATTTATATTTCAACTCGCTTCTGTTGTTTCTCTTCATAATATCTGCAGCCCCTTTTAAAAACTAACGTTAACATTCTCCCTGGCTTCAACTTCCCCCTGGAGAGTAAAATAATCAACCATTATAAAACCTAGCATACTGGCAACCAAATTATTCGGGAATAATTCAATTGTGGTATTAAAAATCTGCACTGTATCATTATAAAACTGGCGGGCAAACGAGATTTTGTTTTCGGTATCACTCAGCTCAGACTGTAGTTGGATAAAACTAGTATTTGCCTTCAGGTCAGGATAAGCTTCAGCCACAGCGAACAAGGACTTTAAGGCACCACTCAAAATATTTTCCGCATTGGATTGCTCTGTAATATTACTGGCCTGTATGGCCATATTTCTTGCCTGGGTTACTCTTTCCAAGGTATCTTTTTCGTGCTGAACATACCCTTTGACAGCATTAACCAAATTAGGTATTAAATCATAACGTCTTTTAAGCTGGACATCCACCTGAGACCAGGCGTTTTGAACCCTTTGCCGCAGCTTAACCAACTTATTATAGGTGGCGATCAGAAAAACAGCCACTAATAACATCAAAGCTATCAATGTGATTATTCCAGTAAGCATTTTAATCCTCCCTTTTTGAAAATTTACTTGTTGCTCCTAACAACTTTAGGTTATTAACCTCTGCAAAATTAACTTCTATCAACTACATAAACATTGTAAATCCTTCTATTTCCCTGGGTTCTTGGTTAATATGTATACCAGCTGAGCGGATGGCCTCCGGAACACGATTGAAATTGGGTATAATTACATTCCCTAATTGGTCGGTAAACCAAATATATAGGGGTTTACCACAACCCCGAATTTCCAACCCGCTATAAGTTGCACTGGCTGCTAAAAGAGCAGCTCCAACCGGTTGAGGTGAACTGCGTCCCCCTATAAATGAAAGCAAGGCCAAGGCCATGAACAGCTTACGAAACCAGCCCGGGTTTCTTAAGGAAACCTGTTCGACAGAGGCCATTTCAGCAAAGCGACATTCCCGAACCCCTTTATAGTTAATTAGGTACAATGCATCTGGAGTCAGCTCAATACGGTACGTCGCGTACCAGGCGGAATAATACAGCACCACTACGCCAAACAGTGCAAGGAACCACATGAATACACTAACGAACCACATTGAAGTGATCGACTGTATCGTACCACCGTTAACAACAAAAGGCAGGCTGTAAAAAGTCATCAGGATAATTAAAGCCACAATATCTCCCGCCACCAGTCGCCCTCCGGCATAAGCAATATCTTCAGGCTTGTTTCTGCGTCGAGGCAAGAACAAATAAAGCAGCAATCCAACCGCTATGACTGCCAGACCGATTGAACGATATGGATGATAGAGCCATTCGGGTGCCGTGCGATAAGGTTTGGTCATGGCTGTCACCGACGACTGATAATCTTCATACTCCAGAAGTAGATAGTTATTCTTTCCTCCAGCAGTGCTGCATATATATACCTGTTCACCTGCCTGAGGGAATAGCCTCCATTGTTCCAAAGGAAGTTCCCCGGGTTTAAAGAATACCGGCACCGGCCCCTGTGGTTTCCAAAAGTCATCTTTATCCTGCTTGCTCACCCTGTCACCATAGATGGAACGGGCATACTGGCCGAAACTGGCCAACTGCACCTGCTGGAAAAAGACATCCCACTGCCCGGCATCAACCTGGGTTACTTTTTCGCCGGTCCTTTCCTTTATATAGTCCTGCAGGGGCAATTGGTTGAGCCGTCTGTCTTTCTCAGATACATAACCGGTTAATGATTGCAGTTCACCAGCCTGTTCTTGTTCCCAATCCACCGCAGTAACACTGACTATAGACGGGGTTACATAAAAATACAGACCAACTCCAACCAAAATACCAAACAATAAAGCGATACGGCGCCACAACTCGGTCTTTCCCGATGCAGACGACATATTTAATCCTCCTTGGGCCAGTCCGGCTCTAGTCTAACTTTGTGTGCGGTCGTCCTTGATAACAGAGTAATTGGGAGACCATTTAATTATCGTTTGCGCCGCCTGGTCTGCGTTTATCTTAGTAAGAGCAGTCATTTTATAATACTCGGTCGTCCCACCGGGATCGATAACCATTACACTGCCCCGACCCGGTGCATAATAAGTGATGGACTGAAAGCCCACCGCCTGGTTGTCTTCCCTCACCAGCAAACAGTCCTCAAAGGCGGCAAAACCCAGGTTCAAGTCTACACCCATATCCACCACAGTCCAAGTGATCTTACCGAACTCATCCTGGTAGTTCCAGGTTTGCCCCACGGTTAAATTATTCTTTAAGACCGGGAATATTTCATTGGGGGTTTGATCTAAAATGTAATACGTTCCATCTGCCCGTTCTACATAATGGAATCCATAACCAAAGGCCTCTCCCTGCTCCACGCCGGTTTCCACCTCACTCACCCGCACCGCTTCATTGGAAACCACCTGGGCGCTGAAGCGCTCCACCACCCCCGACATTCCATCCGGATAATTCACAAAGAAGGTGCATTTGAGACCTGGTTCCGACAAATATGTGGAGGCTTGGCTCAGATCAACAGTCGGTGTCGGATCTGGGGTTGTTGCCTGCCCACCGGTACTTGTGGTTCCAATATTTTTGGTGGCGGTGGGGGGCGATGCCACCTGATCTGGGTCCTCTCCCCGGGAAAACCACCAATATAGCCCGCCTCCAGCTATTAAAAAAACCGTCAGCAAAGAGATCATAATAACTAAAGCATTTTTATTCCCGCCGCTATTAACACCCAGGTTGGTAAAATCTCCGGACGACGGCGTCTGTACGCTTCCCTGCCGGGCAGCTGGCGTAGCTTGTGGCGTTGGCGGCGCGGAATGCTGCTTATTAACGAGCGGCGGCGAAGTTAGCTGTGGCTTTTCTGTCTGTGCAGGCTTATCAGCAGCTGATTGTGCCAATGAATGGATCTCAAAGCCGCATTCCCCGCAAAATCTATCATCTGCAACTATTTCAGACCCACACTTAGGACAAAACTTGAGATCGCTCATCTTACTACACTCCTTTTTTATAATGCGCTGCCACAGCTGGTACAGAATTTCTTGCCGGGCTTGATTTTAGAACCGCATTGACCGCAGAATTTAAACTGGGGAGTTTTATCCGTGTTAACAGTAACCGTACCATTACCGACGACTTTTCGTAAAGATTCCATCCATTGGTCCAGTGATTGGGTCAGTTCCAGTTTGGTACTGGCTTGGTGACGAAAACGGCTTACCCCGCCCGATCCGATCTCAAAGGAAAACATATGATTAGCAAAGGCAGTTGGCGCAAGGAATACCCGGGAAAGGCTGCGTTCTTCGCCGTTTATCAAAGCAGTTGCCTGCCAGCCGATGGCTCCTATCCAGCTGGTTATAAATTCGGTGCCCATAATTTTTGACCGTTCGCCCAGAGTCAATGTAGATTCATTGCTGGTGACAAAATCCAATTCCTCAGCCTGCTTTATATGCTCTGGTTTTAAGGCGATACTGCTGTTTTTAAGGCCGGGGGTAACTTCGAACATGGTGGGCAGCAGCCACCGTTTATCTTTACTGGCCAATGAACGTTTCAACAGCTGCACAAAATCCTGGGTAGTTAATGATAAACTTAACCCGCTGCGGTAATCCAGCATGCTTTCCATATAAGAACGGCGGTAAATATCTATACAATGCAGAGCACAGACAAGGATTTCAGTTTCCAAAACATTCGGGAACACTTTCCGGTAATCGCCCACACCCGGGGTGGCATAAACATTAGTCCACCATTCCAGGAACGGCTCCCAGTCATCGAACAGCAGGAGGAGGATATCTCCTTGAGAGTTCACCATCTGCGTTAAAACAGTTTTATCAGCAGTTGACAGCAGGACGTAATATTTATCGTCAGCAGCACCAGCCCCGCCGCGATTAAACTCGATTTTTAAATCAGGTTCCAGTAACCTCCCGGCAATCTGGCCTAGCCTGGGGCTCTCAGATAGTACTTTAAACAATTCAGAAGGGCTGCTGGTGGCCGCCTGTTCAGAATTGTAAGTAAAAGCGGACAGACTATTCCCATTAACCCCCGTGCGCCTGAATAGATGATTAATGTCACCCGGTGCTAGCTTAAACACTTCGGCGCCAGCCAATGTGTTCTGGTTATTGTCCATTATTTTGCCTCCCACTTGATAATTTGTTAAACCGCTACCTGTTTCCGGCCCGGAATGAGCCAATACGGCTGGTTAATTTTTCCACCAGATCTCCCGGCGTATCATATCCCAGTTCCCGCAGGCGGGCACCCCTTAAAGCCGGCGACAGATTGTTGTTATTTATTACTCTTATAGCTTCCTGCATATTAGGCGGCATATTGTGTGTACCTCCCTCAAGATTCCGTACTACATTTGCTGTCTTGCGCAGCTGTTCCAGGGACTCGGTCTGATTTCTCATAATTTCGGCCGGGGTGTCGCCTTTGTCCCAATAGTCGTTAGCTTTATGTTTCTCCATCATCCCCAGTTGTTCAGCATCAATGGGGTCTCTGAGCAAATTACCGTCGCGGTCAAATAATGGTCCACACGGCCTTTCACCATTAAGGATCGCCGTACGCTGGTTGCTGAAATCACGGGCGCCCATTGGATCAAATACATCCATGGGAGCTTCTTCATGCAGGTTGGCCCATTCTCGATAGCGGGCGGCATCATCCATATTGGCCCAATCTCTGCTTGGGAACCGGTGCGCGGCCTCATCGACACTAAAACTGGAATTCCGAGCAAAAGCTTCATAGTAAACATCTTCCCATTCAGATTTTGGAATCTCCACCCATTCAGTAGTTCCATCAGGGCGAATGACCAGGCGTTCGGCAATAACATCATTGTCGGTATTGATATTCCAGGGAGTATGCTCGGTGCCGGGTGTTCGCACCGTGTTGCACCGTATTTGCGCACCGTTGTATCTAGCATTAAGATGAT
Source organism: Desulfoscipio geothermicus (assembly GCA_016841905.1). Lineage (GTDB taxonomy): Bacteria > Bacillota > Desulfotomaculia > Desulfotomaculales > Desulfallaceae > Sporotomaculum > Sporotomaculum geothermicum_C. The sequence goes on along the minus strand of JAENYF010000041.1, from coordinate 462 downwards.
CCTCTACCGCCCGGTAAGAGGGTTGATGGATCTGTGTTTCCAGCACTTCGTTAAATTCGGACTGTACCTGGCGGGATCTGTTTAAACCCAACTCCGCTCCTACACCTTCAGTATGCTCAAGGTTCTTAAGGGTTCGCATAGATGCCGGGTCGGCCTTCATTTCCATAATATCTTCGACGGTTAACGGTTCTCCCCGCTGGACCTTGTCCGCCAGATTATAATTTCTTTCCTGGGCCTGCATCCTGTATTCATCATAGATGGCCTGTTCCCCGATCAGTTCCTGCTGCCGGGCCGGAGGCAGTTTGTCAAAATCATCGATATTGTTTTGGACAGTATTTTCTGCCCTGGCCACTGCCGCCGGGTCGGCCAGAACTTCTTCAGGCGTTCTGGCGTTAGAATTAAGTGGTCTGTTAACTACAAAGTCGTCCTGTGTGCCGCCGGCATCTCCGCCACCGGGTGCAG
>JAENYF010000040.1 GCA_016841905.1 Desulfoscipio geothermicus | reverse complement strand
TAAGTGTTTTTCAAGCTTGACGTTTATAAATTCTATTTATACAACGCTAGTGATCAGGCATAATATTTAATTCCTTTCTATTAATCGTATGCAACTAGCATACCTTGTTTATCCAAAATTTATCTAAAAAGCCGTTTTAGGTTAATTTCAGCTTTTTAACCATTAGCTAAGCGTTTTTTGTTCGCCAAACTGAGCAAACTAGCCTAAAAGGAGGTGCTTAACTTGTTCTATGACAAATATAACCCGCGCCAAGATGCTGATTTAACCTTGCTAACCCTTGCGACTATAGCTGTAACCGTCCCGTTTATCTATTATGCTAAAGATATTGCCGATTCGCTCCGGGTTATTGCTGGTAGGAAATAGAAACATGACGACAAAGGCCGTCCTAACCGACGGCTCTTCCTTATTCTACCACCAAAAACTTAGTGCTGCTGCAACGGATTTGCATGCTGAACTTAGTATATTTCTTTGCATAACGCGGAAATAACAGTCAGCTCTAGCTGATGAATATAAGGGAGGTACATATAATGCGGAATAATATCCTGGAAAAATTAGACGCCATTGAAAAGCTGGTCAGAGAGTTGAGGCGAGAACTCTTACTGAACAGTGACTTAATGCTTGACTCCGCGCTTGTACATGATGAAATACTCGCCCATACCATATCTCTCTTTTTTGATAATGAAGTGGAAGTAGAGTACAACCTGGATGACATGGAGCTGAAGGAGCTCAAGGAACTAGCCGGGGAGCTGGAGATTGACCTGCCCAGAGATGTCCAAAAAGAGGATGTAATATCTGCCATTATGGAATTGTACAAAGCACAAACCTCAGCCAAGTAATTTACTATTCTCCAAGTGCCCCACCCTGAATTATTGGCCATGAATTAATGCCCGCGCGGTTTCTAGCAGGCAGGTAAAGCTAGAAAAATTAATAAAATTATTGAATAAATAGATGACTATATGAATGTTTTTATGTATAATTGATAAAACATATGAAAGAAGTGTCATAAATGGTAGAATTAGACGGCAAAGTTGTTATCATAACCGGTGGAGCTATGGGTATGGGGGCAGCTACAGTGGAATTAATGGCAGCTGCTGGAGGTAAAATAGTTATTGCTGATTTCAACGAGGAACTGGGCAGACAGCAAACGCAGAAGATTATTGACGCAGGCTGCACAGCGGCCTTTGTCAAAACCGATGTTTCCAAGGCCAAAGATGTGGAAGCAATGGTTCAGTTCACGGTAGATACCTTCGGACAACTGGATGCAGCTGTAAACAATGCAGCCCGCACCCCGGATGACAAGCCTCTGGCCGATATGGATGAAGATGCTTTCGACGCCTTAATTGCTGTAGATCTAAAAGGTGTGGCCCTTGTGCCTGAAGTATGAGCTGCGGCAGATGGTTAAACAAGGACAAGGCGGCTCGATCATTAATACCTCCTCAGTGAGCGGCATCCGCCCGCAGCCGGGTAACCCGGTTTACATAGCCGCAAAACACGGGGTTATCGGCCTGACCAAGTCGGCTGCTATGGATTATTCGCCCCTGGGTATCCGGGTCAATGCAGTTGCGCCCGGTGCCATTGATACACCCATGCTGCGGGGAGCTTTAAAGCAATTTGGTTTCGAGCCAGAAGCTTATGCTAAACAATTGAGTATGCTGGGCAGGTTTGCCCAAGCCAACGAGGTGGCCCAGGCCAACCTATGGCTAGCCTCAGATCTGTCTTCCTTTGTTACAGGTGCTGTTATTTCCGTTGATGGTGGTTACACTGCCATGTAAGTCAGTAATAATGAGTTAGAGGCACAAATCAATAGGTCCGTGGAATAAATGCGGAATTAAAGCACATATTTCACAAAACAGTGACCTGAGAAACAAAAAAGGTTCAAGTTTAAATTTTAACTAAAAGGAATAATTATAGTTATGTGCGGGGAAATTTTCCCGGCATTATTTTTTGGTAACAAGATGCTGCCGGTTATTAGGCAATTTTGCGAACTATAGCACGATATCCGTCTCAACGCCTAAGACAGTACTTTTCTAAAGTTAAGAGTGCTGACTTTGTTTACTGAGCCAGTAAAAAATCATGATACATCTTTTAATTGCAACTAGACTTTGCGATAATTTGATAACACCGTCGCTTAATGGATAAAACCCTTGAGCGAATATTTGATTTATTTTCAAAGTTACAAAATAGTTATTGACATATGCCGAGAACGAAGTATAATAAAATTATAAATGACATATGCCATAAACCATAAGGAGGTGATGTATATGCCAGGAGGAGACGGTACTGGTCCAGTAGGATTAGGAAGAGGTGCTGGTTATGGTCGTCGGATCGGCGTAGGAAGAGGAAGTATGGGAGGTCGTGCAAGTGCAGATCCGGAAGGATATTGTTTAATTCAAAATGTGATACTACAGTAAAACACAATAGAGCAAATCCTTGCAGCACAATTAAGTGTCCGCAATGTCGTTCTATAATGGCTAGAGGGTAAAAGAAAGGAGAATATTCAAATGCCAAGAAGAGATGGTACCGGCCCGATGGGTCAAGGAGCTATGAGTGGAAGAGGTTTTGGTTTTTGTACTAGAGCAAATTTTGCTGGGTATGGCAATGGTTATGGTCGTGGTTACGGTTATGGTTATGGTATAGGACTTGGGATTGGTCGATATGGTTATAGTTGTAAAAGAATTATCGGAGGAAATTTTACCGAACAATTTTTAGGAATGACAGATAAAGAGATTTTATCTGAACAGAAAGAATTTCTACAAAGAAGGCTTGAGAGTATCGAGAAACAACTACAAAACATCTCGGAGACAGATAAGTAGCAGGGGATTTCCCCTGTTACTTATCAAGTTTTATATGCCAATGAATTGTTGCAGCACATAATTTTTTATGAAAGAATATGATCACAAGGAGGATACCTTATGAAAATAGCAATACCAGTAGATCATAAAAATATAGAAAGTAGTGTGTGCATATCTTTTGGGCGTACCCCATATTTTCTTATTTATAATATAGAAACTAAGGAAAGTAATTTTTTAGAGAACAGCGCAGCAAACAGCCAAGGTGGTGCAGGAATAAAAGCGGCACAAACTGTTGTAGATAGCGAGGTATACGCATTGTTAACTCCACGATGCGGCGAAAATGCAGCAGAAGTCATCAATGCAGCTGGCGTAAAAATATATAAAACAATTAGCAGCTCGATCAGAGATAATATTACTGCCTTTGAAGAAAGAAAATTATCGTTGCTTGATGATACACATGCCGGATAACATGAATATGGAGGGCGAATAATATGAAAATTGCTGTACTAAGCGGCAAGGGAGGTACAGGAAAAACACTGATATCTGTCAATCTGGCCTCAGCAGCAAAAGAATCTGTCTATATTGACTGTGACGTAGAGGAACCAAATGGCCATCTATTCTTTAAACCTGAAAACATTAAGACTGAAAAAGTTACGATTAAGATTCCATATGCAGATGAAAAACTATGTACCGGCTGCCGTAAGTGCGTTAATTTTTGTATGTTTCATGCTTTGGCTTATGTAGGGACTAAACTCATGGTTTTTGAAGAGATTTGCCATTCGTGTGGAGGATGCGTTTTGCTTTGCCCTGAAAAGGCATTATCTGAGAAAGACAAGGTAATTGGGGAAGTTCAAAAAGGAACTTCGGAAACCGTGACGGTTATTACAGGAATGTTGAACCCAGGTGAAGCTTCAGGGATCCCGATTATCAAGAAACTTTTTAGTTGTTCAAAAGCAGATAATAAATCCACATTCATTGACTGCCCGCCGGGAAGTGCCTGCATTGTTATGGAAAGTATCCAAGATGCGGACTACTGTGTCCTCGTTGCAGAGCCTACTTTATTTGGGGCACATAACCTGAATATGGTTTATGATCTGGTAAAATTATTCAACAAACCACATGGCGTAGTCCTTAACAAATGCCTAGAGGGAGAAAATCCTTCTGAAAAGTTATGTAAAGAAAAAGGAATCAGGATACTTGGAAAAATACCTTTTGATAGTGAGCTGGGAACCATTAATTCAAATGCGCTGATTTCGGCTAGAGAAAGTGTGAAATATAAAAATATGTTCTCCATCCTGTTGCAGGATATCATAAGGGAGGTGCAACATGAAGCAGCTATTAATTTTAAGCGGTAAGGGCGGTACAGGCAAGACTACGATTGCTGGGGCATTCATTAAGCTTGCTGATGCCAGAGCCTATGCCGATTGTGACGTGGATGCACCGAATCTACACCTGATCATGAATCAATTTACAGAGCCTAATAGAACTGATTATTTTGGATTGCCAAAAGCAGAGATTGACACAAATAAATGCGTGGAATGTGACTTGTGTCGACAGAACTGTAGGTTTGATGCAATCAGTTTAAATGGAGTTTATAAGGTGGATGTATATGCTTGTGAAGGGTGCGGAGTATGTGAAGTTATCTGCCCCGCTGAAGCAATCGCTTTAAAACCTGCCATAGCAGGTGAACTGATGCTTTATTCAGACAACAATAAGGTGTTTTCAACTGCACAGCTTAAGATGGGTAGCGGAACCTCCGGTATGCTGGTTACCGAGGTTAAAAAACAGCTTAAATCAGTGGATATGAATACCGAACTGGCAATCATTGACGGTTCTCCGGGAATCGGTTGTCCAGTAATTGCATCAATCAGTGGTGTTGATTTAGTGTTGATCGTAGCAGAACCATCAGTATCAGGCATCAGTGACATGGAACGCGTTATACAAACTGCTAATAAATTTCAAACGAAGGTAGCTGTTTGCATCAATAAATATGACACAAACCATGCAAATTCAGACAGAATTGAAATTTTTTGCAGAAAGGAAGGTATTGCTTTTGTAGGCAAAATACCTTTTGATTCAGATGCAGTTAAAGCAATCAATGACGGGATGACTATTGTTGACATCGATTGTTCGTCGGGACAGGCTGCAAAGGCGGTATATGACAAGACTATGAAACTATTTCTCCAAGAAGGTAGCGGGTGTGATGTATGATCATTAAGACTTTAGTAGAAATGAGCCAGTCCTCTGTTTTTAAGAACACAGTTTCGTGAGCATAACTTAAAGTTACATAAAGTATCCGATATAACCTTGTTCACTAAATAGACCCTCCCAGGAGGGTCTATTTAGTGTGCCAAAACAATCCTAGCCTCTGCGGGCAAGTACGACTGTGGGTGGTTCCAGTTCCTATATTCGTTTTACAATAGTTTTTGCCATGATGGGCATGCTAGTATTTTTGGGCTGCCTGGTTTTTTTGAGAACGTAATTAATTTTGTGTAATTGGTTATAACTCCATTAAGCAAGTTAAACTAATTATTTAAAACGCAAAGGAAAGACTGGCTACAGAATTAGCAAAAGATTGTAAAAACATGGATGATGTACATAACATGCTAAAAGAGCTTTTTAAGGATACCATACAAAAGGTGCTTGAAACCGAAATGGATGAGCACCTGGGCTACGTAAAACATGACCCATCTGGTGACTACTCTGGCAACAGCAGAAATGGATACAGCAAAAAGCAAAGTAACAGATAAAATTCTGCCCATGATTGCTGAGTGGCAGACAAGACCATTGGCTCGGGTATACCCGGTAGTCTTTCTTGATGCCATCCACTTCAAGGTACGTAAAGATAATCGCATTGTCAATAAAGCAGCTTACAGCGTACTGGCCATCGACATGAACGGTCAAAAAGAAATATTGGGCATTTGAATTGGTGAGAATGAGAGGGCTAGTTTCTGGCTTGGAGTATGCAATGACCTTAAGAATAGGGGCGTTGAGGACATATTAATAGCCTGTAAAGACGGCCTTTCCGGCTTTAGCGAGGTCATTAATACTGTTTTCCCCAGGACAAGGATACAATTATGTGTCATTCATCAATTCGCAACTCTATGAAATATGTATCCTATAAAGAGCAAAAGGCGGTAATGGCCGACCTCAAGAAGGTTTATCAAGCCTTAACCTTTGAAGAAGCTGAATATGCCTTTGAAGAATTTAAAGAACAATGGGGCAATAAACACCCCATCATTATCAATTCCTGGGAAAACAATTGGCTGGAATTAACGACTTATTTTGAATACCCTTATGAGATTAGAAAGATGATCTATACAGCCAATATGATTGAAGGATATCACCGGCAATTGAGAAAGGTAACCAAAACTAAAACTGCGTATCCAACTGATGATTCTTTGAGAAAGATAATTTACCTAGCAACGGAATCAATCTTTAAAAAGTGGACCATGCCAATCCGGGAGTGGAGGAATTGTATTTCCCAACTTGCAATCTACTTTGGGGATAGAATCCAGTCAGAGATTGCCTAGAGAAAAAAGAAAATGGGTTTATCGCTTTTATTCTCTCAGAGATATCAATAAAAAGAAGAAAGTTGGGAATAATATCCTCAGCTATTTCCGGCAGAACCCTGCAAGGCGCTCGGGTTGCTCCCAAGCATTGTCTTATCCTCCTTGCAGGTAAGAGCTATTATAAGCCTACCCAAAATCATGGCTAAAAAATCCAATTACACAAAGTTATGGACATACCCGTTTTTTTCTACCTCAACAACTAGCGCCGCTTGCGGTCTGAGCAAAGCGAAGATCCTTGGCCTTTAAATAATCTGGCATTCCCAATATACGCCGCTATCTGCTATAGCTTCGATTATTGCGATAAGGTAGTATACTCAGATGGTTGAATATATAATGCTTTATATATCTGGTTGTAAGCATTAATCTCCTGCTCCACAGCATACTTTTTCTTTACTAATTGACGAGCTTGGTTACCCATGGCATATCGAAGAGAAGGACTTTGTATTAATTGTAAAGCCGCTGCCGCCAGCTCTTCTGCAGAATTAATATAATAGCCATGGATGCCGTTCATGATAATATCCAGGTTCCCGGGAACAGATGTTAAGACGCTAGGTTTCCCCAAATACATGGCTTCAAGAGCTCCTTGAGGTTGTCCCTCCGCATGGGAAGTATTAAGAACAATATCTGCGGTCTGCAGAATGCCCTCCATTTTTTGGTGCGGTATTTCACCCAAATAATGAGCCCAGTTTAATGTGCTCAGGCGCGATTTTAAATGAGCTGTATATTCAACATCAATGGCAGCCCCCACGATGAGCAAATGTAAGTGTGGGTGTTTTTGGTAAACAATTTCAAGACCATCCAAGGCCAAATCCAAATTTTTTACCGGCCTTAAACCACTGGGCAATACAAATACCGTATCATCGCAAGATAACCCCAGTTGCTGACGTGTAACCAACGGTGCCGACGGCAGTTCAACAGCCTGGGGAATAACAACCTGGCGAGACTGCAGGCAAGGTTCTATGGCTGTGATCTGTCTGCCCAGGTGGAGATTAAAGACAACTATTTTGCTCGCTAGCAACATTGTCTCTAGGGTTTGCTTGCTTTGGGGGCCTAATAAATCACAATTGATATCGGTACCAGTAGTGGTTAATAGTATCGGTATTTTTTTTATTAGGGGATGATTTACTACCCGGGAAAATTGCCGTGCATGAAACCCGTGAACTAGGCCATAACAATTAACGTCGGTGCAGTAATCAAGCTTCATTTCCCAATCCGGCTCATCCATGGAAATTAAATCTATCGTATAGCCCTTACGACTAAGACCGGTAAATAGCCGGGTTGCCGTCACGCTATTGCCGCGCTGACTATGCAAATAGGGCGTGACCATTAATATGCGATCCATTTTTTATAAACTCCTGTCGTTAAATTGAAAACATCACAGTTCGGCTTTTAATAACTGGAAACACTCACAGTATTGCCCTTTACCAACCATGATTCCTCGATAGTGATTAAGGTCTCTAATGGCTTCATTATACTGAATATCTTTAAGCTGGGAAGCATGTAATCGCAAAGCATTTATTTTTTGTTCTATATAAGGCGTGATATCTTCTGAATAGGACACATCCTGCAATGGGGTGTCAAGATTTTATAAGATAGTATGGTTTTACTTCCCAGGGCAGCCCCTGACACTCTTAAAACCAGGGACTACGGGAACGGCGACAAGCATCCAGCACAAGTTTATGCGTGATACGATGGTCTTCATTACCATCCAGGCAATGGGGCAGATATATGATATCAGTTTTTTTAGCACGCAGCAGACTGACTATTTTTACGAGATTATCCCGGTTATAGGCTAAATAACCATCCAGATTTTTGAGGAAGATGGTTTCATTTACCTTTAAGAGAAAAGATGCCTGACGGTCTTCGTTTTCACGCTTGGTGGCCAGTTCATCGCGGGAGTAGGTGTGACTCCCTGCTTCACCAGATGTCACATAAACAGTAATTGTTGTGTGACCCTGCTGAGAATATTTAGCAATACTGCCGCCGCACCCCAATACATCATCATCTGGATGAGGAGCAAATACTATTATTTTTTTCTTAAAGCCTCCTCAGGAAATATTATCAGTAATATTAAAACTTTCAGCGTTTATATTAAATATAGCAATATTTTTTTCTTGGGTCTTAAAAACTTTTCATAAATTATTGGTAACTGGGTTCTCGATTACCTCCTGATGGTCACGGCCAAATTTTGTTTTCTTGCTATTCTTCCGCCATTGTTATAAATGCTAAAGCCAAGTTATAAGGGTCTAGTTCGCACATTTCCCGTTGGGCGGTTAGAAGCTTGGCTAAAGAATAATATGACCATTAAGTACCCGTAAAGTTGAGCCCTTGTATAAACTTTCCTATACCTAAGAAGTATTATGATATGTATTATTTAAGTAGTATGGCTCAGCTTCGTTAATTACTGTTGTTTATCTGTTCAATATTATAGCTCTTACAACGGCTGTTGCCTTTATTATGGTGATTTACACATGGTAACCGCATCAACTGCATGGAGTAAGCGTAATAGGAGTGTTTTATGTATGAAAAGAGGCAGGCGGATTATGTATTGGATTATTGGGATTTTAATTTTTCTCATTCTGGGGATTCTGATCTGGTTCTCGATTCCTTACTCACCGATGAAAGCGGAATTTGCGCAATTGCATAGCCAACAAAATTCAGGTATGCAGATTCAAAAGCAGGTTTTCAAACAAGAGGATATCGCTGACCTTCCTACGCCCTTGCAAAGATATTTTGAGATTTGCGGGTTTATAGGGCAACCCAAAATGTCCAACATGAAAATTTCGCATAATGATGTTGACTTCATCCTATCCTCGAGCATGCCTAAACTAAAAATTAAGTGCACCCAGTTTAACTCGGCTGAAAAACCGGAAAGGGTCGCTCAAATTGATACACATCTTTACGGGATCCCCTTCGAAGGGATTGATGCCTATCAAGCCGGCGTTGGCTCCATGAAAGGAGTCATCGCCAAGGGAGTCACTTTATTTAACCAAACTGGTGCAGCGATGAACAAATCCAGCCTTGTTAATTGCTTGGCCGAAAGTCTTTTCATGCCTAACTTAGCATTACAGGAATTTATGAGTTGGGAAAGTATTGATGAAAACCACGTCAAGGGTACGATTGCATATTATGGGCTAACTGCCAGTGGCATATTTACCTTTGATGAAAAGGGTTTTCTTGAGACTTTTACTACCGATGACCGGTTATATGTCGATACCGATGGCAACGTGAAGCAAGTCAAATGGTCGGCAATCTGTGGCGATTACCGCGAGGTTAACGGCATTAAACAGCCCAAATCATTACAAGCAGTCTGGCATTTGGAAGCGGGAGACCTTGTTTACTTTGACGGGCACGATACCTCAATTCAATACAACGTGGCTGAATGAAACCAAAGCTTGAACATTATAACACGAAACAGTTCTGGTTAGATTGAAACTCCATCAACTCGTCGAGGTTCGCCCACCCGATTTTTCTGATTCCAGCAATTAATCCCGTTCTTCGGAGCTGGCATTATTTTTTCCTCATAACGTTATTGGTGTTTCTGGCATAGTATATACCACACAAACCTTTTTTCTGTTTTATGGTTGTAAAGTAGTTCCCCATTTAACTGGCTGAAAAAGCCAGTATTCTTTTGTAAACTTTTTGGCTTACCTTCCATAGTAATATATAAGGTTGTCAATGACATATAATTTACCTCGCTATTAATTTTTACTACCGGCTAAATAGGCCGGTTTTTTTTCTCCCATTGAAAACATAAAAACAATCCTCCGTTATATGTGTGGAAAATAAAAATGCCTTTATAATATGGTCAATTTTAGCAATATTAGTAACAATCCCTTTTACACTTAATAGTATAGTAATAATTCAAAAAGAGGTGATGTTTATGTCCAAACAATCAGAGCACTATCAACCTAACGCATATCCCGACGTACAAGCACGCCTTCACGTACATGACCATTCCGGAAAAACCAGCTGCGATGAGGGCCATAGCCATTTGCACCCGGGTGTATCTGGACCACCAATCCCATACGGTCAAAGCCACATCCATGAAGTTAGAGGATTAACAACTTTTGACTTTCGTCATCACCATGCTTACTTCGCTTACACAGGCCCGGAGATTGAGTTGTCGGCTGGATATCATACACATTATATTTATTTTAGGACCAGCCGAAATTTTGGCCATAATCACCAGGTAGAAGTCTTTGTACAAGTAACGCCTAAAGAAACGATGACACAATCCGAACCCTACGACAAATAGTCTTAAATTGGGTGGCCAGGTCTAGTTTCATTCACGGCAAGCTCGCGATTTTGGTAAAGGTGCAAGCCCAGCCAGAACACATAATGCATGAATAAGATACAACAGTGCTACTATGGTGCAGAGGCAAATGGCTATGGAAATATGAGCTTAAAGATGTTCAACCGGGAAAATATGTCGTCCTAATTGCATCCAAAAGGGAAAACATCTTCTTGTAGCTATGACTTCTACTAATTGGTAAAATTAGATTTATGTCTAATATTTGAAACAGGTTTAAAATACCCGGGCAACCCCGTGTTTTATTTTGCATGGGCACGTTAACCCAAAAGCGTATCGGTTAAATTAGTTAGAAGCAGTTTATAATAGAAGAAACTGACTAATAAAATAAATGATGTACCTAAATTTGTTGTCATTTATATTTGCAACAGAAAAACAAAAAGACTCCCGAAACCTCGGAAGCCTTATCATTACTGGCGGGAGTGTGTGAGAATCGAACTCACCAGGGACGGGATCGCCGCCCCACTAACTGGTTTTGAAGACCAGGGGCACCACCAGGCACCATCCACCCCCGTAACTGATTTTGCGACAATAAATATTATAACAAAGTTAATTTAATTAAACAAGGTTACGCATAAACAATTCTGATTGCTTTTACTAGAAAAATATAATAATCTATTAAATGTAATCTGGTGCGTTATGTATTTATTGCGCCTGTGCTCGTGTTTGGCCTCGTAGCATTACTTTTCACCCTGGTAACAATGGTGAGCAAGAAGCTGGCTTAATATCGTCAAAGCAGGAAAATTGTTCTACTTCGTCGAAGGGTTAAGTTAGTATAGCCTTCTTTCACAAATAAGTAGGTGATCATAACTAAATGATATTTGATTTCTTCAGCGAAATAAGAAACGAATTAAGCGTTGTGGAAGAAGAGCTCATCAAAGCTGTTCGTTCTTCCGACCCGTTATTAACGGAAACCGCTACCCACTTGATTAGAGCGGGAGGCAAACGCCTACGGCCTGCTTTTTGTCTGCTGGGCGGCAAGTTCGCTGACTTTCAGCTGGACAAAATAGTCCCTTTGGCGGTGGCCTTAGAGTTAATTCACATGGCTACCCTGGTGCACGATGATGTAGTGGACGCTTCGTTAACCAGAAGAGGTGAGCCCACAGTTAAAGCCCAGTGGGGGAACCGTATTTCCACCCACATTGGCGATTACTTACTGGGCAAGTCCTTAATCTTCATCTCACTGTATGATGACCCATTGATTCCCAGAGTGCTGGCCGAAACCAGCGTTAAAATGAGCGAAGGGGAAATCCTCCAGATTGCCACAACTTATGATCTGGACCAAAATATTAAGGACTATTTTTATCGCATTAACCGTAAAACCGCCCTGCTGATTTCCGCCTCTTGCCAGTTGGGAGCAGTGGCCTGCGGCGCTCCGCGGCAGCTGCACCAGACCCTGCGGCGCTTCGGCCATTATATAGGCATGGCCTTTCAAATTACCGACGATATTCTGGACATGACTGCCGAGCAAACCAAATTAGGCAAGCCGGTGGGAGGCGATTTAAGACAGGGCATTATCACGCTGCCGACCATTTATGCCTTAAGAAAAAATAGCGTGCGGGGCCGACTGCAGGAAATTATCAGCAAAACCGATAAAAATGATCAGGAAATCAATGAAGCCATTGACCTGATTATCGGGTGCGGTGGTATTGATTATGCAGACGCTATCTCCGACAAGTATATTGCTAAAGCCAAAAAGGAATTGGCCGGGCTGCCCGATGTGCCCGTCAAAAAGACAATGCATATTATTGCCGAATTCATTGGCATTCGAAGTTTTTAATTCGAAAATAGTACAGCTAAGTATTCAAGTAAAGGTTCACCTGGAGCGGATTTATTTGGAACTTTATCCTATCTTCCTCAATCTTCAAGATAAAAAATGCCTAGTGGTGGGCGGAGGCAAAGTGGCCGAGCGCAAGGTGCTAGCCTTGGCCCGCTGCGGCGCCCAAATTCATGTGATCAGTCCCCGGTTAACCATAGCCCTGCAAAATATGGCTGAACGCGGTTTGATTAACCATCGCTGCGGTTATTATCAAACCAGTGACTTAATTAATACTTTCCTGGTGATCAGCGCCACTAACGATGATACCGTCAACCAGTCCGTGACCGGCGATTGTCTGCAGCGCAATATCCTGGTTAACATAGCAGATGACCCGCCTCGGTGTAATTTTTTTGTCCCCTCCGTGGTGCACCGGCGTTCCCTCAAGCTGGCGGTTTCCACCGGTGGCAACAGTCCCAGGCTGGCAAAAATGATCCGCCGCAGCCTAGAGCAGGAATTTGGGCCGGCTTTCGCTGAATTTAACGACTATCTAGGCGCGGTGCGCAGACAGGTCCAGGCAAAGATGGCGGATCCTGTTCAGCGGGAGCAGATCTTGAAGAATTTAGTGGATGAAACTACATATACATTAGTTAAACAGGGGGAGCTAGAGCAGGCAAAGGAGCGGGTCAACCATGTTTGTCATTTCGATCGGTGTCAATCATAAAACTGCTCCGGTGGAAATCAGGGAAAAACTTTCTTTTTCGGACAATGCCCTCCCGGATGCTCTGGCCAGGCTGCTTGACTATCCGGTTGTTTTGGGCTGCGTAATTATTTCCACCTGCAACCGCACGGAAATATATGCCCATGTCACCGATGTAGAAAACGGTCTAGAAACCATCAGCGGGTTTTTGCAGCGTAAGTCGAATGTGGAGCCGGCTTTGATTAAAAAGTACACTTATACATCCGCGCAGCATAAAACCGCCCAGCAGCTGTTCCGGGTGGCGGCCGGCCTGGATTCCATGCTGCTGGGCGAAACTCAGATTCTGGGCCAGTTGAGAACGGCTTACCAGCTGGCGCAGCAATCTCAAGCCACCGATAAAGTAATTAATACATTATTTAGATATGCCCTTACGGTGGGCAAGCGAGCCCGTACCGAAACGGGCATCGACCAGCATGCCGTTTCCATTAGCTATGCCGCGGTGGAACTGGCTAAAAAAATTTTTCAGGACCTTACTGGCCGCTCGGTGCTGATTATCGGGGCAGGCAAAATGAGCGAATTAACCGCCAGGCACCTGGTGGCCAACGGCGTTTCCGGGGTGATTGTATCCAACCGCTCCTACTACCGGGCCGCCTACCTGGCCGGCCAATTCGGCGGACGGGCGGTAAAATTCAATGAACTGCCGCATTACCTGGAGGCGGCCGACATAGTGATCAGCTGCACCGCCGCCACCCACTATGTGGTCCGGGCACCTGAGGTGCAAAAGCTACTGGCCCAAAAGCCCGGCAAAACCCTTATGTTCATTGACATTGCAGTACCCCGGGATATCGACCCGGCAGTTAGCTGCCTGCCCGGTACTAAGCTTTACGACATTGACGACCTTCAAAATGTGGTGGACAATAACCTCATGGAACGCAAACGGGCTGCTCTCCTGGCGGACGCCATTATCGACGACATGGTGGAGGAGTTTGCCCGCTGGCAGGGGGAACTATATGTCATACCCACCATTACCGCGCTAAAAAAGCAGGGCGAGGCCGTTAAACAGCAAGAACTGGACCGGGCTCTGGGTAAATTGGGTACTTTATCAGCACATGACTGCAAAGTCATCAAGACCATGGCCAATACCATTGTCAACCAACTGCTGCACACACCCATTACCAGGTTAAAGGAATTCGCTCTTACCGGGCAGGGTCCTGTTTACCAGGAGGCTGTGGAAAAATTATTTAACCTGGAGGACCTGGAACAACCGGCCGACCAGCCGGTTGCCCAGCAGCCGTTGCAGGTGGAGGAGCAGTCCAGGGCAGCAGGCCGGCATTATATATTTAAATAAGCTATCAGCTTCGGGTGCGGGCATCAACAATCAGCCACACCCGAAATTTTATTGACTATCTACCTGTAGGTATCGGAGGCTGTAATGATAAATCAAGTCATAATTGGGTCCCGGGACAGCGACCTTGCCATGTGGCAGGCCTGCTGGGTGGCGGATGCGCTGCAGAAGGCTTACCCGGACCGCAGTTTTCAAATTCAAGGCATCAAAACCAAAGGCGACAACATTTTAGATGTTGCGCTGGCTAAAATCGGAGACAAAGGCCTGTTTACTAAAGAACTGGAGGCAGCGCTGTTAAACGGCACAATTCAGCTGGCGGTGCACAGCATGAAGGACCTGCCCACCCAGCTGCCCGAGGGCTTGGCCATTGGCGCGGTTTGCGAACGGGAATACCCGGGTGATGTTTTAATTTCCCGCAATAACCTGCAGCTGGCGGATTTAAAAAAGGGAGCCCGTGTCGGCACCAGCAGCCTGCGGCGCCGCGCCCAGCTGCTACATTACCGGCCGGACCTGCAAATGGTGGATATCCGCGGCAACTTAAATACCCGGCTGCGCAAATTCAAGGTGCTGGAGCTTGATGCCCTGGTGCTGGCTTATGCCGGTATCAAGCGTTTGGGTTTCGAAGAACTGATTACCCAGTTCATACCCTTCGACATCTGCCTGCCAGCAGTGGGGCAGGGTTCGCTAGGTGTGGAGCTGGCCAGCGCCGACACCGCCGCCCGGGCTATGCTCGCCCCCCTGGACCACGGACCTTCTCGGACCACCATTGCAGCGGAGCGGGCTTTTATGCAGAGACTGGAAGGGGGTTGCCAGGTGCCCATCGGCGCTTACGGCCAGGTTGAGGGTGAGCTGCTGACCCTGACCGGGGCAGTGATTGACCTGCACGGCCAAACCGCCCTGCGTCACAGCATAACAGGATCGGCAGTCAATGCCGGGCAGTTAGGCATCCAGCTAGCGGAATTACTGCTCGACCACGGGGCGGAAAAAATATTACAGCAGGCCAGACAGGAGTTTGGAAGATATGACAAATAACAAGGGAACCGTATACTTAATCGGCGCCGGGCCGGGCGATCCGGGACTGCTTACGGTTAAAGGGCTGGAGTGCCTTAAACAGGCCGACGTGATTGTCTATGACCGTCTGGCCGGGCCACGGCTGCTCAAACAGCGCCGCCCGGACTCCGAATGCATTTATGTCGGCAAACTACCCGATCGGCATACTCTGAAGCAGGAGGAAATCAACCGGCTGCTGGTGGATAAAGCCCGGCAGGGCCTAACCGTAGCGCGCTTAAAGGGTGGCGACCCCTTTGTTTTTGGCCGGGGCGGCGAGGAGGCCGAAGCACTGGCCCGCTACGGCATCCCCTTTGAAATAGTTCCCGGGGTCACCTCAGCCATTGCTGTACCGGCTTACGCGGGCATTCCGGTGACCCACCGGGACTTTACCTCCACCCTGGCCATTATCACGGGCAACGAAGACCCCGGCAAGGAAACCTCCAGCATCCAGTGGTCTAAAATCGCCACCGGGGTGGGCACCTTAATATTTTTAATGGGCATGAGCAATTTACCAAGCATCACCCAAAAGTTAATTGAGCATGGCAGGGCTCCTGAAACCCCGGCAGCACTGATTCACTGGGGCACCCGCCCGGAACAAAAAACCCTGGTAGGACGTCTGAACAATATCGCCCGCCTGGCAAGTGAGCAAAATTTCGAAAACCCGGCCATTATCATCGTGGGTGAAGTGGTACAGCTGCGGGATAAACTGAGCTGGTTTGAAAATAAGCCCCTGTTCGGCAAAAGGTTACTGATCACCCGCTCCCGTGAGCAGGCCAGCAGCTTATCCAGGGCAATTGAGTGGCTGGGTGGCGAGCCGGTGGAGTTTCCCACCATCGCCATCGTTCCGCCGGAGGACAACGCGCCCTTGGATCAGGCCATAGCCCGTTTATCCTCATATAACTGGATTATTTTTACCAGCGTCAATGGGGTATCCTACTTCTTTGATACCCTGCGCCGGTTAAACAAAGATATCCGCGATTTAGCAGGCCTTAAAATATGCGCCATCGGACCCCAAACTGGTCAAGCGCTGCAAAAAATGGCCCTGCAGGTGACTTACATCCCCACGGAATTTCGGGCCGAGGCCATTGTCGAGGGGCTGCGGAAGCAGTTGACGGCCGGCGACCGGGTATTGTTGCCCCGGGCGGATATTGCCAGAAAAATACTGCCCGAGGCGCTGACCAGCCTGGGCGCCCGGGTAGATGAAGTTACCGCCTACCGCACCGTATTCGGTACCGGCGAAACCGCGGCCATCCGGGACAGCCTGCTTAAAGAGGCCATTGATTTAATCACCTTTACAAGTTCCTCCACGGTGCGCAATTTTGTCACCCTGCTGGATACAGCGGACCCGGCCCAACTGGTGGGCAGCGCCAAAGTAGCCAGCATTGGTCCCATCACCTCCGCCGCAGCCCGGGAAATGGGACTGCCTGTACACATTGAAGCGCAGGAGTATACCATTAACGGTTTGGTCCAGGCTATTTTGGCTGATTGCGGTTCCGGTCAACCATAAGAACTTAGTCCGTCCGCAAAGCACCGGCTGAGCTCTGGCGCAAGCACATCTATACAGATGTGCTATGGAAAGGTGAAAAGTAAACCGTCTCAAGATAAATTCACCCGAGCAGCATGTTCAGACCGGTGATTTAGTTTATAATAAACTAAGATATATAGACAGCATTATCAACCGACCCTGTATAGAGGAGAAAATTATGATCAGCGTAAGCAGATTACTTTACGGAGCAGAACATTACGGTGATTCATTGCGCTACCAACATGATGCAGGCAGCCAGCGGGATGGCACCACGGCCGGGCGCGGTCCGGTGGTTGTCTGGAACTGCACCCGTACTTGCAATTTAAGATGCCGGCACTGTTATTCCAGCTCAACCGATCAAATCTATGACAATGAACTCACCACCATCGAGGCTAAAAAATTCATTGATAACCTGGCTGCCTTTCATGTCCCGGTGATCCTTTTTTCCGGGGGCGAGCCTTTGCTGCGACCTGATTTTTTTGAACTGGCTGATTATGCCCGCCAGTACCACATTCGCTGTACCTTATCCACCAACGGTACCCTGATCACACCTGATAAGGCCGGACGCATCAAGGAGGTAGGCGTCAGCTACGTGGGCATCAGCCTGGACGGCATCGGTGACAATAACGACCGCTTCCGGGGCCGCCAAGGGGCCTTCGAGGCAGCTTTAAACGGCATCCGCGCCTGCCGGTCCATCAGCCAGCGGGTGGGCTTGCGGTTTACCATTAACCGGCATAACTTCGACCAGCTGCCGGAGATCTTTAATTTGATCGAGGATGAAGATATACCCCGGGCATGCTTCTACCACCTAGTATACAGCGGCCGGGGCAGTAAAATGGTCAACGAAGACGTAAGCCACGCCCAAACCAGGCAGGCCATGGACTTGATCATGGAACGCACCCTGGATTACCATCGCCGCGGCCTTAACAAGGAGATCCTGACGGTGGACAACCATACCGACGGCGTTTATATCTACCTTTCCCTGCTGAAAACCGACCCGGACCGGGCCGAGCAGGTTCGCCAGCTGCTCACCGCCAACGGCGGCAACCGTACGGGCATAGCCATCGGGGCGGTGGACTGGTCCGGCAATGTATACCCCGACCAGTTTACCCGCCAACACCTGCTGGGCAATATCCGGGACCACGCCTTCGGGGAGATTTGGCAAAACGCGGACCACCCCGTCCTGCAGGGGTTAAAGAACCGCAAGCCGCTGCTTACGGGGCGCTGCGCCCGGTGCCGCTATCTAAATATGTGCAACGGCAATTTCAGAACCCGGGCCGAGGCGGTGCACGGAGATTTCTGGGCTCCCGATCCCGCTTGTTACCTATCGGATCAGGAGATTGGCCTGGCTGAATAGCACTTAGCTACGAGGCATCTTACTCTGCATCAGTCAGGAAAAAATCCTATTTCTTTACAACGCCTTTAGTTAGGAGGTAGCCTATGTATTTTCCAGTTGCCAGGCCGCGCCGCCTGCGCTCCAGTGCTACCATGCGGCGGCTGGTCAGGGAAAACTACCTGCGGGTGGATGACTTAATATATCCTATATTCGTTACCGGAGGCCGGGACGTGCAGGAACCCATCGAGTCCATGCCCGGCATTTATAGATTATCCATCGACCGGCTGCTGACTGAAGCAGCCCAGGTGCAGTTCCTGGGCATCCCGGGTATACTGCTTTTCGGTATCCCGGATAGCAAAGATGCTGTCGGCAGCGGCGCTTATGCTACCGGTGGGATTATCCAGCAGGCCGTACGGGCTGTTAAGGATAAATACCCCGATTTACTGGTAATCACCGATGTTTGCCTGTGCGAGTACACCGACCACGGTCACTGCGGCATTGTGCAAGAGGGCAAGGTTTTAAACGACCCCACCCTGGAGCTGCTATCCCGTACCGCGGTTTCCCACGCCCGGAACGGGGCGGACATCATCGCTCCCTCGGATATGATGGACGGACGGGTGCGTGCTATTCGCGAAGCCCTTGACGATGCCGGGTTTTCAGAAACCCCCATCATGTCTTACAGTGTTAAATACGCTTCCGCCTTTTACGGGCCTTTCCGAGAAGCGGCCGGCTCTGCCCCACAATTCAGCGACCGTAAATCTTACCAGATGGACCCACCCAATATCAGAGAAGCCCTGCGGGAGGTCGAGCAGGATATCGCCGAGGGGGCCGACATGCTAATCGTTAAGCCGGCCATGGCTTACCTGGATGTCGTCGCTGCAGTGCGGGAAAACTTTGACGGCCCGTTGGCTGTTTACAATGTCAGCGGCGAATATGCGATGCTGAAGGCCGCCGCCCAGTTAGGCTGGATTGATGAACGCAAAACCACCCTGGAACTGCTCACCGGCATGAAAAGGGCGGGGGCGGATATCATTATTACTTACCACGCACCGGACGTTGTGCGCTGGTTAAACGAAGAAGTTTTAAACGAGGTTGAATAGAAAGGAACGGATCAGCTATGCTGGTATCATGGAACACTACCAACGCCTGCAACCTATACTGCAAGCACTGCTACCGGGACTCGGGTGCTCGGGCAGAGGAAGAGCTTAATACTGAGGAAGGTAAAAAGCTTATTGACGAAATAGCAGGTGCAGGTTTTAAAATCATGATTTTCAGCGGCGGCGAGCCGCTGATGCGGGACGATATCTACGAGCTGGTCGAATACGCCGCTGGCGCCGGGCTGCGTCCCGTACTGGGTTCCAACGGCACGCTGCTTACCCCGGGAGCAGCCGCCCGGCTAAAAACTGCGGGTGCGATGGCAGTGGGAATCAGCCTGGACAGCACCAACCCGGCTAAGCATGATGACTTCCGGGGCGTTAGCGGCGCCTGGCGGGGGGCGGTGGGCGGCATGCTGGCCTGCCAGGAAGCCGGGCTGCCCTTCCAGATCCACACCACGGTGATGGACTGGAACAGTAACGACATCGAGGCCCTCACCGACCTGTCCGTCGGCCTGGGTGCCCGGGGTCACCACATCTTCTTTATGGTGCCCACCGGCCGGGCGGTAAACATTGAAGCAGAATCACTGCGCGCCGAGCAATATGAAGATTTGCTGCGGCGGATTATAGTAAAGCAGGGCCAGGTGGATATTGAGCTCAAGCCCACCTGTGCGCCCCAGTTCATGCGCATCGCCAAGCAAATGGGAGTAGATATGCGTTTCAGCCGCGGCTGCCTAGCCGGAACGGCTTACTGTATCATCAGCCCCCGCGGTGACGTACAACCCTGCGCCTACCTTAATATACCCCTGGGCAATGTGCGCGAGACCGGGTTTCAGGAAATCTGGCGGAACAGCGAAGTGCTGCAAAAGCTGCGCACCATGGAATACAGCGGTGGCTGCGGCACCTGCCAGTTCATCAAAATCTGCGGCGGCTGCCGGGCCAGGGCATATTATTACCACGGCGATTACATGGCCGAGGAGCCCTGGTGTCTTTATCATGGACGAAAGGGATTCTAGCCCATGAGTGTTGAGCAAACCGATAAACAACTGTTGCACCTCATCCAATCCAATTTCCCGGTGGTGCCGCATCCTTTTGCGGAAATTGGGCAGCAGCTGGGCATCAGCGAGCAGGAGGTGCTGGAGCGCATCGCCCGACTTCAGCAGGAGGGCATCATACGGCGGCTGGGCGGGCTGTTTGATTCCCGTAAAGTTGGCTATACCGGTACCCTGTGTGCCCTGCAGGTACCTGAGGCGGATATTGACCGGGCAGCATCAATAATCAACAGCTATCCGGGCATTACCCACAATTACCTGCGCAATCACCACTATAACATGTGGTTTACCTTACTGGCCCCGTCGGAACAGCACATCAACGACATCTTAACGGAAATCAAACAAAAAACCGGTTTGATGAATATACTTAATCTGCCGGCCCTCAATATTTTCAAAGTACGCGTTAATTTCAACCTGTCCGAGGTGCAGCATGTTGACTGAACTGGAAAAACAAATTATTAGGGAACTGCAGCAGGGACTGCCCCTGGTGGCCAGGCCTTACCTGGCTCTGTCCAAAAAGCTGGGCTTATCAGAAGATGAGTTAATTGCAAAAATAAATGAGATGATCTCCAGTGGCCTGATTCGCCGTTTCGGGGCGGCCCTACGTCACCAGAAGCTGGGCTACACCGCCAACGCCATGGTGGTATGGGACGTGCCCGACGAGCTGGCCGCCGATACCGGCCAGCTGCTGGCCGGGATGGCCGAAGTGACCCATTGTTACCAGAGGCCCCGACAGTCCGGCTGGCCTTACAACCTGTTTACAGTTATTCACGGGCAAACCCGGGAGCAGTGTGAGGATCTGGCTAGTGTAATGGCCGAAAAAATTGGTGTGCCCAATTATATGTTGCTGTTTAGCATCATAGAGTTAAAAAAGAGTAGCATGCAATATTTTGCTGATTAGGGTGGTGATTTAAGTGCACAACGGTTTTACTAAATCAGTCCAATTATTTACAGAGGCTGTGGATTATATTCCCGGCGGCGTCAATAGCCCGGTGCGCGCCTTTCAATCGGTAGGAGGCACACCGGTATTCATCGCCAAAGGTGAAGGAGCCCTGCTCACCGACGTGGACGGCAATACCTACATAGACTACGTGGGCTCTTGGGGGCCACTGGTGCTGGGCCACCGGCATCCTGAAGTGGTTAAAGCGCTGCACAATTGTCTGGAAATAGGTACCAGTTTCGGTGCCCCCACTGAGCTGGAAACTGTGTTGGCCAAAATGATAGTAGAAGCCCTGCCGGCTGTAGATATGGTCAGGCTGGTGAACTCGGGCACCGAGGCAACTATGAGCGCCATCAGGCTTGCCAGGGGTTACACCGGCCGTAATAAAATCATTAAATTTGCAGGGTGCTATCACGGGCATGCCGACTTCCTACTGATTAAAGCGGGCTCCGGCGCTTTAACACTGGGCGTACCTACCAGCCCGGGTGTTCCCGCGAGTACTGCCGAACATACAATTATCGCGCCTTATAACGACCTGGACACTGTGCAGAAAATTTTTCGCCGGGCAAGCGAAGATATTGCCGCAGTTATCGTTGAGCCGGTTGCCGGTAATATGGGGGTTGTTCCGCCCGCGCCCGGTTTTTTGGCTGGCTTGCGAGAATTAACCGCGCAATACAGGTCCCTGCTTATTATCGATGAGGTCATGACCGGTTTTCGCGTAGCTTACGGCGGCGCCCAGGTGCTCTATGACGTCGAGCCCGACCTTACCACTCTGGGTAAAATTATCGGCGGGGGGCTACCCGTGGGCGCTTACGCAGGTAAAAAGGAAATCATGACTGCGGTAGCCCCGGCGGGACCGGTCTACCAAGCGGGCACCCTGTCCGGCAACCCGCTGGCGGTAACGGCCGGTATCGCCACCTTGCAGCTGCTGCACCGGCCCGGCGTTTATGAGACCCTGGAGCAAAAATCCGCCCGCCTGGAGCAGGGCTTACGGCAAGCGGCGGCAGAAGCTGGCCTGGAGCTAACCTTCAACCGGGTGGGGTCCATGCTCTGCACGTTTTTTACGGACCAGCCGGTAACTGATTACGATTCAGCTGCCCGTTCCGACACCAAACAGTTCGCCCGATTCTTTGCGGGCATGCTGCAAAAAGGGGTTTACCTGGCCCCCTCCCAATTTGAAGCCGCCTTTATGTCCCTGGCCCATAGTGATGAGCAAATAGACCAGACCATCAAGGCTGCCCACGTGGTATTTAAGGAGCTGGTTTAGCCATCCGCGCGGACATGCCATTTAACGCCCAAATACCAATGCTCAACCCACAAAAAGTCAATTAAAAAGAATATTGACATCCAGTTGCACACATGTTATAAAGGAACTATATTATTATGTGAAAATTATAACAATTGTAACACTAGCAACAGTGTAACAGCAATATAATGTCACTTGTAAAGAACAGTTAAAGGAAAATTGCCTGTGTCTAGAAAATAGCGGGAGCGGAGGTGACATTATTGAAAACTTTACGGGTGCCGGAAGCAACCGTGACCAGAATGTCAATTTACTCTAGATTCTTGGAAAGATTGGATAGAAACGGTATGACCACGATTTCATCCAATGAGATTGCCGATGGTGTTGGCGTTAGCCCCGCCCAGGTACGGAAGGATTTAGCCTATTTCGGTGAATTCGGCACCAGGGGGGTGGGATATAATGTCCAAACGCTGTTAAAATACACTTTGAAAATACTCGGCCTAAACCAGGCTTGGCCGCTGGCTATTGTGGGGTCCGGCAACCTCGGCCAGGCATTGAGTACCTCCCGGGGGTTCAACGCACGTGGCTTTCGTGTTGCCTGCGTGTTTGATTATGACGCCAAGCGGGTGGGTAAACGAATTGGTCAACTACTTGTACAGCCTATAGCGCAGTTTCCCGAACTAACCCGAAAAGAAAATATCCGCATCGGAGTAATCGCCGTGCGCAACAGTTTGGCCCAGGAAGTAGCCAATATCATGGTTCAAAGCGGCGTGCAGTCAATATTGAATTTTGCCCCGATAACACTACGCGTACCGGCGGATATGGAAATCCGTAATGTGGACTTGTCCATTACTCTGGAGCTGTTAACCTTTAACGTGGGCCTCAAGGCTGCCCAAAGCCTGTAGCCTGCTTTTTGAGGAGATGAAAACTATGGCTGCACTGCATACCATCGATATTAAATCCGCCCAACGGGAACAATTTATTGATATAACTGCTGAAGTCAGCGCACTGATCAAAAAAAGCGGCGTTACCGAAGGGGTCTGCCATATTTACGTGCCGCATACCACTGCAGGTGTGACGATTAATGAAGGGTACGATCCCAGCGTAATTGACGATATCTTAATGCAGCTAAATAAACTGGTGCCCCTTCATGGCAGATTTACCCACCAGGAGGGGAACTCGGACGCCCACATAAAAACCTTGCTCACCGGAGCCGGGCAAACTGTGTTGTTCACCAGAGACAAACTGCTGCTAGGCACCTGGCAGCGCATCTTTTTCTGCGAATATGACGGTCCCCGCCAGCGCCAGGTTATCATTAAAATATGCAGCGAAATTTCGTAGGTAATTGGTTGCATTTAGCCGTTGACATTATCAAATTTTTAGAGTAAAATAGCTTTTGTTCGGTTAATCGGGATGTAGCGCAGTTTGGCTAGCGCGCTTGCCTTGGGAGCAAGAGGCCGGGGGTTCAAATCCCTCCATCCCGACCAATTTAAATATGTAGCATTTCAATATGGAGGGGTTCCCGAGTGGCCAAAGGGAGCAGACTGTAAATCTGCCGGCGACGCCTTCGCAGGTTCGAATCCTGCCCCCTCCACCACCATACTGGGACGTAGCCAAGCGGTAAGGCAACGGGCTCTGAATCCGTCATTCGATGGTTCAAATCCATCCGTCCCAGCCAAATAAAGCCAGTGTTCGCAAGGAATTGCGGGTGCTGGCTTTATCATTCAACGAAAGTGGTGCGATAGGGATAGCTCAGTTCAAACATAACTAATTAATAAATAATTAAAAATATTTTCAATTATTATATAATTAATAACTTAAAAGCCACTTATTACCTTGCCAACATACTCTCATAGTGCTAAAATAAACTATATTTAAAAAATTCCGTCTTTACTATTTTGAATTATATACTCCTCCTCTACTGTTTTGCCTGTAGTTTTAACTACAGCTTTTTTTTGGCCTGCGCAGTGTCAGGTTAGTCAAGGCGGCATTACAACCCCAGTACCCTTAATAAGTTTTTAACTCGGCCGGTACATAAAAAATGGGCCTGCAGCAGTTACTAACCGCAGGCTCATATGACCAAGCTAAAGCTGTACCTGATGCTTGTCTATATGGGAGAAGTCACCATCCCTGAACTAAGTGCAAAAAAGGCATCTTATTTAATGCAAGATGTAACGAAGGGGTCCTGTTTGTTTACGTACTGGGCTGATTTACTCCGCTTATTTTCTGCCTTTTTTTCATATTGGCGGCTTTGCCCATATCCCAAACCTGGCGATAGCCTGTACTATTCTTAGCTAATATACCTCTCACTTGTTTCGCCAAATTAACACCTCCGACAATAAATTTTATCTGATGCTGTTTTATAGCATAATTGTTTTCCCAGATATTATGTATAATGAAGCCAAATTTCATTCTTCTCGCCTGGAAATGCGTTAGTCAAGACATCATTAAGAGATAAGGTACGCTCAATGCTAAGGGGACCATCACCAAGGCCGTCTTCCCGACTGGTCAATAAGCTGCTATCGTTGTCGAAAGAAGCTTAATATCCTGGCAAAGGATTTACTCTTATTGTTGACATGCACCTTTAACTATGTTAATATAATTTTTGCGCGGATAAAGTAGCGCATATATTACAGGCGGCAATGGCGGAATTGGCAGACGCGTAAGATTCAGGTTCTTATGAGCGCTACGCTCGTGGAGGTTCAAGTCCTCTTTGCCGCACCAAAAATAACGCCGGGGCATCCCGGAGTTATTTTTCTTGGGGTTGGCGCTGTTGCGCAAGAATATAGTTCCAGCTAATCCATAATATTGAACGCATTTGGCTAAAATACTGGCTAAAATACTATAATAACTAAGCGATCAAATATGCGGCAGTGGCGGAATTGGCAGACGCGTAAGATTCAGGTTCTTATGGGCGCTACGCTCGTGGAGGTTCAAGTCCTCTCTGCCGCACCAGCAATAGCTCCGGGCAACCCCGGGGCTATTTTTTTCCGCAAAAAAAGTCCGGCTTCCAAAGCCGGACGGGGAGAGATAGAACTCACCAAAGCGGAGTAGTACTAGTATAACCAGTAATTTAAGGAACTATTCGTGGACCGGCAGCAAATCAACTTTCTCCATATGGTGTCTTACGGTGTAATAAAAACACCTGCAAACTCGAAATATGACGAAAGGTTGCAGTCATAAATAAAGGACAACCCCTACTATATGTATAGTATGGCAAATAAGTAGGGGGGTTTTTCATGCTTAAAAATATTTTTTGGATTATCATAATCTGCCTTTCAGCCCTTGTTTTAGGGAGT
The DNA here is from genome assembly GCA_016841905.1 of Desulfoscipio geothermicus. Lineage (GTDB taxonomy): Bacteria > Bacillota > Desulfotomaculia > Desulfotomaculales > Desulfallaceae > Sporotomaculum > Sporotomaculum geothermicum_C. The sequence continues at coordinate 4,352 of JAENYF010000040.1, read as the reverse complement.
ACACCGACAGCAACCGCCGCAGTTAGTGACACGGACAACCCCAACCAGTATACTTTTTTATTTTACGTGGAGGGTTTAACTGACACCGAGCTTAACGGCTCAGGATTGCCCAACATGAAAAAGCTGAAAGGCGCCGGTGTTAGCTACCAGCATGTGACCAAAACAATACCGGCCGAGGGACAGGAGGCCTTCTTTTCGTTAACCCGGTCACTGTCAAATAATAATATCGACTGCCTGGCTGTGAATAGTGGGAAGAAGTTAACCACTGCGCTGGCCAAGGAAAACGGGCTGGAATTAATTCCGGAAAAAAACGATCAGCTGGCTGTGGACAGGTTATTAGAGAAAATCAAGGGGCAACCTAACCTGTTTACGGCTATCTACCTAGATGACGCCAGTCAAACGGACAAGCCAGGGCGCAAGTGGTCAACTGCCGACAACCAGGTGGGCAGGGTCATCAACCAGCTGATGCGCTCAGACAAACTGGCCAACATGACTATTATCATTACCGGCGGTGGCGACGCACCGCCCCTAGTCATCTTCAGCAATGGTCAAAATCAGCCGGAAAGTTATTATCACTGCCGCCAGCTGGATATAGCGCCAACAATTTGCAAAATATACGGCATTACACCACCGGCGGGGATGACCGGGAATATACTTTACGAAAGCCTGCCGCAATCGTCAAGTAAAACATTAACCAGTAACTTAAAACTTAGAGTAAATGATTTACAAAAAGAGGCCCAGCAATATCATCAACAAATTAGCGAGCTCTATAAAGAGCGGCAGGCAATTAAAACACAGCAAGCTGATTTAAAGAAGGCCCGAGAAGATATCCAGCAAATTATTTTGGCCAATGACAGCACCGTAGAACGCCTGAGCTTACAAATTAAAATTATAAAGATTTTGGGCACGATCATTTTGATTATATTGTTAATCGGCTATATATTTTTATATCGATGGCTGCGCAAAAAATATCTTCTTTTTTAATCACCTACTCAGTGCATATCCAGTTTCAATTAACTCTAACTAAATATTGGTAGGGTAATTACATTTGTCAAGCATTGCAGCAAATTGATTGATCACTACAACCATATTGCTAAGCAACTGCAGCAATAGAACAATTGTATCGAACTGTGACAACTGCAATATCATCAAAACTATAGCCCTAATTTATTTATTCATTTATTGCAGGAATGCTTAATTCGCTGTTGAACTTCTTTATTTATTGTTAATAAAAGCCCGAATCTGCACAAATTTGTATATTTCTATTGGTTAAATACACAGCTTTGTTCAATTGCAGCTGCTGCATCATGAACAGTTGTTCTGGCTCAAGTCAAACCAACTTTTTTGTCATTATCAATTCAAGCAGGGGTGATAGCAATGAAACTGGCCATATCAGGTAAGGGCGGCGTTGGCAAAACAACCATTGCCGCAGCACTGGCCAAAATATGCACCCAAAACGGCGGCACTGTTTATGCAATCGATGCCGACCCGGATGCTTGCCTGGCAACGAACATCGGCATACCCTAGGAAGAGGCAGCCAAAATTAAGCCGGTTGTAGAAATAAAGGACGTGTTCCACAATAATATCGGCGACGGCGCATTTTACGAGCTTAACCCCAAGCTGGATAATTTTTTAGCTTATTACAGCTACCAATTTGGCAACATCCGTTTTTTGCGCATGGGTGACCCGAAAAAGGGGGGCTGCTCGGAGTGCTACTGCCGAGAAAACACATTTTTACATGCCCTGGTCACCTCGCTGCTGCTGGACCAAAAGGATGCCGTCATTATGGATATGGGCGCCAGTATTGAACATTTAAGCCGGGGCACAGCCCGGGGAGTGGATGTAATGTTGGTGGTGGTGGAACCCAGCCGCAACAGTGTTAATACCGCCAGAAACGTACAGCGCATGGCCAGCGACCTGGGTATTGCCAAGGTGGGCATTATCACCAATAAAATCCGTACCCGGCAAGAAATTGAATATATCGAGTGTTTAATATATGAGTAAAATACATATACTTGTAATCAATTGAAACTTACTCTTAAAGGGTGAGTTTCTGGCTGTAGCCTGATACGTTAGTTACTAGCTTTATCAAGGAGATTAAATAAATGCCAAGGTTTAAATTTTAAGCCATACCACTAAGCCTTCCAGTGCACCCAGAGTCATCGACCCGCGCTGCCGCTTCTGCATGAACAAGCATCTGATTATCAGGTTAAAGATACAGTCAAGTTAAACGCTGTGGCCAGGCGCGTAAGCACTGACACAAAATGAAAAGAAGTTAACCAGCTCGCCAAAGAAGTGGCTGAAGCCGCCTTAACTCTTCCCAGCGCTGTACCAACCGGCATTTAATAAACCGTACCTTCCTAATTATGAGCATGGCCAATGGCTTAGATTCAGCCATCGCCGATGTGGAGAACGACGAATTGCTGGATGCCGTAGCAGCAGCCAATATTTTATTAAACAAGGAAATTTACTGTGATTCCTTTTTAAAAACTTTTCGCGTTAGGTAGGCCAAATAAGGCATAAAATAGTCTTTGCTAATTCTAGAAAGGCGGTTATCATTAACCGCCCTTTCTAGAATTAGTATTACTTGACATCCACTGCATTCTACTAATAAAATAATTTGACAGTCAAAGTTGTAAACATTATACTATGGATGTGTAGACAAAATCTCGGTAATTGTTACAATAATTTAGCTATTTTGAGTTTATTCGCCATAGTTTTACGTTTCCTAGCCAACTAATTATTGCCCTAATAAATTAATCAACTAGCATAATCAACATAAATTACCGGGATTACATATGAACTGGATAACCATTACAGGTAATCTGGTTTGTTTGTTGCTATTTTTTTAGCCCTGGCGCAAGTTTATATTGTTATGCTATGACGTCTAATCTAGGAGAGAACGGATGTGATGCTTCAAATGAGTGAGAAACCTGCAAAGGTTGGAGCTGTACTGGTAGTTGGCTCAGGTATTGCCGGTATTCAAGCATCGCTTGATTTGGCGGAATCCGGGTATTATGTATACCTGGTCGAGAAAAATTCCGCCATTGGCGGTATCATGCCTGCACTGGACAAAACTTTCCCCACCAACGATTGCTCGATGTGCATCCTGTCTCCCAAGCTAGTTGACTGTGGGAGACACTTGAATGTTAACACCATTACTAATACCGAAGTATTGGACATTCAAGGCGAGCCAGGCAATTTCAAAGTCACCCTTAAGCAAAAAGCACGTTACGTGGACCCAACCAAATGCACCGGTTGCGGTTCCTGTTCCGAGCAATGTCCGGTTAAAGTGCCTGATGAGTTTAACCAGGGGTTAAACAAGCGCAAGGCCATCTATAAGCTATATGCTCAAGCCTTTCCCAATGCATATGCTATTGACCCTACCAAATGTTTAAGAATAAAAAAACCCAAGGCCTGTGGTAAATGCTTACAAGCTTGCCAGGCCGGTGCCATCGACCATACCATGACCGACCAAATCATGGAAATTGAAGTAGGTTCGGTTATCCTCTGCCCAGGGTTTGAAAAATTTGACTCCAGCCAGCTAGCCTACTATGGCTACGGCAAACACCCCAACGTGGTCACCAGCATGGAATTTGAGCGTCTCCTGAGCGCTTCCGGACCCTTCGGCGGGCATATGCAGCGCCCTTCCGACGGCAAGGAGCCCCATAAGATCGCCTGGATTCAGTGTGTTGGTTCCCGTAACTGTCGCATCGATCGCGGATACTGCTCTTCGGTATGCTGCATGTACGCCATAAAAGAAGCCGAAATTGCCAAAGAGCACTCCCCTTACCCCTTAGAAACAGCTATTTTCTTTATGGATATGCGCACTTACGGTAAAGATTTTGAGCAGTATTATCATAAGGCCGAACATCAAGTAGGTGTCCGGTTTATTCGCTCCAGGGTTTACGAAATAGTCGAAGCCGGAGACGGTACTGGTAATTGCCGCATTCGTTATGCCGACGATGCGGGCAACATCACTTATGAAGACTTCGACCTGGCCGTCTTATCCATCGGGCTTGACCCGCCTACCGATATGATCGATCTGGCCGGTAAACTGGGAATACAATTAAATAAGTATAATTTCTGCCAGCCTGCCCCCTTAACCGGTGTAGGTACCAATAGACCGGGTATTTTTGTAGCCGGCGCCTTCAGTAGCCCTAGGGACATCCCCGAAACCGTCATGCAGGCCAGCGCCGCAGCAGCGGATTCAGCAGCCGGTTTGGCAGAGGTACGCAGCACCCTAACCAAAATAAAGGAATACCCGCCTGAAATAGACGTGGCCGGTGAAATTGTGCGCACCGGTGTATTTGTGTGCCATTGCGGCATCAATATCGGCAGCGTGGTCAATG
>JAENYF010000039.1:7705-30398 GCA_016841905.1 Desulfoscipio geothermicus | reverse complement strand
GTATACTGGAGGTTGTTACAGGTGGCACAAGTAAAGCGTATCATGATCAGCCTACCGGATTATCTGCTAACCGAGATAGACTGCATTGCAGCCGCTGAGAAGCAAAATCGGAGTGAATTTGTCCGGGAGGCCATGAAGCTTTACCTTGCCGAGCGAAGACGTCAAATATTAAGGGAACAAATGAAAAAAGGCTATGTGGAGATGGCTACTATCAACCTGTCCTTAGCCATTGAACAGTACAGACTTGAATCCGAGGTGGCGCCGGTATTCGATGAGTCTGTAGCGGGAGGCAAGCGATAATGCAAATACGCCGTGGCGAAATCTATTACGCCGACCTCAGCCCCGTAGTGGGGTCGGAGCAGGGAGGTACGAGACCGGTATTAATACTACAAAACGACATTGGCAACCAGTACAGTCCAACCACAATTGTTGCCGCCATCACCTCTCAAATATCAAAAGCTAAACTACCCACCCATGTGGAACTCCCCGCGGAAAGAGATGGATTGGGCAAAAATTCAGTAATACTTTTAGAACAGATACGCACCATCGACAAAAGCAGGCTGCTGGAAAAGGTAACTTCACTACAAACTGATATGATGGTCAAGGTTAACCAGGCAGTGGATATAAGTTTGGGTATTATGGATATCTAATACATACATATTGATGTTTATCATACATAAAATTATACATATCTTTGTATACAAAGCCGAAGCCTGAAGCAGGTTACGGCTTTGTTATATTAAACACAAAATATAGTTTGTATCAGGTGCAAAAAAAGTCCCTCTTCCCATATAGTTTAAAATAAGGAAGGGGGGGCTAACTAATGTACCCATTAATAGGTATTACGTGCAATTATGATGAAACAATAAAGAGGTACGCCATTGGTGAGGATTATGTACAGGCAGTTCAGGCAGCCGGCGGGATGCCGCTGCTAATACCATACTTAAATGATGAGCATGCCGAGCATATACTGGCCAGGCTGGACGGTGTGCTGCTCTCGGGCGGGGGTGACATCGACCCATTTTTTTTTGGCGAAGAGCCTTGGCCGGTAAATGGCTATATTGATCCTTTGCGAGACATGTTTGAAATACGGCTGGCCGGTCTGGCTTTAAAGCAGGGTGTTCCTATATTGGGCATCTGCAGGGGTATGCAGGTGCTTAATGTAGCTGCAGGGGGAAGCGTTTGTCAAGATATAAACCTGAGCATCAACCGGCCCCTACAGCATATGCAACAAGCTCCACGCTGGTATCCCACCCACAATATCAATTTAATTCAGGGTTCACGACTACAGTGTATCTTAAACCAGGACGATATTAGGGTGAATTCTTTTCATCACCAAATAATTGACAAACTAGGCCAAAACATGTTAATATCAGCCTTTGCCGGGGATAAAGTACCTGAGGCAATTGAAGGCAAGGGAGATAAAAAATTTATACTTGGAGTACAATTCCATCCTGAAAATATGTACTGTAAATATTCTTCTATATTAAGTATCTTTATTGCTTTTATTGAAGCATGCAGGCATTATTTGTCGAGTAAAAATTACACATAATTAGAGGAAAAAAAACAGCTACTGTGGAAAGATAATATGTGTTGGAGATGATAAGTTGCAGGCGATCATAAATGGCGAAATTTGGACAATGCACGGCCCGCGCCTGCGGCAGGGGACTGTGCTTATTGATAACGGAAAAATTTCCGCTGTAGGGGAAAACCTTGCCATCCCCTCCGGGTCTGAAATATATAATGCAGCCGGCATGGTGGTCGTACCCGGTTTTATTGATGCCCACACTCACCTCGGTATATTGGAAGAGATATACGAAGAAGGGGACGACTTAAATGAGATAACCGACCCCATCACGCCGCACTTACGAGCCTTAGATGCCATCAACCCAATGGATTTGGCCTTTCAAGACGCGCTGCAAGCAGGGGTTACCACTGTAGTTACCGGCCCCGGCAGCGCCAATATACTAGGTGGGGAAATGGTGGCGATGAAGACCTGTGGTTCAGTGGTGGACGATATGGTAATCAGTTGTCCTGTGGGCCTCAAGGCCGCCCTGGGGGAAAATCCTAAGCGTGTATATGGGCCTAACAAAAAAACACCGGTAACCAGAATGGCCTCAGCGGCTTTATTAAGGGACGTTTTGGTACGCGGCCAGCAATACCTGAAAAAACAGGCCAGGGCACTTACCGGTAAAACAGATCTTCCGGAGCGGGATTTAAAACTTGAATCCGTAGCGCGGGTAATTCGACATGAAATACCCTTGCGTGTGCACGCCCATCGGGCAGACGATATTATGACCGCATTACGCATCGGCCGCGAATTTAACCTTCGTCTAGTTATTGAGCATTGCACCGAAGGCCATCTGGTAGCAGATAGGCTGGCTGTTGCCGGCGTGCCTGCCGTGGTTGGCCCGGTGCTAATTAACCGGGCTAAAGTTGAACTGATGGGTCGTTCACTAAAAACCGCGGCGGCATTGGCCGCCAGGGGCGTAAGCTTTGCCATTATGACAGACCACCCGGTGGTGCCTATACAATACCTGCTTATCTCCGCCGGGTTAACTACCCGCGGTGGACTCTCCGAAGATCAGGCAATGAGTGCTATTACCATTGGTGCAGCCAGGGTGCTGGGTTTAGAAGAACGTATTGGCAGCATCGCACCGGGTAAAGATGCGGATATAGTATTATTAAGCGGTCACCCGTTTTATTTAGGTACTGTTGTTAATGGGGTATATATTGGAGGAAAATTAATTGAAATAAACAATAACCATTAAAAAAAGAAATTAATAAAATTTTGTTTCGGAAAAGAAGGATTTCACTTCAGAGTGTCGAAATTAAAATATGATTTTGGTATAAATATACTGAAGTACATGTAAATGTCATAAATTGCAGAAATAGGAGGTTGGGCAATTATGGGTTCGAGTTGCATGGATGTACTGGTCGTTGATGATCACCCTGGGGTCCGTTATTTACTGGATATTGTAATTAAGGAAGTTGGTCACCGGGTACACACAGCCCAAAACGGCCTTGAAGCAGTAGAGAAGGTGCGGACCATAAGGCCCAGCCTGGTTTTTATGGATGTGCGTATGCCTTTAATGGGTGGATTGGAGGCACTGAGTAAAATAAAAAAAATGTTTCCAGATACCCAGGTGGTAATCATGACCGCCTACGGCTCTGATGATACTATCCTACAAGCTCAGAAACAAGGCGCGCTTTGCTGTATGGCTAAACCCTTTGATGTTGATAGTATAAAAGATTTTTTAAAAGATTTTACTCACCGGGAAATTAATAAAAGTATCTTTCAAGCCAATATAGTTTAGATAAAGTGGACAGTTTTGTCCGCTTTTTTTTGTCTGTACACTTTTTAACAAGTCCATCTTTGTTTATAATTATAGCGTAGACTTGGAAAACTGCTTTAAATTATATTTATATAATCGTTTGCTTATTTTGGGGGGCGCATTTAGATTATAATTAAAACTTTGTCGGCCACTGGAACAAGTGATTTAGGAGCCTTGCTGGCAGGTTTGCTGCAGCCGGGTGACGTTATTACATTAAATGGAGACTTAGGTGCCGGTAAAACTTGTTTTGCTGGAGGTGTAGCCAGGGGGTTAGGCATTAACGAGCGGATCACCAGCCCTACCTTTACCTTGATCAATGAGTATGACGGTCCGCTGCCATTATACCACCTGGATGTTTACCGGCTGGAAAGCCCTGAAGAACTTGAAGATCTGGGCTATGAAGAATACTTTTATGGGTCAGGTGTAACTCTGATTGAATGGGCTGAACAGGTTGAACAATATTTACCTGCCGAGCGGTTGGATATTTTTATTGAAAAGCATTCTGAGGATGATAATATTAGAGTATTAAGGTTTATAGCTCGGGGGACCCGGTACAATGAATTGGCAGAGGAGTTAGTGCAGAATGATCGTTCTGGGCATTGAAGCGGCCACTCCGGTGGCTGCCGTAGCTGTGGCCACGGAAGGTAAAATACTGGCCGAGCGGATTGTGAACAACCGCCGCACCCACTCAGTAAACCTGTTGCCTATGGTTAAAGATTCACTGGCTGATGCAGGTATTAACAAAGAACAACTGACGGGCATTGCAGTTTCCCTCGGTCCGGGCTCCTTTACCGGACTGCGCATTGGGTTGAGCACCGCCCGCTCTTTGGCTCAGGTATTGAACCTGCCTCTGGCCGGTGTCCCTACTTTAGACGCCCTGGCTTACCCGCTAACAGGTCATGCCGGACTGGTTTGCCCCCTGCTTAATGCCCGGAAAAACGAAGTTTATACTGCCCTGTACCACAGCACCGGCACTGGACAGGAATGCCTGGTACCCGCCCGGGCTGCGGGGATTCAAGAGCTTCTTCAACTGCTGGAAGGTTACAATGAGCAGGTTACCTTTATTGGCGATGGCTTAGCCGAGTATACCGGTGTTATAAAATCTCATATGGGTGCACGTGCCGATCTGGCGCCGGTTTGTGCATCATTTCCCAGAGGAGCTGCGGTAGCTGAACTAGGTTTGCAGCTGCTTCAAAAAGGTGCGGTTTCCGATCCTCTGACGCTGCTTCCTTATTACCTGCGAGAATCCGAAGCCGAATTAAAATGGCGGGAAAGGTGCCGGGTTAATGAATAAAGCAGCAAGATTGGCAAACATAACTTTTGCTCAAATGCAATTTAATCACCTGGACCAGGTGATGCAAATTGAAAAGGTATCGTTTCCCACACCGTGGTCTAAAAATTCTTTCGACTACGAACTGCGCAATAATGAATTTGCTCATTACATTGTAGCTCTGGCAGAGAACCGGGAGGTGGTCGGTTATGCCGGTATGTGGGTCGTATTAGACGAGGCCCACGTGACCAATATTGCCGTGCACCAAGATTACCGGGGGCACAGTTTGGGCATGGCCTTAATGCTGCAGTTAATTCAATGGGCTACTGTGCTGGGCGTACAACGGGTGACTCTGGAGGTGCGTCCTTCCAATACACCTGCCCGGGCTTTATATGCTCGCTTGGGTTTTTTGGAATATGGACGCCGAAAAAATTATTATTCCGATACCAATGAAGACGCCATCATTATGTGGAAGAACGATTTGGGTTCAGACCACAACATTTGACTATTTAACACATTAAATTCCGGGAGCACTTTCCCGGTTTTTTTGTCATCCGGAATTATTACATTTAAAAAATATATTTAAACAATGTCACTTTACCAAAATCGGCCGTGTTATTAAGTTGAAAGGAAAACAGGGGAGGTGGCCGGCCATTTTCCCGTCTCAAATGGAAAAAGGCGCAAAGTCTAGTTTGACTTACCAGGAAACGTATAACCACTATTACCCGGCTTTATGCCGCCAGCTTACCTATATGCTGGGCAGCCGTGCGGTGGCGGAAGAAATTACCCAGGAGGCTTTCCTTAAGCTGTACTGCACACCGCCCCGGCAATACCAAAACATCGGGGGGTGGCTTTCCAGAGTGGCTGTTAATCTAGCCTATAATTATCTGCGCAGCGAAAAAAGCCGCCTGCGCAGGGAAGAAAAGACCGAGCGCCAAGGGGTTAAAGCGATTTCCAGCGAGGACGCAGCGCTCCAAAATGAAGAAACCAACCTCGTTCGTATCACTTTACAAACCTTACCAAAGAGAGACAGGTTGTGTTTATTAATGAAGCATTCCGGTTTTAGTTACGACGAAATAGCTGAAGCCATCGGAGTTAAAAAAACATCAGTGGGTACCATCATTGCCCGGGCCCAGGCCAAGTTTAAAAGGGTTTACCTGGAACAGAAAGGATGTGACGCTTAATGTGCTATGAAGAAGGCATCCTTCAAGCTTACATTGATAATGAAGTAAGCATCGAGCAGAGACAGGAGATAAACCGGCACTTGGCCCAATGTGCCAAATGCCGCGCTGTATTGGAGGAATTGCAGTTTAATAGCAATTTCGTCAATCTGTGTATGAACCGGTACCAGGCGGACCTGCCGGGAGTCCCGCCCGCCTTGACAACCGGGCTCCGCGGCAATATACTAAATCAATTTAAGAGGAGTTTAAATACCATGAGGCTTTATAAAAAATTAATTGCCACTGCTGCTATGGCCGCTGTAATGTTCACAGCCTTAAGTTTCCCGGCCGTGCGCAGTATGGCCGGTGAATTTCTAACCGTGTTTAGAATGGAAAAGGTGCAAACAATTAGCGTTAATCCTGAGGATCTGGAACAGCTGGAAAGGACTGTTAATGAAGGGACCGGCAATGTGAATATTGATAATTTTGGTCGGGTTGAAGTTACAGGTAAACAAGAAGCAGTTCCGGTAACTATAGCCCAAGCAGAGGAAGCTGTTGACTTCGCTGTTAAGCTGCCCCAGCCGGCAGGTTACAACGAGCCCGAGCTGCAAAAGATAACGGGCAATACGGTTAACCTTACGCTGGATGTGACCAGTGTGAATAGTCTGCTGCAGTCCCTGGGCAGTACTGATTTGCTGCCGAAAAGTCTTGATGGTCAAACCTTCACTATGCAAATGCCTACTGCTATAACGGCTAAATACCGTTCGGGCAGTGCTGTGCTAAACGTAATCCAGGCTAGAAGCCCTGAAATGAAAGTACCTTCCGGGGTGGATGTGTTGGCCATTAAGGATGCTCTTTTAAATGTACCCGTACTGCCTGAAAACCTGCGCAACCAGCTGTTGGCGGTAGATGACTGGCAGCACACAGTATTAATTCCCGATATGGACGGCACCTCCAGGGATGTTATAGTTAACGGCAGTCAGGGTGTTTTTATGGATGGCAGCACTCGGTCGGATAACTTAGCACCGGTGAGCTTGATAGTCTGGCAAAATAACGGTGTCGTGTATACCATCTCGGGCACCAACCTTGATGAGCAATTAGCCCTATCCATTGCCGAGCAAATGAAATAAGGTGGGATCTATAATTGGATTTGGCCATTGAAACGATTAACTTAACCAAGCATTACGGTAATAAAGTGGGCTGTGCCGATATTTGCCTCCGGGTTCCCCGGGGGCAAATCTTCGGATTTCTGGGTTCCAACGGGGCAGGGAAAAGCACCCTGGTTAAAACATTGATGGGTTTGCTTTTCCCCACTTCGGGAGAAGCCTGGTTGCTGGGAAAACCCCTGGGAGACATTGGTGTAAGAAGAAAAATTGGCTTTTTACCGGAAAATTTCCGCTATCACGACTGGTTGACCTGCAGGCAGCTGCTGGATTTTCACGCTTCACTGTACGGTATGAGTAATGATGAAAAAAAGCGCCGTATACCGCAGGTTATCAAGCAAGTAGGGCTGTCCGGACATGAAAGGCAAAAGATACGCACTTATAGCAAGGGTATGCAGCAAAGAGCCGGACTGGCTTGTGCACTGCTGCCTGATCCTGATTTACTATTTCTAGATGAGCCCACCTCTGCTTTGGATCCCCTGGGACGCCGCGATGTACGGGAGATACTGGTGGAGCTGCGAGCCGGTGGCAAAACTATTTTTTTAAACAGCCACCTGCTCAGCGAGGTGGAGATGATCTGTGACACGGTAGCTTTTATCAGACAGGGAACAGTCATCCGGCAGGGGACTTTGGATGAACTGAGGTCCGCCGAGATTAACGTGGAAATGCGTTTAGAGGGGTTGACCGAGCAAATAAGGGGCGCGCTGGCCGGCCTAACTCTTTCTTTGTACATAGAAGGCGATACGGTTTTAGCTAATGTAAGTAAGGATGAGGATATTCCATTGCTGGCGGAAGCAGTGATCCTGGGCGGCGGCAGGCTGTATGAATTAAACCGTAAACGATCTTCTTTGGAGGAAATGTTCATCAGTATGGCTCAGGAGGGGACAAACAATGCCGGCCATCATTAAAATAACTTTTCGCGAGGCACTAGGCCGTAAAGTAGTGCTGATTTCACTTATCCTGGCTGCAGCTTTTCTCGGTCTGTACGGTACCGGGGTTCATTTTGTCGCCGGAGATCTGGCTCGGCATCCTAACCCTATGCTGGCGCAAATGATTTATCCCCAATTACTTTCCTTTGGTCTTTATTTCGGCGGGTTTATTGTATCCTTTTTAGCAATATTTTCAGCTGTAGGCGCAATATCCTCGGAAATTGAAAGCGGCATTATCCAGACAATTATTCCCAAGCCGGTGCGGCGCGATGAAATAGTGCTGGGGAAGTTCCTGGGCACTGGCCTGTTTCTGGCCCTTTACGCAGCGTTATTTTTTACGGTAATTTACCTGCTAATTCACCTGAAGACCGGTATGGAGTTAACCGGGCAATGGAAAGCCCTGGCACTTTTTGCTCTGCAGCCTGTGGTGCTGCTGGCGGTAACCTTGTGCGGCTCCACAGTGTTGCCCACCATAGCTAACGGTGTGGTAATGTTTATGCTGTATGCGGTATCCATAATTGGCGGCATGGTGGAGCAAATAGGCTGGTTAATCAATAACGCTACCCTTCAGCAGACCGGTATATTGGCCAGCTTGATTATGCCCGTCGACGCCCTGTACCGCAAAATAGTCCACCTGCTCATGAACCCCGCCGCTAACCCGCTGCAGGCTCTCCAGCAGATGGGGCCCTTTGGCAGCATGTCCGAGCCCAGTGTGTGGATGGTGGTTTATGCAGTGCTGTACGTAATATTTTTTGCGGGGATGGCAGTATACCTGTTTGGCAAGAGGGATATATAATAGTTTTGGACCTTGCATTATTCAAAATTTGTGATACAATATCCTATGTAGCAAATTTAAAGGTTTGCGCCTGTAGCTCAGGGGATAGAGCGCCGGCCTCCGGAGCCGGAAGCACAGGTTCGATTCCTGTCAGGCGCACCAAAATAAGCCTTCCAACCGTTTATAGTATGGAAGGCTTTTTTATGTCAAATTCAATAGTCAATAGATATTATTTATTAAAGGGAGAGTCTCAATAACCTCCCAGCGATGTTCCTAAAATAAAGTTTTTGTTTGTTTAAGCAGGAATTTAAAACATTTTGAAGAAATTTAATATTATTCGATTAGCTTGTTTTATTAGTTAAATACTATCCGAGTCTTTTTTACCTGTGGTTGTAGCAACTATGGTTAAAGACCTGTAGGGTGTATCTGGAAACGGACACGCCTCCCATTGCGGAAAGGATCGCTGTCATCTTGATGCATAGCCGGGCGCGGTTTTTCCGTTCCCGGCTTATTATATTGCTAGATCCACAATCACACCCACACCACGATCGGAGAAACTGTATGAAATCATTTTATAAAAGTGTGTGGTTCCAGCGGGCAGTATTGATCCTGGCGCCGGTCATGGCTATATGTCTGACCATGTTCGTAGGGCGATATTCTATAAGCGTTGCGGAAGTTCTTCAGACAATTTTTCATCACGGTAGTTCCGGTGACGCCTCTCGCGAGGTAAACACCGTCCTTTGGCAGCTCCGGCTGCCCCGTGCTGTAGCAGGAGCCTTTGTCGGCGCAGCTCTTGCTGTGAGCGGTGCAGCCTTTCAAGGAGTATTTCGTAACCCGCTGGTCAATTCAGGCATCTTGGGCGTTAGTAACGGAGCCGGCTTCGGTGCGGCATTGGCTATAGTCTACTTTGGAGGTGGTTATTACAGCTATGGCTTTGCGTTTGCTTTCGGCATTTTGGCGGTAACGCTTAGCTACTTCTCTGGGCGCGTATATGGTTCAACACCTACAGTTACGCTGATTCTAGGCGGGGTAGTCGTTTCAAGCTTTTTTGCTGCGCTAACCTCAGTACTTAAATACATAGCAGATCCTTATACGCAACTTCCTGCTATAACCTTCTGGTTCATGGGCAGCCTCGCTTCGATAAACTATAATCATTTTATCGCTTTTGTGCCGATGGCTATTGGAATAACCTTGCTCTATCTATCTCGTTGGAAGATTAACGTTCTTTCCATGGGTGAGAAGGAAGCACTAGCGCTTGGGGTGGACACTAGATTATACAAGCTTTTGATCATCGGCGGTGCTACGCTGGCGACTGCAGCCGGTGTATGTATCAGCGGTGTCATTGGGTGGATCGGTTTGGTTATTCCCCATATAGGCAGGATGATTGTGGGTAACGATAATACCAAGCTCATTCCGGTTAGCATGTCGCTGGGCGCCTGCTTTCTAGTACTAATGGACATGCTATCGCGAATCATTAGTTCGTCAGAAATACCTATCGGCATCCTCACTTCGCTTGTTGGTACACCATTTTTTGTCTACCTTTTAAAGAAGACCAAGGGAGGAGGCTGGCGATGAACGAGTTTTTAAGACTAAGGAACCTATCCTTCTCCTATCCCGGCAAGGAAGTATTAAAAAATATCTCCTTGACCCTGGACACCGGTGAAATTCTCTGTCTTATGGGACCAAATGGCTGCGGCAAAACTACTTTAATCGACAATATCATGGCCATACACCGTCCCCAGGCGGGTGGTATACTACTAGCAGAGCGGCCGGTCGGCGAGTATAAACGGCATATGTTGGCACGTCAAATCGCGTTTGTACCCCAGATACACGATATAACCTTTCCCTATACAGTAAAAGAGATTGTGATGATGGGCCGTACCGCGTATACCGGCTTTTTTGGCGAACCGGCAGCGGAGGATGAAGAGATATGCATGGAAGCACTCAGAAAAGTAGGTGTCGAGCGCTATGCCGACAAGCCTTACAGTCAGCTTTCGGGCGGCGAGGTAAAGATGGTGCTTCTGGCGAGGGCGCTTGGACAGCGTGCACCTCTGATAATCATGGATGAGCCGACGGCACATCTTGATTTTAAAAACGAGCTTATCTTTCTACAGACATTAGTAGAGCTATGCCGGAAGGAGGATATTGCTATCCTAATGGTAACACATGCGCCATCTCATGCCTTTTACTTCGAATCAAAGGGGATCAGGATCAAGGCGGCAATGATGCACGATGGGGTCATCACGGCTTATGGTACACCCAGCGATGTGGTAACGGAGGAGAATATTGCGCAGGTGTACGGAGTTAAGGCAAGAATTGAGGTTACAGCAGATGATGAGGGACGAGAAATCAAATCGGTAATACTTTTTGAAACGCTCTAAGGGGTAGAGATGAGAATATATACAAAGAAAGTTGTTTTTATTGCACTGGTGATTATGCTCCTGTCTGTGCTCTGCTCTTGTAGCGAGCAGGGAGGCACGGAAAAGACCATCACCGTGACAGACTGTGTTGGCAGAAGCATAGATATCCCGCAGCAGCCGCAAGCTATAGCTACCCTTGACCCCTTCGCGGGCTTGGCAGTGATCATGTACGGGTGTGGTGATAAAATGATAGCCACTATTGGCGGAGTTAAGCGGGATCTGCTTTTACAGCGGATCTGTCCTCCCCTGGCGAATAGCTCGGTCGTAAAAGAGGAGGGCTCGTTTAATGCCGAAGCTATTTTGGCGATGGGGATAGATTTAATGTTTATAAAAAGCGACATGTACCGCAGTAACATTGAGCGGGATAAACTAGATTCTCTGGGTATACCGTATCTGGTTATTGACTATAACGGCATTGAGTCGCAGCGTGCGGCTTTCGCGGTCATCGGTAAAGCTTTAGGCCGGAGCGAGAAAGCAAAGCAAATGGAGACTTACTACCAGGGTGTGGTGGACAAGGTATTACAAAGGGTAAGCGAAATACCGCAGGAGGAGCGCCCCAGTTTGTACCATTCCACTAGTGAGGCATTGCGCACCGATACAGAGGGCAGCCTCGGAGCGGATTGGGTTAGCTTACTGGGGGTGAAAAATGTTTCACTGGGTGGAGACTTGATCTTCAACGAAAAAAATTACTACACCACCCTGGAGCAGATATTTGTTTGGAATCCCGATGTAATCATCTGCAATGAAAGCGGTGTTGCGGATTATATGATGAAAAGCAAAAGGTGGCAGGGACTGCGCGCCATAGAGAACGGGAGGGTTTATCAGGTACCGATCGGCGCCTCACGCTGGGGTCACGACAACAGTATTGAAACGCCGCTGGTGATACTCTGGCTGGCGAAAACACTTTACCCGGACAGATTTGCGGATGTCGACCTTAAATCAGAGATGACCTGGTTTTACTGTACATTTTTTGACTATGATCTTTCAGTTAATGAGGTTGATACAATTATTTCCGGCAAGGGGCTAAGGAGTACCGGAGTAAATTTCTTTGCAGAGTAGCAATTTCTATCGAAGGGGAATCGTGCTAGGCGAGTCCTTCAGCGCTGGTGAGCAACCAAGGTTCAGTTTAAATTTGAGTAATAATGTATCCAATGCGCTCGACGCCAATATGGCTAAACTGTCGATGAAAGTATGCCTGATGGCGAAGAAATAGTAGCAACAAGCAACTTTGGCAGGCCATCTTTTATCCCAATAGCGATAGTACGTTCTATCTGTAAGCTGGGTACCGGGGGCTTCTAAAGCAGTAAAAATCATCAACGTCTTTTGAGCATCAGCTAGATAGAAGATATAGAAGCCTGCATAGCGGCTTATTAAGTAGACATAATTATTTAAGTTGCAAGTAAAGGGATAATCCGTGAGGCCCTCCCAGCTATTCTCACGTTCTATCACGTACTTTTCGCCTTCGGATGATGTCGTAGCTCGCGATGACTGCAGCAGCTGCGACCAGCAGCGCCGCTGACAATATAATGTAAATTGGGCTGCCGGCATTTCTCTTTATTGTATCAAGAGGAATTGAAACAGGAGCGATTGGTTCCTGTTGAGCTCTGGGCACATTGACCTCCTTATTTTCGACGACGTCTTTCGCGCCCTCAGTTTCATCTAACTCTTCACGGTTGGCGTCCGGATCTTCTTTTACCTCCACATTGGTTTCCTCCACCGTCGCTTTGGTTTCAGTCTTTTTTGGCGGTGGCATTTGCGTAATGGTTATGGCGACACTAAACAGGCCGGTTCGGTCTACGGAGAATATCTTATTGCCGTCCGCTTCTGCCGATATAAGCTGTGAGGTCTTAAGGTCATCGCTCACCTTATAAACATGCGATGTTCCAGCTTCAGCTCCGCTTACTACAGGTATTTGGAGTTCAAACTTGCCCTTCGGCTGTACCTTAAGGTCGTGGCTGTACAGCTTGATATCGTACACAGCTAGCTTACTGTCCTTTCCGAAAGCGGTTTGCAGCGTGTTAAAAACCTCGTCCGAGCCTGACAGGGTCTTGACATACATAACTACGTCATCCGGTACAACACCCCTGGGAATGACTGCCTTGACCCCGCTCGCGCGATCAAACAAAATGAGATTATCTTCGCGCACGATGGACGCTTCCAACCTGGTCATGGCTTCTTTTAGATTGTTGACGGCTTCATTTATTACACTCTGGCCATCCTTTTCTGTCAGGGACGACGCCGTGTCGATCTCCTCTTTTAAGGCCAGGGTTTCGGCTTTGCCGTATTGACCTATTTCCGTGCCCAGGTTAGCCGAAGCTGTCTGATAAAGATCGGTCGCCTCATTAAGCAGGGCGCGCAAGGTGTTCAAATCAGCGGAGGGCGTTTGGGTTGTCTGTGCTTTTTTAAGAGCAGTCTTAAGCTCCAGGAGCATGAGCTGCATATTCTCCTCAGCGTTGGTTTGAAGCTGCTTTTTTATAGTGGTTTCAGCTTCTTTCTCCAAAGACTCTATTGTGAGTATCAGATCATTTACATTCTCCTGATTATATTTACCACTGTTGATATCTTCCGGGGTGATGCTGCTGATAAATTGTTTCGCTTCCTGCTTGCCCTCCTCCCAGGTGGATAGGTTGGCGTATGTCTGCACCGAGAAGCGCATGGGTACGAGATGAAAATCATATTTATAGTCACCTGTTTGTGGATCCTGATTGACCCAGTAGCTGGACATAAACTGAAATTCGAGATCTTTATCCTGCTCGTATTTCTGTTTTTCCTCCGGTGTTGCAGGGTTTTGGATATAGCCTTTGCCGTCCTCGGAGAAAACCAGGGTGATACCGTTTCTAGCTTGCAGCCCGCGCTGGAAACCAAATTCATAGTAGCAGCCCGGTTCAAATTCAAATCCCTCGATGGGAATAGCCCAATCAGCGCCGCTGCCCAGATCCGTCTCCACACTCAGCCGGCCCGGAGCCCCCAGGTAGGAGGAAAAATTGGGGACCGGCCGGCCGTTTTTAAACGCAATGAGATATTGATAGACCAGTGGATTGCGGTCGGTGAAAGCATACAAGGTGTAATTTGAGCCGTCTAACTTTTTAGCGTCGATATAGCTAACACCGTTTGGCACGCCTGAGTAACGAACCGTTTCCGTGCTGTTGTCGAAGCGACTGTTCAGCCAATATTTACCTGTATCAGTCACAATGACATAGCCTCTTGGCGTGAATGGGTTTTTGCCTGTGCCTGATGTACCGTACTCCCAGGTGACTGCAAAGGCGTCGGCGTTAAGTATAAATGTGAATATTAAGGCAAGAACCGCCGTGTTAATTATGTATATGAGCTTTTTCATATTGTATCCCCTTCGAATCGCTTCATTGACGCAAATATCAAGGTATGCTAAGCTAAAAAAATCAACAGCATCGTATTAAGGAGCTAATCAAATCATGAAGCTGAGTATTAAGAAAACATGGCTGTGCTATGCCGTCATCCTGCTGCTGACAATTGTTTTCGTCCCCTTTGCCCACGCAGCGTCAAGTTCAATTGATTATATAGAAAATGGTTCGGGCAGCGGCAATGGCAGCGGTCAGGGAAAAAACGCCGATATAGCCCTGACCCTCGTTTCTTCCACGATAGAAGATGGCGATACAAATGTACCGCTCGAGCCTGTGCTCCAGCTTAATTTTAATAAAAACGTCGTAAATATCTCTGTGCTGGAAAAAAACTCTAAATGTTTCCATCTTGTTGATGCCGGTGGCACTCCGGTACCGATAAACATCATCTTCCCCGATGATCAGATGCAAACCACTTATAAACGCAATGTGTTTATCCTCCCCCAGGAAAACCTGGATACAAATTCTCGATATGAACTGGCGGTGGACAGCATACTGCGTGCCAAGAACGGCAGCATCATCGACAACGCTCACACCATTATTTTTACAACAGGCGTTGCAGCAACCGGCGGGCAGAATGAAGCCCTGCTGGAACTGGGCGACAATATTATCGAATATAACACCGCTCTTGCCAAAACGGAATATTCAGTGCCGCACGCGCAAGAGGTGCAAAATCTCGACGAAACGCGTCAAACATCAGCCAAGCAGTCAATGGATATCAATCAGCTATCCTCAATACTCCTTATAGTAATAGCGGTGGCCTTTATTGGTACCACCCTGTTTATTATCCTGCAGAAACGGAAGAACAAGGATTAATAAGAGCGGTAACGCAAACACAAGAAAACCATTTTCGCCTTTTGGTAAAAGTTTTTCTTCTTGTATATCTCTTCGGCTAGAAAGTGCAGGTAGTCTTTCATGCTGGCCAGCTCATCTTTCTCAATGTTACAGCCTTTGGCGGCAAAGCGCGCCCGGTAGATATAGCCAAGAATATTTTCAATAGTTACACCGGGAGGTTGAGGA
The DNA here is from genome assembly GCA_016841905.1 of Desulfoscipio geothermicus. Classification (GTDB taxonomy): domain Bacteria; phylum Bacillota; class Desulfotomaculia; order Desulfotomaculales; family Desulfallaceae; genus Sporotomaculum; species Sporotomaculum geothermicum_C. The sequence goes on along the minus strand of JAENYF010000039.1, from coordinate 14,949 downwards.
TATCTTTCATTCGCCCGCCTCAAAACATCATCCGCTGATAGAGCTTCAGTTTGTACACCGTCAAACCGCAGCAGCCTGAGCAGACAGTAGTAAATGTACAGGGCAGCTTTACGGGAGTCTTGCTGAGTTAAGGAGCGGCGTATCGTCCTTCTATACCATTCCCTCCATAGCAGGACTGCCGCTACTAGGATGAACATTACCAGTGGTATCAGCACTAGTTTCATCTCAAATCCGCTGGGCTCCTGCTTGGGCGGGGTGACTGCATCATCTTTTACAGCTTTCCTATCCTTTAAGAAGAGATATTTAGGATTGTCAACTAAAATAGCTTTATTACCGCCGGTTTCCACCTGGCTTTTAGTTAAAGTATAGAAGCCCGGGGTCACCTCCAAAGGCAGCCAGCCAATACCGTCCCTATATACCTCAACCCAGGCGTGTGCGGCAGAGTCGGGTATATCAAAGGTGATGTTTTTAACATCTGTATAGATATTAGTTTCCTGAGCCGACAGGTAGTAACCTTCGACATATCGCGCCGGTATACCGGCCTCGCGCAGGAGAAGGGTCGCCAGGGTAGCAAAATGTATCTCATACCCCTCTTTATCACGCAAAAAGCTCTCTATGAAATTATCACCAACTGTTAGGGGGGACACCTCCAACGAATAAGAGAAGCTCTCCGAGAAATATTTGCGGATCATATTGAATACCACGCGGTGGTCGCTTTCTTTCATCGTATCCAAAGCAGCCCCGGAAAAATAATCTCTGAGCAGGCTGTCTTCTTTTGGCGAGATTTGCAGGTATCTATTATAAACCAAATTGCGGTATACTCTTTCTGATGATAAAAATTTGGCATATGCGGGAGTGTCCTTGATACTGTCCAGCTGCAGTGCTGCTGCGTCGGCGCCGGCATAGTCTACAACAGGATGCAGGCAGCTATTGAATGAATATTGCCGCACACCCCGAAACCCGTAGTTCAATATGGTGTCGTCTTTTTCAAAACTTGCGTTTGCACTGCTTAAATCCAGGCTGGGCAAGGCCTCATAGGGTGCGAAGATATACTTGCTGCTCAATGCGATATTGTCGATGTTAACCCTGCCCGTTTCCGTGTCCTCTAAAAAGGCCAGATATGTGCCAAGCTGTATCTGCGGGTAGAATTTGTTATAATGCAGCCACAAGAATATCCCTGTATAATCACCAGAGTAATCGTCAGGGGATAGACCGCTCCATTTTCCGTCGGTATATGTGCTGCCGGTAAAACTGCGCAGGTACATCGGGCGTGGTTTTTCCATTGTTACCCGCAGGACGTTGTTTTCGTAATACACCGCGGAGCCGGCTTGCTTCAGGTTGCCAAAAGGAAGCGGGTAGATATCGCTATTGGTGCTTTCGTAGCGCAGAGCGTCCGCTGAGACTGTGAGCTTTTCCTTTATCTGCTCGGTTTTGAGGGAGAGTACGTAGCGGTTAGCCGGGAACAAACAGGTTAGCACGAGAATGCATAACAGCACTACCGAAGCGGACAATATAATGGCCGTTATACCGGGAATGCGCCAGGCCTGCCGCATCCCTGGGGAGCGACCCTCAGTACCGGTTGCGCAGAGCGCAAAAAAGCATACACAGCCGAGGATAAGCATAAGGAAAGGCAGAGGTTCCGGCTCGATGCGTAAGGCAACACCCAAAAGGGGCAGCAGTGCCGCAAATAATACGGTAAAAAAGGCCCATCGTTTTATTACACCAAATATTATGACCGCAGCCGATAGGATACACACCGGAGTTAGCGCCATGGTGACATGCACTGCCGCATCCATTTCCGATGTTTCGAAGGGTATAATTGAAAAACTAAGTTGATTCATACGTGCTATGATACCGTTGGCTAAAAGCAGGTAGCCGTCCCAAACATCATAGAGCTTCAAAACATAGAAGGCGGCGGTCGGCAAAAGGAGATAGATGAATACGATATGCGGACTGATTTTTTTAAATAATAGATACATAAGGGCGGGGGATAACAGGATTATGGGAAAAAGTATCCACCTTACATAGATAATTTCTACCATAGATAACAAGGAAAACCAGCTTCCCGCGCAAATGGAGAAACACAATAAAAACTCACCGAGGAGAACCGTATTTGTTACCAAATTGCTTGCATCAGGTTTTTGCTTGATTATCGTAACATTGGAGGTGTTCTCGTTTTTTTTCATCATGGTTTAGTCAACCCTCTAAGTTTTAGGTTAAATGTTTATGATTAATTGGCCAAAACTATCGGCAGCTACAGGGACTATTTCACTATCGCCGACGGATATGTTCGCAGCGAGGTTCTCATTGGCGATGACTAGAAGAGTTCTAACCGCCTCGCCGGGCAGCACTTCAGCAATACCGCTAGTATTTAGGCAAGCTGTCACATAGTAGATAACCATTCGGCGCTGGGCAAAGCCGCTGTTAGCGTAGCAGTCGAGAGCTACAAAAGGTTTCGGGTAACCGCTTGCAGCAAGTAAAACGGGGATAAAAGTATCAAGTTCTTCAACGGAAGAAATCAATTCTATATGAAAGTAGCCTTCATCATACCACGCGATATTATGGCTGATACCGAGCTGCAGAAAAGACAGCGACAGTGAAATAAACACTTCCAGGCAGCAGGATAGAGAGCGTTCATCCACTTCATCCTCCACTTGCTGTGTTTCTAACAGCAGTACTATGGGATAATCCAGGGGCAGTCCGAAATCACGTACAATGAGGTTCTCGGTCTTGGCAGACAGCTTCCAGTGGACCTTTCTTAAATCATCACCCTGCACATACTCATGCAGAGCAAAGATCTCGGTCTGATCGGAACCGGGCTTATGCTGAGAGTATATATTTCCGTCCTCAGACTCAACCTGGTTGCTCATATTAATATTGAATTCCGCGAGGCGCGGATAGACAAGGGAGAATTTTTCTCTGGGAGCCTCAATACGCAAAGAGTTCAATCCGAAAAGATCGTAAACCCTAACCTGGCGGGTAGTTATAAGCAGCTTCCCCGCAAAAAGGCCGGCCAGGGAAAGAGGCAATTCTTCCATAGAACGTCCTCTGATAAATGCGCTGACCTTCAAAGATGTTTCTCTAGTGGTGAGCTGGGTTTTTATAGCTACCTCCCACTCGATTTTCAGGGCGGGGAGGGGGGAGCTATTCTTAACAATATAGGTAATGTTTTTTTTACCCTCCGGCATAATCACCGCAGCAACACTAACATCAAGACTAATATACCGCGCGGTATACAGCAAAAGCAAAAAGGATACCAGGGGTGCGGCTATGGAGAACAGCAGCAGCAACAGAGCAGTATGACTATTCGAGACTATGTATATAAGTGCGAGTATGGCAAGGAGAGTGAAATACCCTATTCGATTCTTCGGCATGTCAACCTCCAGTATTTATAAAATAGATGGAGCAGGCACTTCCATGAGTACTGTGGTAAGCATTGACTGTGCCGTTTCCTTCATTATTTTAGCCTGCGGTTTCAGTACCAGACGATGACAGCATACGTCGGTAAAAACTTCCTTAATGTCTTCAGGTATCATAAAATCTCTGCCATTTAAGAAGGCGCTGGCCTTTGCTATCTGGATCAGGGCAAGTATAGCACGAGGACTGACTCCTTGCTCTATAAGGGACATATTTCTCGTCGCCTCGCACAGGGTTACTGCGTAACGTATCACATCATCCGCCACGAAAACGGCCTGTACCTGCGCGCGCAGGGCAAGCAGCTCTTCTTTTGAAACGGCGGGCTGAATATTGTTTAAGGGGTTTTCCGTCTGGCGGCTTTTGATGATATCTACCTGGTTATCCAGGTCCGGGTAGCCCATGGACAGCCGCACCATGAATCGGTCAAGCTGTGAGTTGGGCAGGTTCTGAGTGCCGATACTGCCGGTGGGGTTCTGAGTGGCAATACAGATAAAGGGTTCGGGCAGAGGACGGGTCACACCGTCCACGGTTGCGGAACCCTCTTCTAAAACCTCTAAAAGAGCAGCCTGGGTTTTGGGGGACGTGCGGTTTATCTCGTCAGCGAGCAGCATATTGCAGAAGACAGCGCCGGGAAGATATTCAAATTTGCCATTTTCCTTGTTGTAAACGCTGTAACCGACAATGTCACTGGCCATGGTGTCGGGAGTGAACTGTATGCGGCGGCCGTCTAATCCCATGCTCTTGGAAAAAGCGAGGGCCAGAGTGGTTTTGCCAACACCGGGGACATCCTCGAGCAGGATATGCCCGCCCGCAAGGACAACCATGAGCACCTTGTTAATGATTTTATCTTTGCCGACGATGGCCTTTTTAACTTCGGAGATGATTTGATTGGCTTGTGTGAGCATAAACAACCTTCTTTGCTTTCTAATATTTTTTCAAAGCGCTGCGTTTGATGACAATGACTGCTGGTTGCGTCTTGCTACATGGCTCAAAAAAAAATACCGGGCGCGAAAACTCACCCGGCTTGTTACTGAAACAGCCAAATAATTATCCTTTCCGCCATGGGAGGCGTAACCGTTTCCGGCCACACCCTATCGGTCTCTTTGCCATTGCTCAGACGGCCACAGGCAAAAAGACTCGGATATATGTTAATTTATTGAATACAAATTCTTTTGTGATCATAAAAATTCCTGCTTATTATGACAAATAGTATATGTTAATAAATAGCAAAGCCTGAAACATTCCAAATCAATTAATATTCTGCCACGCTTATTTTGGATATTCTTTTGCAATCAAAAGGAGAATTAGGTTCTTTTGTAGAAAAATATTCTATGTATTATTAGTTGAAATTAAAGCACGTTCCTTTTTAATCATGGGAAGGTGTTTTTTTCTTGATTTTTTTCATGGAGGTGAGTGTAATAGAACAATCAGTTTATTTAAAATTGCACTGTCCTGTTAATAAAATTGTTTAAAAGGAGTGAATAACTTGCATGTAATAAAAACTCGCACTCAAAGGTCAGTGCTTTCCCTTATCCTGGCGGTCACAATTAAATTTTAATAAAGATATTTGGTTAGATAATGGTACGAGTCAAAACGCTACTCTTTATGGTTTTGAATATTCTAATCAACTAACTGGAATTAGTAAGTCACGAGGTAATATGCCAATGATAAATTTAGTTGGCACCAACACAACAAATAGAGTTAAGTTGGTGGTTGGTTTGCCTGACTATCAAAAATTTGTTGATTTAAATGATATCCAGTACCTTAAATACACCCCGGATCCCGAACATCCTGTACTATCTATAAATGGAGCACCTTGGGGCGAATGGGAATATGATTCAGTGACACCGTAGCGTTTATGTCAAATTGACTGGGTTTTTGTCATGGTAGCAGCTCAGGCTATTATGTCTTTTCTCTAAATTAGCAGGAGATTAATTTCTGATGTAGAAAACTGGAACTATAAGAAAAACAATAGAATATTTCCGAGTCTTTTGGCCTGTGGTTGTGCACAGCTATGGTTGAAGGACCAAAGGGTATGGCTGGAAACGGACATGCCTCCCCGTGTGGAAAGGAAAAATTATCGTGTATGAGAAAAAGCTCTTTCCTTTTTTGCTTGGGAAAGAGCTTCTTTGATTTAAAAGCAAGGAGGTGAAAAGATTAAATCAGTTAGTTAAACTAATATGAAAAAGAGGTGATTAAACTGTACACAAAAAACATTAGTTCCCAGAGGGTATTGCTTTCCGTTTTAGTGGCGTTGATATTCCTATTTACTATGGTTGCCGCGCCAAACGCCTATGCAGCAGAAACCGGTACGGTTCAGCTATCGCTGCCAGAGATTAGCGGACAACCTGGACAGACCCTGAACATACCTTTGGCTATCTTCAGCGGTGAGGGTACAACCGGCTTCCAATTTAATCTAAATTACGACCCAGCACTTATCTCAAATGTCCAGATTAATAAAGGCTCACTTATTGAGTCAGATACTAATTGGACACTTTGCCAAGCCGTGAATGTCGGCTTCCTCAAAGTGGTAGGCTATCACGAACAAGCCATTGGCCTAACCAACGGTTCAGGGGAGCTTTTAATTCTGACCTGTACTATCGGAGCCAATAACCAGAGCGGAGATGTAGTCAACTTAAACTTTAGTTCACTAGTAGTCTCCGACACTTTGGGTGCCGAAATGACCTCGGAGGCTTCTGACGGTAAAATAACTGTCGTAACCCGGGACAAAGGAGATGTCAACGGGGATAACATTGTAAATATCCTGGATGTTGTAAAAGCTACAAACATTATCCTCGAGAAAATTCAGGCTACCCCTGAAGAATTTTATGCTGCCGATGCTAATAATGATGGCGAAGTGAACGTGAAAGACGTTGTAAGCATTATTAATATTATCCTGTATGGCAGTGCCAATACGACCTTTACTGTTACATTTAATAGCAATGGCGGCAATGAAGTAGCGCCAATAGAAGATGTACCCTCCGGTGCAACCGTCACATTACCGGCAGACCCGACACGGGATGGATACACTTTTGCCGGTTGGTTTACAGATAAGATATCCTTTGTCAACGCTTTCACAGCGGAAACACCAGTTACAGCAGATATAAATGTATATGCAAAATGGACGAAAATACCCGTGGCCGGTTCTGTATGTGGCTATGTGTATTATAATTCCGACACACCCCAAGCCGTCCCGGTAGGTTCTGATGTATTGTTTAATAGTAATGGTCCTTTGCAAGATGTTGACTATGAACCTGGTAGCGGGAACATTGAGGTTAACGAGGCGGGTACCTACAACATTACATTTGCGATTAACACGACGGCCAATAACCCTCAAGTGTGGGGAATAGCAGTAAATGGCGATGTTATATCACATTTCAACTGTGCCGGCCAGACTTTAGTTGCCAGTGCTAAACTTGCTCTCAATGCGGGTGATATTGTAAGCATACGCAACGAGGGTACCATGCCAAATCCAGCTAATCTTGCCAGACTCAACTGCAACACCGTCTGGATGCAGATTGATAAAGCAGACAGTGCAGGTGGCTATGTATTTCTTAATTCTGACACAGCTCAAACCGTGCCGATAGATTCAGATGTGATGTTTAATTGTAATGGTTCTATGCAAAATGTAGCCCATGTACCTGGAACCGGTAACATTACGGTTAACGAAGCGGGTACCTACAACATTACATTTGCAATTAACACGACGGGCAACAACCCTCAAGTGTGGGGAATAGCAGTAAATGGCGAAGTTAAGTCACATTTCAACTGCGCCGGCCAGACTTTAGTTGCCAGTGCTAAACTTGCTCTCAATGCGGGTGATATTG
>JAENYF010000039.1:0-7695 GCA_016841905.1 Desulfoscipio geothermicus | reverse complement strand
GCCGGCCAGACTTTAGTTGCCAGTGCTAAACTTGCTCTCAATGCGGGTGATATTGTAAGCATACGCAACGAGGGTACCATGCCAAATCCAGCTAATCTTGCCAGACTCAACTGCAACACCGTCTGGATGCAGATTGATAAAGCAGACAGTGCAGGTGGCTATGTATTTCTTAATTCTGACACAGCTCAAACCGTGCCGATAGATTCAGATGTGATGTTTAATTGTAATGGTTCTATGCAAAATGTAGCCCATGTACCTGGAACCGGTAACATTACGGTTAACGAAGCGGGTACCTACAACATTACATTTGCAATTAACACGACGGGCAACAACCCTCAAGTGTGGGGAATAGCAGTAAATGGCGAAGTTAAGTCACATTTCAACTGCGCCGGCCAGACTTTAGTTGCCAGTGCTAAGCTATCTCTCAATGCGGGTGATATTATAAGCATACGCAACGAGGGTACCGGTTTCTCAAGTGGTGCTAATCTCGGCAGACTCAATTCCAATTCAGCCTGGGTGCAAATTGATAAAGCGGATTAAATAGAGACAGTATTCTCTGTTAAGGCAGACAGCTCGAAACAGATAATGTGTAGATACGTTCTCTCAGCAGAAGCAAGAACTATCACCATTGGAACAATTACAAAGTATGAAGTACAAAAGGAGGGCTTCCAAGGTTCCTCCTTTTGTTTTGTCACGACCGGGGTGCAACAAATAATGCGGCAATTTCCAACCTGAAAATATTAAGCAAAAGGGATAATCAATTTATTCAAAAACCGGGTTCGCAAGGCTAACACCGTTCAATATCAAAAAGCCAGGATGCATGAATCACCCGGCTTACTTGGGCACACATCCTTTCCACATTGGGAGGCATAGCCGTTTCCAGCCATACCCTGTTTTTCTGCCATAATCAAGTTGACCCGGAATTGTATTAAACTCACGCTAATCAGTAGAACAAGTCCTTATATATTATTATATTAAAATATATTAGACTTAAGTCAAATGCCAATAAGGTAAATTTCTATACAGCAATTAATAATTGTGCGATAACCATTGAATTTAAGTTTATATGTAATAATTTTTTAAATTAGAAGGAGAATAAATTCCTTTTGTAGAAAAAAAGTAAAAGTATATGTATTTAAAAACAATTTAATATTTCCTAGTCTTCTGACCTGTGGCTATTATTTGTTATGGTGGATGACCAAAGGGTGTGGCTGGAAACGGGTACGCCTCCCATTGCGGAAAGGAAAGCGTAATTTAGAGAGTGAAGCCTTTTTCCTTTTTTATACGGGAAATGGCTTTTATAATTTTTGAAGGAAGGTGAGTAGTACTAAATTGTGAGTAAATTAAATAAGGTTGGAAAGGTTATATTAGACCCAATCATAGGACTAATTACCCGTCTCTAAAAAAAAATTATTGCAGGCTGGTTGATATTACCCCCTGCCTGCCAAAGGAGAGTTGAGAATTGAAGTTAAAGAGGATCCCACTTATTATTTTATTAACTTTAATCATGGTTTTGCAGGGTGCATTAGGCCTGTCGGCCTTTGCCCAATCTACAGTATCTCTGACAGCAGGCGACGTTTCAGGTGCCCCTGGAGAAACAGTTGAGGTTCCTGTAACTTTGACCAGTGCAGGTGAAGTAAGCGCTTTGCAGTTTGATATAAGTTATGATTCAAGCCTATTGACTTACAAGAAATACATTAGAGATACTTTGACTAATGCAACAGACGAGAATAATGAACAAATATTTAATATTGCTACAAATAATTTAGGTGATAAGTTTAGGGTTATCATATACAGTTTCACCAATAAATCTATGAACGCAGGTACCGATACGGTGGTACGGTTACAGTTTGAAGTAAATGCAGAAGCGCATGAAGGAGATATCTGCTCACTAGATTTAAGCGGAGTGCTCCTTTCAGATGCTCAGGCTCAGGAAATTACTACCACAGTGAACAATGGTCAATTTGTCGTACCCCAACCGCCTGATTCTAATATTATCCGCTTTGTTGGCGTTAACAGAGTAGAAACAGCCGGGAATTTAGCGTCATATCTATTCGAAGGTGGTAATGATACAGTAATCATAGCTGAAAGCCGTAAGATGGCGGACAGTATGATTGGTACTATTCTGGCCGGCGCATTAGAAGCACCTATACTGTTAGTTGATAAACAAACCGACCTTGATAACTATAGCATTTTGAAAGAGCAAATTGAGAATCTAAAACCAAATGAGGCATACCTATTGGGTGGAACAAGCGTTGTACCTGATGAAATTGCCACCTATTTACATGGCAAAGGTTGTACAGTTAAACGTATCGCTGGTGATGACCGCTTTGATACTGCAGTGGAAATAATTAAAGAAGTAATAAGACATGATGTAAACATCGGCAACACTCTTTATGTAGCTAATGGCCGCGGTCAAACGGATGCCAATGGATTAATGCTGGCGGCGGAAGGATATGCTTTGGCACCTAGCGCAGATGTAGCAAGGCACTTTAACCCGGTACTGTTGGTTGATAAAAAATGGAATTCAGAAACAAAGGCAGCACGGGTTAATGATTTAATCGAAAATGCAGGGCTTAACTCGATAACAAAGTGCATTATTTTAGGTGGTACAGATCAAGTACCTGAGTCGGTAGTAAACGTCCTAACCGCAAAGCTTAACAATCCTAAGATCACCCGTGAAGAAGGTGACGTCTATACCGTATCGGCAAAACTGGCTGAAGCATATGCAACTGACAATGTTGCATCAGATGTAGTAATTGCCCGCGGAGATATATTAGCTGACGCCCTCTCAGGTGGGTTGCTGGCTGCCGAGAAAAATGCCCCGCTCATCTTTGTTAACACAGACATCATTCCCGAGCCGGCAGATAATGCCATAAAAATGATAGTTAATGAAGATAGTAAAGCCTATATACTAGGAAGCACATCAGCAGTTAGCTATTCCGTTGCTGAGAAAATAAATAAAATGTTTAATTAAACCAGTAACTCAATATTAATAACATCAGTATTATAAAACTGGAGGTCATATAGTGTTCAACAAGAATCATAGGTTATTAAGGAGATACCGGGTAAGCCTATTCGTACTCTTTATCTTTTTGTTGAGCCTCACCCTGGGGCAAAGTGCCTTCGCCTTAAATGGCCCTTCCGGAAACAAAGTAGTAAGTTATAACGGGTATCGGTACATTGATAACACTCATATACAAGTGTGGATAGATAAGAATATCGGTGGTGGCCCTTTTGATCCTCTACAGTTTAAAATATTCGAAGGTAGCGATACCTCAGGCACTGAAATAGCAGTTACTAATGTTGAAGGGAACTTTACAGATACAAACATTACCGGTATAAACGGCTCCATGAGTGCTGGTGCAAATTACAAGCTTACCAGTGCGATTCCTTTTAAGGCCGGTCATACCTATACCGTGGTTCTCAATAATACGCTCAAGACCAATAACGGCATTAACCTTGGTCAATTTTATTCTCATAAGGATATTGTGTTTTCCTTTACTGCACCGAATGTGGACGGAACCTATGCCGCTGTTACGCCAAAAATAGAATTCAGGCCTGAGAAGAATGCTACCAACGTTCCGCATGAGGTCATGATCTGGTTTTCCTTAAACGTCCCAATGGATAACACTACTGCTGCCCAGTTCTCTAATTATTCAGAAGGCAAAAGCACATTGGTACTTAAGAAAAATGGAGTGCCGGTGATCTATGATTATAATCTTGACAATGTCGAGGAGGGAAATATTTACGCTCCAATCGTTACTACCGACCGTACTACAGTAATCTTCCCAATGGTAGCAGGTGGTTCGTCGACTACTTGTTATAACTTGGGAGGTAACGCAACTTACAGCCTGGATATTCCAGCAATTACTTTAGTCAACGGTACCGTTATCCCTGCCCAAACCGTGACTTTTAAAACCGCTACGGATATTGTGCCGTCGAGAATACCAAGCCCGCTAACTGCTGCCCCCAATGGTTCAAATTTAACTATTAGCTGGCCGGCTTCCCTGGCGAATGTCCCCTATTCACCAGCTGCTACGGGTTACTACGTTTGGTGCAGCGACAACCCTTATTGGGATTTTGTCAAGCTAAACTCTGCTCCCGTACCCGCGTCACCAACACCTTCGTATACCACATCCGGCTTAAAGCCTTCGACAACCTATTACTTTAGGGTAAGTGGTGTTAACGGGAGTGCTGAGACCGGGTTTTCCGACTATGTGCAGGCCCAAACTCCTGGTTTTGCTTGGCAAAAAGGTGATGCCAACCTTGACAACGCAATTAACGTGCTTGATGTGGTGATCACATCGAATATTATCCTGGGAATAACCGATCCTACCCCTGATAGACAATACGCTGCCGACGTCAATAACGACACTTTTGTTAACATTCTTGATATTACGAGTATCGTCAACATTATCCTGGGGAACAGTTAAATAAATACTCGAATAATTGATAAGCCAATCTCCTCAACCATGGGCGGTTGGGTGCTGGATGTTGTAAAAATCGAAAACACCATCCTTGGAATAATTTAGGGCATGTGTGCTTGGTAGTTAGTCGTTTAATGAAAAAAAGCCCAATCAAGGTAACTTGACTGGGCTTTTTCTAATGTTAGCACTGCAATTTTTTCTCAAGATAAGGATTATAATTCCTGATGTAGAATAATAGAACTGTACTATACATATATCAATTTAATATTTCCTAGTTCTTTAAACTATTGCCGCTCTTAGCTTTGGTGAAGAGAGGGTACTCAAAGTCCCTCTCTTTGGTATTTTATTTTACTTGCTACTATCAATGATATTTATTTAAGGGTATTTTTTTATAATCGGGAGGAGAATAATTCCTTTTGTAGAAAATTAGAACTAATAGTCATTATAGATAATTGAATAAATCCGAGTCTTTTGGCCTGTGGTTTTTTTGACTATGGTCCAAAGATCATTGGGTGTTTCTGGAAACGGGTGCGCCTCCCATTGTGGAAAGGAAAAATATTTTATTAATGGAAGCGTTACCTTATTCTGCATAGGGAAAAGCTTCTATTTTTTTTTGAAAGGGGTGATAATTACAAAATCATTAACTAATTGACTTATGAAAAGAGGTGAGAAGTATCAAAGCATAAATAGGTTGAACGTTTTAGTAGACAAAATTTGGGTACTCGTTATCTGTCTCTAATTTATAAATATAGCAGGTCAGGTAACCTATTCTCCTGCCTGCCAAAGGAGAGTTGAGAATTGAAGTTAAAGAGGATCCCACTTATTATTTTATTTACTTTAATCATGGTTTTGCAGTGCGCATTCGGCCTGTCGGCCTTTGCCCAATCTACAGTATCTCTGACAGCAGGCGATGTTTCAGGTGCCCCTGGAGAAACAATTGAGGTTCCTGTAACTTTAACCAGTGCAGGTGAAGTAAGCGCTTTGCAGTTTGATATAAGCTATGATTCAAGCCTGTTGACTTACAAGAAATACATTAGAGGTACTTTGACTAATGTAACAGATGAGAATAGTGAACAAATATTTAATATTGCTACAAATAATTTAGGCGATAAGATAAGAGTTGCTATATACAGTTTCACCAATACACCCATGAACACAGGTACCGATACGGTGGTACGGTTGCAGTTTGAAGTAAATGCAGGAGCGCAGGAAGGAGATAATTGCCCACTAGATTTAAGCGAAATTGTCCTTTCAAATGCTCAGGGTGAGGCAATTACTACCACTGTGGACAACGGTTCATTTACCGTGCCAGACAACACCACGCCGTCTACAGTATCTCTGACAGCAGGCGACGTTTCAGGTGCCCCTGGAGAAACAATTGAGGTTCCTGTAACATTAACCAGTGCAGGTGAAGTAAGCGCTTTGCAGTTTGATATAAGCTATGATTCAAGCCTGTTGACTTACAAGAAATACATTAGAGGTACTTTGACTAATGTAACAGATGAGAATAGTGAACAAATATTTAATATTGCTACAAATAATTTAGGCGATAAGATAAGAGTTGCTATATACAGTTTCACCAATACACCCATGAACACAGGTACCGATACGGTGGTACGGTTGCAGTTTGAAGTAAATGCAGGAGCGCAGGAAGGAGATAATTGCCCACTAGATTTAAGCGAAATTGTCCTTTCAAATGCTCAGGGTGAGGCAATTACTACCACTGTGGACAACGGTTCATTTACCGTGCCTCAATCGTCCGACACCACCGCCCCAGTTTGGAGCAATGCAAGCTTAACCGCAAGTAATGTAACACAGACAACCTTAACCTTAACCTGGTCCGGCGCAACCGACAACGTTGCCGTAACCGGCTATAATGTCTACCAGGGCGCAACAAAGCTGACCAGCAGCCCGGTAACCGGCAGCAGCTATAATGTAACCGGCTTGACCGCAGCCACCGCTTATACCTTTACGGTTCAGGCGTTAGACGCAGCGGGTAACGAAAGCACAACCGGCCCAAGCGTAACAGTAACCACAGCAGTTCTAGAAACCGTGGCTACGCCTGAGGCTACACCCAGCTCCGGGGCCGCTGTTACGGTAGGTGACAAGGTGACGCTAATTACGACCACTGGCGGTGCAACGATACACTATACTTTAGATGGCAGCGAACCGACAAAAGAAAGTAATATATACACTGACCCGATTACTATTGACAATCCCGTTATTATAAAAGCCATAGCAGTTAAGGCGGGCATGAAAGATAGTGAGATTCTGACGGCTTCGTACACTGTAGTTACAATTGACCCATCTAACAAAGAGCTGGAAATAACCGAAGACACACCATCGGCCACAATCAACGTACCAATTACCGTCGATGATGCAACGATTAGTGTTGTTGAAATGCTGAATTCTCCCGAATTCGGGACGGTGACTACCAGCCCACTGCCAGCGCTGACTATAAACGCTGAAACATCTATCAGTACCGCTCCCGTGCAAGTAGCCATCCCTGACGGAACAACCATAAGCGCACCAGATGATTGGAATGGTACCATTAACGTGCCAACTGTCAAGGCCAATGAATCTGTAACGTTACCTTCAGAGCCCGGTCAAACTTCGACAGTCCAAAACGTAATAGAAATTGGTTATGGTGATGTGCCGCTAACCTTTAATAAAGCTGTAAGGATTTTTATACCCGGCCAGGCTGGAAATAAAATCGGCTATTTAAGGGGAGGCGTATTTACCGAAATAACAACTTTGTTGAGCGATGATTCCCAGGCAGCCGGTGATGCTTTGCCTGCTGGGGGAGATGGTAAAATTAATGTTGGTTCCGATTTAGTAATCTGGACCAAACACTTTACTCAGTTTGTCACTTATACCCAGCAGCCTACCGACATCACCGCTCCGATCGTAACCAGCGCCGATCCGCAGGACGGAACTACCGGAGTGGCAATCGATAAGACAATAGCAATAACCTTCAGTGAAGACATATTAGAAGGTAACACCTATAATCAAATCAGCATTAAAGACTCTAGCAATAATGAAGTAGCATTCACAAAGAACATCAGCGGCCAGGTATTAACCCTAGACCCGGCATCTGTCCTAGCTTACAATAGCATGTATACCGTAACAGTACCAAAAGATGCCGTAAAAGACGCCGCAGGCAATCACTTAGCCGGCACATACACTATGAGTTTTAGCACTGGTGCCGCGCCCGACACCACCGCCCCAGCATGGAGCAACGCAAGCTTAACCGCAAATAATGTAA
>JAENYF010000038.1 GCA_016841905.1 Desulfoscipio geothermicus | reverse complement strand
AGTTAATAACAAGGCAAAGAAGGGGAGTTTGGCCGTAAGTGGCGATCTCAGAGAGGGAATACCCGAGGCTGTGAGGTATCCCGATGGCAGCGGTCGTTGTCGCCCCGGAGCCGCCGGTTTGAACGGTTATCCTGGTAGATTATTTACTGGGAATAAGTTTGTTAGAACCCTGCCGGGTTCAGCCCGATATAGCTGATGAAGAGCCGAGTGTGGGATAGGTGCTGTTATCCCTGCTGGAACTAAGGTGGTACCGCGGAACCTTTTTCGCCCTTAAACGAAAAAGGTTTTTATTTTTTGTGGGGTTATCAATTGTTAACGGAGGTTTTTTACTATGACTAATCAGTTTAACATGCCCACTACTTATGATCCTCATGTAGTGGAGGACAAGTGGTACAAATACTGGGAGCAAAATAAGTATTTTCGCTCTATTGTCGACCCTGAAAAAGAACCTTTTTGCATTGTTATGCCACCCCCTAATGTAACCGGACAATTACATATGGGACATGCCCTGGATAATACTCTGCAGGACATTCTAACCCGCTGGCGCCGTATGCAGGGTTACAATGCCCTGTGGCTGCCGGGTACTGATCATGCCGGTATTGCCACTCAGGCCAAGGTGGAGGAACAGTTAAGCAAAGAAGGCACCAATAAGTATGAACTTGGCCGGGAAAAGTTTTTAGAACGAGTCTGGGAATGGAAAGAACAGTATGGTGATCGTATCACTCACCAGCTGCGCCGGTTGGGTTCTTCTTGTGATTGGGACAGAGAACGGTTCACCATGGATGAGGGCTGTTCCGAGGCTGTGCGGGAGGTATTTGTCCGCCTTTATGAAAGAGGCCTGATTTACCGAGGTTATTATATTACCAACTGGTGCCCCCACTGCCAAACTACCATTAGTGATATTGAGGTTGAACACCTGGACAAGCCGGGCCAGCTTTACTATATTAAATATCCGGTCCAGGGCAGCCCGGAGGAATTCATCACCGTAGCTACCACTCGGCCTGAAACCATGCTGGGCGATACGGCGGTAGCGGTGCACCCCGAGGATGAACGCTACAAGCATTTCATTGGTAAAACCTTGATTTTGCCCCTGGTGGAGCGGGAGATTCCTGTCATTGCCGATGAGTATGTCGAGCCTGAGTATGGTACTGGTGCGGTAAAAATCACCCCGGCTCACGACCCCAATGACTTTGAAGTAGGTCGCCGGCACGATTTGCCCTCGGTGCAGGTAATTGACCGGGAAGCCAGAATGACCAAAGAGGCCGGTGCTCGCTATCAAGGCCAAGACCGCTGGGAATGTCGGAAGCGCATTGTAAAGGATTTGCAGGCGAAGGGGTTGCTGGTTAAAATCGAGGATCTGTCCCACGCTGTAGGGCACTGCTATCGCTGTTCATCGGTAATTGAGCCGATGCTTTCCAAACAGTGGTTTGTGCGTATGAAGCCGTTGGCCGAGCCTGCCATAACTGCGGCCAGGGATGGCCGGGTACAATTTATCCCCGAGCGGTTTACCAAGGTATACTTGAATTGGATGGAGAATATCCGGGATTGGTGCATTAGCCGCCAGCTCTGGTGGGGTCACCGGATACCGGTATATTACTGCCGGGATTGTGAGGAAGTAATTGTCAGTAAGACCCACCCGGGAAAATGCCGCTGCGGTTCGACCAATCTGGAGCAGGACCCCGACGTGTTGGACACCTGGTTCAGCTCGGCGCTGTGGCCCTTCTCTACCCTAGGCTGGCCCCATAAGACGGTGGATCTGGCTTATTACTACCCCACCTCGGTGTTGGTGACGGGCAGGGATATTATATTTTTCTGGGTAGCCCGGATGATTTTTAGCGCGCTGGAGCACATGGATGATGTGCCTTTCCGGGAAGTATTCATCCACGGCCTGGTTATGGATGCTCTGGGCCGCAAGATGAGTAAATCGTTGGGCAATGGCGTTGACCCTATTGAGGTTATTGAAAGTCACGGTGCGGATAGCCTGCGGTTCATGCTGGTAACAGGAAATGCTCCGGGCAACGACCTGCGCTTCCATTTTGAACGCCTGGATGGAGCACGTAATTTTGCCAATAAAATTTGGAACGCTTCCCGGTTTGCCCTGATGAATTTGCAGGATTATGCACCGGAAAAATCACCTGAACATGAGCAATACACACTGGCTGATCGATGGATTGTAAGCCGTTACCAGAGGACAGTGCTGGAATGCACCGAATTTCTGGAAAAATATGAACTGGGTGAGGCGGCTCGGGTGCTGTATGAATTTACCTGGAATGAACTGTGTGACTGGTATATTGAGCTGGTTAAGCCGCGTCTTTACGGTAAAACCGGGGCAGCTGATCGGGAGGTTGCTCAGCATGTGCTGGTTGGCGTGCTGAGGGGGGCGCTGGAACTTTTACATCCTTTTATGCCCTTTATTACCGAAGAGATATGGCAACGTTTGCCGCACAGAGGCACTACTGTTATGCGCGCTCTGTGGCCAAAGCACCGGCTGGAGCTTGTGGACGAGCTAGCCGAAGGATATATGGAGATAATTATGGAAGTCATCCGGGGTATCCGGCAGATTCGCAGTGAAATGAATGTGCCGCCGGGTAAGCAAGCCGAGGCTTTTATTGTTACCGCTGTAGCTGAGTTGCGTGATGTGCTTGAAGGGAATTTAACCTATGTGGAGAGCTTGGCCAATTGTCGTGCCCAAGTGTTGGCCCAATTAACTGAAAAACCACAGCAGGCTGCCACCGCTGTAGCCCAAGATATTCAAATCTTTGTATCTCTGCGTGATTTAATTGATGTGGATAAAGAGATGGCCCGTTTAAACAAGGATATGAAGGCTCTTGAGAAAGACCTGGCTCGGGTGCAGGGCAAACTTAATAACTCCAATTTCTTAAACAAGGCGCCCGCTGAAGTAATAGAAAAGGAACGTGGCAAAGAAGCCGAACTTTCTTCTAAGGTGGAAGCTATTAAGGAACGCTTGGCCATTTTTAAGGGAAATTAATTTTTGTGTATACTTTGGAGGTATAGTAAAAATTTAATGCAGTACATCAATATGGCGTGACAGTATAGTTAGTTTAAACAATTAAGCGAGCTCAGACTCAAACGAAGCTCGCTTAATTGTATTTGACAAACATAATATTAAAAAACTATTAAGAGGCCGGCTTTTCTTTGTGGATTGTACATGTCCTAACGCTTTTACATTTTCCGCATGAGCCCGAGCAGTTGCCGGGTCCAATGGCGGTTTTATTACAGCGCGGACACCGTAAAGTTTCATGAAGACTAAACTGATAGCCGCATTGGCTGCAGGTTATCAGATGTATTTGTTCTTGCATGATTTACACTCCCCAGGTTGCACAAAGACGTTTGCACAAAAATTAGTTTTAACTCATACCGGTTACAGAAAACGGTAAAATTATGGTAAGCCCGAACCTGGTTTAGGCTTTAGCACAAACCGGCAAATTAACAATACGACCAGGGTTATGGCGGTAAAGGTAATCATCACCAGAGGAATGCCTAAGGTGTCGTTGCTGCCGCCACCGAAGATATTCGACAACTGTGCTACCAACCCACCGATGGTAAAGGCGATAACCCATGTGCCGAGCCATATCAAAGCACCTTCTCGGTGACCCCGTTCTTTAATGATAATCAATATTGAGGCGATGCATGGCACAAATAGAGTGATGGTGATTAAAGAAACTACAGTTGCCATAGGTGTAAGCGCCATACTGGTAAGGCCGACAGCTCCAAAATCACGGCGGACAATACCCATGATAAAGGCGGTAGCTGTTTCCTGTGGTAGCATTAACCAGCCTACGGTTAACGGAGCCAATAATTTTTGCAGCGCAGTTAGCGTACCGGTAATTTGCAATGTGCTAATAATCAGTGCTCCCAGGGCAAACAAAGGTGTGGCTTCATTTAAGAAGGCGTAGGATTTAATCCCGGTTTTACGTAATACATTATTTAGCCGGGGCAGCCGCAGCGGGGGCAGGTCGATTAGCAGTTCTGTGGATTTACCCGGTAGCAATTTGTTAAGCATTGTACCTACGATGATTAATACCGCCAGGATTACTAGCGCGTATAGTGCCATATACTGGGGGCCGACTCCGGCAAGCATTCCGGCAATTACGCCCAGTTGTGCTGAGCAGGGAATGGCCAGACCCAATAAAAAAATAGTGATTCTCTTTTCTCGTTCTGAGCCCAGTAGTCGAGTGGTAATACTAGCCACCGTTACACATCCGAATCCCAATATCAGCGGTATCACGGCCATGCCATTAAGACCCATACCGGTAAGTACTCGGTCTACTAGCGTGGCTATACGGGGCAAGTACCCAGAGTCCTCTAATAATGACAGAAAGAAATAAAACCCGATCACCAAGGGCATCAACAGGCCTAGCACGTAAGTTACTGTCATGGTCAATATGCCGAATTCGCCGGCTAGAATAAGGCCCAGATTGCTGTCTATGGCAATAATTTGTCCTACAAAGCTGCGCACTGCCGGTTCATACAAGCCAATTAAAATTGTTTCCTCTGTAATTCCCACTACCGTACCCGCAATGAATACTCCAATAAACTGGAACATAGCCCATAAGGCTATAATTAATAGGGGAATGCCGGTGATTGGCTTAATCATCCAGCGGCCTAATGTGGCACCAATACTTGCACCACGGGAGCCCTCACTAACCACATGACCTACAATATCGTTCACCTGGTCCCGGCGTTTAAGATAAATCTGTTCCCGTTCATCTCCCGGTTCCAGGCCGTGACGTGCTGCTATTACAGTATCGCCTTCCAATACCAACAACGCCTCTCCCTGACTATCCACCCGGTCTTTCAGATGGGTCAGCTTTTGCTGCAGTTCTCCGTCAATGTGTCCTTTTTGTGCCAATTCATAAGCTGTTTTTAGTTGGGCGAGTCCTTGTTTTTTAGTGGCCACAGTGGGAATGACCGGTACTCCCAGCAAATCAGTCAGTAAATCGGTATCAATACTAAGGCCTTGTTTTTGGGCTTCGTCAATCATGTTTAAGACGACCAATACCGGTATGCCGGTATCAATTATCTGACGGGTTAAAAATAAATCCCTTTCCAAGTGCACGGCGTTGATAATATTAATTACCACATCAGCGGACAAAATAATGTCCCTGGCGATACATTCTTCATCATTAAAGGAAGAAATCCCGTATACCCCAGGGGTATCGATAACGACATTATTGTCCAAGCGTCCATAGGAAATTTCCAAAGTGGTACCAGGGTAGTTGGAAACGTCCACATATAGTCCAGTTAAATAGTTAAAAACTACGGATTTACCGGCGTTAGGATTACCAGCCAAAACAATTCTTCGAGCGTTTTCGGGCATATTTATTTTTATTCCTGTGTCATGACAATTGGCCAAGTTATAATCCCACCTTTGCATAAAGTCATGGTAATGCGTGTTAATTTAAAGTTATGGTAATTCTGTTAGCCAATTCCCGGCCAATGGCAATTTCCTGTTTGTTTTTCCGCAGTACGATAGGACCGGCGGGTAATACTTCCTCACAAAATACAACCGACCCCTCGCCAATACCAAAACGGATAGCCCGTGAGCGAATGTTTTCGTCCGGAATGTGAATAATCTTTATATGCTGACCGCGCTTAGCCCCAGCCAATGTCATGTTAAGCACCTCCACGAAAATTTATGATTATTTTAAACTATTAAATGATTATCATTATCGGTAACTGACAACAAAATGTAGACTAAAATGATAATGATTCTCATTACCATTTTAGTTATGGTGAGTTAATTTGTCAACTTAAATATATGATCAAATGTGATGGAGAATTTAAGTTACTTGCCTGGTACCTTTTTTTAATTTGTGTTTTAATAATAGCACGGAATAAGGTTGTATGTTCGTAGTGATTTTTTATATTTTTCACCCGGAGTGTGATGAAATTGTTATATGAAGAGGCTATGGAATACATGCAAAACCTGACCAAGTTTGGGATGAACTTTGGATTGGAACGGATCAGTGAATTACTGCGCCGCCTGGGTGAGCCACACCGGAGGATTAAGGTGATCCATGTCGGCGGCACTAATGGTAAAGGGTCTACCACGGCGATACTGGCCAGTGTTTTGCAAAGTTCAGGTTACCGGGTGGGCACATTTACCTCTCCCCACTTGCATAGTTACACAGAGCGTTTCCGCATTAACGGTGCGGAAATTGACCCGAACCAAGTAGCTAAATTAATCACTCATCTGTGTCCGCACATAGAGACTATGGTTCAGGATGGTTTTGAGCATCCCACGGAGTTTGAGGTCAGCACTGCCCTGGCTTTTTGTTATTTTGCTGAGGAGGCGGTTGATTACCTGGTGCTGGAGGTGGGGCTGGGCGGTTCTATCGACTCCACCAATGTAGTACACCCGCTGCTATCATTGATTACAAATGTAACTATGGACCACATGGATTATTTGGGTGATACGGTGTCTGATATTGCCCGGGTTAAAGCGGGGATTATTAAACCTGGCGTTCCAGTTGTTACTGCCTCGGATAACCCTGAGGTGCTGGCCATTATTCAGGAAATCTGCCGTGCGAAAGGCTGCACTCTGATTCAAGTAGGCCAGGATGTTACCTGGGAATATGGGGAGCATTCATTGCGCGGGCAATACTTTGACTACCAGGGGAATAAATGGCGCTTTACAGAACTGTGGCTTCCCTTGCTTGGCCAGCACCAGGTGGTCAATGCTGCCGCAGCTCTGGCGGCGCTGGAAGTGCTGGCTGGTCTGGGCGTACACATGGAGGAAAATGCGCTTCGGGACGGGCTGAGTAAAACAGTATGGCCGGCGCGTCTGGAATTGCTTGGGGGTAAACCGCCGGTACTAATTGATGGTGCGCATAATTATGAAGGCGCCCGCAGCTTGCGCCTCGCCCTTGACACATATTTCCCTGAGCGGAAGATAGTTATGGTTTTAGGTATGCTGGGTGATAAGGAAAGGTTTCGGGTGGTGGCCGAACTTGCCCCGCGGGCTCGCAAGGTGATCATTACAAAGCCCAATAGCCCCAGGGCTGGTGACTGGCAGCAGTTAGCCGCTCAAGCGCGCGAGTTTATATCCGATGTGGATGTGGTAGAGAGTATAGCTGATGCGGTGTTGTCTGGTATGAAGCAGACCGGGGTGGATGATTTGGTGTGTATCACCGGTTCTTTGTATATGGTGGCAGAGGCAAGGGAAGTCGTGCTTGGTTTGTTAAACGAAGATTTGAATTAACTGTTGGAGCAGTAAAATTTATTGACGAAATAAGTGTTTTGAGGTAGACTTTAATGGAAAAAAGCTCCATTATTGACTTTGATAGTAGCCAAACTAAATCAACGCAGGGTGTTTGTATTTTAGCTTTAGCATTATCTAATACCCCTGCTTTAAACCCGATCCCTGCGTACCCAAAAGGGATAAGGGATTTTTTTTAGTGGTTTGCAGAAGACTGGTTATTATATGTATGATAGAATAAAGGGCAAGGAAACAGTTACCTTGTTTGTAAGTGCGCATTTGAGGTGAGTGAATGGCTAAAATTATACGCGGAGCTAGCAATGTCGGGATACTTTTTTTGCTGTTATTAGTCGGTGGTCTGGTTGGTAGCGCTGTTGCTAATAGCCTTGCCAAGTCTGTGCCTTTATTGGCAGCCACAGGTAAAATTGGTTTACAACCGACCACCCTGGATTTGCAGTTTATTCAGTTAACTTTTGGCTTTACCTTGGATATAGGTCTGACTACTGCTTTAGGTTTGGTGCTGGGATATATCGTTTACAGAAAAATATAGCCATCCTCTGAATAGAACGCTTTTTGCTGAATAGAAAAATACACGACATATATGGAGGAAAAAATTTGCCCACCATTTATCTGGCATCGTCGTCTCCCAGGCGGCGGGAACTGCTTGAACAAATTGGCCTGCCTTACACTATAGTTTCATTTGATGTTGATGAAAGTCTGTCGCCTGGCCTGTCTCCTGTTGAACAGGTAATCGCGCTATCCCAGCGCAAAGCTGGTGCCGCTGCATCAATAAGTTCAGAAGGTATTGTGATTGCCGCAGATACCGTGGTGGTGTTGGATGGCCAGGTGTTAGGAAAACCGGCGAATGAAGCAGAGGCTTTGACTATGTTGGAACGCCTGCAAGGGAATGTTCACGAGGTACTTACCGGTATCACCTTGCTGGAATTGGCTGGTGACCGGGTTTTTTCGGACTTCGAGCGCACCGAGGTGCAGATGCGTGATGTATCCCGGGATGAACTGATGAGGTACATAGCTACCAAAGAGCCGTTTGATAAGGCCGGGTCATATGGAGTTCAGGGGTTAGCGGCTGTGTTTGTAGCAGGGATCAGGGGTTGTTACTTTAACGTGGTGGGGTTACCTCTTTTTAAGTTGACTCAGATGTTGAAGAAATTTGATGTGGATGTATCAAATTACTGGAGGTAGGTTCCGTGGAATCTCCGGTTTATCGTGTTGCTATTAAGGACATGCCTATATCCTTACGGCCCAGGGAACGGCTATTGCAGGAAGGGCCGGAGGCCTTATCGGATATTGAGTTATTGGCCATTATGCTGCGCACCGGTTATGCTGCTGCCAGTGCGGTGGATTTGGCCACTGCACTGCTCGGTCATTTTGGTGGTATAAAGCAATTGCTTGGTGTTTCAGCCGAGGAATTGAGTGCTTTTAAAGGTGTGGGACCGGCAAAGGTGGCTCAAATCAGGGCTGCACTGGAGTTAGGACGGCGGGTGGCTATGACTACTGCCTGGGACAGGCCTTGCATTAAGTCACCGGAAAACGCAGCCTCATTGGTCATGGAGGAAATGCGTCACCTGGACAGAGAACACTTTTGTGCTTTGCTTCTGAATACCAAAAATCAGGTGCTGGTGCGAGAAACGATTTCCATTGGTACACTGAATTCTTCAGCTATCCACCCGCGGGAGCTGTTTAAAGCGGCCATTAGGCGCAGTGCTGCCGGGGTGATCCTGGTGCATAACCATCCCAGCGGTGATCCTACACCCAGCTGCCAGGATATCGAGGTGACCAACCGTTTAATTGAAGCAGGGAATATTATTGGTATTGAAGTCTTAGATCACCTGGTTATTGGAGATAATAGATTTACCAGTTTTAAGGCCAAGGGCCTAATATGAAACAATGGCAGAGAGAGGGGCCTGTACAAATGCGCTTAGGCATTTTTTCCAAAGATATGGGTATTGACCTGGGGACAGCAAACTCCCTGGTTTATCTTAAAGGTAAGGGGATTGTTCTCCGAGAGCCGTCAGTGGTAGCTATCCAGCGTGATAACGGTCATGTGTTGGCAGTGGGTGAGGAAGCCAAGCAAATGATTGGCCGTACACCAGGTAATATCATAGCCATTCGCCCGATGAAGGATGGCGTGATTGCCGATTTTGATATTACTCAAAGTATGATCAAATATTTTATCAGTAAAGCTTTACGTGGCCGCACTTTTCTAATTAGACCCCGTGTGGTGGTTTCAGTGCCTTCCGGAGTAACCGCGGTGGAGGAGCGGGCTGTTCGTGAAGCCGCTCTACAAGCAGGAGCTCGTGAAGCCTATCTGATTGAAGAGCCTATGGCGGCCTCCATCGGAGCCGGCTTGCCGGTGCATGAACCTACAGGAAATATGATCGTGGATATAGGCGGGGGTACCACCGAGGTAGCGGTAATTTCTCTGGGAGGTATAGTTACCAGCCGTTCGGTACGTAAGGCAGGTGATGAGATGGATGATTCGATTATCCAGCACGTTAAAAAAACCTATAACTTAATGATTGGAGAGCGTACCGCTGAGGAAATCAAAATACAAATTGGTACTGCATTCCCCCTTGATGCGGTGGAAACGTATGAGGTGCGGGGGCGTGACTTGATAAGCGGATTACCAAAAACTATTGAGATAACTTCTGAGGAAATTTATAAAGCTTTGTCTGATCCTGTGGCCAGTATTGTAGATGCAATAAAAAGCACTTTGGAACAAACTCCTCCTGAACTATCCGCGGACATTATGGACCGGGGGATAGTTATGGCTGGGGGTGGCTCTTTATTGCGTGGCCTGGACCACTTGGTCAGTGAGCAAACCGGTATGCCTGTACACTTGGCTGAGGAACCGCTACTGGCAGTAGCTTATGGCACAGGGCGGGTACTGGATAATATTAATATTTTGCGTAAAATTATTATTCATCCCAAAAAATTGGCTTGAGCTTGGTATTTTACGGTTCAACTGCAAATGGGCTATAATATATTATAAGGTGTGTGTCGTGTGTCCCGTCTAACAACTGGGAAAACCCTTTTTTTATTAGGTGTATTGGTAGTGCTTATTATTGTCGGCTTACATTTATCCGCAGGTAATACGGATGAGTTGACTTTCTTTGAGTCAACTACTCGGGAGACGCTCTCTCCAGTACAGCGGGTAGTATCGGTAGTTAGCAGTAAGGTCACTGATTTTTTTGCGTTTCCCGTCCGCTTATATAAAGTTTCGGAACATAACCGGCAGCTTGAGCAGCAGGTGGCGGAACTACAGGAGACGCTAGCTGAATATAACGAAATTAAAGCCGAAAATGCCCGTCTTAAGGAACAACTAGCATTTAAAACCAGCCTGGCAGGCCAGCTGAATACAGCATCGGCCGAAGTCGTTGGGCGTGCGGCAGATAATTGGTTCGGTATAGCGATTATTAATAAGGGTTCTACCAGCGGCATCCGGCAGGATATGGCTGTGATTACCCCGGTAGGTCTAGTTGGCCGGGTAACCAATGTTACCAACAATACGGCAGAGGTGCTGCTCATCACTGACCCCCGCAGCGGCGTCGGTTGTTTGGTCCAAGAAAATCGTGCACCAGGTATTGTTGAGGGAGTAGCCGGTGGGAGTAGCGTTGTCAATATGGTGCACATACCGTCTGATTTGGCACCAAAAAAAGGAAACAGGGTCGTAACCTCAGGGTTTGGCAGTGTTTTTCCAAAGGGCATACCGGTTGGTACAGTGCAGGGGACCCGCCGGGAAGAATCCGGGATGTTTAAAATGGCAACGTTAAAAACCTTTGTGGATTTTAACCGGTTGGAGGAGGTTCTGGTAATTACCTCAAGCAACGTTGATCCAGCTAAGTAGCACCCGGAGGTGAGAAATTTGCAGTCGTTGTATTTTTTATTGTTTGTGCTGCTTGCATTAATTCTGCAAACCACAGCTCTTGATTATATAGCAATTTATGGGGTAAAACCTGATCTGGTACTGATACTGGTTATTCTTAATGGCTTCCTCCGGGGTCCTCGGGAGGGGGCTTTTTTGGGTTTTGCAGCCGGTATTTTACAAGACCTGGTAAGCGGGGGTTATTTTGGCTTAAATGCTTTAACCAAAATGACCTCAGGTTATCTGGCGGGATTGGGGGAAGGCAGGTTATACAGGGATAATCGTGTGATTGCTGCCGGGCTGACCTGGATATGCACATTGGGGGCGCAGTTAGTTTTTCAATTCTTGCTGTTGCTGGTGAATGTATCAGTGCCCGTGCTGGCGGCACTTGCTTATGTTATATTGCCCACCGCTTTCTATAATGCGCTGGTAGTACTGATTATTTACGGTTACTTTTATCGATTTGTCCGTAAGGACCAGTCTAATAAGGGCGAATTTTTTAACCCCTGAGCAGACCCTCGCTCATCATTCGGAGAAACAGGAAAGGTTAGCATTATGAAAAGAAAAACATTAATTGAATATAAAATGAAATTTGTATTGGGTGTAGTGCTTTTGGTACTTCTGCTATTACTTGCCAAACTATCCTTTATGCAATTGGTACAAACCGAACAATATCGTACGATGGCGCGCAATAATTATATTCGGATCGTGCCGGTTTTTGCCCCGCGGGGGGAAATTTTCGACCAGCAAGGCGAAAAAATTATCACTAACAAACCTATTTATACTGTATCCATCAATGAATTAAATTTAGAGGGCACTACCCATCACCTATACCTGGACCGTATTGGCCCGGAAACGGTAAGTATGGCTGACAAGCTTGCCTGGATATTAGCCGGGGATGAGGAAGCGGTGCAGTATTTTCAGCAAATCAGCGGTAAGACGCCGGAGGACTTTAATGAGCTTGTTAACCGGAAAAGTGACGAGGCCACCTATACAGCTAAAAAGCAAGCTATTGAAAAAATTATCAAAGAGCGGATCAGCAGTAACAAGGTTAAATTGGAAAATGGTGCAGCATTGGAAATCGCCGTTGTTTATCATCCATCCACAGTGGCTACCCTGCGTCAGCAAAACCTCAGTTCCTTTGGTGTCAGGTTGGAAAAGAAAACCGATATGTTAAGCGAACTGGTGGCTATGCTACACCAAGAGGCGGTCTTTGCTGATAAGACCGTTTATGAAGTAGAAGCAGATGTGCGGGCAGCAATCAGGGAGAAAAAATACTACAAGCCATACGAACCCGTGCTAGTGGCTGAGAATATCCCAGCCCAAACAGTAGTGACATTGCGGGAAAGACAGATGGAATTGCCCGGGGTAGTCGTGGACATTCAACCGGTGCGGGACTATCCTTATCAGAGTTTGCTGGCCCACGCGCTTGGTTATGTGCAGAATATCAAACAGGAGCAGTATGAGGAGCATAAAGACGAAGGCTATTTTATGAACGATCTTTACGGGCAAAACGGCCTGGAATTGATATATGAGTCTTATTTGCGGGGCGAACACGGTGCCAGGCAGGTAGAGGTAGATGCAAGTAGTCGGCCGGTGCGGGACTTAGGCTTAAAACTACCTGTACCGGGCAACGATCTTGTGCTGACGGTTGATCTTGATTTGCAGGTAGCTGCGGAGAAGGCATTGGCGGAGGGGGTGGCCCGGGCCCAAAGTGCGGGTCACAGTCGTGCCAAGGCAGGTGCTGCGGTGGTCATGGATGTTCGCACCGGAGCCATTCGGGCTATGGCCAGTTATCCATCATATAATCCCGGCATCTTCACCGATGGGTTATCCAACGCACAGTGGCAGGAGCTGCAAGATACAGGTGCGCTGCTTAATCGCACCATATCAGCTATTTATCCGCCTGGCTCTACTTTTAAAATGGTTACGGCGGGGGCGATATTGGAGAATGAAATTGTGGATCCCAACTATAGTATTTCCGACCCCGGTTATTACCGGCTGGGCAAGGGTATATTCAATGACTGGAAACCGGGCGGTCATGGCATGGTAGACCTCCGCAAGGCTTTGGAGGTGTCCTGTGATACCTATTTTTATCAATACGGGCGTATGGCCGGGGTAGATGCAATCGCCAGTATGGCTAGAGAATTTGGGTTGGGTGAAAAAACCGGTATTAATCTGCCTGGTGAAATAAGCGGCGTGGTGCCTACACCAGAGTGGAAATATAAACTTGTGAAAAATATGTTAATTATGTATAACGAGGACTTTGCTGAAGTACGCAAACTCAATGAACAAATCGAAAAAACTACCAGCGAAGCGCGTAAGCAGGAACTGCAAAAAGTAAGGGACGCTGAACTGGACAAGCAGTTAGAAAAACATGAATGGGATTTGGAATGGCAGCAATTTGAAACCGTTAACATGTCCATCGGACAGGGCAATAATACCTACACGATGATGCAGCTGGTATCCTATGTAGCTGCTATAGCCAATAATGGCACATTATATCGGCCTTATTTGGTGGATAAAATTGTTACCCCGGGTGGTAAGATTCTCAAAGAGTTTAAGCCGGAGGCTAAGCGAGAGGTAAATATCTCAAAAGCTAATTTACAGGTAATTCAGGAAGGAATGCATATGGTGGCAACGCCACCCAACGGTACCGCATCGGCAGTTTTTGGGCTTGACGCAGCGGCTAAAACCGGTACTGCGGAGGTACTGGATGCCAAAGGCAATAAAATTGGCAACCATGCTTTATTTGTAGCCTATGCACCTTACGAAAAACCTGAAGTTGCTGTGGCTGTGGTGCTGGAATATGGTTTTGCGGGAGGTTCATTCGCCGGACCCATTGCCCGGCAAATACTGGATGCTTATTTTGCTGAGACAGAGACAAAAGCAGAGGATATACAGAATAATACAACCAACCGGCAAGTGTACGATACCGAAGAACTTCCTGAGGACTGGGACGCGCTGCCGGCTTTAAGCTGGCCAGGCTGGGAACACCTGCCCGGTGATAGTGAGGCAGTGTCAAGTGATTGAGCCGGGTAATACAATACCGGTTGAGTCAGCCTACCTCGGCACCGAGACAGCCTGTAGCTTTAGCTCCGCCGGTACAAACGACAACAGTACCGCCGGTGGTGACTGATCCGCAGCAAGAGGTCCAACCGCCGCCATTAGATGAAACCCAGCCGCCTGCCGGGACAGCGCCGGTTGCGGTGACACCGGAATCAGAACAATCACAGATTGAACAGCAGCCACCACAAACCACGCCTGCTGCACCCCAGTCTTTGCCGTCACCGGAGCAGGACATAGAGCAGCAGCCATAAGCATTGGTTATGCCGCTGGCGCCGTCTTGTCTATCGTTTTATAAGTGTAATTAATGGCGTTAAAAAAACCTGATGTAAAATTTTGGTTTTAGCAATTTTAGGCAGGATTTGGTTATGGAGTGTAGAATAATAATTACGTTAGTTGTTTAAAGTGAAAAAACTGGTTATGCGGGGAGGCGTAAACTATTGGCTCCGGATTGGACTAGCGGGAATTTGGTGCAGTTCCCCGGTAAAGGGGGGGGAGAGCCCGAGGAGATGATGGATGAGAATACAGTTCTGGTCCAACGCACCCTGCGTTCCGGCCAATCAATATATTTTGACGGCAATGTGGTAATTGTTGGTGATGTTAATCCTGGTGGGGAAGTGGTTGCTACCGGCAATGTGGTGGTTATGGGATATTTGCGCGGAGTGGTGCACGCGGGAGCCGGTGGCAATGAAAAAGCCGCTGTTTATGCTTTTCGCATGCGACCTACCCAGTTGCGAATTGCGAATCATATCACCCGTGCCCCGGATGGGGATGATAATGGACCCATTGTACCTGAGATAGCCAGAATAAAAGACGGTACAGTAGTGATTGAGACTTTCTCATCTGGTTCGGAACGCTTAATATGAAGTTAACTTAAGTGTAAATGCATAAAAGGGAGGAAGTAATATTTATGGGGGAAGTAATAGTTATTACTTCAGGCAAAGGAGGCGTAGGTAAGACTACCACAAGTGCTAATTTGGGTGCCGGTCTGGCCTCTTTAGGTGACAAGGTTTGCCTGATTGACGCTGATATCGGGCTGCGCAATTTAGATGTAGTTATGGGCCTTGAAAATCGGATTGTTTACGACCTGGTGGACGTTACCAGCGGTAATTGTTCCTTCCGGAAGGCAATAATTAAAGATAAACGCTTTGAAAATTTATTTTTAATGCCTGCTGCCCAAACCAAGGATAAAACAGCAGTTAACCCGGAGCAAATGCGGGCGCTTACTGAAGAAATTAAAAACGAGTTTGATTATGTTCTCATTGATTGTCCTGCCGGTATTGAGCAAGGTTTTCGCAACGCCATCTCCGGTGCTAATCAGGCTATCGTGGTTACTACTCCCGAGGTTTCAGCAGTCAGGGATGCCGACCGTATCATTGGCTTGCTGGAAAAAGAGGATCTGCGTGAGCCCAAGTTAGTGGTAAACCGTATGCGTTACCAAATGGTCAAGCATGGAGATATGATGAGCATTGATGATATTATCGACATACTGGCTGTAGACCTGCTTGGTGTGGTACCGGATGACGAGCAGGTAGTAATAAGCACTAACCGGGGCGAGATGGTGGTAATGAATGATTCATCAAAGTCCGGGCAGGCCTACCGCAATATTGTTCGCCGCATCAAAGGTGAAGATGTCCCGATGATGAACTTGGAAGAAGAAGGTGGGTTCTTTAAGAAGTTAAGGCAGATAATTGGCCTGAAGTAACGAAAAGGGGGGAGAAGGCGCAATGCTGGAGATTATTAACCGCCTGTTAGGCCGTGAAAGCCATTCCAGTAAGAGTGTGGCCAAAGAGAGATTGCGCTTGGTGCTTGTGCACGACCGTGCTGGTGTTTCACCGGAACTTTTACAGACGTTGAGAGTTGAATTAATTCAAGTAATTTCTAATTATATGGAAATTGATGAACATTCACTGGAAGTATCGCTGGATAGCAGCGAGAACCAGGTTGCCTTAGTGGCTAATATACCGGTGAAGAAAATGAAAAGGACCGTACAAACTGAGACCGCCTAAACTATTGTTGCCCGGTTCGGGTTTTACCGGACCGGGCCCGCTGCAGGTGTAGCGGTTGTGCGACATTTATAAATACGTTTCGTCGGTAGCTTTATTTTTACCGGCTTTTTTTGTGCCATCGCCTGTTATATAATAAAAATTATACTGTTTAAGCAAGGCGGTGATTTAACGATTGAGTAATAAACGGTTTATAAAAAACTTGGATTTAACTCTGGTGGGGGTCACCGGGGTGATACTGCTGTTTAGCTTGGTCATGATCAGTAGTGCCAGCACCGATTACGGCTGGTGGATGCGCCTTGGCTTGGATGTGGACAAACTGCAAGAGGCCAATATTTTTCAAAGATTACTATGGATGAAAAAAGAATACGCGGTAAAACAATTTATTTGGATATTGCTGGGAACTGCAGTCGCAGCGGTCGTTTTATATATACATTATGAAGATTGGCGACGCTACACAAAGCACCTTTATGTGGTGAATTTGCTGATGCTCGGATCGGTACTTATACTGGGTCATACTGCGATGGGTGCTCAGCGCTGGATTGAGATCGGACCCTTTGTTTTCCAGCCCTCCGAATTTGCCAAAATCATCATCATTATTACCCTGGCCGATTTTCTAGCCAAAAAGGAAGGGCAGCTAGGCAATATCAAGGAACTGGTGCCTACCTTTATTTTTGTGGGAGTACCGTTGCTGCTAATCTTACTACAGCCCGACTTAGGTACCTCATTAGTTTTTATTGCCATACTGTTTGGTATGTTATTTGTTGCCAGCACCAAGCCTTTTCTGGTTGTCGGTCTATTCGGAGCGGGATTGGCCGGGGTGGTGGGATTAATATGGTCACATCTTAGATTCGATACCTGGATCCCTCTGCATGAATACCAGCTTAAGCGGCTGATTATCTTTCTAGACCCCTGGTCTGATATTCAAGGGGCGGGCTATCATGTTATTCAGTCCCAAATTGCTATTGGCTCCAGTGGCTTCTGGGGTAAGGGACTGCTGCGGGGTACCCAGAGTTTTTTGGAGTTTTTGCCGATCAGGCATACTGATTTTATTTTTTCGGTGCTAGCAGAGGAAACCGGTTTTTTGGGTGCCGCATTGCTCTTGATATTGTTTGGTATTTTTCTTTACCGGGGAGTACGGATTGCCAACGAAGCTAAGGATATGTTTGGGACTCTGATGGCGACAGGTATAGTAAGCATGATCACTTTTCAAATACTGGTCAACGTCGGCATGGCTGTAGCTATTATGCCCGTCACCGGTATACCACTGCCTTTATTCAGTTATGGAGGCAGCAGTATGATCACTACTATGATTGCTATTGGGGTGCTGTTGAATATCAACATTCGTCGGCAGAAAAGTATTTTTTAGTTGAAGCTGTAACTGGGATGTCTCTTGTGGAACGGTTGCTTACAGAACCACAAGAGACATCCTTTTTCTTTATTTGTTGTGGTCATTATATCTAGCAAAGTTTGGGAGGCAGTACCGTCGGTCGGTTATTCTAGGAATGCGAAAACAATTACGGACAGCAAGCCTGGGTTAAGAATGCTGAAAACCACAAGACAACCTACTTAACCGACAGCTGGGGCCGGCTAAGGGAAATCACCGACCCCCAGGGCAACAAATATAACATTGAACACGATATATTTAACCGTACCAAAACCATTAAATTCACCCCATTCGATACCGGTGAACCCGAACAAAATCACTACGTAGAAACCTATGACTAGTGGGGCCGTACAACTGCCAAAAAGAGCTATCCCAACGGGCTGAACGGCGCCCCAGTTGAAGAAAAATACGAATATGACCTGGCAGGTAACCTTACCAAACTTAAAGACGCCAACCTACATGACACTTAATATAGTTACGACACCTTAAACAGGCTGAATAAAGTCACCAACGCCTTGGGGGAAACTACCGATTATAATTACGACAGGCTGGACGATCTAACCCAAATTAAACAATATCAAGGCGCGCAAACCGTTACCACTACAAAACAATATAGTGAGAGAGGCCTCCTGGTCACCGAGCAACCGCCAATGGGACAACCGCTCACTTATAAATACCACCCCAATGGCTTACCCAAAGAAGCAAAAGACGCCTCGGGTAAAATCACAGCCATGGAATACTACGACGATAACAAGCTTGAAGAAAAAACAACCAATCAAGACCGGACACAATATTACTACCACCCCCATTTGTTAATCTAAAACAAATTAAAGATCATTGGGTCAATACAGCAATAGATAGCCTTGAGCCTGATTCAGATTTAATATGGTCAAACGTTGAAAATGATTTTAAAAAATTACAAAAATTATTTAGTGAAAAAGAAGAGAAAGAGGCATTACGAAAAGTCCTAAATGACCTTATTACCGGAGTTATGCATTCTACTCTTGTGATGATTGATGGCGGAGATGCTTTGGCCGATTCAATTAAAGTTGATTTAATTGATGTTAGCAGTGGAGAATCACTAAAAGACAATAAAGCATTGAATGAAGAATTCTATAGTTATTTGTTTGATGTTGAATAGAAAGAACAGTTTTTTCTAACCTTAGAATCTACCATAGCTTTAAGGTAGTTGTTGGGCTGGCTTATGCCATTCCCAACGACTACCTGAGCACAAACCACCCCGCCCCGGCAACCACACCCGAATCAATATCCAGCACAGCGACGGCCGGACCACCAGGACCGACTACGACTATGACGAAAAATTATGGTGCCTGGCACCGAACTTATTAACTTATCAGCAACATCGGCAACATCCAAGTTCACGTTTCAAGTTCTAGTCAACATTTTATTTTCATTTTTCGCAAATATGTACTCCCTATTGTTTCCACGCTGTATCACATGATATAAAGCTCCTGAATACTCTACTCGCGGTTTCCTGCCCAAAAGTCAACACCTTCTGAATATTTCAACAAGAGGCGTTTCTATTTTCAATATAAGCTATATTCTATAATGGTGATAGGAAGAGCCGTGTGCGTTAATAGCGCATGCAGGAGGTCTAACCAGGGTAATTGACCAAAACGGCAATATCGTCAACAGCTACACCTACGATTAAGGGTTAATTGGTCATCACCAATAAATGATACTAAAAATTCCTGTGTTAACAAGTTTGTCATATTTATCCACCCCCGCAAATATATATATTATAAAGCTGCCGACATTAGTTAGCGGTAAACGGTTGGGGGTGAAGAGACTTTGAAGTGGGACAAGTTATCGCGTCTGGGCGGGCGTAAAAGCAGGGGGTTTGATGAATGGGCAGACTATTACCAGTCCGTAAATGGCCGGCGCCCGGTAACATCATCATATCAGCGCTCAAAAAGGTGGAACGGCCTCTATAGAATTACTGCCGTACTGGTTATACTGGCCTTACTGATAGTAGTGCGCCAATACCCCCATCCTGTGGGTGAACAAGCCCGGGAAAGTTTACGGCACCTGCTTACAGCGGAGTGGGATTTCAGACCGGTACTGGATAAATCTATACAACTGGCTGCTCAACTAGTTAATTGGGACAACCCGGTGATTCACGGTCCGGGTACAGGAATTGATGCCCGGCAGGTAACGGGTAGCGGGCTCACTAATGAAGAGCTGGCTTTACCGGTTTCCGGCAAGGTCGTGGAGGAGTTTGGCTGGACGCAATCTGCTGTTGACGGCATGGAAAGATATCACGCCGGCATTGATATCAGTGCACCGATTGGTACCGGCGTCGTTGCTGTTCTGGACGGCAAGGTGGAAAGGATAGGCGAAGATAAAGAACTAGGACAATATGTTTTAATTAATCATGGTGAAGGCAAATACACACTGTATGGCTGTGTAACTGACGTGAGTGTGGTGGAAGGCCAAAAAGTGCAGGCAGGCCATAAAATTGCCCTAATTGGTGAAAACGGTGATGTAGCTGGCGGGGGGCTGCATTTTGAACTGCGGGAAAATGGAAAGCTGGTTGATCCGCTGGCTCGTTTGACAATAAGTGGAGAATAACGGAGGATACCGGTATGCGACTAGGACGTATACTGGGGGTGGATATATACTTAAACCCCTTTTTTCTGGCTTTACTGGCCTTGTTTTTTGTGGCTGGAGTGTTGGACCGGGGACTGGTGGCCTTTGGTGTAGTGCTGGTGCATGAAATGGCCCATTCTCTAATGGCCAACCGTTTAGGAATCCCTGCCCATGAAGTGGAACTGCTGCCCTTTGGTGGGGTTGCCCGGGCGGGTACTGAGTTGCAGGTGGATCCAGTGCGAGAAACCTATACTGCACTGGCTGGCCCTGCCAGCAATGTGGCGATGATTGCTCTGGCTATAGCATTTAAAAATTACGGGCTCTGGCATGCTGACCTGGGTCCGTTTTTTTTACAGTGCAACCTGTTAATGGCCTTGTTTAACCTGTTGCCTGCCCTGCCACTGGATGGCGGGCGTATATATCGTTCTTACCTGGCTGCCCGGATTGGTATAACGCCGGCTACCTACCGGGCTGCCAGGCTGGGTCAAGTTTTTGCAGTTATTATCGCAGTTTTCAGCGTACTAATGGTATGGTGGGAAGCCTGCGGCCTGGATATTCTGTTTACTGCTTTGTTCCTTTATTACGCGGCCACCCGGGAGCGCAGCGCGGCGCCCTACCTGTTTATGCAGCTCTTATTGCGGAAACAGCAGGAGTTGCTCCGAGAAGGGGTGCTGCCGGTAAAACAATTAGTGGCTGTCGAGAATGTTCCCCTGGGACAGTTGATGCGGCCTTTTCTGCCCCGCCAGTTTCATCTGGTGACAGTGCTGGATCAGCAGTGGAAATATATGGGTACAGTGACTGAGTCCAGCATAATTGATACCTTAATGCACCGTGGCTCAAATATAACTGTGGGCGAGTTAATTGAGAGATAAAGACAAAGTTAGCTGTATTATTGCTTTTATATGGTTAAAATAATAGTAAGCAAGTGTTGCTGTGACGCTTATCAATAATTTCATTAGGCTATATTTTGTGGTATATTAAATAATAGTATTTGTTGGTATTTAATATTAAAATGTTCTGATGGCGGCAATTAAAATTCTGGGGGACTGTGTTTACATGGAGAAGCAGCTGGAAAAGATTCTTCGGCGAGTGAAAAAGCCCGGCCGGTACTCTGGTGGCGAATGGAACTCTGTATGTAAGGATTGGCAAAGTATAGATGTAAAGATGGCTTTTGCCTTTCCCGATGTGTATGAAGTGGGCATGAGCCACCTGGGACTACAAATTTTATATGGTATGGTCAACGGCCGTGATGATGCTCTGATGGAAAGGGTGTTTGCTCCCTGGCCGGATATGGAGCAACAAATGCGTGATAATGGCCTGCCGTTATTTAGCCTGGAATCCCGCAGGCCGCTGCGGGATTTTAATATTATAGGCTTTACCCTGCAGTATGAATTAAGCTTTACAAATATTGTGAACATGCTGGATTTAGGCGGTATACCACTGTACTCAGCGGAACGCGCGGCGGGGGACTATCCCCTGGTTGTAGCCGGCGGACCATGTGCTTTTAACCCTGAGCCGATAGCGGAGTTTATTGATGTTTTCGCAATCGGTGAGGGTGAAGAGCTGCTTAATGATTTATTGGACGCCTATCTGGCTTCGAGGCGCGGCGGCGAGGTCCGGCAGGATATGCTGCTGCGGCTGGCCGGTATCGAAGGTATTTATGTACCGGCATTGTACCGGGTAGAGTATAGTAGTCTGGGGACAATTAACACGGTAACCCCGGTAAGTCAAGGTGTACCTGCCCGGGTACGAAAAAAGGCAGTGGCAAATGTGGACGCCTTAGGTTTCCCCACCCGGATGGTGGTGCCGGCAATTGAAGCGGTGCATGACCGGGCGATGATCGAGGTACAGCGGGGTTGTAGCCGGGGCTGCCGATTTTGCCAGGCCGGTATAATATACCGCCCGGTGCGGGAAAAGGAACCGGAAACATTGCTGCATCAGGCGAGCAGTCTGCTCGGTTCCACCGGCTGGGGAGAAATATCGCTGACCTCGCTGAGCACCTCGGATTATTCCCAGGTGACTCCCCTTGTTCACGAGCTTATTAACAAACACGGCCCCGCCGGTGTTAACGTGTCGCTTCCATCGTTGCGTGTAGATGCCTTTTCCGTAGATTTGGCCAAGGAAGTACAACAAGTGCGCCGTTCCAGTTTGACCTTTGCGCCTGAGGCCGGCACCCAGCGCTTGCGGGATGTAATAAATAAGGGTGTAACCGAGGATGACCTGATGGCAGCTGTCGAAGCAGCTTTTATGGCTGGCTGGCATTCAATTAAACTATATTTTATGATTGGATTGCCTACTGAGACGGATGAGGACCTGCAGGGGATTGCTAATTTGGCTCGGAAGGTGTTGGAGCGAGGACGCCGGCTGGTCAGGGCTAAAGGGCGGCTTAAGGTGACGGTAAGTGTATCTTCATTTGTGCCCAAGTCCCATACCGTATTCCAATGGGAACCCCAGAATTCCATAGCTGAATTAAAACGCAAGCAAGCCTTATTGCGGGAGCTATTACGCAGCCGGGGTCTGGTCTTTAAATGGCACGATCCGGAAGGCAGCTTTTTGGAGGCCGTGTTTTCGCGCGGCGACCGGCGACTGGCCGGTGCTATTGAAGCAGCCTGGCGCAACGGTGCCCGCTTTGACGGCTGGTCGGAATTTTTTGATTTAAGCAAGTGGACAAGGGCTTTTGCCAGTTCAGGCATTGCTCCTGAATGGTACGTCTACAAGCAGTATAGTTACGAGGATACATTGCCCTGGGACCATATCAGCACCGGGGTGAGTAAAAACTTTTTAGTGCGGGAACACCGCCGTTCTTTAGAAGGGGTAATTACTCCCGATTGCCGCGACGGTCGGTGCCAGGGGTGCGGCTTGTGTGTCACTCTGGAGGCAAAACCATATTTTGCGGGAGGTGAAACTGTTGCCCCGTTATCGAATACAGTATTGTAAAAGGGGTCCGGCCAGCTACATATCTCACTTGGATCTGGTGCGCACACTGGAGCGGGCCTTTCGCCGGGCAGCTTTGCCCATTGCTTTTTCCGAAGGCTTTAATCCGCATCCCCGGTTTAGTTTTGCTGCACCGCTTCCCGTCGGTGTCGAAGGGTTAGCTGAGGTATTGGATGTAGAGATGCAGGAGCCCATTGCGCACTGGAAGCTGGCTGAACGGTTAAATGGCGCTCTGCCGCCAGGGCTCGCGGTGCTGGAGGTGAGTGATGTGCAGGATAATACTCCGGCACCAATGGCTGAGTTAAATGAAGCCGGTTATATTGTGCATCTTGATGAACACGATCTGCCCGGTCCGCTGCCTGATGGGGCTGCACAAAATTTTTTAAGCGAGGAACATATAGAAGTGACCCGTAAGGGCAAGGACGGCAGGGAAAAAATACGCGATATACGGCCAGGTATAGTAAAACTGGATGTACTTTCTCAGGTAAGTGGTTTAACCATGCAGATGAAATTAAGTTCTGGCAGTGCCATGAATGTCCGCCCTGAAGACGTAGTGGAGGCATTTTTCCACCACGCCGGTATGGCGGTAGATAAAGCAGAACTGCAAATTATTCGTACAGGGCTTTTTTAAACTCACTGGGCAATCGGAAATAAAAGATGGTGGAGAAAGAAAATGTTTAAAGAGATTATTATTAATATTGGTGAAGAGGAAACCAGGGTAGCGGTACTAGAAAATAAAGTTTTAGTTGAAATGTACATTGAACGAGCGCCCAACCAGCGGCTGGTGGGCAATATTTTTAAAGGTCAGGTGGAGAACGTGCTACCTGGCATGCAGGCATCTTTTGTGGATATTGGTTTAGAAAAAAATGCCTTTTTATATGTTGAGGATGCCATTCCAGCGCGCACCCCGGAAGCCGGTCCAGGCCAGAGTAATTCAGCGCTGGGCACTAATATATGTGATATTCTAAAGCAAGGGCAAGAAGTAATTGTGCAAATTGTCAAAGAACCAATCGGTACTAAGGGGGCCCGGGTGACCACGCACATCACCTTACCCGGCCGCTACCTGGTACTCATGCCGAATGTGGATTATATCGGTATATCCAGGCGTATCGAGGAGGAAAAGGAACGGGAGCGTTTGCGGGAAATGGCTGCTCGTGTCAAACCTGAGGGGATGGGGGTAATCGTACGTACCGTCGCAGAGGGAGTCGATGAGGAAGAATTATGCCTGGACATCAACATGTTAACCAACCTGTGGGGTAAAATCGTTAATCGCTCCAACCATGGGCCGGTGCCTAATCTGCTGCACCGGGATCTGGAGCTGGTACAACGTATTTTAAGGGATACTTTTACCGAGGATGTCGATCGGCTGATAATTGACTCCAGCTATGAGTACGAAAAGATATTAGATTTGCTGGATATCCTGGGGCCTCGTCTAAAAGTCAAAGTACTCCTGGATGACAGGAAAAACCTCTTTGAAGATAACAATTTGGAGCTAGAAATCGAAAAGGCCTTAAGAAATACAGTTTGGCTCAAGTGCGGCGGTTATATAGTTATCGACCAGGCCGAGGCGCTTACTGCCATAGATGTAAACACGGGCAAATATGTGGGCAGCACCAATCTTGAGGACACGGTGTTGAAAACCAATCTGGACGCAGCGGTTGAAATTGCTCGTCAGCTTCGCCTGCGAAATATCGGCGGTATAATTATCGTGGACTTCATAGATATGAATAGTGAGGAGCATCAGCGGCAGGTGCTTGCTGAACTTGAGCAGGAAATTCGCAAGGATAAAACAAAAACTAATATACTTGAGATCACTCAGCTGGGACTGGTGGAAATGACCAGGAAAAAAGTTCGGCCAAGTTTGGCAGAAGTGCTGCAAAAAGCCTGTCCTTACTGTGAAGGGCGTGGCAAAGTGCTATCTGAAGAAACAGTGGGTATTAATATTAAACAGCAAATTTACCAGATAGCCAAACAAACCGGGGCGGACACAATATTAGTTGAGGCCAACCCGCTGGTGGCGGCCAGGCTTATCGGTAGTGGGGGGGCCGGCCTGCGAGATTTGGAAGCCCGCACCGGTAAAACCCTTTACATCAGGGGTTCAGCCGAGCAGCATATTGAGTCGGTAACCATGCGTCCCATCTATGACCAGGCTGATATCCAGGCGAATAATCAACCGGTTAAGCTGGGTCAGGTGCTGGATGTTGTGGTTGAAGAACCCCATACCAGCAACCTGAATGATGGTATCGCCCGGGTCGATGGTTTTATTATAGATATTGAGGAAGGCGGCCCGAGGGTGGGAGAAACAGTGACTGTGGAGGTAAACAAAGTGTTTCGCACTTATGCTCGTGCTAAATTAATCAAAGGCTAAGGTTTATCCGGCAATAGGCATAATGGCGGTCTAGCTTGACAAAGGTTGTCGATGTGGTAAAATTATTTATTGTAGGCCATAAAATATACCGCTTGGAAAGGGTTCTAAACAGGCTAAAGTCTTTTGCTAGGCTGAATAACCTTACCCGTTTCCGGCGAGTCCTGAAAACAAGGGGGAAAACTATGTACGCCATTATTGAGACAGGTGGTAAACAGTACCGCGTAAGTGAAGGAGATACTCTGTTTATTGAAAAACTGCCCGCTGAGCCCGGGCAAAATTACGAAGTAAACAAAGTGCTGGCTGTGGAAAAAGACGGTCAGCTGCAAGTTGGTACTCCTATGGTAGAAGGCGCCAAGGTAGTGTTAAAAGTTGAAAAGCACGGCAAGGACAAGAAGATTATTGTTTTTAAATATAAGCCAAAAAAGAATTATAGGCGTAAAAAAGGTCACCGCCAGCCCTTTACCCGGGTCGTGGTGGAAAAAATATTAGCTTAGCCACGGAGGTGAAATAAGTTGGCACATAAGAAAGGTGTAGGTAGTTCACGTAACGGGCGCGATTCTAATCCCAAAATGCTCGGTGTTAAACGAGGCGATGGTCAATTCGTTACCGCAGGCAGTATTCTGGTTCGCCAGCGGGGTACCCGGATACATCCCGGTCAAAATGTTGGACGTGGTGGAGATGATACTTTGTTCGCCAAGGTGGATGGTATTGTATCCTTCCAAACCAAGGGTAAAGATAAAAAGGTTGTTAACATCAGAGAAGCTGAAGAAGCCGTTATTTAATATTACAGTCAGGAAGCTGCAGTTGCAAAAAACTAACCTTTAAAAAGAACATTCATTGAATTTAAAAAACAGCCTTGCTGATTTAGGCTGTTTTTTATTATTAGTGGGATAGAACTTAACCGCAGTATCGATGGAGCATTATATCCCAGCAAAAATTGTTTTTTTATGGTATAATACCAGGTATGCTACCAGCCTAACAGGCCTTTGTCAGGCCAGGTAAGATGGGAGAGTTTTGTTTGTATACCGCAAAAATACTAGAATTGCTTTCCGTACAAAGGCATGACTTCCTCAACCACCTGCAGATTATATCCGGTCTGCTGCAATTGAAAAAAGAACCCGAGGCCAGAGAATATATCCGCACTGCTGCCACTGCTATCATTAGTTTAAGCAAGGTTGTGCATCTAGAAGTACCCGAAGTGGCTGCTGTACTGCTGATTGCCCATAACCGGGCAGAAAACTACAAAATTGATATTAAGTTCGATGTGCAAAATAATCTAAGCGGCTGTGTGATTCCTGGTGATAGAATAGCTATTGTAGTCGAGGATATTTTAAACAATATGATCGCCGGCCTAACCGCGCCTGAGATTACTAACCGTGAAATATTAATCAGCATCACCGGCACTCCAAGTGGAGATGAATGGCAGATTGGCTTTAGCAATGAAGTGAGCAGGCTTAACCTTTATATAACCAATTATAATTAAAGGAAGGGCCGTGAATAATAAAGGTGAGACAGTATGGTAGAAATGCAAGATGTCTCTAATCTATAAGCACAGGTGAAATATAATGTTTTATGATAGAGCTAAGATTTATGTCAAGGGGGGCGATGGCGGCAACGGCTGTGTGGCCTTTCGGCGTGAGAAGTATGTCCCCGAGGGCGGTCCCTGGGGCGGTGACGGCGGCAGGGGTGGTGATGTGATCTTCCGGGGCGATGAAGGCCTGCGTACATTGGTAGACTTTCGTTACCAGCGCCATTACAAGGCCGATCGTGGCCGGCACGGGCAGAGTAAAGGAATGCATGGCCGCGGGGCTGAAGATTTGGTGATTAAGGTGCCCCTGGGCACGGTAATCCAAGAAGAAGATAGTAACCAACTGCTGGGGGACATTACAGCTAATGGTCAGGAAGTGGTAGTTGCCCGGGGCGGGCGCGGGGGCAGGGGCAATGCCCGGTTCGCCAGCTCACAAAATAAAGCGCCCACCATGGCAGAAAAAGGCGAGCCTGGTGAAGAGCGCCAGCTTATTTTGGAATTGAAGCTGTTGGCCGATGTGGGGCTGCTGGGTTATCCAAATGCCGGTAAATCCACGCTTATTGCTCGGATATCAGCCGCCAGGCCAAAAATAGCTAATTATCCCTTTACAACTTTAACGCCCAATTTAGGTGTGGTTAGCCTTGGCGAAGGTGAAAGTTTTGTCGTGGCCGATATACCCGGCCTGATTGAAGGAGCCCATACCGGTGCAGGGCTAGGGCATTATTTTTTACGTCATGTGGAAAGAACCAAGCTGCTGGTGCATATGTTGGACGGTGCCGGCACTGAAGGCCGGGATCC
This sequence comes from Desulfoscipio geothermicus, assembly GCA_016841905.1. Classification (GTDB taxonomy): domain Bacteria; phylum Bacillota; class Desulfotomaculia; order Desulfotomaculales; family Desulfallaceae; genus Sporotomaculum; species Sporotomaculum geothermicum_C. The sequence continues at coordinate 3,871 of JAENYF010000038.1, read as the reverse complement.
GCTGGATGACTTCCATATCATCAACCGGGAACTGGCGTTATATAACGAGGCGCTGGCAGGGCGGACCCAGGTGGTTGCAGTGAATAAGATGGATTTGCCCGGCAGTGAGGAAAACCTGGTCCGTATAAAAGAAACGCTGGCCGGTGATTATGAGATATTTCCTATATCGGCAGTGACGGGGGCGGGTGTGCCGGAATTAATACGCCGGGTCAATATCTTGCTGAAAGAATTACCAGTCCCCGAACTGCCGGGGGAACAAACAACAGAAACGGTGTACCGTGCCGAGCCGCGGTTTAGCATTCACCGGGAGGATAATGAGCTGGTTGTCACAGGCCGGGAAATTGAAAAACACGTGGCCATGACAGACCTTGATAATGAGGCGGCGGTTGACCGTCTGCAGCGAATTATGCAAGTTATGGGCCTGGAAAAGGCACTGCGCGATTATGGCGCCAAAAATGGTGACTTGGTGCGCATTAAAGATATGACCTTTGAATTTGTCGAGTAAAGCGGAGTGTTTAAATGGAAAATAGAAAATTCAGCCGCCTGCAGCGAATTGTGGTCAAGGTTGGCTCCAGTTCGCTTACCTACAAGACCGGCAAGCTGAATATCGGCCAAATTGAGGCGCTGGTCCGGCAATTATCCGATCTGCACAACCAGGGGTTGGACGTGTTACTGGTTACTTCCGGGGCGGTGGGAGCCGGCATGGGTAAACTGGGTATAAAACAGCGGCCCCGCACCATGCCCGAGAAACAAGCGGCTGCTGCAGTGGGACAAGGTTTGCTGCTGCATATGTACGAAAAAATATTTGCCGAATATGGGCTGGTGGTGGGGCAGGTCCTCTTGACTCGAGAGGATTTTGCCGATCGCAAGCGGTTTTTAAATGCTCGCAATACCCTGCAAACGATGTTGAGTATGCAAATTATACCGGTAATTAATGAAAATGACACTGTAGCGGTGGATGAAATCAAGCTGGGTGATAACGACAACCTGGCCGCTATGGTGGCTGCGTTGGTGGATTCGGATATTTTGATGCTGCTTTCGGATATTGACGGGTTGTACAGTGATAAACCAGGTCGGCCAGGAGCCCGAATCATTCCCGAAATACACGAGATTAACAATGAGGTAGAAGCTCTGGCCGGCGGCGTGGGTTCGGTAGTGGGCACCGGCGGCATGGCTACCAAAATCCAGGCCGCCCGCATTGCCATGCACTCCGGGCTGGTTACGATCATTGCCCGGGCTGCCGAGCCCAATATAATTAGGCGATTGGTGGCCGGTGAACCGGCCGGCACGGTATTTTGGCCTTCCATTAAACTGGTTAATAAAAAAAGATGGATTGCCTTTAGCGCCACGGTCTGCGGGCAAATTTACATTGATGAAGGGGCGGCCCGGGCGTTGCGGGAGAAGGGCAAAAGCCTGCTGCCCTCAGGCATAACCGGCGTGGAGGGCAGTTTTGAAATGGGTAATACGGTGAGCGTAATTGCCCCGGACGGCAGAGAAATCGCCCGGGGGATTGTTAATTATGCCTCCGCTGAAATACAACAAATCATGGGTAAGCAAACCAGCGAAATTACCCGGGTACTCGGCTATAAGGATTACGATGAGATCATCCACCGGGACAACCTGGCGCTGGAGTAAACTGCCACATATATCGACCTGCTTACTGTTCACGCTCGTGTTGTTGTATACGAACAACGCACCTGCTAAACACCTGAATAAAGTTGATTAAATAAAAGAAAATCAACTAAGCTGCGGCGCAAAACAATTTATTTTAATGAATCTCTTTAAGGAGGTAAAAACCATGGAACGACAGGTTATCGCTAAGGCAAAAAAAGCCAGAGAGGCTGCCCGTAAGCTGGCTTACCTATCTACAGACATTAAGAATGATGCCTTACTGGCTATGGCTGACAGCTTGCTAAAGAATACTTATAACATACTGGAGGCCAATGCGCTTGATGTCCAGGAAGGGGCTAAAAATGGCCTTTCCCAGGCACTCCTTGACCGTTTGTTATTAAACCAGGCACGGGTGGCGGATATGGCGAACGGTCTGGCCATGGTCGCCTCACTGCCCGACCCGGTAGGCGAGGTGGAAAGTATGTGGACTCGCCCCAACGGGCTGCGAATCGGGCGCACACGCGTACCCCTTGGCGTGGTGGGTATCATATATGAAGCCCGGCCCAATGTGACGGTGGATGCGGCGGGATTATGCCTGAAAGCAGGCAATGCAGTGCTGCTGAGGGGCGGCTCCGAAGCTATTAACTCCAATAAAGCTATAACCAATGTTATTGCTGAAGCCGCTATCCGGGAAGGAATGCCCGAGGGAGCCATCAACCTGATTGAAACTACCGATCGGGAAGCGGTTAACTTCATGCTCAAGTTAAATGGCTATATTGACGTAATTATACCCAGGGGCGGCGCCGGTTTAATTCAAACAGTAGTGCAAAATGCCACCGTCCCGGTTATCGAAACCGGTGTGGGCAACTGCCACGTTTTTGTTGACCGTTATGCTGATTTAGAGAAGGCCCAGCGTATTGCGCTCAACGCCAAATGCCAGCGCCCAGGGGTTTGTAATGCCCTGGAATCGTTGCTGGTTCACCAGGCTGTTGCAGCAGAATTTTTGCCCGGGGCGTTGGAAGCGCTAAAGACCGCCGGAGTGGAAGTGCGGGGCTGCGAGCGCACCAGGGCCGCGGCCGGTTGGGTTAAGCCGGCTTCCGAGGAAGATTATGCCAGTGAGTTTTTGGATTTGATTATTTCTGTTAAAGTGGTAGACAGTTTTGATGAAGCACTGGATCATATTTATCGTTACAGCACCAGGCATTCCGATGCGATTGTTACTGAAAATTACCCCCGGGCTATGCGCTTTTTAAACGAAGTTGATGCTGCAGCGGTGTATATCAATGCCTCCACCCGCTTTACTGATGGCGGGCAGTTCGGCTTCGGGGCCGAAATCGGTATCAGCACGCAAAAGCTGCATGCGCGCGGACCGATGGGTTTAAAAGAACTAACCACCAACAAATATATCGTATTCGGTGACGGCCAAATCAGGGAGTAGCAGCGGCGTTTATCACGTACGTGACATAGTGTGTGGCAGAAATGGAGTTAGCCAAGGATGAGTATTTGGCTCGAACAGCCTGGGAAAAAAAGAATCGGGCTAATGGGTGGCACCTTTGACCCGGTACATTACGGGCACTTAGTAGCTGCGGAAGAAGCTCGCTACCAGTTCGTCATGGAAAAAGTAATCTTTGTCCCGGCCAGCAAACCACCGCATAAATCCAGGAAGGATATCTCTACACCGGAGCAGCGTCTGGAAATGACTAAAATTGCCGTCAGCACCAACCCGTATTTTACAACTTCCGACATCGAGATAAAAAGAGCAGGTTTATCTTATACGATTGATACAGTATTGGCCATGAAACAAGTTAATCCTGATTGGGAAATTTATTTTATCACCGGTGCAGATGTGATACTAGATATATTGACTTGGAAAAATATAGAAAGATTGCTGCGGGAGTGTTATTTTGTTGCGGCTACCCGGCCGGGTTTCCATCTTGAGTTGATTGAATGTAAGCTAGACAGATTATCTAAAGAGGCTCTGGCGAGAATTAAAACCATTGAAGTACCGGCGCTGGCTATATCATCGACCAATATTAGGCAACGGGTGCGTGAAGACAGACCGATTAAATATTTACTTCCTGACGAAGTGGAAAAATTTATCTATCAAAATAGTTTATACCTTACTGCAAGTTGGTAAAATCTTAGCCCGCTATTATTGCATTAGCATTTTTCTTTTGCTAATAATACAGACACATGGATAAATTGAAAGCAGCAATGGAAAAGAGGTGATCTGATGGCGCGCACATTATATGTGGGTAAT